>JAPKZK010000054.1 GCA_026393835.1 Candidatus Aminicenantota bacterium | reverse complement strand
AGTTCTTTCCACTCCCACCTATAAAAGTAGTTCACTCAATATACCGTGTAGCAAAGCCATAATATGAGGAACCGGATGCGTTAATTGCGCACGTCCGGATCTGTGGGGGAGCCGGAGGGTAACCGAAGGCTCTACCCGGCAAGTTAAGAGCGTAAGAAGGTAAGAGAAGGAAAAAAACCTTTCGCGTCTTGCGTGTGTTTCGCGGGCCTGTTTTTGTTTGGGATTTTGAGCCTTTGTATTTGGGATTTGTTTCGTATTTCGATATTCAAGGGTCGCGATTTCGAATTTATTATCTCTATATGGTGAGATTAGGGGAGCCGCGGATTATGTTTCCTCAGTTTTTTTCACTGGCGTCTTCTTCGATGATTTTGATTTCGGCGTCGCTGAGTTGGTAGAGTTGGTAGACGGTTTGATCGATTTGGCGATCGAGGATCTGGATTTGTTTTTTATAGAGGTTCTTTTCCGTCTCCATCCTGGCCGAATGATATTTCTTTTGAAGATCAAGCATCTGGTCCACCATCTCCACCATCCGGTCATGCTGCACCAATTCATAAGAATTCGAAAAGTCAATTGTTTTAATAGGCAGCTTTTTGAGATTAACAACTTTAACTTCTGCAAAAACACGTTTTTTCTCAGGGATAAGATTTTGATACCACCAAGATATTAATTTTGAATTAAGTATCCCCAATAAATATTTATAGGTTAATCTAGGAGAAGTAATACGTAAGTTATGAACATTCTTCAAAGACAAATATTTATTTGAATCCAAGTTTGCTATAATTGAATCTGCTGTCTGCCGGACAACAATTTTTTCTGCATCGTCAAAAGGAGCAGAGTAGCGTGGTTCTGCAAGCCAATCTCCATATTTTATCCATCTAAATTTCTCAATCAGCCAGTTATATCTATGAAAATCTCGCCCCATAATATATTGACGATAGCTCTCATCAATTTTGTGCTCACTGTCAAAAATTCTTTTCTTCACAGTTTCATTGTTCTGGGGTGGCTTTCCGTAACCTTTTCTATATGGTGTTAATCCTCAGATAATTGTTGAATGTTTTCCTAAGCAGTCATAATCATTAAGCATTTTTTCAAAGAGATTTGTTGATAGCTCATTTCTTCCTTGATAAAGTAATATTTCTCTATTGGCCAAAACAACCCCTTTTTCAATTAATTTGGTAACGCCATCCATTGCTGCTGGTTCATTTGCAATTTCAATAAATTTAATTTGATAATCAGCCGAACTTCGGTTAATAATTACCTCAATGCACGTTTCGACGGTAACTTTTGGAAAAACAAACTCACGAAAAAGTAAGACCTCTTTTAGAAGATGATCTAAAAGAATTCCTTTTCTAATATTTATAAATGAGGTCATATATAACCAAGAAGAGGGTATAATAAAACTTTGATACCCATTTTGCTTGACTATAGACAAAGATTTTAATAAGAAAACAACAAAGGAATCAGTGATTGGCACAGGTATACCATATTCATTTGATAAATAATGACGAATTTCATGAGAAAATTGGGCGCCATACGGGGGATTGCCGATGACGACATCGAAACCACCTTGTTTGAAAATCTCCGGGAATTCCTCCTGCCAATCAAATACATTGATCCGGCGCACCGTCTCCTCATCCTGGAACAAACTCATTTGCCCCTGCTGATAAAAATCCGAACCGATCAACGAATTACCACTCTTAATATTACCGGAAAGATCAGGGAGCAACTTCTTATCCGAATACCTGATCAACATCCCCTTCAACTCACCGGACTCGCCCTCCAATAACTTCAATAACAACGAAAGTTTCGTTACCTCCACCGCCTGCCGGTCGATGTCCACCCCGAAAATATTATTCGCTAGAATCTGCCTCTTTTCATTGAAAGTCAACCGGTACTCGCCTTCACCAACGACATACACCCGGTTCTCCTTTTCGGCCTTTTTCAAGATCGATAGCTGTTTATCCGATGCGGAAAGTTTTTTGTCCCCATGACCGCCGGTGTAATAATTCAAATGATAGTCCAACAGCAATCGATATGCCCCCAATAAAAACGACCCACTGCCGCACGCCGGGTCCAGGATTCTTAATTGAGCAATATCTTCCGGCTTTTTATCCTTGATCTTTTCCCCCACCGTATTGCGTACAATGTAATCCACGATATATTTGGGCGTATAATAAACCCCGCCGGCTTTTTTCACTTCCGGTTTATCCTCTACCTTTGCCTGGTGAGACGCGGTCAAACGAATGGTTTTCCCCAGGAACTGCTCGTAGATATTCCCCAGTATCTGCACATCGAACACGGAAAACTCATAGGGCGAATCGGGGTAATAGAGACTTTTGATAATATCCCTGAACACCCGGTCATCGATGGCCAGCTTCGTGGAAATCGTATCCTTATGGAAATCGAAAAGACCGGAATTGTATTTCCCGTCGGCCTGGTAAAAAAGTTTCACCAATCCCGGGTAAATGGCCGATTTGGTTTCCAGGAGTTCCTGGAGCTGGCCGTAGGTTTCGATCTGGCGGTCTTCGGCAATGCGTAAGAAAATAATCCTGTCGATAATGGCCTGGACCACGTAATTCAACTCGTAAATGGAGAGGTCTTTATTCCGCAGCGCGATATTCTTTGCCAGGTCTTCGCGCCATATTTCAATCAACTTGAGGAATTCCTTATCCACTTCGGAAGTGCCTTTTTTCCCTTTGTTTTCCTCGATGTATTTATCGAAACTTCCCTTTAAAATGGCCTCCCTGGAAAAGGTTTGCGAAATAAAGTCGATTTGCTCGTTGTACTCCTTGTAGGTGCAATAGAAAATCCGTGCGGTAGAAGCGCCATCGTTTTTATCGGGTTTGATGCGGGTATCGTAAATGGCAAACTCCTCGAAATCGGTAAGAATGGAGAGCGGGAGTTTGGCGGTATAAGCATACCGTCTTAATTGAAAGGCGGGGGTGATATCGTGTTTAATATCGACCGCTGGTTTTTTGGCTTCGACGAAAAATTTCCGCTCACTGCCGATGCGAAAACAGTAATCGGGCGCATTAACTTTACCTTTAATGGGAATTTTGTCTTCGCGGACAACTTCGCGGTATTGTTCGGAATAGCCTTGCGCATTGTAAATATCCCAGCCCAACAGATGGAAAAACTTATCGATAAAATCAGCCCGTGTTTTGGCCTCGTCGTAACTTTTCCCTTTGTATTGTTCGATATTAAACTCGAATTGGCCGACCAGGTTGTTTAATTCATTCATGCGGTTTGTTTCAAGCATGTTTCATTATAATACAAGCGATTCCTTTTTACAACCCCCCCCCCCCATGCTGGGGGTCCCGATTGTAGGACTGTACCAATGGAATCCACCAGGAGTTTTTTCCGGCTCCTTAAGCAGCGGGAAGAAATAAAATTTGTAGGTTCCGAGCCGGATTCTGTTAGGAAGTTCAATCTCCCGGTACGGTCATACAAAACGGCCCCCCGCGCCGCGGGGAAAAAATGGGGAGTTACCAGTCATTTTACTATTTACTTTCACCGTTGAATAATCTATAATACCCATTTGTTGCCTGGAGGAATAGATTTTATGTGTTCATTAGAATTAAAAAACGTACAACCTGCTGCAAATAACCGCTGCAACGCCCGGGATCGACGTATGACCGATAACAAAAAATTGTTTATCATCCAATGGCTTATCATCGTAGTCTTTTCCGTCCTTATTGGCTTGCTCATCTTGCAGAATGTCTCGTTAAAAAAATCGTTCCCCACCCCGATCAACAATAACTGCGACTCCTATATATTTGAATCCCGGTTAGGCGACCATTTCCTGGACACACCCTTCTTCATTTACACGTCGCACACCTTTAAGGTACTGGATATTTTTAAACCGAAATACATGGACAACAAGGGGTTGGAAACATGGTTAAGAATTGTGACGGATCAAGAAATATTTTAATAAGTTTACTGGCCTTCCTGGTAGTTGCTTTTACTGTCTCCTGCAAGACGGAGCCCGCGGCGGGAGGCAATGAAATCGCCTTAGAAATAGATAAAAACACACCCTCTCAATGGGGGGACATCTTTGGCGAAGATACGGTTCTTTCATTTACCAGGGACGGCGAAGAATTCGAACTATTTTCTGTGGGGAGTGTCGCTGTCAGTTCTTCCGGCGACTACTTTATTTTCGACGGGAAACGGCATAATCAATTCCAATTTAACTCCGCCGGGGAATATATTCGCAGTATCGGCGCCATGGGGGAAGGACCGGGAGAGTATTCTTTTCCCACAGCGTCATGTTTCGACCGCGAAAAAAATTTCTATATCTTCGATCTCGGCAAAATGAGGATAAATAAGTATTCTCCCCCCACCTATCAATGTGAAGGCCAGGTTCCTTCAAGCCTATCTAGCAAGGATATGATCGTGGATAATAACGGCAACTTCATATTGTTCGTCAACCAGGGTGAAAAATTAATCCGTAAACTGGACCGGGAGGGGCATGTAACCGGGGAGACTTTCGTTCCCAAAGATGATCGGTTAACTATGTTTTTCAGCAGGTTCGGCCTCGGAAGACTTAGCAATATCCCTGATGAAGGTTTTTTGTTCATTTGGCCCGGCGAGTATAAGATTTATTTTTTCGATTATGATCTGTCCCTTAAAAAGATACTATACGCCGGCGCCCCTTCGCGTTACTTCCCGGCCTTTGAAAAATTACCCCGGAGTCTTTCACCGTATGATTATACACCGGCCCATGCCAGGTGGTGGGAGAAATCCCTGCACCCCGGATTACTCTATTACCTGGGAGGGCAAGAGCGACTGTTTGTAGTGTTATTGGCGGAATTTAAAAATTTAAGCCAAAAATATTATTTGAATGTCCACGACCTGGACGGTAAAACATATGCCGCCGGCGTCGAAGTGCCTTTCGACGGGATTGTAAGGTATGCCAAAGACGGGTATATCTATGTGGTAGAAGATTCGTCATTCAATGATAAAGGAGAACCCCTGCCTTTGAAATTGCATCGCTTCAAATTTAAACGCTAACCCCGCGCAGAGATAATCGATAGAGGGCTTTTTTCGAGAAAGCGCCATTCTGCCCCCCCCCCTTACCCCCGAAAAAGCTTTCGACTATACCGATTTTATCCCTTTCCTTCTTTTTCTCCTTTTTCCACGTATAAACGCCTGCTCAACGCATGGATATAATCGGTAAATAAGCCCCCGGTCTCTGAATTCTTTATGGCCTCTTCCATGATCTTTACCCGGGAATCCAATAGATCGATAACATGCAGCGCATACGCCTCGGGGATCATGGGCAATTCCGGCGAACCGAACTCCTTCTCGCCGTGATGGGAAATGATCAGGTGCTGAATCTTACAACTTAATTCCTCGGGGAACCCCTGGATTTTATTTTTTAATTCCAGGAAAATCGCATTGCCCAACACGATATGCCCCACCAGGCCGCCCTGCATGGTGGCCTGCGGAACCGGCGTTATGGTAAACTCGTATATCTTGCCTACATCGTGGAAAAGCGTTCCTATCACCAATAGTTCTTTATCCAACTTATAATGCCCCGCGATAAAAACCGCCAATTGCATCATTGAATAGGTGTGCTCCAATAAACCGCCCAGGTAAGCATGATGAATCTTCTGGGCGCCGTAATGAGTCTTAAATTTATCGCCGTAAGCCGCGGCAAACCCATCCACCAACTGCAGCAGGTATGGTTTATCGAGATTACTCTTAGCGGCGTCTATAAGACGGCCGAACATATCCCCGGCGTCGAAATTGCATGTCTCCTGGAAATCCCCGGCGTCGAAATCTTTGTCCGACGTCGATGCCGGCCGGATACTGTCCACTTTGATCTCTTTCTTATTCATATATTCGTTGACATACCCTTTGAGCCGGTACACATTGCCCGGTTTGAGTATCTTAAGCGACGCTTCGGCGTTTTCCCAGATCTTGGCCGGGATTTTCCCTGTTTTATCCATTAACTCAATGGCTAAAAAGGATGTGCCGTCCTTCTTAAGACGTTTGTCCAGGGCCTGTAACTTGTAATAAGCGTCTACCTGCTGGCCTACCTGTAAATCCTTGATAAATTTTTTCGTCTGACTGTCAAATAAATTCATCTTACTTTAACTCCTTCGTTTTTTAATTAAAACCCGTTTGTGACGGGCAGCAGCTTATTCTCAATTTTACATAAAGCGGTGATTTCCTTCAACCACCCGGCCAACCGCTCCTCGGTCCTATCTTTACGGAGTTTGGCCTCGATTAACGGCGCCATTTCGATCAATGTTTTCGGCTTTAACTGGAGACTCACCTGCTGCGGCAGGTACTGCTCATTGTAAAAAGCTTCGATCTCCTGGAAATCGATGGCGATCTGCAATTGGAATTTTTGTTTCAATACTTTTTCATAGACCACTTTCTCTTTGATAAACTCCCTGAAATCCCGCCACTGCATGTCGTACTGCAGCAGCAGCGCCATCAATTGTTCATAAGAGCCTATTTTTTTTATGATGGCGGTTTCCTCTTCCGTGTAATTCTCTTCCTTCAGGGCGACTTCCTCGCTGTATTCCAGGTAAACCATTTTGTGATTGATCAAATCCTGCAGCACATTGAGATAAAAAGCCCGGTCGGATTCACCCTTTTTCCTGAAATAGGGGTAAAAGTGGATGGCCTTATCCATATCGGACCGGGTGATGATCTCATCATTCACCGAAGCGGCGATTTGGTCGATGATGACCAACTCTGCCCGGAGAAAAAACGCAAACAACCATAAAAAAACACAGAAAAACAGCGGTCTTTTGTATAGCGATTTAAAAGTGGATTTAAAACACATTGCCGATTCCTATATGGACACGAAAGTTGCCCTCTTCTTTTTTTGCCAGGTTCCAGGCGAAATCCAACCGCAGGGGACCCAACTGGGTCTTTAATTTAAGACCGAATCCCACGGCCTTTTCCAGCCGGGTTAACCTGAATTGACCGACTTTTTCAAACACATTACCCATATCCGCGAATACGGAGTAGTAAAATTCATTGCTGGGTATAAAGGGGATGGGAAAAGTGGCTTCCAGGTTCATCAACAGCATCGCATTGCCGCCTTTGGGGTTGCTATTCATCGGGTCAAGGGGCCCCAGGCGGTCGGTTTTGGCGCCCCTGAAAGTGTTTACCCCGCCGGCAAAAAAACGTTCGGTTATGGATAACTCGCCGTCGGCAAGACCGTTCCGGATGGAAAATACTAGCGTCCCGTTCTTTAAAAATTTAAAAACTTTCTGGTAACTCCACTGGAACTTAACAAAGGGGTACTGCTGACTGTCTTCCAGCGTCAGCAGCCCCATCTTCAAATCCGATGAGAAAAAATCCCCGGCAGTGGGATTAAAGGGATCGTCCCTTTTTTCCCGGACATAGGATAGCCGAAAAGCGGCGGTGTATGCGTCGATATCCAATCGGTCCACTACGTTGGGGGAGATATCCAGTTCGTTTAAGCGCGTCCTGTAGAATAGGAAGGAGCTTAAAAAGTAAGAACTCTGGCTGAGTTTCTGGATAATGGACTCGGATACCCCCCAGCGGGTGAAATTATAACTGGGGAATTCTTCGGAATCCGCCCAGAATTTCAATTCGGAATTAACTTTTCGTTTAAAAAGATAGGGGGTATCATAAGAGATGACGCCGCGGCCGGTGATTTTGCCCCCCACGGCCCCCAGTTGAAACAAACCGGATAACGAAGAATAAGAGCCGAAAAGATTGCGCTGCTGGTATTCCAGCGTGCTTCTCAGGCGGACAGGCGCGCCCACGGCCCACTCGCCGCCCACCCCGAATCCGTAATATTTATTGGTATCCGGCGCCGCCTTGATCAATACATCCACCACATCGCCGGCCCTGGCGATTTTAACGATTTTAAACTCGTTAAAAATCGCGCTGTTCTCGATATCGCCCTTGAATTCTTCCACCCTGGAACGGTTATAATAATCGTTGGACTTTAACGGGAATAAATTGCGGATCAATTTTTCCTGGGCCCCGGAAACGCCGATGACGATAAGGTTCCCCATCTTGTAAAACCGCCCCTCTTCGATTTTAACCAGGATGGATTTGGCATTTCCCGGGGAAATCTCGGCCGTCAGCTTCACGTCGTCAAACCCCCTGGAATAATAAAAACTACGCAAACGCTCGAGGTCTTCATTTAATTTCTGCTGGACAAAAGACTCGTTGATGCGGGTTTGCATGAGGGGGACCAGGGCCTCGGCGGTAAACGAACGATTGCCGTTGAATAAAAGGGTATCTACGGTAAATTTTTTGCCCTCGTTAATAACGAAAGCAATGTCCACTTTGTCGCCCCGGAAAGTAGGTTCGATATGAATAGTCGCCGCCGGGAAACCGTTATAATAATAGAAAAGCCGCAGCACTTCCTGGTCCACCCGCAACGAACGAAAACGCAGCCAGAAATGCTTATCGAAGAATTGGTTATCGGTTTTTACCACCCCGGCCAGACTTGCTTCGGGAAAAGCCCGGTTGCCGATGAAGCGAATCTCCCCCAATGTATACTTCTGATTTTTTTTGACTTTGAAGGCGACCACCTTTACCAGTTCCTTGACCTCGATGGAACATTCGACTTCTGCGTTCAAATAACCGCTATTCTTTAAATAATAGAGTATCCGGGCCGTACTCTCCTTTTCCGCCCACTTCTCAAATACTTTCTTCTCCCATATGGTGGAAATCAGCTCGATCTTATTCTCGATGCCCCTGAACTTAAACTCGTACCGATACCCCGGTTTGATGATCACCTCGATATTCACCAAGGATTTTGCCTCATCCGGAAATTTTTCTTTGACTTTAAAGTCGGGAAAGTAATATTTCTGCTCTTTTAATTTTTTCCTGGCTTGCTCGATGGATTTTTGAAATTCGTTGGGAATATACCGGCGGGCAGTGAAATATCTCTTGAGTTGTTCGAGGATTTTATTATTGGGTACGGTGAGGAAAATCTTCTCGATGGCGGCTACCTGGCCCGTTTTGACGTCGAAAACCACCTCCACTGAGGCGCGGATATGCTGGGACGCCTCTTCGGGAAAGATGATTTCATAATTGATCTCAGGCTTAAAATACCCCCTGGATTTTAAAAAAGCCCGTATCTCCTCCCGGGCGGATTTCACTTTGTCCTCCTCGAACAACATTCCCTCCCGCAGCGAAAAAATTGCATTTAACAGGATTTTTTTACCGATCTCCCCGCTGCTTTTTATCTTAACGGCGCCGACATTATATTGGGGCGTCGCCGTATAGTAAAGATTCAAAAGGTTGTTTTCAAGTTTTTCGATCTCGACCTTGACATTGGAAAACAAACCGGCGCGGTACAGGGTAGCCATACTTGCCCGGTTTTTTTTATAATCGAAGTTGTCCCCGGGTTTCAGTTCCAGCAGTAATTCGTATTCGTCGGATTTTTTAATGCGCACCCTTTTGTTTTCGCCCCGCTCATATTCGAAATAAATATGATCGATGCGGTAATTTTGCAGATCGCTGGCTTCATCGACCAGGGGTGAGGGCGCAACTTCTAATAGGCCCCCCGCGCCGCGGGGCTCCTGGACCCCATAAAAATTTTTGTTCGAGGCGGAAACGGGGAGCATACTGCCCAGCGTAAGCAGGAATAGGATAAGGGCTGCCGCTTTAATGCCTTTTCCTGAACCGGAGATCAAGACTGAATTGCCTATCTTCATTCCTCATTCCTATCAACGAAACCGAAGGCGACAGTTGATACTGCAAGTAAATCACCTGGCGCCGTTTTGTGGAAAAATTAGTGGCATAGACCACCAGGAAATCCTTGGTTAGTTCTTTGCCGACGATCAAACGCGAGGTATCCTCAAACGAAGCCCCGGCAATACTGCTGATATTGGGATCGACCTTCAACATATAATTGCCGAAGATTTTTTTAGTGCGCTTTTTGATTTCTTCCGTTAACCCCGAAGCCAGCAAGCCCGAGGTTCCCGTACCGATTTGCGAGCTGAGTTCCGTGGAAGTGGGCCTTTCGAACAACTCCCCCAACGAAATCAACGTCAAAATATCGCGGGGCGGCAGCGGCGGGGTGGATTGCAATTCCGGCTTCAAACGGGACGGCGTCCCCTTGATGTTGAACTTGATCCGGTAATCTTTTATAAACGTCTCCGATTCGATATTCAGCAGGGGATCGATGATAAATTTATTACTGAATACCATCCGGGCCTTTATCAAGTCGAATTTCTTATCGGAAAAATTAATTTTCCCCTTGCGGCACTCGACAAAACCCGTCAACATGGGGAAACTCTTACTGCCCGTCAGCAAAAGATCAACTTTACCGGTGATACTGCCGAAGGAATTCTCCATGAGGATGTTTTCTTCACCGGTGAGCTTCAGGTCATACTCCAACAAATCCATAATTTTAGACCCGGAAGGCGACAGCGAAGGATCGGTATTGAAACTAATGCCTTCATCCACCTCCCGTTTCCAGATGCCGGACAACGCTTCCATACGACCGGAAAGCAGGAGTTTTCCGCCGGCGTATTGCAAATTTAAATCCGCGTTCATCAAAAAATTGGTGCGGTCGATGATGTATACGTTCATCTTCTTACCCACCAGGCTGAGGGAGAGGTCGGTGAGTTTGTTGTTTTCGATGTACAGGTGGCCGCTGCTTTCCACTTTCCCGCCGCCCATGGTTCCCTTGAGCGACCGCAGGGTAAAATGGAGGCCTTTAAATATGGCATCCCCTTCGAAATTCTCCAGGGCATGGGGGAAATTGGGAAATGAAAGTATCCGGCCCTTGAATTCCGCGTGGCCCTCGACGGTTAACGGGCTGCCGGCGCCGCCGCCGATGATCTGTCCATCCAGTTCCACGGCGCCGTTATTGTTGCCCCAGGGTATCAACATGTTGATATCGGTGAGACTCAGGTGAAACGAACCGCTGTAGTTTTTACTCTCATGGGCCAACCGGGCAGTAAAGGGCGAAACGCTGAGTTCATTGGCTATCTGGCCCTGCGCTTCCAACCGGTAATTGGAAAAATTCGTAAAAATATTTCCCGCGCCTTTGATGGAAAATACCCTGTCCTGGTAGAAACGTATGGCGCCGGAGTTGTATTCCAGCGCGATGGGGTCGCGGTTGAACGCGCCTTTGCCTTTGAAAGCAATGTTCATCAGGCCATAGAACTCCGGGTTCAGGCGGTTGATATCGACGCCGTCGATTTTTCCTTCCACATCGTATACCTTATCCGTAAAGTCGATAAAAACGCCGGCTGTACCTTTTCCGTCTTTATATAAAAAACGCAGGTTTTTTAAAGAGATGGAACGCTGGAATTCCAGGTTCCCCATGACATCATCGAATTTGAAACCGTAAAAATCGATTCCCCCGGCCTGGAAATTTCCTTTTACCAGGGGCAGCGGTTCGCCGTTCTTTCTATGGAGAGAAAATTCCCCATTCATGCGACCGGCCAGTGAAATATCCAGTTCAAGGATTTTAAGAATTTTTTGCGATTCGCCCTTGAGGTCTTTAAAGTGCATGGTAAAATAATCTTTGCCCACGGACAGTTTGGTTTTTCCCTCGATATCCCTGTCCTTCACGATAAAATCCCCGGAAGTCAGGCCTTTCCTGGCGTCGATATGCCCGGTTAGCGAGTCGATGGGTTGTTCGCAGGTAAAGAAATTGCGTATCTCCAGGTCGGATTCCGCGACGAGTTCATTGTTTATTTTTTTCAGGTCAAGGACAAGCGTTCCCATTCCTTTTTTAAGTTTCCAGCGGCGCAGGTCCAGGGCGATATAAAAATTAGTATATTTATGTAACCCGGCCATTTCGTTGATATCGGCCCTGGCTTTGAGCGCCAGGTTGATTTTTTTGGATGGGTCCAGGGTAACATCCAGGGATGAAACCGTCCCGAATTCGGTTTCGATATCCGGCGCGGAGAAATGGATGTATTTAGAAATGGTATTATACTGGAAAGTGGCTGTACCGGCCATGTTGAAAAGTTTATCATCCGGGGTGGGGCCCGGCGCCGGTGTCGTTCGCTGCGCCAGTGTGGCCGTACCGCTGATAAAGCCATTTTCGATCGTAACATTTCCCTGCCGGATAATGCTGCAGAGGGGGGCGATATTGTCGATTTTTATGATCCGGGCGATCCGTTGGGCCTGGACGCCGCCGACCTCGACCCGGGTGCGACCGTGGTTGGAATCGACCCTTAAATGGACCTGCTGCGTTTGGTCCTCCCACTGCGCCGCCACTGAAATTCGCTTACTCAAACTATTCCAATCGACGGTTCCCTTGAAATTATCAAAGACTTCGTCTTCGATGGAAAAATGGTTATACCCGAACTCGCCCTGGATATAAAGGGTATCTTTTTTCTTCCGGTTGATTTTAGTATTAGCTTCCATATAGCCCAGGGGGCAAAACTCTTTAAGCACAGGGTAAAGAATTTTATCCGGCGTTCCCTGGAGCGACGCATTTAAGGCAAGGGCGCCGTCTTTGAAAACCCTACCGTTGACGTTTACCCGGAAATCGGTGGTATTCCAAACGAAACTGCTGATTCGCCAACCGGTGCGTTGGGCCCGGAGCTCACAGTCCATATCGCCTTCGATCTTAATTATTTTCTTTTTAATCGTTTCTTCATCGAGCCCGGCGAGGTTAAGAATATCCACTTTTCCATTTTCCGGGAAGACAATTTTTAAGTGGGGGGAGCTGAGCCTGTACATGGCCTGGCCGGACCTGGTATAAGAACTTAAATCGAACTTCAACAGGTTGACCACCAGGTTGCTGCTGTTGTATATCAATTCACCGTCGATGATATTGATGCGGTCGATTTCAAAGGGTATTTTGGCCGAGGATGTTTTTTCATCCTTGCTTAATATTTTCTCATTTAAAAGTATCCTGGGGTTATGGATATTGAGGTTCATTTTTTTATTACTGGAAAAAAGCGACCAA
Source organism: Candidatus Aminicenantota bacterium (assembly GCA_026393835.1). GTDB lineage: Bacteria > Acidobacteriota > Aminicenantia > UBA2199 > UBA2199 > JAKAGC01. Next base: position 5,647 of record JAPKZK010000054.1, on the reverse strand, counting down.
AAGGGAACCTCCAGGCTGACATTTTTAAAAGAAACGATATTTTCATCCTTCAGGGCGAAGTTTTTTAAATTCTCTACTTTTATGCCCAGGGGAAAAACGCTGAAATTTAGGTCGGCAAAGGAAATCTTATCGGTTAGCCGTTCGTTGATTTTGGTGTAGATGAAGTATTTGAAGGAGTAATAGGCCCCGGTCAGCAATAAAAGTGTAAAAAAAAAGCCGATGAAAAATTTAAATTTTTTCGACACGGGCTTTGTTTGCTCCTCACTGATTCATCAGCATCATTTTTATTTCTTGACTTTTTTCCAGTCTTCCAGGAATCTCTGAATACCGATATCGGTTAAAGGGTGGTCCAGGAGTTTGGAAAGGGTAGAGAAAGGGATGGTGGCAATATGGGCGCCCATCATGGCGGCGTGCACGAAGTGGAGGGGATGGCGCACCGAAGCCACGATAACTTCGGTATCGAAAGTATAGTTATCATAGATTTGCATGATGTCTTCCACCAGCGCCATGCCGTTGCCCGAGATATCGTCGATTCGTCCCACGAAGGGGGAGACGTAGGTGGCGCCGGCTTTGGCGGCCAGCAGCGCCTGGGAGGTTGAGAAGATCAGGGTCACATTGGTTTTGATGTCAAGGTCGGCCAGTGTTTTGACTACCTTGAGGCCCTCGAAGTTGATGGGCACTTTAATCACGACGTTTTCGGAGATTTTAGCGTATTCCCTGGCCTGTTTTACCATTTCATCCGCCTCGGTGGCCGTAACTTCCACGGACACAGGACCGGGAACGATGGAGAGAATCTCCTCGATCAACGGGATAAACCCCTTATTTTCTTTAGCCAGCAGTGAAGGGTTGGTGGTGACGCCGTCAACGACGCCGTAGGCAACGCCTTTTTTTATCTCTTCGATATTGGCCGTATCAAGGAAAATTTTCATGTTGTCCTCCAGTACTTCATCGTTCAATTAAGGCAAGGGCTATTATATCAAAATCACAAAGATAAATCAATGCACGCATGTCCTGAATTCACCGTCGCTATATAAAAACCGCGAAGGTCCCTGCGACATTAGCGAACAGGCGACACCCTTAAAGCGAAAACACACGAAGTAAGGGCAATTCAGCATTCAACATTCTGATACAGCGGGGGGTCCACAGATTACACGGATTATCATGGATTCCCCGGAAGTTTTTTCTTATCTTCTCATCTTCTGCTTTTTTCCGCTCTTCCGCTCTTCCGCGCTTCTGGTCTTCCTTATTTTCTCCTCTCTTCCTTTAATCCAGGTCCCGGATCGATTAATACAGGTTGCGGCGCGATCAATTTAGGTTTCTGCCAGTCTATTTCAGGTTGCGGCATGGCTAATCCAGGCGTCGTATCGGTATTCTTGGGAAACAGCATTTTTTTCGTTGTGATATACGACCATTTTATGGTGACTCCCGGAAGTCTTCCGCGACACTCCGTAAACTCCTTAGCCCGGACAAAACGGCACACTTTTTTCCTCGCTTCTACGCTTCCATATTTCTTTGTCTGAGCAGTTTTCCCGAACCATGATTTGACTTTTTACTTCATTTGTGGTACAAGAAAAGATAAAAAATCATTCCATCTTTTACCTGGAAGTGGATGCGACTTTCTATAAATTTATTATAAGATTAGAAATAAAGGAGAAAAAAATGAGACGAAGCATGATGTTAATTTTAATCATTGGATTTGTATCATCGTACTTATTTGTGCCTCAATTATGCGCCCAAGGCGAGGTTTCTTTTGATACAGGGATTAAGGAATATAACGAGGCAAATAAGTGGAAAAAAAACGGTGAGGAAAGACTTGAAAGGGACCGTCTGTCGAAAGCTTATGACGTATTCAATAGTTTGGTATCAGATAGCGACGATAGAGCTGTAATTATGGGTTTTACCATATTTCTGCGTCTTCGGTCTTTTCAACTCCCTCAAATTTCCAGTTTTTCCCAACCAGGCGACATCAATAAATATGTACGCAAGGAATATGGCGAAAAGTACCCAACCATTGAGACGATGACTATTTTTTCTTCCAATGAGATAACCAAAACCGATAAAAAACTTTTGGTGGAAGAGTTGAACAAAATTGCCGGTGATTGCATAAAAAAAGCAAAAGACCTTAACGATGAAGCAAGGCAGTATACATTGAACTTTGAATATGACAAGGCTGTCGATAAGCTGAAGGAATCATTGAAAAATTGGGATTTACCGGAAACAGCGGAACTTTTAGAGAATACAAATGAACTTTTAACAAAATGTATCGAACTAAGGGCTGATTATAATGCTTATATCAATCAAAGGATGTTCCCGGAAGTTTTCAAATTACTGGAGATCGCAAGAGGAATTTTGCCCGCTGACGAGATCACGTCTTTGAAGAAGGAAGCAGAAAAAGTGCAAAGTATTGATGTAGCTGAAAATGCAGAGAAAAGCTATGAAAGTGCATTTAAATTGTTTGATATGAGAAAATTAGAACAGGCGCTGATTTACATTGATGACTCGATTGCATCTATACCTCAAGAGAAGGCAGTGAATCTTAGGAAAGAGATTAAGAAGAGATTGAAAAAGGTCGCTTTTTTCCTTGATTTCGGAACTCCCGGTGCAATCAAACCCGGGGATATGAACTACAGCTCAGGGAACAGTTTTCAACATGGACATACTTTAGACAGGAATGCTATAGTGAGCAGTGGGTTTAAAAAATCTATTTCTGTTGGGGGAGGTTTTCTTTATTTATTTTCCCGGACCAAAGGAATAATATTTTCTGTTTCGTCTATAAAACATAAATGGAATTTCAATACGGATTATGAATTCTCATGTACGTTTTCGAATGGTGCGAATAGATCTGCCCAGAACACACTGTCAGACAATGCGGAGTCTTCTATAATCCCCATAAGTGTCGATTTCATATCTGTTTCACCTCTTTTTAAAGATTTAAATTTTTTCCTACAGGCGGGGCCGTCGATCTATTTAGCAGATGTCAATTTATATGCCCGTATAGGTTCCGGTGCCATATGGCCGTTTCCGAACGCGATATATGATGAGTGTTTTCCGTTTCAATACAGCATAATAAAAAGTGGTATTGGTGGGATCGGAGGGAATATAGGCGGCGGGTTGGAATATAGACTACCTCCTGTTGGTCTTTTTGTCAAATTTGAATACTATCTGTTTCCCTCTAAAAAATATGATTGGAAATTAATCGATCAAAGCTATCAAGGGTTAAATTGGGGCTTACCTCTTGGGAGCCCCTCAGGTCTGTATTTGCCTGAATATGAAATGAAAATTAATTTTTCGACTTTTAAATTTAATGTCGGTGTTCGGTATTATTTTTAAGAAGCCCAAAATTAAAATAACCGGCAGAGCTTTTTTATTCCGGCCTGGATAGACTATAGCCGAAAAAAGGCTCTGCCTCTTATCCTTTATTTTTGTTGATCGAATTAGGCTGTGTCTATCTAATAGTCACTATGAGCATAAGAGAAAGCGGAGGCTGCGCGAGAAGCCGCACTGGCAGCTTCATTAGCGTAACTTTCTGCTTGCCTGGCATACATTTCAGCCGTCGATGCTGCTTGATGCGCTTCGCTTTCGTTTTGCCTGGCTGATTGAGCGCTTCGGTCAGCTTCAATCTGAGCATCCATCGTTTGCCTTCTGGCTTCCTCTGCATCGGCTTTTGCGTGTTCGGCATCTGCACGGGCTTGTTCAGCCAATTGACGTTGTTTTTCCGCTTCCTGGGCTAATTGTTGGATGGTTTGGACAAGTTGGGCAGCCTGGGCTTTTAATTCCTGGATATCTGCTACTAATTGTTCAGCAATTCGTTGGTTCTCTGCTGTATTTTCTTTATGTTGAATCGCCTGGGCTTCGGCGTCCGCGGCGTTATCTTTATGCTGAATCGCCTGGTTTTCTGCGTCCGCGGTATTTTCTTTATGCTGAATTGCCTGGGTTTCGGCGTCCGCGGCGTTATCTTTATGCTGAATTGCCTGGGTTTCTGCATCTGAGGCGCTTTCTTTATGATGCAGCGCCTGGGTTTCAGAATCTACAGTGCTCTCTTTATGATGCAGCGCCTGGGTCTCGGAATCTACAGTGCTTTCTTTATGATGCAGCGCCTGGGTCTCTGCATCTGCGGCGCTTTCTTTATGATGTAACGCCTGGGCTTCAGCATCCGCAGCATTTTCCTTATGATGCAATGCCTGGGCTTCAGCTTCTGAAGCGCTTTCTTTGTGATGTAATGCCTGGGTTTCGGCATCCGCAGCATTTTCCTTAAAATGCTGCGCCTGTGTATCCGCGTCTGCGGCGTTTTCCTTAAAATGCTGCGCTTGCGCTTCCAGGTCGGCAGCATTTTCCTTATGATGCTGAGCCTGGGTTTCTAATTCTGCGGCGTTTTCTTTATGATGTTGGGTTTGAGTTTCCAATTCCGCAGCATTTTCTTTATGGTGTTGTACCTGGGTTTCTAATTCGGCAGCGTTTTCCTTATGATGCTGGGTTTGAGTTTCCAATTCGGCAGCGTTTTCCTTATGGTGCTGCGCCTGGGTTTCTAATTCCGCTGCATTTTCTTTATGATGCTGGGTTTGGGTTTCTAAATCGGCTGCATTTTCTTTATGGTGCTGCGCCTGGGTTTCAGCTTCTGCGGTACTTTCTTTAAGATGTTGCGACTGGGCTTCTAATTCCGCGGCGCTTTCTTTATGGTGCTGCGCCTGGGTTTCTAATTCTGCGGCGCTTTCTTTATGCTGCTGTGCCTGTTCATCCGCCTGAGCAATATTATCCTTGTGATGCTGTGCCTGTGTATCAGCTTCCTCTGCTTTACTTGCGTGCTCATGGGCTTGAGTATCGGCTTCCTCCGCTTTACCGGCATGTTCGTGAGCCTTAGTATCGGCTTCTTCTGCTTTTCCTGCGTGTTCGTGGGCTTTTGTATCGGCTTCTTCTGCTTTGCCAGCATGCTCATGGGCCTTGGTGTCAGCTTCTTCTGCTTTTCCTGCATGATCATGGGCCTTGGAGTCGGCTTCCTCTGCTTTGCCTGCGTGTTCGTGGGCCTTGGTGTCAGCTTCCTCTGCTTTGCCAGCATGTTCGTGGGCTTTGGTGTCGGCTTCTTCTGCTTTTCCCGCGTGTTCGTGGGCCTTGGTGTCGGATTCCTCTGCTTTTCCTGCGTGTTCGTGGGCCTTGGTGTCGGATTCCTCTGCTTTGCCAGCATGTTCGTGGGCTTTGGTATCGGCTTCCTCTGCTTTTCCTGCGTGTTCGTGGGCCTTGGTCTCGGCTTCCTCTGCTTTTCCCGCGTGTTCGTGGGCCTTGGTGTCGGCTTCCTCTGCTTTTCCTGCGTGTTCGTGGGCCTTAGTATCAGCTTCCTCTGCTTTTCCTGCGTGTTCATGAGCTTTGGTGTCGGCTTCCTCTGCTTTTCCTGCATGCTCATGAGCTTTGGTATCGCCTTCTTCTGCTTTTCCCGCGTGTTCGTGGGCTTTTGTATCGGCTTCTTCCGCTTTTCCTGCGTGTTCATGAGCTTTGGTGTCGGCTTCCTCTGCTTTTCCTGCATGCTCATGAGCTTTGGTATCGCCCTCTTCTGCTTTTCCCGCGTGTTCGTGGGCTTTTGTATCGGCTTCTTCCGCTTTTCCTGCGTGTTCGTGGGCCTTAGTATCAGCTTCTTCTGCTTTTCCTGCGTGTTCAT
>JAPKZK010000209.1 GCA_026393835.1 Candidatus Aminicenantota bacterium | reverse complement strand
CATCCCTTTCTTTTTCCAATTCAATCCTGGCGATCTCCCTTGGGACTATTATTCTTAGCCTGAAATAGACAATGGTTAAGAGTATCAAAATGTAAAGCAGGAAAAGGCCCACGCCCTGGTAGATTGTCCCGGGGATATTGCCATGTGTATAGTATAAGGGTTCGCTGTCTTTGTAATAAGTTTTTCCTGCTTTCTCATCGGAAAAATAGACATTATCGATGATGGACTTTAAATATCGGCGGTTTTTATCCCGGAGGTAGATGTGGAAATTTAGAATGTTATTACCCCCGAAACCGGCAATCTCGTAAAACATTTGCCCGAAAAAGGAAAGGGGGAAGAATTTTTTATAACGAAGGGATGTGGCGTAATGGCCCCGTAAGAAGAGGTTAAATCGAAGATGGAAATGGGAGGGGGGACGATGAAGGTATTGATGCCGCGGAAGGTAAAATTGAAGTTCTCAATGAATTCGCCGTTAAAGATGGCATTCATTTTCTCGGCGTATAGGGTGTTGAGCGCATCGACTTCACGGTGTTTTGGGACGGTTTCCGCATATTGTTTATAGCCGTCGATGTTGAAGTGTAATTGTAAAAGCGACAACGCCGCCGTCAACAGGATAAAGCCGGGTATGAACCAGCGTACACCAGGTTGAGTCAGCGGCCCGAAAATATTTTTTAATTGTTGTCTCATTGTTTCGTCTCCTTTGATTTATTTATATTTAACGGGCAGCCGGGAAATTTCCCGGCTGCCCCCCACTGCGGCCCACTGCGCCCCACTGCGCGGGGTTCCTATTGTAGAACCGTACCTGAAGATTCCACTTTGAACGCTTTCCGGCTCCTTAAGCGGTTGGCGGCGCGGGCGGTACCGGCGGTACGGGAGGTGCAGGCGGAACCGGGGGAATCGGCGGCGTTGGCGGTTCAGGCTCGGCGGTTTTTTTGGTTCTGACCGCCGGCGGCCTGATATTTAACATCTTCAGGTGCTCTTGACTTTTTTCAAAGGTGATGAGACAGACGGTTTTAAATTTACCCCAGGCTATCCTCAATTGATCATACGATTCAGCCCGCTCTGTTAGGGCGATGGCCGCAAAACCTTTCTTAGTTTCCTGGATATCGTTTAGAATTCGCAATGCCGAAAGTCCATTTAATCTTTCTTGTATTTTTTCGGCGGTCATCGCAAACTCGTCTAAGCGCGCCAATATCTCTTTTTTCTTTAAAATGGTATCATAAAATTGTTGGGATTGTTCGAGGAAACCGTTGAAATTTTGTTTAAGGGGCATATCGATGCCCAACTGGTTACGTATGGCTATGTCTTGTTCACTGCCGAAGATATGGAAGGCCAGTTTACGGTCATTGGCGTAATTATTCATTTCCTCGGTTAATTTTGCCTCTAAATCCAGGGTTGCCTGGATGCGCTCGCCATGTTTCACCTCAAAGGCATGAAATTTTTGATCCGCCAGGGTATTGAGTCCCAGTAAATCATCCATCTTTGTGCTGTTATAGCCTTTTTCGATAATCTGGTTTAAGATAATTTCGTTGTCTTTGGCGTTAGTAAAGCCAACCGAACTATCTCCAATCAGTGTAATGATTCTTTTTGGCGATACATACATGTTTGTTCTCCTTTTATTCGTATTTTATTTATATTATGGGGTTGCAGAGGTAGAAAACGCTTGCGGAACTTGTTAGCAAGGTTGCGGAACTTGTAAGCATGGTTGCGGAACTTGTAAGCATGGTTGCGGAACTTGTTAGCAAGGTTGCGGAACTTGTAAACATGGTTGCGGAACTTGTAAACATGGTTGCGGAACTTGTTAGCAAGGTTGCGGAACTTGTTAGCAAGGTTGCGGAACTTGTAAACATGGTTGCGGAACTTGTAAGCATGGTTGTGGAACTTGTAAACAGGGTTGCGGAACTTATAAGCAGGGTTGTGGAACTTGTGAGCAGCCTTGCGGTATTTGTGCCAGCGGTTTCGGTAATTGTGCCATGGCTTGCTGAACTTGCGCCATGCCTTGCGGTATTTGTGCCAGGGCTTGCGGAACTGTTCCCAAAGGTTGCGCCGCTTTTTACAGGGATTGACCTCTCAAAACTCGCTTTTAACAGTGTTAACGCCGGGATTGATCGCGCAGGGGCCGTATCCGATTCAGCCCAATCCCGGTTTTGTTTTGCTAGAATGCCCGGTGATCCGTGAAGGGAAACGATGTGATGAGTAAGCCATACAAAAAAGCCATATTGCAAGTGCAGGCTTGACTTTTTGACAAAACGTTCACCGTCGGCGCCTGAGATGCCAACAGCTCGCGTATAACCAATAAGCGAAGTATCTCTTATTTTAATCTCATTTCTTTTCTTCATGAGAATAAATTATACCATATGTCGAACTCAAAATGCAAGAAAAAAAATTATTTTTTACCCTCGGATAATTATTCAACTGAAAAGCGGATTAGAGTGATTAAAAATGCGCCGATTCACTACTCAATGAATCTCTTCTCCCTGGTCTTTCTCTTTAATCTTTTTCATTTCCGCATCGATCATGTCTTTCTTCGCATGGAGGTAATGCTTAAAAAATTCCAATACCGCAAACCCGACAGCGGGTATATTTTCAAAGTACCAGAGCATCTCATTCAATGCTGCATTATATACATCGCTCTCCTTTATTTTCTCTTTCGATTCAACTGTTTTGATTTTTCCTTCGCCTTTGTTGAGAAAATATTCTCCTTCACTGGCTAAAAGATAGGTAGGGTTCACCTTGTATTTTTGAAGTAAATTACCCACCACTTCCAGGCCCGGACTTTTTTTGCCGGATTCAACCTCAGATAGATAGCCATAGGAGATATTAAGACTGTTGGCCAGGTCTTTCTGTTTCATACCCAATTGAAGCCTGATGTTCCTTATGTTGCGCCCGATTAGTTCTTTGTTTTCCATATTTTAAGCATCCATAATATATCCATTGCCAGGCAGTCGATTTTTGCCTTCATAGGAAAGCAGTATACCATAATATAGTAAATAAATGCAACCCCAAGGGGTGATTTCGTGCTCCAGGTAGGGTACTTAAAGATAATGCCCGGATTTTTTCCCCTTACATTTTTTTTGAAAGTTTCGCCAGGTTATCGTCTATATCTTGCTTTAATATAGCCTCGTTATCATATCTACCCGGTCATTTTCCAAAAATATTTTCCCAAAAAATTGTTTTGACAAAAAAAATCCCTTGTGCTATGCTTCCTTCTAAAATAAAAAAAAAAAGGAGAAACCATGTTTAGAAAATTTCTTTTAACTTGTTGTATCACGGCTTTGATTTTACCAATGATGCATTGTGATAATGATTTTGACGAGTACATTGACGATTTACCTTTTGTGCCATGTACAAATGGTGTAAGCGCCTCTTCGGCGATTGCAACCTGGTCTGCCTATGACGGTATTTGGGCCCATCAAGATTATATTTTGAGCTGTATAATCAATGCCGACGGCACAGTGAACCATACCAAAATGGTTGGTGCAATCGATTTGTATACTTTTTCGCTAGGCTGGAAGGAAGAATTCCCAGCCACCGATAGCGGCCAGAACCAGGCTATTTCCGGTATTGTAAAATGTTTAGAGCGAAAGTGCTGCTCGATTCTGCCGTTAATTGGCGGCCACTATGTACCGGTTCTCGGCGCACGTGGGCATTTTAATGAGAATGATGAACCAATGGCTGATTATATCGCATTTCATGCTTATGATGCGCCTTATCAAGCTCTTTGGGGCAATGCCTTAAAAAACACATATTATAAACCGATAAACGGAAAATTCATCGCTTTCGTTGGTCAAAAGTTGGATATGACGCGCGGATTGGCTGATTATAATTGGTTTGTTGAAAACGGGGGGACCTATTACGGGGCGCCATTAAATTATGTACCTTCAAATACACCCATTCAATAGGAGATATATCATGAAATTAAAAAGTATACTAATAATTTTTGTTTTATTACTGGCGGTTTTTCCGGTTTTCTCAAAAAAGAGAAGTGCATCGATCTTATCGATGAATGACCTAACCACTCCCTCCAGTCCTTCATATGTGCCGTATCCTTATCCAAAAAGCGAAAGCGAAATTATGGAGAACTTTCGTTACGGCATTCAAAAAACTTTTGCGAATAATATGGCTTCCTTTGAATATTCAATGATTAAAATCTCAAATCCATTGCCGAAATTCCTCCAGAAGAATTCCAATCTGACGGTTCAAAAAATCGTAAAAGTCGAGAATCGGATCGCGGAAATGTCCGATGCATTTTCATACCTGATCATTTTATTCGATAAAGAAACAAATGAATATGCCCGGGTGGCCATGACGGCTGACGGATTGCTGCATAGTTGCGCAGTGGTATCCCCACAGGCAAGCGTCAAACCTCTCAAGAGTGAGAATGAGATCATCTCTTTATTAACTACCAGGGCAGCGGTTCTAAAAACGGAAATTTCAAAGGTGGATTTAATGGCGTATGGTATTATTTACGCCAGCCCGGTTTGCCCTTTTTACCGTATCACGTTAAATGACGGTTCTATCTACTTCCTTGATTACAATGAAAATATGTTCAAAAAGAATGATGAGAAATCGGTAACAGGCGATCCGGTATCTTTCATTGAAAAAGAAAAATCAAAGTTAAAACAGGATGGGCACGTCCTATATGATTCTTTGGATGATAAAGTAATCATTTTGAAAAAATTAAACTCAGGAGGTGTTCAATGACTATCAGAAAATTAACCATCGCTGTAGTAATAATATGTTTGTTCTCTATTACCGCGCTTGGAAAATCTTCTTCAAAACTTAATTTTTTTATTCATACAGGGATTTCTATACCTTCTTATCCGTCTTTGGTTTTTGCATCGTTTTATGATCCTGCCGTAAATATCGGTGGCGGCATGAATTTGCAGTTATCTCCAAAACTGTCGTTAACCATCGATTTTAATCATTATCGATTTAAAGCAAATAAAATAAAAGATTCACATATATCGTCGGAAGTAGGAGATAAGTCATTTATTACCGCACCATTGTCAGCTGAACTTGGTGATGTGAAATCTGATTTCAATGATTTAGTTTTAAATTTAAAAATAAAACCCTTTTATACAATAAAACGTTTATCACCCTATTTCTTGGCAGGTGCAGGGGTGACTTTTATAAAAGTCGCTTCTTATCTTATTGGCAATAAAGGAAATGATTGGTATAAATCCCACTCGACTCGTTTTTTGATAAATGCCGGGTTTGGTCTCGAATACCGAATCAGTAAAGATATTGATATTTTCTTGGAAGCTTGTTATAACTACTGTTTCTTAACTCATCAGCATATGAACATTATTCCTCTAAAACTAGGCGTTGCCCTGGGATTATGACGAGATACTAATACTCAGTAAATATTCCAAACAAGGCGGCAGTTCATGCGGATATTGAAGCTCGTGGTTTCATGGTTCAGTTTGCTGTACTTAACGCTGTATATCCCTTTTGTTTTTATGGTTTATTTCTCGCCCTGGTACAAACTTAACTGCCGCCTTCATCCCATCAGTCAACGTATTCCCACTGAAAAAGCAAGCGTTTATGTCCACCAATTGACGGGATTTTTTATCCATACCCACCAATTGGAAACCGATTGGTCCCCAAAAGAAAAATTTCATATGACTGAAGTACGCGACATTTTCGATTTCCTGGCCGGCGCCGCCATTCTATCCCTTGCCTTTTTCTGTCTTCTGTTTAATAAAAAGCATACCGGGAAATGCGCCGCGATCAATTTGGTTATCATTCTATCTTTAACTATCATCCTCCCTTTTTTCAGCTATTTCTGGAAACATATATTACACCCACTTTTGTTTAACAACCTGGCCTGGAAAACCAACCCCATGGATGTCTCTTTTTTTCTTTTACCGCCCGCATTTTTCAAATATTCTATGATTCTCATTATTTTTGTCTCCTTCGTAATAAACCTATCTGTATGGATGGGTTTAAAAGGTAAGAAGACAGAATCGCTGTGATCATGAAAAGTGCATTTTGGGTTGTCCTTTTATTCTCCAATTTATCTTGTTATTTGCTCGAGGTTATGGTAATCTGTATAGATGAAACTGGAAATATTTGAAAAAATAGGTGTTACCTTTGAACGGAGATATACAATGCAGACTAAAAACATGATGGTCGGGTTTTTGTTATTGATCGTTTTATTTTTTGCAAGTAATAGTCCACTTTTCAGCTTAACCGAATATCAGTCGCTTCAAATGGAGCAAGAAATCATCAAAAGAGTGTTTGATACCAATCGTGATTTAGGTTACTCCTGCGTCGTTACTGGATGTTCCCGCAAAGAATCGAATGGAGTGATAACGGTTGAGGTAAATTGGATAACAGAAGAGGGACGAAGATGGATTGGTAGAAGCCTCTTTTTTTCAATTTCTGAAGTATACTATGGGTCAAATATCCGCCAAAAATTTGTAATCTATACACCGATTTTGTTTCAGAAAAACATCTTTTATCAGCCCGTTCATTTGAAGGATGACGGTCATATAAATGGGGTGGAGTATCACCCCCTTGAAAGCGTATACATAGAAGTACCCGGTGGAGGAGGTAGTGGACATAATGTCTCAATAGACGATCCTCCATCGATAAGGGGATTGGCAATGTTAATGCGGGACATCCCTGTTGTTGTCGTCGATTACCGGCCTCTGCTGGAATATAATCCCGATACTGGAAGACCAACTGAACCCATTAATAGAATTGCATTCATCTGGGATCAATATGAAGATTTAATTCGTGCTCTAAAAAAAATCAAGGAAATGGGTTTTGAGGTAGTTGGAACTTTTGGTCACTCTTACGGTGCATATCTATGCTCCGTTGTCGAGGCCAAAAATCCGGGGGTCCAGGGGCGGCTCTTCTTGGGAGCAGGAATATATGACGTTTCTAACCTTAGTATATATTGGTTTCATTGGTTTGGGGTATATCAGCCTGGCGAAGATTTGTTAAATGAATGGTCACCTGGAAGTACAGATTTTGTTGGGGATAATGTTTTTATAGCATGCCCGATATTCGACAGTTCCGTATCACCTACTCATTCTTTCTGGTTGAAAGACAAATGGCCGAAAGCTTTTCTAAAAGAATATCAAGCCGGTCATGATTTTTTTGAGGTGTATAACGAACTGTTAGGAGATATTATTAATTGGATACTTTTTCAAGAATCCGATAGCCTTGCCTCCTGTCCCCCTGTCTATTAGACAGCAGTACAATCTTTATTTTCCAAGAAAAACTGCGTTGTTTTTCTGCCAAATCATGCTTACTACCATCGAAAGGGGCCTCGCTACCAACGATGGCCTTTATGATTTTATCATCTTCCCTGGTGGACGAAAAATAAAATCGGCAATCCCGTATCTTTTGATAGGAAACCGGCGAAAAAATTCCCCCCCCCGAAAAAATCTCTATTTTTGTTGACAGAAAAAAGGAATTGATTTATATTATTCCTTTCCGAGATGATTAGGGGACATTCAAATAATTCGCTTTTCGCCCTGGTACAAACTGAACTGCCGCCTTCATCTCATCAGTCAACGTATTCCCACTGAAAAAGCCAGCATTTATATCCACGAACTGACGGGATTTTTTCTGCACAACCACCCATTGGAAACCGACTGGTCCGCCAAAGAAAAATTCCATTTAAACGAAGTCAGGGGCATCTTCGATGTCCTGGCCGGAACAGCGATCCTTTCCCTGGCCCTTTTCGGTTTCACGTTCAATAAAAAGCATACCCGGAAGCTTGCCGGGATAAATACATTAATCATAATTTCGCTGCTGCTCATCATTCCATTCTTCCGTTACTTCTGGGTATCTATACTGCATCCGCTTTTATTTAACAACCTGGCCTGGAAAACCAACCCCATGGATGTCTCTTTTTTTCTTTTGCCGCCCGCATTTTTTATGTACTCGACGATTTTTCTTATCGCAGTTTCCTTTATAATAAACTTGAGCCTATGGCTGAGTCTTAGAGACAAGTAAAAAGTCGTTCCCTACCTTCCGGGGATTTCTTCTCCCGGGTTTTTCTCCTTAATCCTTTTTATTTCAGCATTGATCATGTCTTTCTTCGTATGGAGGTAATGCTTAAAAAATTCCAATACCGCAAACCCGGCAGCGGGTATATTTTCAAAGTACCAGAGCATCTCAGCCACTGCTTCATTGTATACATCGCCCTCTTTTGCTTTCTCTTTACGTTCCCCTGGTTTGCCTTTTCCTTCTCCTTCTCCTGTGGTGAGAAAAAAATCTCCTTGACCGGTGAGGAGAAATGTCGGGTTGACCTTGTATTTTTGTAGTAGGTTGCCCACCACTTCCAGGCCCGGGCTTTTTTTGCCGGATTCGACTTCCGATAAATAGCCGTATGAGATATTAAGGCTGTCGGCCAGTTCTTTTTGTTTCATACCCAGTTGAAGCCTGATGCTCCTTATATTACGGCCGATTAGTTTCTTATTTTCCATTTTGTTTCCGGTATAAATCGAAATATTTGCCATTTTCATAACGGAGTGATTGCCAACTATCCGGGTCGTCCACAAGGAATGTGAGTTCATTGGAAAAATTGAAGATGGTGATATCGTCGTAGTATCTTAAGTTCTGGATGATTTCTCTTATTTTAACAAGGCCTTCTTCCGGGATGCCGTCAGCGATATTATCGATTATCAGCACGGGGCTTTTTTTCATCTGGGCCACGATTAATAGTAACATGGCTTTATCAAATGGTTCGATATCGGCGAAGGTTTTCTTTAAGAGGGTTTTATCCAGGCCGGCGGTAAGTTTTTGAAAAGCTTCCTCCGTGGGCTCCAGGAGCCGTTTGAAAAGTTTAAGGAATGATTTTACGCTAATATCGCCGGGGATTGATTCTTTCCTGGGAATGTAGCGGAAATCTTTTTTTAGCCGGGTGACAATATTTTCACCCCATAAGATAAACTCGCAGGAAAATCGTTTTATATGACCGAAAAAGGCGTTCAGGAAATAGGCGATAAATATCTCTTTATAGACTTTGATTTCCGTGAACATGCCCGGGGCAATGTTGAAGCCTAAATCTTTTAAGACCTTTGCTTTTTTGGGGGCCGGGAAAAGAGCCCTTTTGTAGAGGAAAAAGGAAAGAAAGAAAAGTATAATGGAGTACCCCAGGTTAATGAGGACGCCCTGGGCGAAATAGAAGGGTAATTGGCTCTTGGCCTTAAAAACATTTTCATCCTTTTTGACAAAGTTGACCATTACCTTTGGGTCATTGAAATAGACCCGGTCCATCCAGAACTCCACAAACTGTCGCCGCAACTCCTGGAGGTAACTGTAAAAGTCGTCGAAGTTTCTATAGCCGCGACTGCTTGCTTCATTGGCGGTTGAAAGGTAAAAAGTCGATGGCAGAAGATTGTATAATTGATTCGAGAATTTTATCACCTGCCTGATTTCTTCCTTGTACTTCTCTTCGATTGCCTCTATGGCTTTATATACATTATTCAAATACCTTTTAACTTCAATCCTGAGTACATCCATCGATGTTTTGCCATAGATCAATCCTCTCTCACTTGCTTGCCTCTCAAAATTATTTACAACCGTTAACTTATCGTTATAGACTTTATAATAGGATGTGATATTATTTGCCTTTCCTTCTATAATAGAATCAAATACCCCCGGCATCAAGAGAACTAAAACAATCCATACCGCCAGGAGGACTACTATACCAATACCCTGCGACCGTATTTTCCCGATGGCTGTTCCTAGAAGGAAAAAAAACATTAGCATTACCACTGCACCAGTAAGAAAGCCTTGCACTCCTACAAAATCGCTTTTATTGAGATAGATACCTTTGATCGACATTATGCAAAGCGCAAAAAACAGTATGGAGAGAAAACTGAGTATGACTAAAAGAAATCGGGATAGGAGAATGGAGAGATAAACTGCCTTTTCAGAAGAGGCGCTGGCTAGAAATTTCAAATATTCCAGTTCGCGCAGGGATTCGTAAGCGATGAATATAGTCAGAAGGCTGGCCAATATAAGTAAAACAGTAGAGAGACGCATCCGAAAGTAAGAGTTTTGTTGAAATAGCACGCTGCCCTGGCAATTACTGTGAATGTTCACTGTGACAACCGTATCGATGTGAGCCACTAATTCAGACATGACGACTGGGTTTGAAAAAAGTACATTGGCGGAAGAGGGGTATAAAAAAATGTTTATCCCGCTCTTTGAGTAATCCAGGTAATTCAATAAGTTTTTGAAATTAGCGGCTTCCATCTTTAAGAATTCCTTTTCTTTGGCCACAGTAGCTTCATGGCTGCTGATACTGGATAAGACGGCAATCAGGGATACAATAAGTAAAATGCCGAATATTATAAGATTTCTTCTGCAAAGGAACCGTGTTAACACCTGCAAGAAGAACGCATTGAAAGTAGACATAGCTCACCTCCTATGGCTGATTTAAGCCATTTAGCGAATTGCGGTAAAGATGCGGACAACATAACTTCCGAACATCGAGGCTTCGCAGCATTCCTCATTTAACTGCCAGATTATGGATAAGCCAGGTAATTTATCCAGGGATGTTTGACCGTAGATGACCTGGAGCAATTCCAGGATATGGACTAACCTGCTGTGATTTTTTTTAAAAACGCCCGTAATATCGCCCTTCTTTAAACAAATCGCTGCTTCTTCAAATATAAACGGGTTCAAACGGAAAAAGGACATAAAACCAACATAATCGAAGGTTTTTAATTTGACCTGGACATCGTCATTGTAAGGTGTATTCTCCGCCTCTCGAATCAATGCTTCATACGCAGCTATTGCGGCTTTCATATTTGCCATCGCCCTGGCCAGTAAGATATTCAACCCTTTGTAATCTAATCCTTGGCTATCCTGCAATTCGATCGATCTTAAGAATCCCTCAATATCCGATTTAGCGGCAAAATAAAATCCAGCGGCATCAATGATATATCCATCTATCGCACTATTCTCAGTTGTCAAGCTTCTACCTGGGCCTTCATATCCTTGACCGGCGCCATTACAATTTACTAAACCATATAGATTCATACCCACCAACAGGGTGAATAACACGATGCAAGCCATAAACTGAACATATTTTTTAATTTTTTTCATTGTATCCTCCGTTATTTGATTTATTTATTTGTAGGCAGGGCTTTAAAGTCTCCAAAAAATATCAGCCCGGCTGAATATAATATCTTTCGATACATTTTCGATTCTTGATTCATATTCACACTTCCTATAGTTCATCACCTGGGAAACCCATTAAGATACCATTATACATAAACCGACAGGGTTGTCAAGGCTTTTTTTTAAAAAATTTCCTCTGACTTATAGCTAACAAATTTCAAATATTTCCAAAATTATCACATAGCCACCGAGATCATTATAAATAGAATCGCGCCAGCATTTTATCAATCTCACGCCAACCTTTTTCAATAAAAAAATTAGAAATAAGCTTGACAATTTGAAAACATTCGGCTATAATGCCGGCATGATTCATCTTAAATCTAACTATATGCTGACTAAAAGGCCATTATTTAGCAATAAGGCCATATTTCAGACGGCGGCGTCTTTTCCGCGGCCAAAATTAGAGTTAAATAATCGCCATATGCTCTCCCCGGCATTACCCCTGGTCAGTTACAACTTCTGTCGTTTGTTTAATCCCTCCCTAAATGTATCACAGGTATGGAAGATGATATCATTTTGGGCGGAGACGCCATTTTGGGTATCAATCTACCATGGCCATCCGGTTTTACCGGTTACTACACAGATTCCCCCCGAACTCAAAGGAGATCAAACGGGAGCCCCTTTGTTTCACGGAGGTACCACCTATTACGTTACTTTTCCAGCGACGCATGGGTTGGGAGTGAAAGTTTTGACATCCCCCTGCCTCTCAATCCATGCGGCGTTGGTTTCTCAAACCAAAACTGCCCACGAATTACACGAATTACCACGAATTAAAAAAACATTCATCCACAGATTACACAGATTTACACAGATTTTTTTTTACCACTCTACCACTCAACCAATCACCACTCACCTATCTTTTCTTTTTTTTCATCATTCAGCATTCATCATTCATCATTCACCATTCTATATAATGTGTTCGCCCGATTACTACTATCGCCTTAATGGAATATTTTGCAAACCCCCCTTAATTGCGCCGCACGGGGGGACGTTCTGGGTGATGAGGCAGGGTGTCCAGTGTACCTACGGGAAACAACATCATCACCCTCTACGCCCCCCGGCGGTTTTTTTATGTTTTTCAACAGTCAAAACCAAAATCCACTTACAAGAGGTTGCAGTGATAAAAAAATTTAAACTAACCATCGATATCTCAGTCGATGTCATCGACAAAATTACCCCGGATTTAATCGAACAAGCAAAATGCACTTCGGAAGCCGACATAGACTTCCCCCTCAACCAACAACACCTGGATATGCTGCAGGATATCATAGCATACATTATCACCCATGAAGATTCCCATGCAGAATGCGTCTACGGAGATGTGATCTTCAAACTGAGCTCCTATGACTCGGATGAAGACTTATACGAAAACATAAAAGTAGAAACAGGCATTATTGAAAAAAACATTGTCCGGGCAGCCGAGGCTTTAGGTTCAACCTATGAAACGTTTATTAAGCAACTCTATCAAATACGCTCGGATGACGATGAAGAAGAAGATTTGGACAAAATATCGGAGGGTAATGTCATCTTCTTCGATAAAGTGATCGCCCAAAAAAAAGCGATGCCGCAAAAAGAACGGGAAATCCTCATCGAGTTACTCCAATTGTGCTTACTGGATAGCGCCCTCGTAAGCGCAAACCTGGAACCGGAGCCGGAAGAAGTATTGCATATCAATGGAGACCAAACATGATCAGACCGGATAGAATCCCCAAATTTTATAAACAGTACAAGAGGTGTCTCTCCAAAATCGTAACAAATGATCTAAAAACAAAATGATTACCCATGAGCACCAAAACCCAACAACTCTTTAAACAAAATCTGCAAACCATCCCGACTATCAAAAGCCCAAAAGACCTGGGGTATATCCTCATTCAATATTGCCAGGACATTTTAAACCTTTTCAACATCGACCGCTGCGGTATTCTTATCCCCAATTCGTGTTTTTTTTTCGAAAGCATATTTGTAAGAGCTACAAAAGAAA
>JAPKZK010000059.1 GCA_026393835.1 Candidatus Aminicenantota bacterium | reverse complement strand
AATATATAAACTGCGTTTGGAGAGGAAGAACTGGTGGGTGGCGTGCATGATCTCCTGTCCGCCGAAATCCCAGAGGCGGATTTTTATTTTGGTGTTATTTTGGGAGATTTCCATGGTATTAATATTAATGCCGTGGGTTTGTGATTCGTTTTTATCGAAACGCTTGCCCAGCAGCCGTTTGACCAGTGATGTTTTGCCGGCGGCGCCGTCGCCCACCAGCAGGACTTTCACTTCGTTTAGGGCCTGTTTTTCCCCCTCCAGGGATTTGAAATATTGCCGGATTGCCTCATTTCCCTTCTTGATGATCTCCACGGGCGGCGATTCCAGGGGGTTGACGAACAGTAAAATGCCATCATCTTTACCATCATAATCCCATTTAATCGCCAGCCCCAGGTCAAGAAATTCAGCGGGCATATGAGTGATTTTATTCTCCTTTAAATATAATACTTTTAAATTCTTCAACTCTTTGAGGCTTGATATATCGCTGATTTGATTATTGGATAAAGATAAAACCGTTAACCCCTTCAACTCTTTGAGGCTTGATATATCGCTGATTTGATTATTAAATAAATTGAGATACGTTAACCCCTTCAACTGGTTGAGGCTTGATATATCGCTGATTTGAGTACCAATAAGGGCCAGCTTTTCCAGTTGTTGAAATTTTGAGAGCAGTGCCGGTAGGCGAAGCAGTTTTTTCTCCCAAATCGACAGACCCCGCACCCGCCCGTTATCGTCCGCTGCGAAACCGGTAACATCATATCTCCCTATCTCTTCCATGGGAACCCGCTTCAATGTTATCCCCGTCTCCTTTTGCAATTGCTCAATAAGCTTTAAGTCGTCAGTATTAATCCTCATAATCGCCTCCGTTACACCGTGATACCGTTACACCATCACAGCTTCCAATTATAACAGAAAAGAAGGGGAAAAAGAATGGTCAATGGTCAATGGTCAATGGATGTGGAGCCCTTCGGGCAATCCGATACGCCTTCGGCGAAAAGAAAATGAAATAAAATCCCGTCCGTCAATTTTTTCGCCGAAGGCGTCTTAAATTCTTTCGCCAAAGGCGGAGAGAAATGCCCGAAGGGCACAACTTCCAATGACCAATGACCATTGACAATTAATCTTTTCTTATCCCGGCCCGGCCCGGTTGCAGAATTAATGGGCGAAAAATTGGGCTGTCCTCTAATCCCCCCCCCCAATGACCCCAATGACATTCGGGACAGTCAAGAATTAGAAAATTAGGATTAGGAGACAGACCAATTTTTCCCCCTTATTGGGGCGGCGTGGATTGAGGCAAAAAACCAAAATTGACAAAAGGACCTTTTTGTATTATAGTAGAGTATTGGCAGTGATACCGTATTTGGTGAAAGCATGACGAAGATAGATAAATTACAAGACAAATTGCTGAGAAAACCTGTAGATATGAAATTTGATGAGATAAGAGCAATATTGAAAAGTCATGGCTTTGAAAATGTCAGAACCAGGGAAGCCACTTTCTCTTTACAAACAATAAAAATGTGATCTCAATCCCCGTTCACGGTAATACGGTAAAGTAAATCTACCTTGAGAGAATTATAGAAATCTTGAAATTGGAGGGTTAAATGAGAACGAAGGACGTAAAATATTATATGAACCTTCCGTATAGAATCGTAATCCAAAAAGATCCATATGGTGGCTTTTTTGCGGAAGTAGAAGAATTACAAGGTTGTATGACCCAGGGAGAAACTTACGAAGAAGCATATAATAATATTCTTGATGCAATGGAGGGATGGCTGGAAGTTGCTCTGGAAAGAGGTATTGCAATACCAGAACCTGCGTCAGAATCCCAATACAGCGGAAGCTTCACTTTGCGTATGCCCAGGACGCTTCATAAAAAATTAGCACAGCATGCCAAAAAAGAAAATGTAAGTTTGAATCAATATGCTATCCATCTTCTTTCCCAACGAGAGGTAAGCCTCTAGTTTTTCAAAGAAAAAAACAGGACATGGAAAAAAAATTTCCGAGGTCGTCACTCTTGACTACGGCCAGGGCGTCGAATCCCCGGTTCTCCAGCACCACCCCGTTGCGCCAGCGCAATTGGTCTTTGATGTCCCGGTGAAGCCGGACGATTAAACGCGGCATCACCGACGGGGGAAGGAAATTGAAGACCGTTTAGGGAGCAGGACGGGTTTCCATCTCATTTTGTTATTATCTTCACTAATTCTGCAATCTTAGTTTTATTCTCAAGGTCGCTTGAAGTGAAATTCATATATTGGATTGCTTTTAATATTCTAGGGATTCTGCAATCCCGATAAACGATAGGAATGACGGGTTTTTTCTCTTCACAAAAAGTGTATAATTCACCTTGTATTTGATTCGAATCGACTGCGTCGGGCGAAAGAATCATCAACATTTTAGTACACTTATAGATTGCGTCATTGATAGCTTTATCCCAATTATCTCCCGGGGCGATATCCCATTGATCCAACCAGATTTCAACTCCTTCCTCTTTTAGCTTTTTACAGAGAGGTAGGTGAAAAATTGGGCTGTCCCCTAATCCCTCCTTAAAAAAAGGGCAGACACGCAGGTCTGCCCCTACAAAACCGAAAAAATCCGACCATCCAGGCAATTCGATTGATTTATGTAGAAATGTCGCGGCGAACCTATGTGTTCCCCCAAACCATTTTTAAAATCTGAATTGCTAAAACAGAAAAACAATCTGTAAAATTCCTGGTATCGGAATAATATGGGAAAAAAATTTTATATAATGAAAGAAAATACTTGAAAAACTAATAAAATGCAGTTATAATTGGAAAATGGACAGCAAGAAACGTGACATCCGAAGTTCTACCGCCGCGGGGAAGCGACACCTTTCCCTTCTCCCGCCATACCCCGACCTCCGGATGCCATATAATGGGTGCTTTATATGGCAACTCGACCCTAAGTTGCCACATAATGGGTCCTTTATGTCGCAACTCGACCCTAAGTTGCCACATAATGGGTCCTTTATGTCGCAACTCGACCCCAAGTTGCCACATAATGGGTGCTTTATATGGCAACTCGACCCCAAGTTGCCACATAATGGGTCCTTTATATGGCAACTCGACCCGCGGAAGCAGCAAAACTACCGGGCGCAGCCTTCCCCTGTATTCCACCATCCTATATACGCGAATACTACCGGACCCTGTTCCCGGAATATAAATAAAAGGAGATATAAAACATGACTGAAGAAAACAATACCGAACAAAACCCCCCGGACGAAACCACCCCGGACGAAACAAAAACATCTAAGAAAAAACGAAACCCCGGCGAAGCCTTTGAAACAGCACTGGCCGTGGGTAGAAACACCCTCAAACTTTCGGCCGACGACCCCGGGCTCAAAGCCGATGCGGCAAGCGTGGGCTACGACGCCGCGGCCATCGCCCAGGGCCAGGCCTATTTCGATACGCTTAACGAAGCCTACGAGGCGCAGAAAACGGCGTTTATCGCGCAGTTGAATGCCCATACGATATTTCTGGACTTAATGAAAGTGTCCAGGCAAAAAAACTCGCGTATCGTGCAGGCGCTCCGCCTGGTCTTAAGAGACGACCCCAAAACCCTGGCCAATCTGAAACCGGCGGATTTGACGAAAATTGCCTACGGACCCTGGTCCGAAGCCAACCGGTACTTTTTCAACATATTAGGGAATCTTCCGGCGGTAACCGGGCTGTTGGCGGGAGTAGGCGTGCCCCAGGCTATGATAGATGAGGCAAAGCTGGCATTTAATAACACCCAAACCGCGGAAACGGCCCACAAAAACGCCAGGGCCGAAGCCCAACGGGCCACGGCGGCGAAAAATGAAGCCTACTCGGTTTATTCGAAATGGATGAGCCGGTATATCAATGTGTTGGCCGCCGCCCTGGTAGACGACCCGCAAATGAGAGAAAAACTAGGCATCGTCGCCCACTAACCACGCGGCGCGTGGACCCGCTTTGCACGGCCCTGGGGATTTCCTACGTTATACAAATCATCTCAACTCTCAATAAGGAGATGGTTTTTGGAGGAAAAATCGGGACAGGGCGCAATTTGGTAGGGAACTGGCATCGCCTGTTCCTTCAATGCCAATTTGGGAACAGGCAATGCCAGTGTAGGGGTTTGATTAATCAAACCCCTACGTTTTAAT
Organism: Candidatus Aminicenantota bacterium; assembly: GCA_026393835.1. Taxonomy (GTDB): domain Bacteria; phylum Acidobacteriota; class Aminicenantia; order UBA2199; family UBA2199; genus JAKAGC01. The sequence continues at coordinate 29,137 of JAPKZK010000059.1, read as the reverse complement.
TCAATAATCTTATATGATTGACGGTTTTCAATAGGATTTGGTATCTGAAGTTTTGATATTGAGCGCGGGATTGTAGGGAATGGTGGCGTGGGTGACGTTGGTGACGGTAATGGTAAAGGGCCCGGTTTGACTAACCTGTGCGGATACAAAGGTCACGTTTCCATTGGCTGCGGTAACGCCTGTTTTATTGCCTGTCACGACGCCGCTCCAGGTAATGTATACGGTGGCATTGGCAACCGCGGCGTTGTTGGTATCCCGGATGGTGACCACGGCGGTGGATTTATATTTCCTGGATGCCTTCGTGATGGTCTGGACGATGTTGTAAACATACATCTGTGTAGTGGGGGCTGTTACCGTGACGGGTTTGGCGACCGGGTTCGCGGCGCCGTCGTCATCGGTGGCGGTCAGGGTGACATTGTAGGTCCCGGCCGCCGCATAGGTGTGGACGGGGTCCCGCAAGGTGGACGTGCCGCCGTCGCCGAAATTCCATGACCAGGCCACAACCGTGCCGTCGGAATCGGTGCTGGCATCGGTAAAAGTGGCGGTCAAACCATTGGTGGTGAAAGTAAAGTTGGCCGTGGGCGGGAGATTGGCGCCGCCGCTGACGACATTGGCGGTATAATCTTCCACTTCGCCATAGGAAAACGTTTCACATGAGGTGGGAATTGCCGCGTATTTCATGGAAACTCTCATCCGCGTTAAGATATCGATGCCGGGATTCACGGTGAAACTGCCGGTAACGGCCGAAGTCCCGGTTCCGCTGAACTCTTCTTCGCCTGTATCCAGGAAATCATGGTCCCCATTGTAGTCGATCCAGATTTTCCAGTATTCGGAATAAGTGGAACTTGAAAAACCCGGGGTCAGGGTAACGTTCGCCGACGTACCGCCGGTTAAATTGCAGGTAATATTTGTGAAATCGGTGTAACCCGCGGCGCCGGAGGAGTTATCCAACGTACCCACCTGGACCCTGGCGATCCATTCCATGCTGTAATTACTTCCCTGGGACGCGCAGTAGGGTACTTCGGACACAGTGATATAATCCACTTTGGCCTCGGTATCATTGCCCTGGGCATTGGAGGCGATTAAGGTCACGTCAAAGGTACCGGGGGTATTATAGGTAATTGTCGGATTCTGGGCCGTACTGGTGGCCGGTGTACCGCCTTCGAAAGTCCAGGACCAGGATGTGGGATTGTTGGTGGATTGATCCGTGAAGGTGACGCTGTTGCCGACGGTGATATTGGTAGCGCTGGCGGTAAAGGCGGCAACCGGGGCCGCAGGCGGTGTAACGGTTATATAATCCGTTTTGGTCATGACATCGGACCCGGATGCGTTGCTGGCGGTCAATGTTACGGTGTATAGCCCGGTGGAAGTATAGGTATGGGAAGGATTTTTCAGCGTCGAAGTCCCGCTGTCCCCAAAATTCCATGACCACGACGTCGCGCCTATGGATAAATCCGTGAAATTGACGGTCAAGGGCACGGCGCCGATTGTGGGAGAGCCGCTGAAATTGGCGATTATAGTGCCGTCATCTCGAAGGGCCAGGTGCGAGGCCATCCCGATAGAGGCCTTTGCATAATTGGTATAATAGATCCAATTGAGGGTTGAAACAGTGTCCGAGGTCAGGTGGTAGTAGGGGGTCATATCATCGATGTGGTCTTCGATACCCAGGATGGCCGAATAACCGTTGCTCCAGAAGGAATTATGATCGCTCCGGGATTCACCGTCCGCGGTAATAATGGGGGAAAGGCCGCTGCTCAAACCGTACGTATTCACCACATCGACAAAGGTATTGGCGATGGCCAGGTCGCCGGGGTACCCGGGGTTGCTGGTGGTGCGGGTATGCAGCCGCAAATACGGCAGCCCGATGGCGTCATAACTGATCATATCCATATTGTATACGGCGACGATATTATCGCCATTGCCGTAAACCAGGTCGGAGTAGGCAACGCTGCCCAGGAGCCCCTGCTCTTCGCCGGTAAAAAACACGAACCGCACGGTACGTTTGAATTGCTGCTGTTTGAGCAACTCGGCGCCCAGCATGACGCCCACGGAACCGCTGGCGTTATCGTCGGCCCCTGGGGCCGTGGACCCGGAGGGCATATCATCCAGGTGGGCCGTGATTAATACGATTTCATTGGGCTGGGTGGTGCCGGTTATCTGGCCGATGACATTCCGGCCCGTATAACCTGAAAGCGACCAATTGTGGTAGCTCACCGTCAATCCCAAACCCTGCATGAATTCATAAACATACTGCGTGGCCTTTGAAATCGGCGTGCCCGAATTGGTGTAACGGGTCGCGATGGTATAGCTGCTGCCGCCGATAACGACGGGGTTGACGCCGCTCAAGTTGTTGGTGTAGGTTTGCACCTTGGTCTGGGTGACCTGGTCGAGCATCCCGGCGATGACGGCGTCGTAAGTCAGGGCCAGCGCCGAAGTTTCCGGCTCCCGCCCGGCGGGGGTTACCACCATGGGGGTATGCCCCAACCACTGCGCTTCGAAACCGACTTCCACCAGTCTCTCTACCTGTTGAAATGTGGACCGTATAACGACGTGTTTCCCGTCGTTAAGCAGGGCGTTGTCCGGCGGCGACGCTTGACCCCGTTTATCCGCGGATGACGCAGATGGTGTAAACAGGATAAAGTAATCGGCGCCGGCGGCGTCTTTATCCAGGATGCGGTACGGGGCGCCGGCCTGGTCTAATTGGGATTGCGGCGCAATCACCAGGGCGTAATCCTGGCCGGATGCATCTTGCAGGTGCGCGTAAACCGGGAGCTTTAGGTCATTTAACATCCCGGTCACTTCTACCCTGGCCAGGACCCGGGGGTCGGCTTTGTCGCCGTAGACCAGGCCCTGGTACGAAGTAAAAAGTGAAACCATTACCAACAAAAACAAAAGTTTGATTAAAAACATGTTTTTTTTAATTTTCATTATTATCACTCCTTATATTATATTTATTTTGCCCCCATGCCGGGGGTCTTAATAGAGCATATCTTTTTTTGTCGCATTGCCCCCCTTTTTTTTAATTTTGAATATTGAAATGAAAAAAAAGGCCCGGGAGGTTTTCACATCCCGGGCCTTTATTAAATTAGAAACTCATTTACGTCATATAACGGACTGTCTTCAATAGGATTTGGTATCTGTCGTTTTGATATTGAGCGCGGAATTGTAGGGAATGGTGGCGTGGGTGACGTTGGTGACGGTAATGGTAAAGGGCCCGGTTTTATTGACCTGGGCGGATACGAAGGTCACCTGTCCACTGGCGTTGGTAACGGCTGTTTTACTGCCGGTAACGACGCCGCTCCAGGTGATGTAAACGGTGGCGTTGGCAACCGCTGCGCTGTTGGTATCATGAATGGTGACCACGGCGGTGGATTTATATTTCCTGGATGCCTTCGTGATGGTCTGGACGATGTTGTAAACATACATCTGTGTAGTTGGGGCTGTTACCGTGACGGGTTTGGTGATTGGGTTCGTGGCGCCGTCGTTATCGGTGGCGGTCAGGGTGACATTGTAGGTTCCGGCCGCCGCATAGATGTGGACGGGGTCCCGCAAGGTAGAGGTGCCGCCGTCGCCGAAATTCCATGACCAGGCCACAACGGTTCCGTCGGGGTCGGTGCTGGCATCGGTAAAATTGGCGGTCAGGTTATTGACGGTAAAAGTAAAGTTGGCCACGGGTGGGAGATTGCCGCCGCCGCTGACGACATTGGCGGTATAATCTTCCACTTCGCCGTAGGAGAAGGTTTCGCAAGAGGTGGGAGCGCCGGCGTACTTCATGGAAACTCTCATCCGCGTTACTTTATCGATGCCGGGATTAACGGTGAAACTACCGGAAACGACGGAAGTACCGGCGCCGCTGAACTCTGCTTCACCGGCATCATCAAAATCATGGTCGTCATTGTAATCGATCCAGATTGCCCAATATTCGGTCCATGGGCCGCCATTGAACCCGGGGGTCAGGACAACGCTGGGCGTCGTACCGCCGGTCAAATTGCAGGTAATGTTAGTGAAATCGGTATAGCCGGTCATGCCGGAGGCGTTATTCATGGAGCCTACCTGGACGCCTGCGATCCATTCCTGGTTGTAGGTGGTGCCCTGTGATGCGCAGTAGGGTTTCTCGACCACATTGATATAATTTACTTTGGCTTCGGTATCGCTGCCCTGGGCATTGGTGACCACTAATGTCACGTCATATGTTCCCACGGTAGTATAGGTAACCGTTGGATTCTGGGCAGTGCTGGTGGCGGGTGTGCCGCCTTCGAAGGTCCAGGACCAGGTGGTGGGATTTTCAAGAGTTTTGTCCGTAAAGGTGACAACGTTGTTCAAATTAACTTCCGTAGCGCTGGCGATGAAATTGGCAATCGGGGGCTGGGGCGTCGTTACGGTGATATAATTGGTTTTGACTTCGGCATCGGACCCAAATTGGTTGGTGGCGGTCAGGGTGACGGTGTAAGTACCCATGGCGGTATAGGTGTGGCTGGGGTTCTTGAGGGTCGAGGTCTGGCCGTCGCCGAAATTCCATGACCAGCTCGAAGCGGCCTGGGACAGATCGGTGAACGTGGTGGTCAACGGGACGCCGCCGGAGAGTAATGAAGCGGAGAAGTTGGCCACGGGCGGGCCGGGGCATACTAATGTAATACCTACCTGGGCAAAAGCATTAACTACATCCTGGCAGGAATATCCATAATCCACCGCCGCATTCATGGCGCCTTCGGCGCCCTGCTGGAAAGTGGAGCTGGGAACCCAATAATCGGTGTTGGCCTTGGTAAAAATATCAAAGGCCATCCGTGTGGTCCAACCGGAAGAGGTGGCGATTAAATAAAACGCCTTGTTGAAAAGACCGCTGCTGTAGTGAACATCCAGCCCTTCGTAATACTGGCTGATATGATCGATGGAGATGCCGTCCAATGGGGGATCATAAAGGTATCTCAAGGCTTGACCGGCGGCTTTAAAGATATCATAACCGCACATAAAATCATTGGTGCCCCTCATGTAATACTTAGCCGCTTCACCGGCCATATCCGAGTATGATTCATTCATACCGCCGGATTGGCTGGAATAGATTAAACCGGAATGATTTTCGGTAAAACCATGGCTAACTTCGTGGGCGGAAACGTCCAAACAACACAGGGGATAAAAGGTGGTGGCGCCATCGCCAAAAGTCATGGAGGAACCATCCCAGAAAGCATTTTCATAACCGGTGCTGTAATGGAGCTTCATGGTGAGCTGGAACGGGAGCACGGGGAGGCCATACCAATTTTGGTACATGTCGTAAATCACCTGGCCGAAAAATTGACCGTCGTTCAGGGGGCAATAGCCGCCGTTGACGGTCAAATGGGTGTTCCTGTAGCAAGTGTAAGAATAAGGGGTACTGCCGCTGGAGCCGTTGTTTAAATCTACGGTATTCACGTTACCAAAATTCATGGTGCAGGTGCCGCCGGCTTCAGCGACGCCAAAAGCCGGGTAATCGGTGCCGTATTCATATTGACCGATCTTCTGGTTTCCGCCCGGGCCTGTACCGGAGGCAAATGCCAGCTTATCGAAGGAATTGATGACCTTGCCGGATTTGACATCGATAAAGTAAATATTCCGTGACGGGTTGCCTAATTCATTATCGGCGAAAAAGGAAACGACGTAGCAGAGATTGGCTTTGTTCTTCTGGTCGACGTAAATAAACGTGCCGGTTTCTTCATTTCTAAAGCTCCATACTGAGTTGGGGGCTTTGGCCTTATGTTGTTTCTGCATACGTTTTAAAGCGCCCTGCGGGTCCAATGTGCCGGGGAGGTTCAGGATGTCCTTCGGCGTATCCAGCACCACGGCGCCGTTGATTCTAACCACTTCATCGGTATGGTCCCTGCTTACGACGGTCTGGATACCCCAGATCGGGATGCCCTTGTACGTTTGCTGATAACGGGCATGGGTGACGCTGTTGAAATCCGTCGCCTGTCGAAGCAATGTGAATTTTTCGCCATTGGACAGGCCGAAAATAGAGCCCATTGCTGAACGGCCATGGTCGCCCTGGTTATTCATCTTCATGATATAACCGGCGGAATTGGCTGCAAGCAAATCGACTTTCTTGGCTGCCCATACGCTTGTGGCCATAAAGCAGCACAACACAAAAACCAGTGTGAACATAAAAAACTTTTTGTTCATTTAAATCCTCCTTGTTTTATTTGATTAAATTTTAGATGCAGACATTAAATAAACAGATTACCCGATAATCTCGACATAATAAACAAGCGAATATGCCTTCTTAACGTTCCTCCTGGGTCGGTCTTTTTTAATCGAACTACCTGATGGTATTACTTAAAAATTTCAATCGCCCATTTGAGATAAACCTTTTTGGACGATACTGTATCTTGAAATTTTATCATACTTAATGAATGCGTATCTGTCAATACACCGAAAGTTGTATTTTTGGGTTGAAAATAAACTTTTTTTTTGTACAACTAAAGTTGTACGTTTTTTGACCTGGTTGTATACGCAGGAAAAAGGAAGAGCGGAAGAGCGGAAGAGCGGAACAGGCAATGCCTGTTCCCTACCGCTGCCGCTTACCGGTTTGTACGTATTAAGCTAATCTTACTTCTTTGATTTCCGGGATTTCATCGATGATGGTTTGTTCCACGAAACCTTTAATGGTCATGGTGCTCATGGGACATCCGTGGCAGGCGCCGGTGAGTTTCACCAGTACGACTTTTTCATCTTCCAGGACATCCACCAATTCGATGCCGCCGCCGTCCGCTTCCAGGGGCGGCCTTACTTTTTCTATTGCCGCGTTTACTCTTTCTTTTAAAGTCATTTTAACTCCTTCTTTTTTTATACATATTTCAGCATTTCATCCAGGGCGCGCACTGCCCGCCGGGCAATGGACCGGTCAACCCGGATTTCATACCGTTCATATTTTAACGCCTCATAAACATCCCTCAGCGAGGTTCGTTTCATATTGACGCAGATTTTCGCCGTCAACGCCGGGTAAAATTCTTTGCCCGGGTTTTCCCGTTTCATCCGTTCGATAAGACCCTGTTCCGTGGCAATGATAAACTGCTTGTGGGGGGACGTGGAAACGTATTTTAACATGCCCCCGGTGGACAACACCTCGTCCGCCAGGTCGATCACTTCCATCCGCACTTCCGGGTGCACCAACACTTTCGCCCCGGGGAGGCGTTTCTTCATCTCCGTGATTTCTTCTTTCTTGATGCGGTTGTGTACGTAGCAGTAGCCTTCAAAGAGAATGAGCTTCTTTTGGGGGACCATTTTCTGTACATAATTACCCAGGTTTTGGTCCGGTATGAAAATGATTTCGTCCGCGGCGATGTTTTCGACTACCTTAACCGCATTGCTGGAAGTGCAGCAGGCGTCGCTTTCCGCTTTGACTTCGACGCTGGAATTGACATAGGTCACTACTTTGGCGTGGGGGTGGTTCGCTTTCAGTACTTTTAATTCCTCCACCGTGATCATGTCCGCCATGGGACAGCCGGCATCCAGGCGCGGGAGCAATACTTTTTTTTGCGGGGCAAGAATTTTGGCCGTCTCAGCCATGAACTTGACCCCGGCAAAAACGATGATATCCTGCTTTACAACGGCGGCGGTGCGGCTTAACTCCAGGGAATCGCCCAGGTAATCGGCCGCCAGTTGGACCTCTTCCACCTGGTAATTATGGACCAGGAGCGCCGCATGCTTTGCTTTTTTTAATTCCTTTATTTCTTCTATCAAGTCGTTTGAATTTTCCATTGTTTTACCACTTTTATTAAGTCCTTATTCTATTACAAAAATCACATTTCGTCAAACCCCGCGGCGCGGGGTTCCTATTTGTAGGACAGTGCCATACGATTCCCTTCCGGACACCGTCAGGCTCGGGCAAAAAATTTTGCCTGCCCCCTTGATTAAAAGCGCGGGGGGTATTATAATTTATCTTAATTAATAAAAAGGAGGCTTTATGAAGATTTCAAACCGTGGCAAAGAGATACAAGAATCCCCTATCAGGAAATTGGCGGGCATCGCCAATGCGGCCAAAGCCAGGGGCGTTCAAATCTACCACTTAAATATCGGTCAACCGGATGTCCCCACCCCGGATGTCTTTTATAAAAGTATTGAAAACTTTTCCGAGAAAGTCCTGGCTTATGGACCATCGGACGGACTGCCGGAGTTGAAAGAGGCCATGATCGATTACTTTGGCAACTACAATATCCCTTTAAAGAAGGAACATATTGTGATTACCGTGGGCGGAAGCGAAGCCGTTTCGTTCGGTTTTGCAGTGATCGCCGACCCCGGGGATGAGGTGATTGTCCCTGAACCATTCTATACCAATTATAACGGTTTCGCCACCCTCACCGGCGTCGCCCTGGTTCCTATCGAGACGAAAGCGGAAACCGGCTTTCACCTGCCGGATATAAGCGAGATTGAGAAAAAAATCACCCCGCGCACCAGGGCAATTCTTATATGTTCTCCCAATAATCCCACCGGGACGATATTTAGCGAAGAAGAGATACGGCAGTTGGGGCGGTTGGCCAAAAAGCACGATATATTCCTGGTGGCCGATGAGGTCTACAAAGAATTCACTTATGACGGGGAAAAACATTTCAGCATCCTGGAATTGGAAGGAATGGAAGACCGGGTAATCGTGATAGATTCGATATCCAAGCGTTATTCCGCCTGTGGGGCCAGGATCGGCGCCGTGATTTCGCGAAACACCGAAGTGATGCAATCCATTTTGAAATTCGCCCAGGCGCGTTTGTGTCCCGCCACCCTTGACCAGGTAGGGGCCATTGCCGCGTACCGCCTGCCCATGGATTATTTTAAAGCGATCAAGCAGGATTACCAGGAGCGGAGGGACATTTTGTGCGATGCGTTAACCGCCAACAAAGATATCGTGCTGCAGAAACCCAAAGGCGCGTTTTATATTATGGCGAAATTGCCCATCGATGACGCCGATAACTTTGCCCGCTGGATGCTGGAGAGTTTCAACGAGGACGGCGAGACCGTAATGGTGGCCCCGGGTCCCGGTTTTTATTCCACGCCCGGCAAAGGAAAACAGGAAGTCCGCATGGCCTATGTATTGGAAACTCACAAATTAGCAAGGGCCGCCGGTATTTTCCTCAAGGGTCTTGAACAGTACAAACGGAGATAAATTCAATTTGGGATGGTTCGCTGCATCGTTCGGCTCGAAACCTACAAATTTTATTTCTTCCCGTTGCTTAAGGAGCCGGAAAAAACTCCTGGTGGAATCCGGTGGTACGGTCCTACAAACGGGACCCCCAGCATGGGGGCGCCGCGGGGGTTGTAAAAAGGAATCGCTTGTATTATAATGAAACATGCTTGAAACAAACCGCATGAATGAATTAAACAACCTGGTCGGCCATTCGAGTATAATATCGTCCAATACAAAGGGAAAAGTTACGACGAGGCCAAAACACGGGCTGATTTTATCGATAAGTTTTTCCATCTGTTGGGCTGGGATATTTACAACGCGCAAGGCTATTCCGAACAATACCGTGAAGTTGTCCGCGAAGACAAAATCCCCATTAAAGGTAAAGTCAATGCGCCCGATTACTGTTTTCGCATCGGCAGTGAGCGGAAATTTTTCGTCGAAGCTAAAAAACCCTCCGTCGATATTAAACACGATATCACTCCCGCTTTTCAATTACGACGGTATGCTTATACCGCCAAACTCCCGCTCTCCATTCTTACCGATTTCGAGGAGTTTGCCATTTACGATACCCGCATCAAACCCGATAAAAACGATGGCGCGTCTACCGCGCGGATTTTCTATTGCACCTACAAGGAATACAACGACCAAATCGACTTCATTTCACAAACCTTTTCCAGGGAGGCCATTTTAAAGGGTAGTTTCGATAAATATATCGAGGAAAACAAGGGGAAAAAAGGCACTTCCGAAGTAGATAAGGAATTCCTCAAGTTGATTGAAATATGGCGCGAAGACCTGGCAAAGAATATCGCACTGAGGAATAAAGACCTCTCCATTTACGAGTTGAATTACGTGGTCCAGGCCATTATCGACAGGATTATATTCTTACGCATTGCCGAAGACCGCCAGATCGAAACCTACGGCCGCATCCAGGAACTCCTGGAAACCAAATCAGCCATTTACCCGGAATTGGTGAAACTTTTTTACCAGGCCGACGGGAAATATAATTCCGGTCTTTTCGATTTCCAAAAGGATACCATTTCCACCAGGCTGGTTATCGATGACCGGGTGTTCAGGGATATTATCAAAAGTCTCTATTACCCGGATTCGCCCTATGAGTTTTCCGTGTTCGATGTGGAGATACTGGGGAATATCTACGAGCAGTTCCTGGGCAAAACCATTCGCCTGACCGCGTCTCACCAGGCAAAAGTAGAGGATAAACCCGAGGTGAAAAAGGCCGGCGGGGTTTATTATACGCCCAAATACATCGTGGATTACATTGTGCGCAATACCGTGGGGGAAAAGATCAAGGATAAAAAGCCCGAAGAGATTGCTCTATTAAAAATCCTGGACCCGGCGTGCGGCAGCGGGTCGTTTTTGTTGGGGGCGTATCGATTGCTGTTGGACTATCATTTGAATTATTATACCGTCGGTCACCTGGACAAAAAACTTTCCGAATCGGATAAACAGCTATCGATCTTGAAAAAGGTCGAAAAGGAGAACCGGGTGTATGTCGTTGGTGAAGGCGAGTACCGGTTGACTTTCAATGAAAAGAGGCAGATTCTAGCGAATAATATTTTCGGGGTGGACATCGACCGGCAGGCGGTGGAGGTAACGAAACTTTCGTTATTATTGAAGTTATTGGAGGGCGAGTCCGGTGAGTTGAAAGGGATGTTGATCAGGTATTCGGATAAGAAGTTGCTCCCTGATCTTTCCGGTAATATTAAGAGTGGCAATTCGTTGATCGGTTCGGATTTTTATCAGCAGGGGCAAATGAGTTTGTTCCAGGATGAGGAGACGGTGCGGCGGATCAATGTATTTGATTGGCAGGAGGAATTCCCGGAGATTTTCAAACAAGGTGGTTTCGATGTCGTCATCGGCAATCCCCCGTATGGCGCAATATTCGTTGAGAGCACTTTAGAATATTTAAAAAATAAATTTGAGACTTTTGTCTGGCGTGGAGAAAGTTACCTGATTTTTGTAGAGCAAGCAGTTAATCTTCTTGAAATTAACGGCTTACTCGGATATATTATCCCGGATACGTATCTGAACCTTGGTTTCACACAATCCCTCCGGACATTTATCCTTCAAAATACAAAGGTACAAGAAATTGTTGCTCTTCCATCAAATGTTTTTACCAACGCAACGGTTGATACAACTTTGTTTTTTACCGAAAAAAATGAAAAAACCAATAATTATCACCTCTCTCAAGCCTCAGTAAAAGTATTTAACAAAAGGATACCAATAAAAGCAATAATTCAGCCTCAAAATGAATTTATTATATCAACTGAGGACTGGTTTACCCAGAATGCATTTAACGTCCAAAGTAATACTGATGTGATGAATATAATCAGCAGAATCGATAAGCAAAATAATTTTATATCCTACTTTTCTGAGATATTTTATGGCATAAAAGCATATCAAGTAGGGAAAGGAAAGCCACCTCAAACGAAAGATATTCGCGATAAAAAACCCTTCACCTCTGAAAAGCAAATGGAAAAATGTTTTTTACCATTCTATGATGGAAAACACATAGGCCGATACATCTTACTTTGGAAAGAAAATAATTGGATAAATTATGGACCATGGTTGGCAGAACCACGCTACCCGGAAAAGTTCGAAAGTGAAAAAATACTGATAAGGAAGATTATTGGCAAAACATTAATTTCTACATATGTCCCCGAAACATCTTATTGTAATACGCTTTTATTTGTGCTTAAGATAAAAGAAAATGTGGACATGGAATATTTATATCTCCTTGGTATATTAAATTCAACTTTTATTGGCTGGTATTTTAGGAAAAAATTTCAAATCAGTGTTGATGATATTTTCCCACAAATAATGATAAGGGATATTTTAAAATTTGCAATTCCATATCCCCCAAAAAACAAAAGGGATATTATGGTGGAAATGGTTAGTCATATGCTTGATCTTCAAAAGAAATATCATTCGGCCAGGATGGAGACGGAAAAGAACCTCTTTAAAAAACAAATCCAAATCCTTGACCGGCAAATCGATCAAACCGTCTACCAACTCTACCAACTCAGCGACGACGAAATCAAAATCATCGAAGAAGACGCCGGTGAAAAAACTGAGGAAACATAATCCGCAGCTCCCCTAATCTCACCATAAGGTCCATAGGCTTCGGAATAAACTACTAATAGTAATATTTACCTGTTGACGGCCGGTATTCGGCCAACAAGCGATTGCCTGCGAAAATGTAATCCCTGACGCTACTTCCGGTCTGATCTCGCTATTATATTTATTCCTTGTTTTTTTCAGCGTTTTCGAGAACTTCCATTGGCAATTTCTTATCAGCATTTAAAATTTCAATACCAACTAATCTTCCCTGGTTATCAAAATCTAAATTTATTTCTCCGCCTACTTCAACCGGATTACATGTATATGTATCTATTATTGATCTAGGAAATATCTGTGATGCAAGGTAAATATAAGCTGCATTAGCTTGCTTATCATATGTAACTCTCATTTTAAAACCTCTTGTGCATTATTATCCCATTTTTCTTTTATCAGTTTCTTGATTTTATCAGAAATTATTTGATCGGCAACGCAAATAATCAAATAGTTTTTCCAACTATCCCATCGCTCCCCATCTGTAATAACGACCCAAAAAAGATTCTCAAGAACATTTTCTATGTTTTTTTCGTCAAACATATATGTCATCGTATGTTTTTTTGTTGAAATTGGCCCTTGTGTACTTATTAAGAGGTCAAATTGTTCGTCAACCCTTTTTCCTGTTACACATATAGCGATAACTTCCTTTTTTACCATTTTTTCTACTACATCGATAAACTCTTCCTTTTTCCAGTCCTCATTTCCTAGCCATAACAAGATTGCCGATTCGGAAGAATAATTGGTTTCAATATGTCTTAAATTTTCTACCTCTTCAATAAAAATAAATCTGTCATTATGTTTTCCAATTTTTTTGCAGGTCATTTTAGTCCTTTATCCTTACGCTTATGAATAGACCACGTTATCGCTGTCATCCCTCACAATCCGAGTGGAGTTGATTTGATCGCTCATGTAATGATAGTACTTATTGGTCTGCGGTCTGAATTCGGCGATTAAGCAGTTCATATCCTCAATGACATTTCGGTTTGCACTCAACTTTCTCCTCACTTTTGGTGGTTTCAATTGGTATTTCGAAACGTTCCCCCTTCGGATCAAGAAGAGAAACTTCAATCAATTGCCCTGTATTATTATACCTCGATTCAATTTTCGGGTTCTCTTCATACCTCTTTGTTTCAAATTTTATGCCGTCGGCGGTAGAATCGCAGATAATATATACCAACAACTATCCCTAAAACTGGTAAAAGTATGAAAAGATATAAGTACCTTGTTACCCGTGAATAAATATTTACATTAACAGGAAGCTCCCAAATATGAACAGGATGCTTCATTTTTTTTACTGTGAGTTCTATTTGAGATTTTTCGTCTAATTTCAAAGCATCAGGTATTGTATAGCATAGTTCAAATCTGTCCCCGACTTTTGTCTGAGGTCTTACGATTTCATATAACATATAAGTTCCAATTTGCACATTGAATTCTGTCTCGGGCAACAAATCCTGTTTCCCAAGGTATTCCAATAATATCACCAGCGTGTCTTTCATATAGTCTTTCTGTAACTTTGCACTGATTATTTTGAATTTCAACATGGGTACATCTAATTTAACAGGTATATTGACGGGTATTGTAGAGTTATTTGCAGCTATAACTTTCAAATGCAAAACAGATGTTTGATCTACTGGATTGGCATATCCAGATAATGCGGAAACCTTGCAGGGGATTTCAACTATTTCATTGAGTGCTAATTTTTCGAGAGGGGTTGGCGGGTGAAAAATAAGAGGTGATTTTTGATTGAGGTCTATATCTTCTACTATTCTGACAAGATACAGGTCTCCAGTCCCTGAATTTTTCACTTTAATAGAAAAGTTGGATATTTCACCGTCAGAGGTTTGCAAATAGTCTGGTTTCATTAATATTGCCAATTTTCCGCTATTCTTTTGAGTCTTAAATTCAATGTTTTTGGTTTCAAAACCTTCTATTCGAAGAATTTCTTTCCCGGAAACAAAATCCCAAAATCGAATAGTCCCATCTCCGGAACCAGAAGCCAACATCTTTCCTGTTGGATTAAACTTTACAGAATAGACTCTCCCTGTATGCTCCATAGATAGTATTTCCTTACCTAACTCCACATCCCACAGATGAACCGATCCATCCTCAGAGCCTGAAGCGATAGTCCTGCCATTAGGACTAAAGCTTATAGAGAAGACTCTCCCAGTGTTCCCATACATTGTTCTAGTTTCTTTGCCGGATTTTACATCCCAGAGACGAATAGTTTCATCCCTGGCCCCAGAAGCAATGGTTCGGTCATTATCATTGAAACATACAGTATATACAACACCTTTATGCCCGTACAATTGGTTTATTTCTTTGCAAGAGTTCACATCCCACAATCCGATAGCGCCGTCATTATAACCAGCGGCAATAGTCCTGCTATCTGTGCTAAACGCTATGGAACAAATGCTGCTACTTTCTTTTTTTATTACGTTGTTTACTTTTCCAGTTGCCACCTCCCATAGATGGATTACATGGGAATTTGAAACAGAAGCAATAAACTCCCCATTGGGACTGAAGCAAACAGAAATAATTGGTAAAGAAGTCTCATATATCGTTTTGACTTTTTTGCCTGTGAATGTATCCCATAAACAAATATTGCCGTCATCATATCCGGCAGCGAGGAGTTTTCCATCTGGGCTGAAGCATAAAGACAGTGCATACTTATCTTTCACATTAAATTGCTTTATTTTGTTTCCGGTAGCTACATCCCACACACAGAGATTCCCATGAATGGAAATCGAGGCAATAATTTTTCCATCCGGGCTGAAGTCAATGTCATTGGTATCGATTCCAAATAGGCTCATATGGAAAAAGAAAAAAATTGCAATGATACTCCTAACCAAAATATTTTTTATTTGTATATTCATAGAGCTACCTACCTTTGTTCCGTTCTACTACAAGGACCCTGCACTATAACTCCTGGATATCTATTTCTTCCATTTTCAAGTTGAGTATCGCGCCCGGGTTCACCAGGAATTTGTTTAGCTGCTGGAGTCTCAATAAAAGTAATTACTCTAAATTCTTCCATATCTTTAAATCCAGAGCTTTTCAAATCTATAGTAAGATCATTTGCATAACCTTTAGGGTCTTCCAGGTAGCGTGACGCATGAGCCATTTCATGAAGTAGTCCCAACGCTGGAGATTGGATGATACCATTATCAATTCTAATACCCTCCTTCGGATTAATCACAATGGTTTTATCACTACGGCTAAAAGAAGTATTATCTAATATTTTTGTCTCTGTTATTTTTATTGTGTCTTTTGCGTTTTTCAGTCTCTTGATTATCTTTGAAGCGATGCGAGATTGATTCAAATACCCTATCATTTGATTGATTTGAGCCTCAAATGTTTTAGACCCCGCAATTTCGTATTTTCTTCCATCAGGATCTGAAAAAGTAATGGGGTTATTCTTGCAATAAGCATAAAGGTTCCACAATTGCGGATTGGCTAAAGCCTCTGCCTTATTGATGATAGAGTCTACTGAGATGAACCGGTACGAATTGTTATCGAAGTACCGCGCCCCGAAGTAATCCAGTTCCGAATATCCTTCGCGCTCCTTGCCGGAAAATTTTTGCTTGGGATCGTATGTCTTGGTCCAGGTTTTCTGGACATCTCCATAAGGACCGTATGCTTCGGAATAGACGACGTTCCCGGCGTCATCCGTGATGATCCGCGTGGAATTGATTTGATCGCTCATGTAATAGTAATACTTACCTGTTGATGGCCTGTATTCGGCCAACAAGCGGTTCCCGTTGTAAATGTAGTCTCTTACACAACTTCCCGTTTGATCGTACTCGGATAGCAACTTTCCGTCAAAGGCATATATATAATAGGTATCGGTATAGGTTACGGTTACCGCCTGGATTTGCCCGAAATTGCTGGAGGGTACTGTATCAGTGGTAACAAATGGGAAATAGGGGCCATGAGCATTGTAATCCATTTCATTGGAGTAGGCTTCCGCCCTTTCATTTCCAGGGGAAATTGGGCTAATCGATCGCTTCATATCTTCATTATACCGTATTTCAAACGGATTGTCACTGACATCAAAAGGAAAACTCACCGGGACCTGGAAAGATTTGATCAATATTCTCCCACAATGAAAACATCTTTTTCCAATTTAAAACATTATAGTTATACGTTCAATTAATCGGAATCAAAGAGATATTTGAAAAATTTTGGATCTTTAATATGATAAATAATGTGCCTAAACTCTTCTCCTATATCAAGGAGTAAATCATTTATTTCCGTTTCCTGTATTTCAGTATTTCTCAATTTTGGGAACAATTCAGTCAATACTTTTTTAAAAGAGTCTTCAAGGTCATTAAATGAATGTGCTAGAGTCCATGCCTCTTTATTTTCCATATCATTATAATTATTTATTTTTGAACTTTTTAACAAAATATTTGCTAAATAATTTACTCTATTTTCCTTTTCTAAGTCATGCATCTTTATTTTCTCCTTAATACTTTATCTATTGCTTTAATTTCTCTGTTAAAATTGCTTATCTCTCTTTCAATTGAGCTTGTGTATCCTCCTTGTTTGTTATTGTAGTACCACAATTCGCGACCGCCCTTCTGAATTGGCAAAAGAGATCATTCCTGACATTGTTTTATTGGTATCATAAATCTTTTCCCTTTCGGGTCAAGCAGTGATATGGCAATCAATTCCTGACAATTATATTTAAGTTTAATTTTCGGATCCGGTTCTTTATACCAGTATATGTGATTTGTAACAGAATCGCTAAAACCTTCTGAAAGGTGATTGCCTGCTTCTTTACTAAACAAAAATTTGAAAGTGTCTCTTGTTATTCCAGTTTGAATACCACATCCTAAATAGTCCAGGTAAACTTTGTCCGTTTCAATAACTATCATTTTTCGTGACATCATAAATTTATATAAAGCAGGAAACTTTTTTTGAAAGTCATGGAATTCAGAGAGAGTCAAGACCGATTCTGTAGCAGCTATATGCTTTTTACAGATTAAGTTGCCGTGTTTATCAAATATAACTAATTGAAATGGATTATCCAATTTTATTTTAGATAAACCAATAATATAATTTGAATCATTACTAATATGTATTTTAGTTAAAGCGGGAACTGGTTTTTTAAATATTTGACGCCCTGTTTTTTTATCTCGGCATTCCAAATAGGAATAATCATTATCATTAAGAAAAGGGTCTTGATGAGTAGTAATCATTTTATAACGTTTTTCATAGGAATCTTTTGACCAATCATGATAATGTATTACAGTTAACTCTTCATTTTCTATCAAAAGATTAAGCTTTTCACCATAAGCAATTTCATCTGAAAAACATAAAACTCTGCTAGTTAATGACAGAATTATTGTCAAATAGAAAATATTTTTTTTAACCATTTTATTTCTCTTTATTGCTTTCGCTATTTCGAGATATGTATTTAGAAACTTTAAAGAATACCTCATAAATAATACAACAGAGAGTGATTACAATTACTGGAATTCCAATCAAGAGCGAGAGGAAAAAAGTGTCTTCATAATAAAAATTAATATGATTTCCAGTTTTGAGCCAATAGTTAAAAAATATCATAAAAGCAGATACAGAGATTAATATGATCATTACTAACAAATTGGGGAAAATTATCCCTCTATTTTTTTTCAAAGAATAAATGAAATTTATGACAAGTAATCCCAGGCAATAGAAAAAATGATATCCAATTTCTATAATCTTGACCTGGTCTAAAACATAATTATTCTTTGAAAACCAAAATGGGAGAAAAAGAAGATGAATTAAAATTGGGAGAATGCTGAAGAGAAAATAATTTTTTTTCATTTTTTCTGCTCCTTATTTAAGTACTTCGCCTTCGTTATATTTCATAACAAATTCATATTGCAAATTAGGCGAAGTAAATGATTTATATTCTGGAACATTCTTGCCGCCTATTTTTAACACGACTTCTGTCAAATCGGCACAATTCATTCCAGTGACTTTGCCATTTATATCATATTTTTTAAATATTTGATATTTTATTTTCATTGCAATATTTGCGGTTTTTTGCATTCTTCTGTCTGTATCTGCATCTGTCTTCATCCTGTATTTTTTATCATATTTTCCCCAATAGTCAGATTTTTTAAAATCGTTTAAAGTATCAAATGTTTCTGTAGAGTTTACATCACTGCCTGATGCGACTTTATTCAACCCATCTTTAGATTTGTATTCCCATCCTCCATTTCCATTTTTATCTTTATCCCGCCCTATCAAAACAGCATTATGCCCGTCACCATAGATTAAATCTGATTTATTTAGTAATATAACATCGCGGCCATCAGGATCTAAGTAGGTTATCGGATTATTCCCGCAATAAGTATATAGGTTCCACAACTGGGGATTGCCTATAGCACCTTCCTTATTGATGATAGGATCCACCGAAATAAACCGGTACGAATTGTTATCGAAGTACCTTGCCCCAAAGTAATCCAGTTCCGAATACCCTTCCCGTTCCTTGCCGGAGAACTTTTGCTTTGGGTCGTATGTCTTTGTCCAGGTCTTTTGAACATCTCCATAAGGACCATAGGCTTCGGAATAAACCACATTCCCGATGTCATCCGTAATGATCCGCGTGGAATTGATTTGATCGCTCATGTAATAATAATACTTACCGGTGGAAGGCCGGTATTCTGCCAACAAACGGTTCCCGGCATAAATGTAATCCCTGACACAACTTCCTGTTTGATCGTATTCCGACAACAACTTGCCGTCAAAGGAATAGATGTAATAGGTATCGGTATAGGTTACGGTTACCGCCTGGATTTGCCCGAAACCGCTTGAGGTTACTGTATCAATAGTTACAGGTGGGAAATAGGGGCCATGTGCATTGTAATCCATTTCCCTGGGATAGGCTTCCGCCATTTCATTCCCTGTGGGAATAGGGCTAATCGATCTATTCATATCGCTATTATACCTTATTTCAAACGGTTTGTCACTGACATCGAACGGGAAACTATGCGGAACCTGGAATGATTTAACTATCACAGCTTCATTTTCACCATCGGTCTTAATTCTCAATGATTGCCCGGCATTTGTAGACTCCTGTACAATGGAAATATTTTCTTTCTCACCGGCAGCTTCAGCGGCTTTTTCCTTTGTCTCAACCAGAGGCTGAATCCATCCGCTGTCCTTAAGTTGCGCTCCATCGATGAAACGTTCGAAGTCCTCATTAAAGAGAATACTCCAATCATTGTCTGTGGCTTCATCCGCAGTGTTGATTTTAACACTAAGATCATCGATGACAACCTCCGCACCGGAGCCACCCACAAAGTAAACCGCCGGGCTAAATTGGTATATGGGTGAAAGAGGCATATTTTCCAACACTTGCCGGCCATCCAAATTGATGGATACCTGCCTGTTACTATTATCCAGCATTATTTGCATGGTGTGCCGGGAAGTATAGAATTCAGAACTCCCGCCCCTAATCTTGCATTTCATGCAATTGTCACAGGTGATAAATTTCCATAAGATTATACTTTTTAACAATTCTATTTAACTCATTTCTATCAATATATTGGCTGCTTATAACTTCCAAAAGAAAAGAATTATCACGAATGAATTCAATTTCGAACTTAAGGTATTCGTCCTTTCTATCCTGATTATTCTTAAGCCAAATATCCTTTAAATATTGAAAATGAGCGCTTGACAAATCAGGCTTTATATAAACTTTGACTTCTCTCTTGAAAAAACGGTCGGTTTCAATAAATGATGATCCAATATAATAGACTTCGGAAATTAGTGCTATTTTATTTTTTAAATATTCATGGTTTATTATTTCATTGAAAATGTTATCTGGTTTAAATTTACAAAAATCGTAAGATGAGGTTATTTCTTCATCAGTTAGATTCGGGTATTTTGATGCCCTATCAACGTAATTCAGGCGCAGGTATGGATTTAGTTCCTCAGCTTTAGTATCAGATTTTAAAACAATAAATCCCTCATTTTGTATCAGAGCTGTTTCTAAATCCTTAATTTTATTTGATATAGGGCTTTTAATTACATAGAGATAATTTTTACTTTCATTCAAATTTCTTATATATCCTTCTATGTTCTTTAGAAATTTTCCGAACAGTAAGAAAAAATTCGAATCAAAACCAAAATCAAAAGACTTATTTCTATCAGATATTGTAAAGTAGTTGCATTCAGTATTTAATTCGAAATATAAACTCGGTAATTCTTTGCGATAAATTTTAATGTAATAATTATATCCGCAAGGCATAGCACTTATTGGTTTAACTTCCATTAAAGTCAAAAGATCATCAATCATTTCTTTTTTTATAAAATATACTTTTCCTTCTTCGAGTATTTCTCCTATAATAGCATATTCAGTCGGCCTTTCTATTTCTCTGCGAGCATTTTCATTTTGTTTGGATAAATCTTTATTATATTCATCATTTCTTAAGTAAAGAATCTTTATAGAAAAAATTAAGATACATATCACAAAAAATACAATGAATATATTTACTATTTTTTTTGACGATAGAATTTTCATTAGTTATCTCCTTGATATCGTAAGCCATTGAATATAAAATCTTGGTTCCCAGGTATTCGGATTGTAATTAACCGGGCCATAAGCTGCTTTTACTGTATTAACATCCTGTGTCCTTGCAAAGGTATGCCCGAGAGAATTCGAATTCATATCCAACAGATTACTTCCCGCAGAACCACAAATATATAGTCGCAATGTATCTATAGAGTGCTTTTTTAAATCTCCGATATTAGTAGCATCTGTACCTGAAGGGGTTTTCCCATTTGGATTTGTTGTTAAGTATTCATTTTTCGTCCAATCTATAGATACTGTGTTCCCATATCCTTCACCACCACCTGAATGAAAAAGTAATGTTACATTTGTAGTATCTTTCATAGAATTCCAATTATTTACAAAGTCTTTTTCACTTCTGATAGCATATGTATGTGTTACTTCTCCATTTAATTTATTAAGTCTGCTTGCCTCAACGTTAGCTTGTTTGCTGAAATTACTAGGATCATAAAACACATAGTTATCAAGGCCAGAAGGATCAAAGGAAGTTATCGGATTATTCCCACAATAAGCATAAAGGTTCCAGTACTGGGGGTTTGTGAGTGCTTTTTCTTTAGTTATCACCGGATCAACCGAAATAAACCGGTAAGAATTGTTATCGAAATACCTGGCTCCGAAATAATCCAGTTCGGAATACCCCTCGCGCTCCTTGCCGGAAAATTTTTGTTTGGGATCGTATGTCTTGGTCCAGGTCTTTTGAACATCCCCATAAGGGCCATATGCTTCGGAATAAACCACATTCCCTGCGTCATCCGTGATGATCCGCGTGGAATTGATTTGATCGCTCATGTAATAGTAATACTTACCGGTTGAGGACCGGTATTCGGCCAACAAACGGTTCCCGGCGTAAATGTAGTCTCTGACACAACTTCCTGTTTGATCGTATTCCGACAATAGCTTGCCGTCAAAGGCATATATATAATAGGTATCGGTATAGGTTACCGTTACCGCCTGGATTTGCCCGAAACTGCTTGAGATGACTGCATCAGTTACAAAAGGTGGATAATAAGGGCCATGTGTGGTGTCATCCATTTCGCTGGGATAGGCTTCCGCCCTTTCATTTCCAGGGGAAATGGGGCTTATCGATCTATTCATATCTTCATTATACCGTATTTCAAACAGTTTGTCACTGACATCGAAAAGGAAAATCTTTGCCACCAAGGCACCAAGGCACCAAGGATTTTTTTCCAATGCTTTTCTCTGATCTTCTCATCTTCTTCTCTTCTTCTCTTCTATCTTTTCATCTTCGTGCCTTTGTGGCTATTTTCATAGCAATCGGCAGGTACGTGGTTCCATTGTCCGGCGAATATTCCAACCGGACATTCTCTATATCGACAGCGCTGCCGTTTAACCAACGGATGGTAAAATGCTTCCCAGGCGGGACGATTTCAACGCCGTTGGGTGAGGTGAATTGAAGCGGTCAATTGGATTTAAAGGTAATACCTCATCACCATCTTCATTCTTGATCGTATAAATCCAAACCCTCTTGCCATTTTTTAATAATTATCTCCATTGGAATTCTCGACACCACACCAAAATAGTCGAAATCATTATCTGATTCAAAATAAATAATACTCTGTTTTAATAATGATTCCAGGTTTTTATAAGACCAATTTGGTTTAAAAAATGTCTTATATGTATCAGGTAAATCGGGTGCAATAATGAATCCTTTAACTCGTACAAATGCCTGATCAAATGGCATTACTTTTAGCAGGTTTTTATTGAAATCAAAACTTATCCATGATTCGAGGTATCCTTCCTCAAATCTATTATAAATAAGTTCAGGGCAGTAATATCGTCTATTCCCCTCTGATGTCAAGATGTATTGATAATATTCGGGCAGATCACCTTCACATAAATCTCCATAAAGTTGAATCACACATATGTTTTGATCTGTCATCTGCTCGATTAGAATAGGAAGGATAATTTTTAACATTTCCATTTGCTGAGCATATGTGGGGGGATCATTATTGATCTCATCAAGAATTATATGTAAAAAATCATATTCTGAAGGTAGGTTTTTTATCTCAAATCCACAAACTCTTTTTATTGTATCCAATTTTTCAATTCTAAATACACTTTTTAATGATTCACTTCGAATGTATTGTGACATTTTTTCCTCCATATTTTATGGTAAAATCACATTTGGGACAACGGTGGGCCACAAAGGCGGGAATAGGGAAGGTAAAAATCGAATGATTCGATAGGCAATATACCCAGCTCCGATGGTAATCGCGCCTTTAGCAACGACTTTTAAAGTATCGGATTTATTTTTATCATCCTTTATTTCAGTTCCATCGGGTCTATACCTTTTTCTTGCTTTTGATCTGTTATCAAATTTTTTTGAACCTAGTTTTTGTGGGTTTACATCCCAATGAGGGCCGCCATGACTGTTATTACCATCTGGATCCCACAGCCATCTATTCCCTTCATCATCAATATAATGACCAGGTCTATTATTCTGATCGTTTGTATCATAGTTCGGATTATCTTTAAAATTCCACTTATCATTCAAACCAGGGGGTTTTGGTAAATCATCGGGTGTACCGGGTCTTATTTCTTTTCCATCCGGATCAAAATGGGTAATCGGATTATTTGCGCAATAAGCATATAGGTTCCATAACTGGGGATTGCCTATAGCACCTTCTTTACTTATAATCGGGTCAACGGAAATAAACCGGTACGAATTGTTATCGAAGTATCGAGCCCCAAAGTAATCCAGTTCCGAATATCCTTCGCGCTCTTTGCCGGAAAATTTCTGTTTAGGGTCGTATGTCTTTGTCCAGGTTTTCTGGATATCACCATATGGTCCGTACGCTTCGGAATAAACGATGTTCCCCAGGTCATCCGTAATGATCCGAGTAGAATTGATTTGATCACTCATATAATAATAGTACTTTCCGGTGGATGGCCGGTATTCTGCCAACAAACGGTTGCCTGCATAAATGTAGTCTCTGACACAACTTCCCGTTTGATCGTACTCGGATAATAACTTTCCATCAAAGGAATAGATGTAATAGGTATCGGTATAGGTGACCGTCACCGCCTGGATTTGCCCGAAATTGCTGGAGGTGACTGCATCAGTTACAAAAGGTGGATAATATGGTCCATGAGCATTGTAATCCATTTCATTGGAATAGGCTTCCGCCCTTTCATTTCCAGGGGAAATGGGGCTAATTGATCTATTCATATCTTCATTATACCTAATTTCAAACGGTTTGTCACTGACATCAAATGGAAAACTATGCGGAACCGGGAAGGATTTAAATATCATGTTCTTACGATAGCTCCCGGATTGAAACTTTAATGCTTGTCCGCGACTTCTATCTTTACCTTATAATAATGTCAGGGGTTGCTCTTATTACCTTGATTCAAATAATGCCATAACTTAATCTAAATGCACCTCAATAGTATTTGATATTACTCCTCCTTCCCAAAGACCGGGATCTTCAACCCAATGAATATTCTTTTTGTAGAAATAATATGATGTTATTTTGTATTTCCCCTTCTCAGGCCAATTTAAAAATATGCTACGATCATTTTTATTACCGAAATAAATATTTATTATTTCAGTATAAGGATTATTTGGAAATACATCAACAAAATCATATTTCATAGGTCTTTTAACTCCCGGAAGCCTAAGATCATATGATAGCTCTTTGCCCGAAGGTGCAACAATTTTAAATTTCATCCAGTCTTCTCGCTTTGATGCTGCGACTGCCATTCCAAATTTTCTCTCTTTGTATAATCTAAATAAACCTTTGGAACTTTGAAATTTGATTTCAATAACGATTGGTTGATTTACTTTTATTGATTGTTTTTCTGATTTAATTGTGAAAATGAGAGACTGTGTATCTCCGCAGATGAAAAACGAACTTAATACTAAAAATATTATTGAAATTTTCTTCATTTTTTATTTTTCAACCTCACTATTCTCGATAAATGACCTGGGCGCCTTTTCCAGGTCCACCTGTTTTTATTCCTTCATTTTTAATTACGTTTTGCAAATCTTTGTTAGGAACTCGCACACATCCATGTGAAAAATGTCTATCCGAAGGGTCATCACCTCCAAGGTAGTCTGTTGATCCGATTTCTCCCCATGGCCCAGAAGTACCATGAATATGTCGGTGAGCGTTTTCTCCTTTTTTATTTACCAATTTTATTAAATAAGGCCCAAAAGGGTTATCCTGATGAGTTTTAGAGTTCCAGGGTTTATCCGCATCAACCCATCTATCGCTTGTTGGTCCATAGATTACATTATCAACATAGAGTTTTGTTCCAGGAGCAGGTGATGGCGTTTCTGCTGAACCCAAAGCTGCGGGAGAAGTATAAGATACATCTTTATCGCTATGAAATTTAACTAATGCAGCCTTGTTATATACCTCAATTTTAATTATCAATTTACCATCAGGGTCAATAAACGTCATTGGATTATTCTTACAGTAAGCATATAGGTTCCACAATTGAGGATTTGAAATTGCCCCTTCCTTATTGATGATAGGGTCCGCCGAAATAAACCGGTACGAATTATTATCGAAATACCGCGCTCCAAAGTAATCCAGTTCCGAATATCCTTCGCGCTCTTTGCCGGAAAATTTTTGCTTGGGATCGTATGTCTTGGTCCAGGTTTTCTGGACATCTCCATAAGGCCCATACGCTTCGGAATAGACGATATTCCCGATATCATCCGTGATGATCCGCGTGGAATTGATTTGATCGCTCATATAATAGTAATACTTACCTGTTGAAGGCCGGTATTCGGCAATCAAGCGGTTGCCTGCATAAATGTAGTCTCTGACACAGCTTCCCGTTTGATCGTACTCGGATAATAACTTTCCATCAAAGGAATAGATGTAATAGGTATCGGTATAAGTTACGGTTACCGCCTGGATTTGCCCGAAACTGCTAAAAGTTGTAACGGGTGGGAAATACGGACCGTGAGCATTGTCATCCATTTCACTGGAGTAGGCTTCCGCCCTTTCATTTCCATTGGAAATGGGGCTAATCGATCTATTCATATCTTCATTATACCTAATTTCAAACGGTTTGTCACTGATATCAAAGGGAAAATTCAACGGAAGCCGGAACGATTTAACGACCACCATCTCATGCTCGCTGTCGGCCTCAATTCTCAATGATTGACTGAGATTATTTGAACTTCTTTCTATGGAAATATCTTCTTTTTCACCGCAAGGTTCAGCGGATTTTTCCTTTATCTTATCTCCGCCAGCGACTTAACCCATCCGCTGTCCTTAAGCTGCGCTCCATCGATGAAACGTTCGAAGTCCTCATTAAAGAGAATATTCCAATCATTGTCTGTGGCTTCATCCGCAGTGTTGATTTTAACGCTAAGATCATCGATGCTCACCTCTACTCCTGGGCCACCCACGAATGAAACCGCCGGGTTAAAGCTGTATATGGCCGACAAAGGAATATTTTCCAGCACAGGTTTCTCATCCAATATGATGGATACCTGCCTGTTCTTATTATCCAGCTTTATTTGAATGGTGTGCCATGATCTCAGGAACTCTTTACAATCACCCAATTCCACTGTCGTTCCCTCAAAGGTCATATATTCCTTTCCATTGGCTTCATTATTAAAGGATATCGAGGGAATGGGGTTTTGAATGGTAAAATCATTACCCGCTCCAATTGATAATCCATCTACCCGGAATTTAAACTCATAAAGGAGATCGAACCCCGGCTGTTTTTCATTGGCATCATCGGGTTGATACGCCGAGCTGACTCTCACCAGGCAGTGCGGCGACAAATGATATGGAACCGCCCATTCATATGCGCCGGTATTGGGAACACGTTCGGCAATCGGAAGATATGTGGTTCCATTATCCGGCGAATATTCCAGTTTGACATTCTCAATATCCACGGCGCTGCCGCTTAACCAGGAGATGGTAAAATTCTTCCCCGGCGGGATGATTTCATCGCCGTTGGGGGAGATAACGGTAAGCCCGGCGGGATCCACAATGGAAAATACATCATTGCTTTCATCGCTTTCATACGAATCCAGGCCGGCGATCCAGTTTCCACTTTTGCTTACGCCCACTCTTACCCGGCAGCCGCTGGAAACATTGTCCGGTACTGTCCAGGTATAATTTTCGCCGTCAACATATGAAGGAACAATCACATTCCAGGTGACGCCGTTATCGGCCGTATATTCCAGTGTTACAGCGTCTGCTTCGCCAACAGCGCCGGCTTCCGCCCGTGTCCAGGTAATGGCCTGCCGCGACCCCACTGCTAATTTCTCTCCGCCATTGGGAAAAGTGATTACTACCGTGGGCGTTTTTATGATAGAAAAGGACGCATTACTGATATCGTATGGACTGCCATCCAGTTCGGATACCCGCACCCGGCATGTTGTCGATAATGTATTGGGTACGGTCCAGGTATGGCTGCCGTCATTGGCCGTGGAGGTGATAATACTGATCCAGGTGGACCCGTTATTGGTGGAATAATCGATCTTGACATTACCTACTACCCCGCCGCTGGTCCAGGTTATGTTATGTATGGATGCCGCTGCCCAGCTTTCGCCGCCGTTGGGAGCAGTGACCGTAATAGTGGGAGTCAGGATGGTAAACGCGGCATCGCTTATATCAAAAGGACTACCGTCTATCTCGCTGACCCGCACCCGGCACGTGGACGACGGCGTATTGGGGATGGTCCAGGTATGGCTTCCATCATTGGCCGTCGATGCGATGATGGCGGTCCAGGTGGAACCGTTATTAATGGAATAGTCGATTTTCACATTACCTACCGCGCCCAGGCTGTTCCAGGTAATGGTCACCGCCGTACCCACCTTATAAGATTGCCCCCCGTTGGGAGCGGTCACTACGATTGCCGGAGGTACGGCCCGCCGTGCATGATAACGCAGCCCCCGCTCATTATAATCATTCCCGGTAATCACTGTACCCAGTTTGTCTTTTACCGACGCTAAATAATTATCCCGGCTCCATACATAAAGAAACCCCGGGGCTGATGTCATATTGCCCCGGCTGTCGTAAACATAATTGGTATTGGTGGGCTGGTTCTTACTGTTATACGTTGTACTAAAAACCGAAATGTTGTTCTCCTTGGCCCCGGTCAGGTTCCCGTACTCATCATAGGTATAGGCATAACTCTTGCCCCCGGTATAAGCGGCGGAAGTAAGCCGGTAAAGGGCATCGTAACCGAATGTGGCGTTTAACGCCGGCGCCGTACCGGTCAGCGTTTTAATGTTGCCCACATTGTCATACCCGTACGCGGCGCTGTAATGCGTGATGGTCCCCTTCTTTAACGACGCCGCGGATAACGCCCCATTATTATTGTAAGAAGCTGAAAAGGCTGTCCCGTTACCGGCAATGGTTATGGCCGTGGGTTGTTTCAAACTGCCGTAGGCGCTGGCGCTGACCAATGTTTTCGCATTAAACGAAACGGTTTCCGGCATATTCAAACCATTATTGGTCATGCTCCCCACTTTACCGTCCGGGTACGTAACAGACTTCAGGTTATTATTCAAATCATAAGCGTAAGCCGTACTTTTCACCCCCAGGACGGGAATGGTTTGCCGCTCGCCGGTAATAGAACCCAGGCTGTTATAGGTAATCAGATCTCTTTTCCATAATTTGGTGCTGGAAATGGTAGACACCCGGCCGGAAGTGTCGTAAGTGTAAGTAATGGTCTCATCGCCGGAAGCCGATTGGGTCAGTTGATTGGCAGTATTATATGAATATGAATACGTAATCCCGCCCCAGGTTTTGGCGCTTAAATTTCCCTGGCTGTCATAGGTATAGGCGATGCTCCCGGTTTCCGGGTGGGTTTCCGAAGTCACCTGGTCCAGGCCGTTGTAGTTATAATACATCAGCGGACGGGCGGCATTATTAAAGTCCACAAAACTCAAACGCCCGGCCCCATCGTAAGTGTATTTCACGGTTTTAGCCAGGGCGTCTTTTACCTGGGTGGCCAGGCCGGGCAGGCCGTAGTAAGAGAATACGGTCGCGTGGGTTTCAGCGTCGGTTACGGTTTTATCATCATCCAGGTAAGCGATAGTGGTTATTTTTGCATTGGGATCGGTGATTGAGGTGGGATTGCCGGCGGCGTTGCGCAGGTAAACATATTTATAGGCGGAACTGACGCCGCCTTTACTCTCACCCGTCACCCGGCCCTCGGCGTCCAGGGTTTTAAAAAAGTAAAGTGTGGTCCCATCGCCGCTTTCTTTATAACCCAAATCCCTGGCCAGGCCGTCCCAATATTTGGTGACGATATTGCTTCCCTGGGTAATGGTTACCGAAGTAGTTGACCAG
>JAPKZK010000075.1 GCA_026393835.1 Candidatus Aminicenantota bacterium | reverse complement strand
AAGCAGCGACAGGTCGATTTATAAGGCAACTTTCGGCAGAAATAACCTTGTTCTTGCCGCGGATGAGGAAGTAGGGTATCATATGAGCACGGACGGCGGCATGACCTGGACCCATAACCAGGATAAAAAGTTGAGCGCCTTAAGGACCATCGAGTATCTTAACGATACTTTTTATGCCGGAAGTCCGACAAAGGTATGGCGCAGCGCGGACGGCAAAATATGGAGCCAGGTGAATACCCAATCCACCGGCGCGCGCGCCCTTGCATATAACGAGCAAACCGATACCTTTTTTGCCGGGGCGCATGCCATCAGCAGAAGCACGGACGGCGGGAATACCTGGGAGCAGGTATTTGACCTGGGGCCGGTTTATGGCGATAAAGCAAACATCATGGGCATAACCTGTTTCGATGATGTTGTCGTTTGCACCGGTGGGGATATGTTGAGCCTAATATCCAAAGACAATGGGGCAACCTGGGGTCAATTGGGTTCTTACCCGGCGAAAGGTGGGTTCCTGGGGTTGCTGCAAACTGCGGAAAGGATTATCGGCGTTGGAATCTTTGAAAAAGACAGCGAACCGGTATGTTACATTGAAAAATCAGCGATCATTGAGGCGGAGCTAACTGAGCGGACCCCTATAGAAGCGCCAAAGCCGACTCCCACACCGACGCCGACACCTACACCTACACCTACTCCAACGCCTACACCTACTCCAACGCCCACACCTACTCCAACGCCCACGCCGCCGCCAACTCCGACGCCGGCGCCTGTCGAACCGATTTCAATGGCAACATTTAAAAATCTCATGGCTGATGAGTTAGATATTTTCGCAGGCATGCTCGGGCGCATTGCAAGTTATTTAAGACGCCTGGAATAAAGCCACCCCGATAAAATAGTATAATCAAAAGTTTTAGGAGGTCCAGGAACCTCGCCCTCCGTGAGGGCCTTTTTCAAAAGGTTCCTGGCTATCCTGCAAAACCCCGCGGCGATGTGGCGCGGGGTGCCTATTAGGATTGACCGGCATCTACTCTTCAATTTCAATTTCAATCTCATTGATTGCTTTCATTAGCCGGTCTGTTTCGAACAATGCCACGATAATCTTTTGATAGTGTAAGATGTCTTCAAAACTCAATTCCCGGTCTTTGCGGTCTTTGAGCCATTTTTGCGCGGGTTGATAACCGCCGATGTAAAACTCCCAGGTTATTTGGGGGAAAAAACTTGTGTGCCCTGTTTTTACTCCTTTTGTGTGGATAGAGGTTTTTACGGTTTTTTTTTGGGTCACAGGGAAAAATTCAACGCCAAAGAACCCCTTTTTTCCCCTATAAATATTGACACTATCTCAACAATTTGATAAACTTCAATCTAAAAAAATCATTAATTGATAGGAGGAAATATGTTTTCACCAATGATTATCGATGTTATCTCTTGTTCCGTATGTGGTGCTTGCGGCGCTTGCGGAGCCTGTCCTGGTGGTATAATCCCAACTAGTGCGTTGGCAGTATGTCTTGATTGCCTACTTGGTCAGCTTGAGCCAAAAGACTAACTATCATCCAGAGTAAGGGGGAAAATTTTCCCCCTTACTCTTTTGGATTACTATTATGAAACAAGAAGAACTAGAAAATATAAAAGATTATTTCTTTACAAGATTCCCTACCCTGCAAGAGGGAACCCAGGTAATCATAACAAAGGAAATCTCCCGAATAATTAGCCCGGGAGTGAAAACCATAAACGTTAATAAAGAAGCTGCCAAACTGGTTTCAAGCTTTACCGGCTTAAAAAAAATCCCTGAAATCCTTGAAGAAATATTATTAAGGCAACCGCATCCGGAAGAAATTACCAATACTATCTCTTTTATTAGCCAACTAGCAGAAAGGAATATGGTTTCTTTTTTAGAAGAACCATTAGAAGTAAAGCTTGCGACTAGAGGCTCATTTGACCGGATATACCCCCAGGTGGTAAACCTGGAGCTAACTAATCGCTGCAACTTCGGTTGTCGATATTGTTATCAGAATTCATCCAATAAAGAAGACAAATTCTTAAAAGACCCCTTGAAAATATTGGAGGCTTTTAGAAATATAAACGTATTAGGATTCGAGCTTTCCGGCGGTGAACCACTCCTGAACCCTCAAATAGAAGAAATAATCACCTACATAGTCGATAATTTTTCTTTAATCGGATTAATAACCAACGGAAGCTTACTACGCGAAAAACATCTGAAGCTACTTCGAAGTAACACATGTAAAGTGGGCTTACAAATCTGTCTAGATGGGAATACTCCCGAAATGGTAGAAGCAACGACTGGAGTGAAAGGAAGTTTTGAAATGGAAGTTGACGCCATAAAACTCGTGAAAGCCCACAACTATACCCTTAGAGTTGGAATGATTGTCGATACTCCTCAAAAAATAGATGCGATTGAAGACACCTTACTCATTGCTAAAGAACTAGGCGCGGATTCCTTTGTCCCCAATCCTTTCATAGATTTTGGCCGCGGCAAAAATTTAATACATGAATTCAAACCTGAGGATTATTTGCGATTAAATGATAAGTTGTCGGAACTGATCTCAAAATATAAAAACTTTATTGCCAGGGAAGTTGAAGTAGGTAAAATCAATTATAATACTCTTCATAATTGTGGAGCAGGTCATAAAAATTTTGTGCTAAATTGGGATGGAATTATAAAGCCCTGCCCTCTCATCGGGGCAGAAGTTTTATCCATCTCTCATTGGACAGAAATAGACAATGAAAAAACGCAGAACTTATTTAAAGCCTATTTCGAATTGGAGTCCCCCAAAAAAGAAATATGTGGGGATTGCAATTATTTCGTCTATTGTGCTAATTGTATCACAAGGGCTTTAAACGCTTATGAACAAAATAAAGATAACTGCCCCTGGTATAACAAGAATGAAACTCTCATCAAAAAATTGAAAGGGTGCCCCATTGATTAAGCTGGAAAAAATTGTAAAAAATATCAGGAATAAACATATACTGAAAGACATAGACCTGTTCATACCTCCCGGAAAAGTTACCGCTTTATGCGGACCAAACGGCGCCGGAAAGACTACCCTGGTAAGAATCCTACTAAAGCTTGTTCAAGCCGACAGTGGGAATGTAAATTATTCCATGCCGATGAAATCTATATCCTTTATGCTTCATAATAACAGCCTTTTTGAGGACCTTACTTTAATCGAAAACATAAACTTCTTCCTGGGCATTAAAGGCATTGATATGGACCCTCATTGCCTTGATAAATACTTGAATCTCCTCTCTCTTCAAGATGAACTCCGGAAAAAAGTTTCAACTTTCTCAAAAGGTATGAGTCAAAAAGCAGATTTATTGAGGGCATTGATGGAGAAACCGGAAGTATTGCTGCTTGATGAACCGACTTCTCACCTGGACCCAATAGGGAAAATCGAGCTAAGGAAATTATTCAGGGACTTAGTGGAAGATGATGGTTTAGCAATTCTTTTTACAAGCCATCTCCTGCTTGAAGTGGAAAAAATTGCCGATGATGTCGTCATTTTAGTCGAAGGTGAGCTAAAATGGCGGGGGGAATTGCATTCCTTGCTGGAAACAGGCCAGGACCTGGAAACAAAATTCATCGAAATCATATCTGGAAATGGAGAGAATCACTCAAATGAAAAACTTTAATATGAATCGATTCGGCTCGCTTATCAAAAAGGATATTTTGATCGCCAGGAACAAAATCGGCTCTTTACTAGCATTGTATATTATTTATTTTGCTGTTGCCTTCTTTTCCTTGCGTGAAGTGAAAACCCTACTTGCTATTTCACATGGAAATTTTATCACTATATTCCTGGTATTATTTTTGTTTCAGACGAGCTATATCATTGCCTTCATGTTGTTTCCCCAGTTTATATACAAAGAATCCATGACGGAAAAACATGAAATCTATTTTGCTTATCAATACAGTATATTTGAAATTATTATGGCAAAATCGATCATTCTCTGCTGCTTATCACTCTTGCCCGGATATATCTTGCTCTTTTTTCTATTTTACCCCTTATTGGTGTTTTCTGCTTCATTTATTTTTTGTACATTTTTAGTAATCCCATTTATCAGTTTTGCCTTCATCGCCTTAAATGTTTTGTTTAGTTGGTTTACGAAGGGGGGACGAATGATATCGACCGCTCTTCTACTAATCTTCATTTTTTTACTTACTCAATTCAGAAAAATAATAAACCCCTCTGTAAGTGTGTCTTACTGGGATGTTTCCTTGATTTTGATGGCAATAGCAATTGTTTTGACAACTGGAATTACCCTGATCTCTATATCTATTAAGAAAGAACGATGTATTATAAAGAATTAAACTGTGATTCACCTGTTTTCAGGAAGGAGGTATTGCGAAGATGATTAAAAAAAACATTTACTTTGGAATTTGCTTTGTTCTGCTCTTCTGTTTCTGCTTTCGATTACCGGCAGGGCAGCTTAAATTGATAAAACAAGTCTCCCTGGATGACCTGGGCATTTTAAAACCCACCTTACTAAAAGTACATCTGGGAAACACCTACATTTACGATGAAGCTGCGATGTCCTTTTTCATCATTAATAACGAATTTAAGGTGATAAAAAAGTTCGGCAGGAGCGGGATGGGACCTGGTGAATACCGGATGCCACTGGTATTTGGTTTTTTAAATAATCGCCTCTGGGTAAGGGATGCCTATGATAAAATGATCTGGTATAACCTAGCCGGGGAATTTAGCGAAGAAAAAATACAACCGAAAAAACTGTGCCTGGTTATGGAGTACATCGATGCCGATCAATATTTTCTCCTGGATAACCAGATCGAACTTAATAGGGATAGAATAGACAGTCTCATTTATGTAACCGGGCCGGAAAAAATAAAACTAATAGAGATAAAAGTGCCGTTTCAACTCTCAGTGGACCTTGAAAAGAAAATTTCTTTTTTATTTGCCGCATCGAAAAATGCGTGCTATGTGGTTCCGTCGGATAAACGATATTACATCAGGCGCTTCGATATCGCGAAGAAAGTATTTGCCGGTGAAATCGAAAAAAAAAATTCCCGTAGAATAAAATACAATGGAAAGGAAATCGCTGAATTCAATGAAAAAAAGAAAAAAATGCTGGAAAGTACCCCGTATTTGCAGCAGTTCACTATAAAATTCCCGGAATTGAAACCCGCTGTGAAACAAATATATTCAGACGAAATGGATCGTCTTTATATTATTTTGCCAACTATCCAGGAGGGGAAATATTCCCTGGAGTTATATGATAAAACACTTAAGTACCTGGATGGATGTCTTGTCCCGGCGACAGCGTCGAATTTATTTTTCCCGACGTCGGGTTCTATTTACCTGGTAAACTTTGAGGAGAAGGAAGAAATATACTGGCTCCAGGTATATTCTTTCCTCTCCAGGTGAGATTCGATTTTTTCTGCCTTTCCCGAATGCCAGCGACTGCTACTCTATTTCTATTTCGTCGATTGCTTTCATTAGTCGGTGGGTTTCGGATAAGGCCACGATAATCTTTTGATAGTGTAAGATGTCTTCAAAACTCAATTCCCGGTCTTTGCGGTCTTTGAGCCATTTTTGCGCGGGTTGATAACCGCCGATAAAAAACTCCCAGGCTATTTGCGGGACGTTGTCAAAATATTGCTGTTCATTGATCCGGACTTTACCATCTTCGTATTTTATTTTTCCCACTACATTTGAGCCCTCTTGCGGATAGGGGGTAATATATTTCTCAACGATGGGGCTTTCCAGCAGGTGAATTTGCCGTAATTGGCCGCCCAGCGTCACTAATTGCCAAAAGGTTTCGACGTCTTTGGGGTAGGGGACGCGGGGGGAATCTATTTTAAGGAATTCTTTGTATTTCTCGCGGTAGGTAGGGCTGTGCAAAACAGCGTAGATATAATCCGGGATATCGATGGGGGAAAAGGACGCAAAGGCGCCGGCGGCGGTTTCTTTTTCATTGGTAAACCGCAAGCCCAGTTTCTCCGCGATTTGCCCCACGATCTTCATATCCAGGTTCGGGGTTCTTTCGGTGGTTTCAATTAAGGTTTTTTGCTCTTTGGACTCTGGGTAGAGGTAGAGGGGGAAGACATTTGAACCATCTTTAATTTCACCAAATAGTGCGGGGGTCAGGTTAAAATGGATGAAAACGTTTCTCTTGAACCCGGCGAAGAAATCACTATCGATGGAATCTCCATCGACGCCCCAACCGACTGCCCCACCGGCAACTACCCTTTTAATTACACCCTTTCGATTTCCTCCTATTCCTTTACCACCACCGAAGCCGGAACCCATGACCTGGTGTACGGGTTGTATAAGGAAGATAATCTCGTTGTGTCCGGTCGGCTGGCTTTTGATGTGGGCGACGCCGTATTAATGGGCATCGCATCCGATAAATTCGAGTACAAAGACGGCAATGAGAATGTCATTGTAAAAATCGATTATTTGGGACTATCAGAAGTTTTGGGAGGTGTCGGAACCCTTTCTCAAAAGGGTTCTGACCCGCCGGAGGCAGGAGAATATCAGGAATCGCTCAGTTGGTTCGATAGCGGATCATTTACAGAATTTGCATGACGCGGTTCAGGCAGTGGAATCCATCGGCAATGTGACCGGGGCGAACGTTTCCTCTTTGCGTTTAAAAGCCGGGGACATCATGGTTATTATGGGCCGGAGGTTATATGAAGAGATCAAACAATGGGGTTCATCGAGATTAAACCCCTTCACCGGCCTGATAACGGGAGATTAATGTAGGGGTTTGATCTAATCAAACCCTTTGTTAAAAATTCAGGAGATAATTTCCTATTTTTATTTTGTTTTTTTAGTAGACTGCATCAACACATCATCGGCATATTCGGGGTAGTGTTCCTTTAAACATTCGGGGCATATGCTGTGGGAAAAACCGGCCGTCGAATGATCGGTAATATAACTATCCACCTGCTGCCAGTCGCCTTTAGCGTCACGTATCCTCTTGCAGTAGGAACAAATGGGAAGAAGTCCGCTCAACGTTTTTAAATCGCAAATGGCCTTCCGGAGTTGCTCCACTGTTTTTTCCAGTTCCCGTTCATGGGCCTTGCGGTGGTCTGTTTCTTCCTTTAGCCTTAATATTGAACGGACCCGGGCCATCAGTTCCAGTTTTTTAATGGGTTTACCGATGTAGTCGATGGCCCCGGCGTCAAAGGCCTGTTTAATTTTCATCTCCTCGTCCTCGACGCTTACCATGACTATGGGGATATCCCGGAGTTCGTTTTCGGACTTGAGGCGGCGCACGGCTTCCAACCCGTCCATTCCCGGCATAATCACATCCATCAGGATGATGTCCACGTGACTCCCCGGGGCCCGGCATGCCGGCGATAGGAGAAATTCGATGGCCTCCGGCGCCGATTCTTTCATCACGACATCTGTGTAACCGGCTTCCCGCAGGATCGCCCCCAGGGCGTTTAAGAATTGCGCCGAATCATCGACGATCAATATTTTCACTTCTCACCTTCCTTTACACTTCACACTCATTCTTCATTTTTAATCGACAATTTCTACCTGTTTAAGGTAATCGGAGAGCCGGTTTACCAACCGCCTGATTTCAATGGCCTTTTTGTTTTCCGCGGCCGCCTGGATCATGCCGCCTAGTTTCCCGGCTTCATTAAATCCATATGTGCCGGCTTCCCCCTTCAACCTGTGAGCGATGCCACGAATTTTAGCGAAATCTTTTTGCCGCAAATGCCCGGCGATTGAAACCATATAACAGTCCATGGTTTTAAGAAAACCGGGGACAAATGCTTTGAGAACCGGGTCTATATGAATAACGATCTTACCTGTTGGCCCGGGAACATCCACCGCCCCCTTTCCTGCTTTTCGCTCAATGACTTCGAACAGGGTATTAAAATCCCTGATGGGCTTTAAAAAAATGTCTTCTTCGGAAATTCCCAGGGCCGCCATTTCAGCGGGAATCGTATAAGTTACCGAGCCGGTATGGACGATGAATTTTAAGCCCGGCTGCAATTCATGCGCTGTCAACATAAAGGTATTACCGTCGTATTCTCTTAATCGTATATCGACAATGGCAATATCCAGGGGTTGGTTTTTAAGAATCTCGAGGGCTTTATTATCGTCATTGGCAGCGAAAACTTCGTAGCCGCGGTCTTCAAGGAACGCGGTCAGGGTGAAGGTGATAACTTCTTCGTCATCCACCACCAGGATACGGATATCATGGAGCATTTTCCCGTTCATTTTATTTTCTCCATCCTCTTTCTATGGAGGGGCAGCCGGATGAAAAACGTAGTACCGCCCCCGGGAACGGATTTGACATCGATACTGCCGCCGTGGTTCTCGGTGATAATAAAATGGGAAACGGATAATCCCAGCCCTGTTCCTTGACCGACGCCCTTGGTGGTGAAAAAAGGTTCGAAAATCCGCCGGCGAATCTCCTCCGTCATTCCCGGGCCGTTGTCCTCTACCTCGATACGGATCATATGCTTTTCTTGTATGGTTCTTAAAGTAATGCAGGGAACCTGGCGTTTTGCCTGGGAAAGCGCTTGCGCGGCATTTTTCAGCAAGTTGAGAATTACCTGCTGGATCTCGATGGCTTCGCAGGGAACCGGGGGCAAACCCGGGGTGTACTCCCTGGTAATCTTGATCTGCCGAAAATCGAATTTTTTCTTCAGATCATATTCGTTTTCCGCCAGGGCAATGGTTTTATCCAGCAGTAGGCCGATGTCCTGAAGGGAAAATGAGGCTTCGCTTTTGCGGCAGAAGCTGAGCATATTTTCCACGATAGCCGCCGCCCTCTCCCCGGCCTCCTTTACCGCGGACAACAACTCGGGGATATTTCGCCGCAACAGGTATGTATTCACGGCTTCGAGGGAAACGCCGCATTCTTCCGCTGTTTTTTGGTTGGCGGCTAAGTTGGACGACATCCGGTCCTGGATTACCTGGATGCCCTGGAGTATACCGGCCAGGGGATTATTAATTTCGTGGGCCATGCCGGCGGCCAGGCTGCCCACGGTTATCATTTTTTCGTTCTGGATCAACATCTCCTGCGCCTGGCGACGTTCGGTGATATCCTGCCCGGAAGACAACGTGCTGACGATTTTCCCGTCTTCATCTTTTATTAGGGCATTATGCCAGGCGATCAACCTTTCTTCCCCATTTTTTGTCAGCACCGGGTTTTCATAATATTCCGCCGGGGCCAGTTCGCCGCTTATCAACTTTTCGAAAACCTTTTTCACTTCTGCCCGGAGACGCTCGGGAACAAAGGTATCGAACCATTTTTTCCCACTAACTTCGCTGCACGAGTATCCTAAGATATCGCATCCTTTTTTATTGATAAGGGCCACGGTATGATCGGCATTGATTACCACCATCATCACCCCGGCGATATCCAGGTACTGCTGGGCTACTTCCTTTTCACGCCGAAGCTGCCGGTTGGCGGCGGTTAGTTCCCGGGTGCGTTCATCGATGTCGTTTTCCCGCGTTTTATGGATTTTCATATTTTACCTTCACTTCGAAAGTATTATAAATGAAAATGAAATGGTTTTCAATAAACCTCATTATTTTTGTAAATTATTATGAACCTCCGGCAGCCAGGGGGCTTTTTTAAAAAACCGCCCCGCCGGTGCGGACCCCTGAAAAATTTTTGATAAAGGTGTAGGTGTCACATGTTAAAGCCTGATTTCAAACTCCTCTACGGGATGATATCCTTGATCAACGACTTGATCGCCTTTGAACACCCCCCAGCCGGGCGCCCGCGGCGGCTTCTGCACCGGTTTGGTCATATGGTAAAGCTGGAGCGCACTGTTGGAGATTACAAAATAAACCGTCCTATGGGGATTGTAAGGGTTGGGATAGGCCGCCATTAAACCATCGGCCGCATCGCCATACACTTTCCCCCGCCATTGAAAGAAGTTTTTTCCCGTTACCAGACCCAATTTCTCCGCCATGAGTTTCATTATCGTGTTATCTTCCACGCCGCCCATGATAATCAGATCGGAAGATTCCAACTCGCCCGAACTGATTTCACTGTCTTTCCTGAGGGGCGGCAAGATCTCGCTGAACCTGTCGGCCAAAACGGTTTGATACTGCAGCGCCATGGTATGATTGGCTTCCACCTGTCGGGCCGTTCCATATACGATTAACGTATGATCGAAATCATCGTTAAAATTGGCCAGGGTATAATAATTCTTCCGCGGGACCGGGATATCGGTTCCTGCATTGAAAAAAAGGGCAGCGGGTTTGTCCTGCAAATGAAAGGTGAAAACCTGCTCCTCTTGAGTTACCTCGATTTTCCTCCACTTCTTCTCTTTCGCGGTTTCAATAATAATAGTGGTGATAAATTGGTAAACATTGTTTCCCGGTTGTTTTACCTTGAGGGACACATCCCAGCCGTCGCCGGCCTTTGCCGTCTCTGCCGTAACAGAAGGCTGCGGAAGTTCCTCCCGCTCCAACCACTGCAAAATAAACGGCGCCAGGGGGTTCTCCCCTACGCTGCCGGCGCTGTCGGCGGCGGCGATAAAATCGCGGTAAGTCATGGGTTTCTCTCTAAACCGGTCATGCACGGTGTTCATCAGCTTTGCAAAAACCTGGTTCCCTAATTTCAGCCGCAGTTGGTGCAATAAAACAGTACCCCGGATGCGGGGAATCCTGTAATGGTTGTAGCGGTCGTAATGCAATTGGGCCTGCAAAGGCGCCAGCGCCCCTTCCCGGGAAATAGTATACAGCAATTGACAGTCCAGTTCCGCCAACTTGTCGGAGAGCAAGTCAACGGCTTTATTGGCGTCGGTGGGCAACTGGTTAAGGATTTCCCAGTAGGCGGCCGTGCCGCTGACAAACCAATTTTCTTTTGTCGATGCGGGGTAAACGGTATTATGCCACAGGGTACGGGAATCGAAACTGTAAATATCTTTTACTTCCGAAATATCCGGTTTGGAGGATTCGGCGGATTCGGCGGCGGGTTTCCGCGGCGCTTTGTCCTGCTGTTCTTTCAGGGCTTTGAGTTTTTCGGTTACAAATAGGGGGCTGATGATGGAATAACCCAGGGTGAGGTGGGGAATGGCTTCCGGGGAATCGGGCATCAAACGGTTCTCTTTGGCGGGCATTTTCTCCCGCAGGGTGACTTTGCCGAAATGGGCCATGAAAACCATTTGTTTGGCCATCTCGGTGGTGGTAAGCTTGCCGTCGCAAGCATGGGGACGGTTGGTAGGTGAAGAAGCCAGGAAATCGACCCCAACATTGGCATCGATCCGGCCATTGTATTTTTTAAAGAATTCAACAAAGGCCAGGTCGCGGTTCCAGGGACTAAAAATTACATCGGCAGGCGCGTTATTGTCGCCGGCGATGTATTCCTTGCGCACTTCGTCGTCCTTGGTATTGTTATCGCTCCACAAAAATCCCTTTGTTCCGCCGGGGAAATCCGCGGAACGACTGCGCCAGAGTTTGCTTTTTTTGGTTCCCAGCAGGAAGATGGCTATTTCATTGGTTTTGGCGTCGCCGATCAACCAATCGTTGGTATACAGGCCGTTGTTTTTATAACTGAGAATGCGCACAACGTCATCGATGCCGGAAGCATATTGGGCGGCCTTTCGGATACGGTTCGATTGGGGGGTTCCGTCCATATCGAAGGGGGTCTGGGATACGGTGGTCTCGCCAATCATTATACCGGCGGCATTGATATAAAAATCGGACCCGGAATGGATGCCGCCGGGAAAGGTTTCATAGACCAAACGGAACCCTTTGTCCGGCGCGACATCGCAGATGATGTTCCAGTGGACGCCGGTATAGCCGCTCCACATGAAGAGTTGACCGAATACGACGCCGCCGTCTTTGGTGGCGGGTCCGTTGGCCAGGAAAGAGGAACATTTATGCTCCCGCAGGGGGACATTCAACTCATCCTCGGCGGAGAGGAAACTTTTCCCGCTTAAGGCGTGGGGCGTCTTGGGGAGTCCGCGGGCCAGTTGGCCGATATCGACAGCGGAATTGAGCGTCACGATGTCCAGTAGATCGATGGGCCGGTTCTCAAACAGGGCGCCGGCTTTGACCGCGCCGTCGGCCATGCCTTTCATCTCTTCCAGGTATTCGTCATCGTATTTTCGCAGCATCAGGGCATTGGTCAGTTGGCGCAGTTGCTCCCACCCGGTATTGGATACATTGTGATCGGCCGCGTAGGCAAGCTTTCTCATGTAGGCGGTGATTTCTTCGGCCAGGAGATAGCCGTACTGGTAGCCCCTCGGGTAGGGTTTGCCTTCGATGTGAATGAATATCCATCCTTTATCGGTGTACCGGAAAGCGGGACCGAACCATTTGACGGTTTCCATGGGGATGTATGCGGAAATGTCGTCCACTTCTTCCACGCGGATATCGTCGAACCAGGCTTTCCCTTTTGCTTTGCCGTTGTATCCCAGGTGGAGGCGAACCCTATCCCCTGACCGGGAGGCGATAAAAAGGGTTTCTATTTTCTGCCAGGCGGCGGAAGCGCCCAGGGAAGGGGAATGATTGGTAAAAGGAAAAGATTCCATGGTGAGACAGGCGGCCACCGGTGTGGGGTACCGGTCGATGGGGTCGGTTTCGGCGGATTGTGTCCTGAGCCAACCGCTCAGCCGGTAAAGCCGTCCGACTTTCAATGTCAGCGACCCGGAAACCACCGAGCTTTGCCGCGGCCGGTCATGGGAGATTAGCAGGCTGCGGTTCCCGGAATAGGGTTGTTCGGTATCTGTCGCAATTTGTATGCCTTCCCCGGGGGCGGTTCCGGCGTCCCCTTCCCCGGCGATGGTCCAATCGCCTGGGAATCCCTGTGCATCAATGATTTCAAAATCGTTATTGGGAACTGCCGGGGATTGGTCCGTCGGAAAAATGGGAACGACACATCCGAGGCTTATCAGTAAAACAAAGAACAGTATTCTCTTTGTTGGCATTCTTCCTCCATTCATCTTTTCATTAACAATTATTAATTAACAATTGACAATTGGCAATTAATCTATCTTTTTCTCAAAAATAACATAGGTCTTGGAAGGAGTCGATCCCATCATCTCTACCAGCCTGACGGCCGTCAAATTGTCTTCCAGGATCCATCCCATGTCGCCATATTCGTACCCGGCGTTCTGGGTATATACTTTCTGTTTCCAGATCATGACGCCGTCCAGACCGAGACGGCGGAATTTTTTCTTAACCCCCAGGTAGCCGACGCGAAATCCTTTGATGCTGCCTTTGGTAAAAAACATTTTCAGCATCCGCAGGAACTCCCAGCGGCGAAGGTTGGGGCTGGGTTCCATTTTTTCGTAAATATTGGGAATGCAGCCCATGAATGCGGCGGGTTCTCCATTGACATAGAGGAACTGGAACAGGCCTTTATCCATAATTAAACGCATGCCTTCGAGAATGATGTAAAATTCTTCCTCTTCAAAGGGCACAAAGCCGAAATTACCCGTCCAGGCGTCATTGTAGATTTCAAACATCTCGCGCCGGCGTACTTTAAAGGGGCGTTTTCCCCAGGGTTCGATGGTAATGTCGTAGCGTTGGATTACTTTTTGGGCCACGCGCTGGAGTTTTTCTTCCATGGGGTTCATTACCGGTACTTCCCAGGAGCGGACGCGTTTGCTGGGTTCGAATCCCGATGCCAGCAGCAGTTTTTCGTAATAGGGTTTGTTATAGCCGTAATA
Source organism: Candidatus Aminicenantota bacterium (assembly GCA_026393835.1). GTDB lineage: Bacteria > Acidobacteriota > Aminicenantia > UBA2199 > UBA2199 > JAKAGC01. The sequence goes on along the minus strand of JAPKZK010000075.1, from coordinate 74,458 downwards.
GATCACGGGGCGGGAAGCGAAACCGGCGGTGAGGACCCCGGGGGTGGCTTCATTCACGGGCATATTCTGCGGTCCCCTCATGGTATCCATGCCCTTGCTTTTCAACCATTGCCGCGCAGAGTCGAGCAGCGCCCTTGTTACCTGGAGATCATCGACGGTCTCAAATTGGCCGAAAAATCCGACTTTATCCTGCCAGTGTTTGTTGTGGTCATGATTGACAAAGGCATTGCAGCGCCCCACTACTTGATTACCCCTGGCGGCCAGGAAAAATTCCGCATCCGCATGTTTGTAAAAGAGGTTCCGCGCTTCAAAAAAACCTGTTACCCCAAACAGTCTGAAGCCCATGTATTCGTAATCTAATAAAGGAACATATTGGGGATCCCCCCGATAAAGGTCCCAGTGAAAATTTACAAACCGTTTCAACAGTTTTTTATCCTGCCGGGATCGATTGGAAAAAGCGATAATTTCGATCCCATTATCCCGGTTGTCCGGGCGGCGGTCCTGGTTGATATTTTCATTATTTGGTTGCACTGCGTCCTCCATCAAACCTGGAATAGTGGGCCAACAGTCCATTGGACCACTATTCCATTCTTTTCCGACATTGGGAATTTTGTTTACTTGTTCACCTGGAAGGTGGTATCGCCTGTTCGGAAGAAGTTGATAATCTGTTTAATGGCGGCAATACCGGCGTTGATATTGGCTTCTTCGGTTTGTGCGCCCATTTTTTTAGCTGTAAAGAAGCTGCGGTCGCCATATTTGGCGGCGATTTCGTCTTTGCATTTGGGCGCGACGTCCGCGGCGTAGAAGAAATCTTTTCGTTGTCCGAACATTTCCAGGAGGGAGGGTTCGTCGACGACTTCTTCGCGGGCGGTGTTGATAATGGCGGCGCCTTTTTTCATTTTGGACATCAAGTCGAAATTCACCAGGCCGATGGTTTCTTTCATTTTGGGAAGGTGGATGGAGACGTAATCGCAGGTTTCATATAATTTAGCCATGGCGTCCACCGGCGTCACGCCGTCGGCGGTCATTTTTTCTTTGGCCACAAAGGGATCATAGGCAAAGACTTCCATATCGAAGCCTTTGGCAATTTTGTTTACCATGACGCCGACATTGCCGTAGGCGTGGATGCCCAGTTTTTTCCCTTTCAGTTCGGTTCCTGATTTCCCGGAATATCCGCGCCGCGCCAGGTGCAGCATGAGGCCGAAAACCACTTCGGCCACGGCATTGGAGTTCTGGCCCGGTGTATTCATGGCGACCACGCCTTTTTCCCTGGCGGCTTTCAGGTCGATGTTATCGTACCCTGCCCCGGCCCGTACGACGATTTTTAAATTTTTGGCGTTGGCCAGTACTTCCGCGGTTACGTCATCGCTCCTGATAATCATGGCGTCGACGTCGGCGACGGCGTTAACCAGGTCTTGCTGCTGGGTATACGATTCCAGCAGTACCAATTGATACCCGGCTTCCTTTGCCAGCATGGAAATACTATCCACCGCTTCTTTGGCAAACGGTTTGGATGTTGCTACCAAAACTTTTTTAGACATGTTTCACCCCTTTTTTGAATTTATAATAATGCAAAGCGTTAAACGTCAAATGAGTCATACTTGATTTTAATTCATTTAAAAATTATTGTCAAATAAAAAATTTGTGGTAACCACTCTTTTTTTATGCCGACTACTTTAACCGCGCTTTCCTTCTCCCGGGCAATCATAGGTGTATTTAGTCCAGGGTCGTCGCCCATTATAGGATTAAGATAATCCCCTTCTTTACAAATCGAAACATTTATTCTATAATCTTGCCATGAGAATTTTTATTGGCATAAAACTGGATGACGCCGTACTGGACAGTATCGAGAAATTCCTGAAACCTTTCAAAAAAATAGCCTCCCCCTTGAAATGGACCACACGGGAGAACCTTCATGTCACCTTGAAATTCATCGGCGAAGCGCCCGTGGAAAAATATAAACAAATCGAGACGCTCTTAACCGGGACCGATTTCAATACCGACGCCATCGATCTAAACATCACCGGCTGTGGGAAATTCGGCAAGAGCCCCGATCTTAATATCTTCTGGGTGGGACTGGAGAAAAACCGCAAACTGGAAGATATGTTCAACCGCATCGAAAATACCCTGGAAAAAGCCGGCATCCCCAAAGAAGACCGCCAATTCAAACCCCATATCACCGTGGCCCGCAATAAAAAGCTTTTCAACTTCAAATCCTTTTTCCAATTGATCGAACAGGACGGCAGCCGGTTAATCACCGGGACCGCCGTTACCCATTTTCAATTGTTCGAAAGCCGGTTAACGCCCGAAGGACCCATTTACACTATATTAAAGGAGATTGCCCTAAATGAATAAGATACTGATGATCGGGGGCGGTTCCTGGGGAACCGCGTTTGCCAATTACCTGGCAATAGCAAAAAATCAGGCCGTAAAAATATGGCTCCGGGAACCGGAAATCATCGAATCCATCAAAACAAACCACGAAAACCACGTATTCCTGCCCGGGATAAAACTCTCCCCCCACTTGATCCCCACCGCCGATTTTAAATGGGCCGTCGAAGAAGCGGATATCGTTATCCTGGCCGTCCCTTCAAAATTCATTAGAAACACGTTTCACGACATCAAGGGCATTATTGAAAATAAATTAATCGTCAATCTCTCCAAAGGATTTGAATCCACCTCTTTGAAAACAATATCCCAACTGGCCGTGGAAGTCCTGGGCGAAGATATCCTGCGGCAGTGGATTACTATTTCCGGTCCTTCTTTTGCCAGGGAACTGGCCCTTCAGCATCCTACCGTCGTTGCCGCCAGTTCCAAAAACCCGGAAATTTTGGAAAAGATTCAACAGGATTTTTCTTCGGATATTTTGCGCATTTACAGGACCGACGATCTCATCGGCATCGAAGTGGCCGGTTCCATGAAAAACGTGATCGCCATTGCTTCGGGCATCATCAAGGGCTGCGGTTTCGGTTACAACACCACCGCCTCGTTGGTGACCCGGGCCAGCGTCGAGATTTCGCGGTTCGGCATAAAACTGGGGGCGCGGCCGGAAACTTTCTGGGGCCTTGCCGGCATCGGCGATTTAATGCTGACCTGTTTCGGCCCTCTCTCCCGGAACTTCCAATTGGGCGAACGGATCGCCAAAGGCGAAACCCTGGAACAAATCGAAAAATCCAGCGTCATGGTGGCCGAAGGCGTCGAAACCACCAAAGCCATCGATCAACTGTCCGACCGGTTAGGCATCGAGATGCCCATCTCAAACCAGGTCTACCGGATATTATTTAATCATAAAAACCCCCTCGAAGCATTAAAAGAATTAATGAAAAGGAGTTTAAAAACAGAATGGAATTCAAATTAGAATATACCGTCAATGAAGAAAGCAAGAGCCATATGCTGGGCAAAGAAGTGGCGACCGTCGGTAAATTGTCCACCAATGATCTTCAATTGAACGATAGTTCCGTTTCCCGGTACCATTGCAAATTCGTAAAAACCAAAGGCAGCTATAAAATTATCGACCTGGGCAGCACCAACGGGACTTTTGTCGACGGTAAAAAAACCAGGGAGAAACTCCTGGAAGAAGGTGAAAATATCACCATCGGCAGGACCACCCTGAAATTTTTGCGGGTTACCAAGGCGCAAAATTTCGCCGAAGAGGATGACCAGAAAATATCCATGGTGATTCCCCTGTCGGACCGATATATGGTAGACAAAGATAAGAATCCGGAACTGATTCGACTGGACATGCTGGCCGCATTAACCACGTTGGGCAAGGAACTTATTGCCTCCACCACGCTGGAAGACAGCCTGGAAAAAGTAGGGGAACTGATTCTTGAATTCCTGAAACCGAAACGGTTGTTCATTTTCAGTTACGACGAAAAACAGGAAGACCTGGACCTGAAATATTCCCATACCCTCAAAGGAAAAAAGTCCAAAGAAAAGCCCAATATGTCCAAAACCATCGCCATGAAAGCCATTAATGAAAAAGTGGCCCTGCTCTCTTCCAACACCCAGGACGACTCGCGGTTCGACGGCGCCCAGAGCATTATCATGTATGGCATCCGGTCGGCCATTTCCGTTCCCATCTGGACCAAAAATTCCATTTACGGCCTTATTTACATCGACACCACCGAATTCGATAAAACGTTCCAGGCGCAAGACCTGGAAGTATTATCTATAATTGCCAATTTCACCGGGCTTTCCATCGAGGGAATCAACAGCCTGAACCGGTTGAACCAGGAGAAAAAAATCCGCTCGCGGCTGGAACGGTATCATTCCCCTTCCGTGGTATCGCGAATCATGGAGTCGCAGGAAAGCACCACCATGGAATTGATGACTTACCGCGAGACGGACGCTTCGGTCCTGTTTATGGACATCGTGGGCTTTACCACCCGCGTGGAAAAAATGAATCCCGTGGAAATCGGCATATTTTTAAATCGTTTTTTTACCGAAATGACGGATATCATTTTCCAGTACAACGGCACCCTGGATAAATACATCGGCGATTGCATCATGGCGGTTTTCGGCGTACCTTTTTCCATAGCCAACCATGCGGAATTATCCATTATCACGGCCCTGGAGATGATGACGAAACTGGAAGAAAGGAACCGCCAGTTAGAGCCCAGCGATGAAATACAAATCAGGATCGGCGTTAATTCGGGAAAATTGGTGTCCGGGGATTTCGGTTCACCCAAACGGCTCGATTATACCGTGCTGGGTAATACCGTTAACATCGCCTCGCGGCTGGAATCTTCCGTGGCCTGTTCCAATGAGATCGTGGTGTCGGAAGACACCTTCATCCGTACCCGGGACTTATTCGAGTTCGAAGACCTGGGGTCGAAAAAACTACAGGGTTTATCGGTCCCTGTCAAAGCATATAAAGTATTAGGAAAAAAGGGGATTAAATGAAAACAAGGCAACTCATTTTTGTATCGATTCTTTCGTTTTTCATCATCACCGGATGCGGTGGCAATAAGGTTCAGAGTGGTCCCGGGCAGCTCAAACGCGGGACCCCCGAGTACGATTTTAATGAAGGGATATATTACCTCAATACCGGCGATATCAATACAGCGGAAAAAAAACTGGCGCTGGCATTGAAAAAAGACCCCAACATGGTGGGGGCCATCAATGCCCTGGGGATTGTCTTCCTGAACAAAAGGGACTTTGACAATGCGGTAAAACAATTCCGGCGGGTGATTCAATTAAACCCTAAATTCTTTGATGCGTATAATTATTTGGGAGTGATTTTCACGGAAACCGGCAAATATGAGTTGGCCAGGGAGAATCTCCTTATCGCCGCCAATGCCGAGACATACCGGACGCCCGAGAACGCCTTTGCCAACCTGGCCGCATTGGAATTGAACAATAATAAACCGGATTCGGCCCTCCGCTACGTGGAAAAAGGATTGGAAAAAAATAAAAACTTTGCCCCCCTTTACAACCTGAGGGGAATCGTATTTGAAAATCGCAAAGAATATAAAGAGGCCATCGATAGCTATGAAAAAGCATTGTCTATGCTCACACAAGATGACGCCACCTTGTTGATAAACATCGGCAGGGCTTATGGCAAAATGGGAGATAAAAAGAAGGCCCTGGATATCCTGGAAAAAGCCCTGTCAAAGGCTTACCTTCCCCAGTTAAAAAACCAGGTTATTGCCTTGATCAAGGAACTGGAAAATTAGGGAAGGACGAAAAAGTCTCAGGCAAAAGGAATAAAAAAAAAATTTAAAGTAGTGTTTTTTTTTTCGAAATTCAGTATACTTATATGATGAGAAATAGGAAGGTATATCGTATGAATTTTTTAGGAAGGCTAAAATCGTTACGATAATTAATATAAAAAAAGGAGGTATTAATGCGTATTGCGATTATATCGGATATTCACCTGGGGGACCCCATGTCGGTAATGGCGGCCAGAAAGGGCGACCCGGTTAATGGTCCAATTGAACTGGGTGTAGGGTACAAAGAATTTAAAGAGAAAGTCGAAAAAAAATTCAAGAAGAAAGTCATAGGTAAATCCGGCGACTACTGGCTCGACCACCTGGTGCTGCTGGGTGACATACTGGATTTTTCCATCTCCAGTTACGAGAACTCCTATGCCGTCGGTAAACGCTTTTTTCAACAGTTAAAAGACGATGGAATTGCCGATCAAATTATTTATATGCCGGGTAACCATGACTGCGATCTCTGGCATACCGTCGAATACCAGGTGAATGTGATCAATAAAGTGGAAAAAGGGGAGCTGCCTAAACCGTTCCGCATGTCGGTTACGGGCATTATCGAAGGGAGAAAAGATATGGAAAAAACGGAAAACGCGTTTACACTTTTCAAAGTCACCCCCCGTAAGAATAATGAGCCACACATGTATGGCGGCTTGTTCCTTGATAAAATTACAAACCCCACCACTTGCTTTAACTTTGCTTACCCCAATCTATACCTGGTAACCGATTCCGATACGATACTTATCACCCACGGCCAATACCTGGATATGTACTGGTCTGTCCTGGGGAAATGGGTTTTTAAAGTAATTAACGGCGACCTGGATTTAAAAGACCCGAACGGCCTTAATTTAAAAGAGATGGTGGGGATTAATTTCCCTTTAAACCAGTTGGCCTGTTCGGGTGTGGGCCAGGCGGCGCCGTTAACGGAAGTCATTCAAAATTTAGAACACGATGTAAATAATAAAAATGTCAAGAATATTACAAAATATCTTAAAAACCTGTGGGCCGAATTAAAAAAAGTGGTCTTATTCAAGCACTTCATCGTCTGGCTAATTTTAAGATGCCCCCTGGCCAAATGGTGGCTAAAAAGTGAAATCATCGAGTCAGTGGGCAAAATGACGTCATCCAGGTACGATGAAGAATTTCTAGAGCACCAGGAAGTGAGAGATCGATTCGTGGAATTTTACAATTCCTCCATAGCCGAGATCGATGAAATAAACCAGGCAAAGGTATACAAAAAGGATATCCCGGCCCCCACGAAGATGATATTCGGACACACCCACGAGCCTATTTCCTGGGGAGACCCGAAAGCGCCGGCGATCATACTGGCTCAATTGCCCAACGAGAAACAACCTTTTAGAATGTACAACTCCGGCGGCTGGTTGAATAAGATAGGCAAAGATGGAAAACTTGAATTCTGCGGCGCGGAAATTTTCTTTTATGAAACCCAAGAAGGTATCTCGTCCGTTAGAGTCGAGTGTAAATAGGAAAATAAAAAGGAGGTAAAATGTCCAATATCGTAATGGAAGCAATCAAGCAAGACCCTGATTTAAAAGAGTATACGCTGGATCGCTTACCGCTGTTGAAGAAATTAAAAGAGGAGTACCTCAAAACCCCCACCGCGGTATGCATCGAGCGGGCGGAATTGATTACAAAGTATATGACCCAACTCAGGCCCCCGGGCGAACCCATGGAACTGACGCGGGCAAAAGCGGTCAGCCACTATCTCGGCGGCAGGAAACCGCTTTTTCACGGCGATAACCCCATCGCCGGTTCCACGACATCCAAACCCCTGGGCGCCCCGGTTTACCCCGAAGTCACCACCGGCTTAAGCATATGGCCCGAACTGGATACCATCAGCACCCGCCAGGCCAATCCCCAACTGCTCAGCAAAGAAGAAGCCGAGACTTTGAACTTCGACATCTATCCCCACTGGATGGAAAACACCATCCTCGAGGTTACGCGGAAACGAGTTACCGAAGAAAAAAATTCCACATGCCAACTGGGGCTTAAACTATTCGAAAAATTCGCTTTCTATGTCGCCGCAAAAGCCGGGGGCATATCCCATACCATCCCCTGCTACGAAGATGTCCTGCACAAAGGTTTGAACGCCATGATCGCCGAAGCCCGGCAAAAAGAAGAAGCATTGAAAAAAGAACCCGCGGACGCCGACGCACAGGAGAAAATCATTTTTTACCAGGCCATGCAAGCGGCCATGCAGGGAATCATCGCTTACGCCCAAAATCTCTCTAAAAAAGCAACGATACTGGCCATGGAAGCAATGCTCCCGGAAAAAAGGAAACACTTCCGGGAAATGGCGGAAGTGTGCAGCCGCGTGCCGGCCGAACCCGCGCAGAATTTCAGGGAAGCCGTCAACTCCCTGTGGCTCTGTCACGTGGGCGTCCTGGCGGAAAATGTCAATATGGCCGTCAGCCCCGGCAGGCTGGACCAGGTGCTTTACCCTTTCTTTAAAAAAGACGCCGAACAAAATAAAATTACCATCGAAGAAGCCTTAACCCTTATCGGCGGTTTGTGGTTTAAAATTTCCGACAATACCAACCTGGTGCCCGAAACCGCTGAAAGAATGTGGGGCGGCGCTGGGTCTGTCCCGGCCGTTACCCTGGGCGGAATCGATCAAGACGGCAACGACGCCGTTAATGATCTTACCTATCTCATGCTGCGCGTTACCGAGCTGCTGGTTATCAAAGACCCCAACGTCAATGCCCGTTATTACCCGGGGAAGAACGATACCGCTTACCGGGACCGGGTTAGCCGCGTGATTATCAATACCAGGGCCATCCCCGCCGTCTACAATGACATCGTAAATATCGCCACCCTGGAAAACCAGGGAGTTTCGACCCAACATGCGCGGGATTATGGGATCGTGGGCTGCATCGAACTGTCCAGCGCCGGCCGCGAGTATACCTCGTCATCATCGATACTTTTCAATCTCACTTCCGCCATGGATATGGTATTATATAACGGCAAACGGCCTTACCTCACCGGCGACCTCCGGATCGGCCCGGCCACCGGCGAGCCGGACCAATTGAAAACCTTCGACCAGTTTCAAACCGCCTTTGAAGCCCAGTTTAAAACGCTGGCGGAAATCGCCATCGCCTTGAATGAAGAATTTGCCAAAACCCACCAGCAAATATTCCAGACCCCACTGCTTTCGGCCCTCTTCGCCGGGCCCATGGAAAAAGGCAAAGACCTCATTTTCGGCGGGGCGCTGTACAATTCCTCCGGCGTTACCCATATCGGTTTCGCGGATGTGTGCGATTCCCTGAATGCCGTGGAGGCCGCCGTTTACAACGATAAAATAGCGACCTTGAAAGAACTGCGGGACGCCATCGATGCCAACTTCCAAAATTATGACCGCCTGCACGACTATTTAAAGAACCGGGCGCCCAAATACGGCAATGACGATTCCGGTTCCCCCAACCCCATTGCCGTTAAAAACTCACAACGCTTGATCAAATTCCTTTATGACCTTTACCAGGGGCGCACCAATTATAGGGGCGGTAAATACAGGCCGGCTTTCTGGACCATGACCAACCATGCCGGCCTGGGCAAAATCGGCCAGGCGCTGCCCAGCGGTAGAAAAGCCAATGAAGCTTTCTCCAGCGGTATTACACCCGCTTCCCAGTGCGCCCGGGATTTAACCGGCGCCTATAAATCCGTGGCCGAACTGGGCAGCCTCTATATCCCCGGCGGCGTCGCCTTGAATATGAAGTATACCCCCGAATCCTCCGCAGGCGGCAACGGCAAATACCTTAAATACTTTACCGACCTGCTGGAAAGCTATTTCAAGTTCGGCGGCATGCAGGTTCAATTCAATATCCAATCCTATGAAACCCTACTGGATGCAAAAGAACACCCCGAAAAATATCCCGGTTTGATTGTCAGGGTATCCGGTTATTCAGCCTATTTCAAGGATTTAAACGAAGCCATGAAAACTGAATTAATCACCCGGACCCAGTACGATCCCGCCAGCGGCAAAGCGGCGCCTTTCACAATACCCGCGGCCGCGCCTACTGAAGGAGGTAAATAATGAGCAACATTTTGCTAAAACCCTTGCGGAAATTTTTCCTGGACCGCGCCTTGAAAAAAATGATTAAGTCCATCGAAACCGATCTCCTGGATGACTTCCTGGAAACCCTGCTGAAAGTCGTCGGCCTGGTGTTGATCCTGGATCATCATTACCGGCGAAATATCCAGGGATTTAATGCCAGGTATGCCTTCCGGGATGAAGAAGGAAAGATCGCCGCGTCGGCCATTTTCCAGGACGGCAAGATGAAAGTGAAAAAGTATCAAATCGAAGATACCAATGTGACGGTAATCTTTAATAACGGTAAGGCCTTATGGGAGTTCCTCATGTCTAAGAACCCGGATGTGTTTTCATTTGTGTTGGAGAGCAAAATCCGCTATGAAGGGAATCCGAATTACATTATGAAGTTCGGTTATATGGCCAAGCATTTGCAGGTAATGTTCGGGTTTTAAATGAAACCGCTGGTATTCGATATCGCGCGGGCCTCCGGGGTGGATGGCCCGGGGCTGCGGACAGTCGTTTTTTTGAAAGGCTGTCCCCTGCGCTGTGAGTGGTGCCAGAACCCGGAATCCCAGGACCCCGCGGCGGAAAATCTCTTTTACGCGGAAAATTGTATCAAGTGCGGGTGCTGTGACCAGGGGTGTTATTCCCTGGCGCGGCAAACCGCGGGACGATATTACTCGCCGCCGGAATTGGCCCGGCTGATTCTCAGGGATAAAATCGTTTACCAGGTCTCTTCCGGCGGCGTTACCTTCTCAGGCGGCGAACCCCTGATGTTCATCGATTATCTCTACGAAACCGCGCAAATTCTCAAACAGGAAAACATTCACATCGCGGTGGAAACCTGCGGGTATTTCGATTTCCAATCCTTTGAAAAAACCTTGCTGCCCTTAATCGATCTATTCCTTTTCGACGTCAAGCTCATGGACCCGGTCAGGCATGAAATAGCCACCGGCAAATCCAACCACCTGATCATACGCAACTTTAAAAAACTTTGTGAATCCGGGCTGGAAGTCATTCCCAGGGTGCCGCTTATCCCCGGCTACACGGCGTCCCGGGAGAACCTCTCTCAAATCGCCGCTTTCTTCGTGGAGCAGGGGGTCGCCGATTGCGCGTTTCTCCCTTACAATCCTTCGGGGATCGATAAATGGGCCCGTTTGGGGAAACAGCCCCCGGCGAATTTATCTCCCATCCCCATGCACCTGGAAGAAGAACAAGCGTGGATCGCCTTTTTTAACCGGGAACGGGAAAATAAAAAAAGTAACTTACTCCATATATAATATAATAAACTAAGGAGGTGTGAAGTGGTACAAGTCGATTTACCGGCAGCTTTTGCGGTAGGGCAGGTGTATGCACTATTGGCCAAAAAATACCTTAAAAGCGAGCCGAATCTATTTTTAAACAAAATGACGGGCGTGTTAAATCTCTATCTTTCCTGCGGATTCTCTATTGCGGGGATGTACCTATTGATCGGGTGGCCCGCCTGGGAGGTGATGTATACTTCCGCATGGGTTGAGAACCCTTTCAACCGGCCGGCCGTGGCCATCTTTTATATCCTGTTTTTAATGGCCATGGTTTTGTTGGGGAATATTGGGTTTATACTCGGTCACTACTGGTACAGGAAAGGGAAGGACCGCCTCGTGGTAGTGGGATCGGTCATCGGGATCATACTGACCTTTTTGCCGTTCCTGTTGAAATGGGGCGTATGGTGGTCCATCGGGACCCATTCCGAATTTAGCAGCGGTGGAGGAACCTCTTTCTGGCAGCCGCCTTTCTTTTACGGGTGGCTCCTGGTTATGGGTTATTTTGCCGTTATAACCGTCCTGGTGGGGATATGGTTTAAAAAGAAAGGCAATGAATCGAGTTAAAATATAAAAAATAAAGGAGGATAATATGCTGGCAATGGATATCCCGGTGGCCTTGATGACCGGGTTAGTACTGGCGGAAGCCGGTAAAGAATTAATCAAGAGTGAAGACCGTTACAAAAGAGCGTTTATTAAGGTATTTACCTTAATGTACGCGGCGATTTTTATCGCGCCTACTCCGGGCTACTATTTTGCGGGGTGGCCGGCCTGGGAGTGTAATTTCATGTGGAAATGGGTGGATCAAATCTATGATGTACCCCTCAGGGCAGCCTTTTCTTACGTATTACTGGCGGTTGCCGTAATACCCACTTACCTGGGGCTGCTGCTGGGGGAATACCTCATTAAGAAAGGAAAGGACAAATGGGTGCGCATCGGTTATATTGTCATGTTGGTATTGGTAGGGGTTGTTATTTTGCTTCTCTGGGACATCACGTTTAACATTTCCAGTACGTATGCGAAGTATGAAGCCGGGGAATCGTATCCGTTCCAGTCGCTTCCCTTTATGACCGGTTGGGCGATTACGTCGTTGTATTTCTGGGGCTCGTTGATCTTTTTCTATTTCTGGCTCAAGAAAAAAAAATAAACTAAACAAAAGTTTTTTGGGGGTCCAGGGGGCGATTTTTCAAAAAAGCCCCCTGGTAACTTGACGTTTAATTTTGGGCAGGGAAAGAATTTACAAATGAGCAGAATTGGTATATCATTTATTTCTAAATAAACTCTGTATGTTTAAATGCATCGTTAATACAATTCATCAAAAATAGGAGAAAAACCATGAATTTTACAAAAAGAGTTGCCGTTTTAATGACCCTGCTTGTGGTCTTCACCCTCACCCCGACGATTTGGGCGGTTCCCCAGTCGGAATTCAATTTCCCCGTCGGGGAATCCTTAAAGGGAATGAAAACAAATCCTGGAATCGTCTCCGCCATGCAGATACCCGCGGATATTCTCAAGAGCATGCCCACGGCTCAATTGGTGAAAACCTGCCTGGATTACCCGCTGCACCCGGATATCGTGTTTTATGATTCGCTGCAAAAAGGTATGGACGCCCTGATCGCCCAGTTCAACGGGCTGCGGGAACTGATGAACCGGCAGGACGCCGGCGTGGAGTTGTTGAAAGTCTATTGCACGACCTATCCGCAGGATTTCGATGCGTCATTGCCCGCGGACCGCATCGGCGCTTTTACCATGAAAATCAATTTCCTGGAACTGCTGCTGGGGCAGGAACCTGTTTTGAAGACCCTTGATCTGAAGCAGTGCGCTGTCTTACTGGAGGAATCCGTACGTAAGCTCGAAACCAAGTTGAATTACCCCGATATTTACGGGCAAATCAGTATCGACGCCGCGGTCATGGCCGGGTTCCGGTTGATGGCGGATGAAAAAATCGGGGAATTGAATCGGGATTTCGGTCCGGGCGCCCGGTTGCAAGAGCTTTATGAGCAGATCGTGGGAAGCGAACCCCTGTCCAGCGGTATTTACACTCCCTGCGGGACCGAGGTCCCGGGGACAATCACTGCCGGGATTGCAGCGCTCACCGGTTATGAAAAGAGTTTCATCCAGTCTTATATTCCTATTAGTTATCCCAGCGCGACGATCGTGGGCGACGCCGATCCCGCTTATAATTGTCATGGTTATGGCTGGCATATGAGCAGGGAATCCATTTACGGTCCCTGGTCTGAGAAAGTTTCTATCCAGACCAGTCAGCCCAAAAATTATTATGTCACGGATGGAAGTTATAAGACCGGGGAGACCACGGTGGTGATATCTTATACCATCGATCATTCCGCCATTCCCGAAGGAACTACTGTGGTATATGATATGACCACGCCGAAGGATTCCGGGTATTATATTTCCAAGTGGGGTTCGGGGTATTTGATGCGGCATTTGCCCACGGATGTACCGTCCGGTTATGGTACGCCCCAGGGGTATTACAGTATTGCCCCGGATCATACCGTGACCATTGTAGGTCCCACCTCGATGACTTCCGGCCAGACTTCTACTTTTACCTCGACGGTCTTGAACGGTTGTATCGCGACCCCGACATATCAATGGGCGTACCGTATCGGAACCGGGAGTTATATAAACCTTGGTACGTCATCGTCCCAGACTTTCACCATGGGCACCCAGGATGTCACTTTAAGGTTAGCCGTACAGAAGGGGGCCAAATTAGTCTATGACTATCACACCGTTACCTATGCGGTCGCCCCGTTAAGCGTCTCCATAACCGGTCCCAGTTACATGGATGGGGGGGAAACCTATCAATTCACGGCGGTTATCACTGGGGGCAGCGGCTCCGTTACTTCGGTTTCCTGGTGGGCCAAATGGGCCGTAGGGTTTGTCAACAGTTACAGTATTAATCAATCCATTACCATGGGAACTCACGACATTTGGTTGAGAGTTACAGTGGTGAAAGGAGTCGAGACTGTTACCGCTTTAAAAACCGTTTATTACAGCGAATACTCGCCAGAGTAGAAGTAGAGTCATTCTTGCCTTGCGCTTTTTATTCCTCATAGGATAGCCGCGAAGGATCGCGCATTTTTCGCTTGACAAATAAACATGATTCCAATAATATAAAACCATGACAGAGAAAAAAATAATTGCCCATGAAAAACAATATCAAATTCCGAAACGGGTATTTGAAAATTCAGGCACGGTAAATCCTCAAACCTCTTATTATGTCCCCTTAGAAAATGTCTCCAATACAAAAAAACAAGATATGAAAACCATGGTTGACCTGGGCCGGTACTTTTCTATATTTGCCCCATGGCAAAGCGGCAAGACTACTTTTTTAAAACGATTTTGCAGTCACTTACACAGCGACCCTACCTATGTGGTCATTATGCTAAGTTTCCAGAAATATAGAAAATTGGATAAATCCCAATTCTATGCTCAGGTGGAAAAAAAACTCTATGACCAATTGCTAAACCGCTTAAAAGAAGTAAAATGTGAAAAAACCGGTACGGTACAGCAATTGTTGGCTGGACATCATCTCACCGACCATCTATCCTTCAGCCATCTGTTGGAGGAATTAAACCGCGTCCTTGAATTCAAAAAGATTATCATCTTCATCGATGAGTTTGACGGCATTCCCATAAAGGAGTTGGAAAATTTCCTCACTGCGCTGCGGGACCTTTACCAGGATTACAAAGAAGTCGAGCGTAAGGCCCTTTATTCCGTCGGGCTGGTGGGTATACGCAATATCACCAAATTAGTAGTGGGTGGGGTTTCGCCTTTTAATATTGCCGACCTGGTAGAACTTCCTCCCTTCTCATTAAAAAATGTCCGTGACCTGTACGGGCAATATACGGAAGAAACGAACCAACCTTTTACCGAAAATGCCGTAAAAAAAATATATGAAGAAACCGCCGGTCAACCATGGTTGGTAAACCGGCTGGGTACTATCCTCACCGTAGATATTAAACCCGGAACAGTGGAACCGATTAATGAAAAGGATGTGGAAAAAGCCATCGATATCCTAATGCTGGAACAAAACGACCATTTTGACAACCTGTATGAGAAGGCCATTCTATACAAAGAAACGTTTATTAAGATAGTGTTTGACAATGTCAAGTATACCCCAAACGATAAAGACCAGTCATGGTTGGAACAGTACGGCTTGATAAAGAAAAAAGAAAAAAAAGCGGTAGTAGCCAATAACATTTATAAAGAGAGATTTATCGAGGTATTTTTCAATGAGGCCAATGTCCCGGAAGATATCTCTACAAGGAGATATGTTTTACCGGGAGATAGACTTAATATGGAAAATATTCTCCTGGATTTTGAGCAGTACATAGCGCAAATTGGAGTAAGAGCATTTTATAAAGAGAAGAAGCCTTATGAAAAAACAGGGCAATTCCTACTGACAGCCTGGCTCTACCAATTTGTGCGAGAAGGCCGGGGGGAACTTCGCTGCGAAGTGGGAAGCGGCCTGGGAATTATGGATATTATTCTAATTTATAAGGGGAAAAAGTATATTATCGAAACCAAGGTCAATCGTCAAAATCTTTCCCGTACGCTTAAGCAGGGGACGGAACAATTATCTCAAAAATACCTGGCATCGGAATACTGTGCCGAGGGTTACCTGGTGATCTATGATATTAAAACCCCTGTTGGAGCAGGATGTGAGCCCCAATATCACCACGTGGATGAAAAGAAGATTACCAGTTTCATCATCGGTATCGCAAAAAGTTAGGTTTACTCCGCGGATTTATGTACCAGGGCAATTCTTGTCTTCTGCTTTTTCCTCTTCCCCGCTTGCAGGGTAGAGCCTTCGGTTACCACACGCTATTTACATACCTGGAGGCCTGAATCGCCGGATCATTGGTGATTATATCGAGGTTAAGAAATAATGAGGTTGCTGCTATCAAACGGTCATGCAATTCTTTTATGTCCGTGATTCGTGCAGCAGCTTGAATAACGGGAAAATTCAGTGGGTATTCCTTGTAATTGGGATAACGATTCAAATACGCAGCCACATCATGAAGAGAAATCTCAATCCGATTCTTTTCGGATAGATATAATATTTCACTAAATACGATTGCAGGGATATAGGCAATGGTATCCCCTCCTTCAACCGCTTCAAAAATGTTTTTCACCGATTGACTAAGCTTACGCTGTTCCATTTGTAAAACAATTGCCATTGTATCAACGACAAATTTATCGACGTGGGTAGAGTTTGTCATAGCCTTCAAATTCCTTTTCCAGGTGTAGTTCTTCATCGCTGGTTAAGTGACTCAATTCAGTAATAAGCAGTTCACTTCGCAGTTCCTCTTCGAAAAACTCCGGCTTATAAGCGCGTTTACGGATGAAATAAATAAAATCAGCGATTTCGGCAAGGACATTCAGGGGTAGCCCTTTAATGCTTTCATTGATCAGTTTCTCATAGGTTTGCGCCGTCATTTTTAAAGCACCGTCCTCTTATCCAATTTTATTATCAGGTAATACATGCCCCAATTATAATATTAAAACCATATTTTTGCAACGCAGAAGAAATGGAAAAGGAAACATTCTGAATTCTCAACCGGTAAGATTAGCGAACAATCAGAAAGCGCCGCTGTCGTTCGCCGCAGGCGTTTAAACGTTGGCCCTGTTTTTTCTTCTCTTCTTCTCCTCTTCTCTTCTTCTCCTCTATTTTTTCTTCATCATTCATCACTCATCATTCACAATTTTCCAGCCACTTTTTTACCACTTTGGAATTGTGATGTTCGGGGCCATAGAAATGGGTAAAGATCGCCAGTGCTTTTTCAAAATAAGAGCGGGCTCGGTCCTTTTGACCCACATGAAAATACACCGAGCCCAGGTTATTCAATGAAGTTGCAACACTGGGATGCTCCGGACCATACACTTTTTCATCGATGGCCAGCGCCTGCTCAAAATATTTTATGGCTTTCCGTAACTCTCCCAAGCCCTTATACACCGAGCCCAGGTTATTCAACCCGATGGCTACCTCTGGATGCTCTGCTCCATATACTTTTTCCCATATGACAAGCGCCCGCTC
Source organism: Candidatus Aminicenantota bacterium (assembly GCA_026393835.1). GTDB lineage: Bacteria > Acidobacteriota > Aminicenantia > UBA2199 > UBA2199 > JAKAGC01. The sequence continues at coordinate 57,337 of JAPKZK010000075.1, read as the reverse complement.
ATAATAACCGATGGCTTTCTCTTTTTCACCAAGATCATCATACGCCGAGCCCAGGTTATTCAAGTCAATAGCCACATCGGGATGCTCCGGGCCATACACCTTTTCATCGATGGCCAGCGCTTGCTCATAATACCCGATGGCTTTCCGTAACTCTCCCAGAGCCTTATACGTGGCACCCAGGTTATTCAAACCGACGGTTGCCTGTGGGTGCTCCGGTCCATATACTTTTTTCAAGATGGCCAGCATCTGCTCAAAATACCCGATAGCTTTCTCATTTTCACCAAGATTACCATACGCCCCACCCAGGTTATTCAAGCAGATGGCTACCTGTGGATGCTCTGGGGCACATGCTTTTTCCCATATGGCCAGCGCCTGCTCATAATATCCGATGGCTTTCCGTACCTCACCCAGAGACTTGTACGCAGAGCCCAGGTTATTCAACCCGATGGCCATCTCTGGATGTTCGGGTCCATATATTTTTTTCCATATGTCTAGCGCCTTCTCATAATACCCGATGGATTTTCTGTGAACGCTAATCCTTCTATATAACGAACCCAGGTTATTCAACAACATCGCATCATTCCCACTGGTCAGCGCCGCCTTCTTTTCCTGCAATATCCATTCCCCCACCCGCATCGCTTCCTGGAACGCCAACCGCTCGATTAAATACTTTACCAACCAACCCCCTTCTCCAGCCGCGATTTCCTCCTCCCCACACCCCAACGCATGATAAATTAATTCTTCCACCAATACCGGGTCATACGCTTCCTCTTTTTCCATCTCCTCCTTCACCCATTGGAAATACTCCATCCCGGCCCGGTGACACATCTCACAATCCTTATTCTCCCCCGCCAACTCCTCCCGCAGCAGCGGCGTCACCCCATAACTACTGTCTAGCGCATAAAATTCCACCACACTGAATTCCACACCCTTCGCCAATAACCCCTCCCACTCCGTCATCCCCAACTTCTCGGCAACCGCTTTCACACCCTCCTTTAATACAGGACGCCGATAAATACTCATACATACCATCAATTTCCCGAATTCCGCCCCGCCCTTGCGCAGCAACTCCCGCAATACATGCTCGCGAATAAACTCCTCCTTCTTCCCCTTCACCTTCTCCAACAAATCCGCCATTTCCTCCGGCCGCAGCGCCTCCACCAACTTGTCCAGCCACTCCAGCAGCCGCGGATTTCCCCACCCCGCCGCTATCAACCGCTGCCGTACCACTTCCACCGGAACCCTGGAGATATACTTCAACTCCGACAATTTCTTCTCCTGCTCCGCCGCTAAAAAACTCGCCAAATACACCCGCTCCAACCTCTCCGAAACCAATTCCACGCCCCGGTTCTCCAACTCAAACCCATACCGGCCCGTAATTATCAACTGCGTCATCTTCCCACTCTTCGGCAACCACTGCAGCAGCACCATCATTATTTGCGCGGCTTCGGGTGTTAAGTGGAAGCTCTGTTCACAGGGGGGCGCTTTTCGAGAAAACTGCCCCCCTTGACCCCCCGCAAAAGCTTTTGTTAGTTCCTCTGCTTTTCCACCTTCTAAATTCTGTTCAAAATCATCCAGCACAATAAAATAATTCCCCTCCCGGAACGACGTCACACATAATTTCTCCAACTTCTCAGTCAATTCCATTTTTTTAGCCAATAACCCCAACCCCACCTCATCTCCCGCTGAAATAAAACCCTCCCGCAAAGCCTCCTCGAACGTCACCGCATTGAAAACCCCATGCACTATAATCAACTGATGCGACGAATACCGCTCACATATTTTCCCCGCCAAACAACTCTTCCCCAACCCACCCGCTCCCAATATCAAAACCCCCACTTTATCCTTATTGCTATTGAGCGCCCCAATACTCCGCTGCAAAGGTCGCCTGCGTCCCACAAACCCCTCTTTCAATACCTTTACCCGGCTGTTTCTCAAATCAATATGAATTAATTCCCGGTGTTTCGGTTTCCTCTTCTGCCCCTCCTTAACCAACGCGGACAAAGGCGTCATATCCCCGAACAATCTCAACAATAACCAGTCCCCGGCCAGGCCCTGAAAAGACTCGTGCGCCATATCATACCGTGCGCGCCGCACCGCTTCCAAAATACTCTTGCCCCGGCTCAACTCCCGGTAAATCACCTGGGCCGCGTGCGTCGCGTCCCCATCGCCCACCGCCCGCCCCCAACCCAACACCGCCGGAACCTCGTATTCCTCCACCAATTCCCGACAAAAAGACACCGTCTCAGCCCCCGCTGCTATCTCAACCGTTTCACCCGTATGGCACCCCGATAAAAAAACCATTCGCGGCATATTATCGATCAACGCTTCATGATACAACTCCGAAGCAGTCACATACCGGGGGTTCCCCGCTTCATCCTCCATCACAAAAAACGCCTGCCCCTCATCATCGATGCCGGCATGACCCGACAAATGCACAATATCATACTTCTCAAGCGCCAGCTTGCCCTTTAAACCCTCCAGCGACCCCGAATCCTCCACCTCCATATCCACGGCCAATGCTTCCGTTACTTTGAAAATCGTTTCTTCTTCTTTTTCAAAACTCAATTCAGGTTCCACGCCCAGGGCCGAGCAGGCCATAAAGAGAATTTTTAACGGGCGGTTTTTCGAAACCGGTTTCGTATTAACGCCGCGCTCCGACGCACACCGCACCAGGTTCAGCGCCGTCGGTACAAGAAACCGCTCCCCCCGCGCCATCAATTCAAAAGGCCAATCTTCCATTTCCCGGCAGGCCGTTAAATAAACCAGCGGCGAAAAATTCCCGGCGGAAGCCGCATCCAAAAGGTTCGAAAAATACCGGGGACTGCCGTCGAGAAAATCGAATAATTCCTTGCCGGCGGCTAAACGGTTCCCCGGCTTCTTCCAGGACATTAACCGTTTCTCCGACATCTCTTTTATCTTCGACGCGGGAACCTCGAAAGAGTTCTCCGTTCTTTTCTCCATATCCAGCCAGGCGACGCGAAACAAACCCGGTTCCGCCTGTTTGGTAATGCTAACCTTGTAACGATAGTCCGCCATTTGCCTTTCCTCCGAAATGACAGTATAGCAGGAAAGAAGAAAAGAATCAATATATTTCTGCATGTCCCTTTTTTCCTCCAGCCGCCTGGAGGGACGCAATTTTTTGTCGAATTGCGTGTAAGCGATCAGAATTGCTCGAATGTTTTGTAGAATTTTACCCGGCATTTCGCTTTTTCCCGGTCTTTTTTCGTGTTTTTATCTCTCCAGCCATGATTTCTGCGTCCCCCAGCAAAAAAACAACCACTTATTGGGGTTTTAGGGGACAGGCAAGAAAATACGGCGCCAAAGTAAATGTCTGTAAAGGGCTGGATTAATATATATGCCGGGGGCTGTGGCATACGGATTCAATGGACAAAAGCCGGACTATTCAAAAATGGGCTTACCCACTTGATACAGGAGAGTTTAGCCTTATTTTACTTTAACCGGGTATGGGGGCCGTACTAATTTTTTGGGGGGGTTCTTTTGTAGTTCGTCCAGGATCACTTCGATGGCTTTTTCCATTTGGGGATCGCGACCCCCGATGACATCGACCGGCCACTGCTCCACTTCGATATCCGGGGCTACACCCTCGTTTTCCACCACCCACCCCTCCTCAGTCCAGATAGCCACATTGGGCGCCGTGACAATCCCGCCATCCAATAGAACAGGATAACCCAGGGTGCCCACCAAACCACCCCAGGTACGCTTCCCGATCAACGGCCCCAGTTGGAATTTGCGGAACATCCAGGGCAACAAATCGCCGCCGGAACCGGCAGTTTCATCGATAAGCATTACCTTCGGCCCCTGGATAGAGCAAGTAGGCGTCTTTGTGTCCTCACAATAGCGCATATTCCAATTAGCTACAAAAGGTCGGCGGAGAATGTCGATATAATAATCCGCCACCTGGCCGCCGGCGTTGAAACGCTCATCCACGATTATTGCCTCTTTATTGGCCTGGGGGAAGAAATTACGTTTAAAATATGCATGCCCGCGCCGGGAAGTATCCGGCACATATACATATGCCACACGACCATGGGTGGCTTCATCCACTTTTTTGATATTCCCCTCGATCCAGTCCCGGTTGCGCAAAGCATACTCATTATCGATGGGAACCACGGATACAGTGCGGGAACCGGTCCCGTCGGGGTTGGCGCCGACCGTGATTTCAACGATCTTCCCGGCGGTATTTTCAAAAAAACGGAACAAATTATCCGGCGGTCGCACGTCACGGCCATCGATGGCCAGGAGATACTCCCCTGCTTTGACATCGACGCCGGGTTCAGTCAACGGCGAACGTAGGTCCGGGTTCCAGTTAAGACCGCCGTATACTTTTTTAAACCGGAAGCGATTGTTTTCAACGGCATAATCGGCGCCCAGCAAACCGCCGGGGACCGTCTGCGGGGTATAAATCCCCTCCCCTCCCCTGGTTGTGTGGTGCCCTACCCCCAACTCGCTGCACATCCAGCGAATCACGCGGTTCAAATCCTGGCGACAGGAGCGCTGGGGAAGAAATACGGCATATTTCTCTTTCATGGGCTCTACCAACACCGCTATATCGGCCACCGGGAGTGTATTTTTACCGGGGCTAACCTGGGAAGAGACGCCTGCTATTTCCCAGGCAGCGCCAGCACCCGGTTAGACAAACCTTCAAAATCGATGACCACCGGTTTAACGGATATATCCTTATCGCCGCCGTCGCCGGGAATTTTAGCGCTGCTTTTGCCTTTTTCTTCATCGCTTTCTTTGGCCAGTGGGGAGGGCGTGGCTGCGGACAACACGGCCAGGTAAACGGATTGGCTCACCCACATATCCGCCCTGGACATGGTAAACCAATCCCTGGCCGACCCGGCGTCGGTGGCAGCCAGGAAATAGAGGTATTTCCCACTTTTATCGAATACCGGCCCGCTGTCATCGGCGAACTTCTTTGAGGTCCGCGGCCACACCGATGGTTAATAATAACGATGCCAATAAAATGAATTGCTTTAAATAAAAAAAAATGATACCATTTCCTCTTCGTGGACTTAAACATGGATAATGACAAACAAAACATCGCAGACCCGATCGACATAGGCCTCTTAAAAGAGGAAATCTTTCGCCGGAAAGAAAAACTCAGTTCTATCGAAGAACTGGTAAAAACGCAAATCGACCGCGATTTCCCCACCAACCTGTGGGAACTGTCGGAAAGAGAGCTGGACCAGGAAATGGGAAACCGTCTCTCTTTCCTCAACGACGATATCGATCCCAGGCCGGACCCCGCGGCCATCACTTCTCATCGCAAAATCCTGGGGAAACCCATTGTCTTTATCAAGCGAATGGTCATTAAAATCGCCGGCGCTTACGCCAACGCCCTCCTGGAAAAACAGAGACGATTCAACGAACAACTGGTCAACTTTCACCTGGCCTCCTTCATCCGGTTCCGGCGCAATGAAGACAGGATCAAAGGCATCGAAGAAAAACTGAAAACCTTTGAAGAAGACCAGGAAATACTGCTGGATGAATTGGAAAAATTAAAGCATGAAAAACATTAACCTTGAACCCATAAAACAAATTCTTTCCAGTACCCCTTTCAACCCATCTCAATTAAGAACAGCGATCCTGCAAATTTCAGCCGAACACGGGCCGCAAGCAGCTTACAATACCCTGCTGCGGGTCGAAGTCGCGTTAAAACTACGGAAACCGTCCCTTGCCATCTATGATCACACGTTCCATATCATCGGCGGCGGGCAAAAGTACGGGTTTACCGCGGCCCATGCCTTGCAGGATATGTTCGATATTACCTTGCTGCTCAATAAAGAAATTTCTCATCAAGACATCCGGGACTGGTACCACCTGGACCTTACGCGGTGTCGAATCAAGGAGATCAAAATCCCGTTTTTCCAGCAATTCGACTCGCCGCTGCCCGACCCGGCCAGGGTTTCGCGGCGCATGGAGAACCCGTTTCATATCATTAGCAGGGAAAGCGGCAATTATGATTTTTTTATCAACAACAGCATGAATGAGATGGTTTATCCCCTGGCCAATGTTTCCGCAATAATATGCCATTTCCCGGAGCGGCGACCCAGGAGTTATTTTTACGCCGACCGTTACACCCACGTGATTTACAACAGCCGGTACACGGCCCATTGGATCCAGCAAAAATGGAAATTCACGCCCCATAAACATATCTATCCGCCGGTGGACATGGCGCCGGCCGCGCCGGCATCAGAGACGGCAAAAGAGAATATCATCCTTTCCGTGGCCCGCTTCGAAGAGGGCGGCAGTAAGAAACAACTGGAAATGGTAAGAATGTTCCTAAAACTAAACCGCCGCTTCCCGGCTCTTTTAAATGAATGGAAATTGGCGCTGGTGGGCGGCAGCCCGGATGAGAACGAATACTTGAAAAAAATAAAAGAGCTGGTTGAAAAGAGCGGCGCCGGTAATATCCGTTTAATGGTAAACAGTTCAGGCGATGAATTGAAAGCCCTGTACGGCAAAGCGAAAATCTTCTGGCATTTATGCGGCCTGGACCAGACCGACCCGGCGTTGGTGGAACATTTCGGCATGACCATCGTAGAAGCCATGCAGAACCGGCTGGTTCCAATCGTATTCGACGGCGGCGGGCAGCGCGAGATCGTAGACCACGGCGTCAACGGTTTCAGGGTCCAATCCACCGCCCAATCGATGTCTTTTACCATGAAACTGATCAACGAACCGGCCCTGCGAGAAGAACTGGGCCGCCGGGCATTTGAAAAAAGCAAGCTGTTCACCCGGGAAACCTTCGAACTAAATGTCAGGGAATTTTTCAGCGCCGAACTGGCAAAATATTGTTCAATATGAAAAATAGCCACAAATCAAAAACTGCCCACGAATTACACGAATTAACACGAAGGAAATTAAAATGGACGCAAACATTATGTTTTCAATGGTCATCCTGACCAAGAACTCGGTGGGTGTGATTGAGAACCTGGTCGACCGGTTATTGGAACAGGATTTCAACTATGAATACGAAGTCATTTTTATGGACAACAGTTCCAGCGACGGAACAGTGGATTATTTAAAGAGTACGCCGTTTACCCACAAGAAAGTCATCCATGTTCCCGAAGGAGAATTCAGCCACAGCGGCACCCGCATGAGGGGAACCGAAGAAGCCGTGGGTAAATATGTCATCTTTTTTACCGATGATATTCTTCCCATCGGGAAAGACTTTCTCAGCGAATTGACCCGGCCCCTTTTGGAAGGCAAAGCCGCGGCCGCTTACGGCGTCTGCCAGGTGAACCCCGAAACCGGCGACCCCATCGACGCCTTTATCCACAACAACTGGTGGCAGAGTATTTATGATGTGGTGGAACCGGTATCTGAATTTTGTTGGAACTATTTTACGCCGGAGCAGCGGCGGCGGTTATGTAATTTCGATAATTGCTCTTCCTGCATCGACCGGGAGGTTTTGTCGGTTTTGAAATTCCCGGCGGTTCCTTATGGGGAAGACATGATGTTTGCCAAAAAATTGATATTGAATAATCATAAAATAGCCCTGGCCAAGGGGGCGAAGTTTTATCATTGGCACAAAGTCAGTTTCACCTATTTATTGAAACGAATGTGCATTGATCAGCATTTAAGTATCCCTGAGTTCGGGATATACTATATCCGCCGCAAGCTGGGGGTCGTCAAATCCATTGTCACGCGGGTGCTGCACCGAACGTTCACAGCGTTTTTCATGATAAAGATGCCCTTTCATAAGAAGTTTTATTGGTCCTTTTACAACATCAAGACCCTGACCGCGGATTTTATCGGCAAGTACATGGGCATACTGGATGAGAATTCCGTAAAAGGTTTTTCGCCCCTGAACAAACGCCTATTAAAGAAAAAGCAAGAATACATCGACCGGATTTATAAAAAGAGCATCAAGAGGTATTGAAAAAAGATTTTTTTCGGACTATAATCCGGTTATGGAAAATAATAAATTCAATAAAGAGCAGCATATCGCTTTTATTAACAGGCAAAGAGAATTGGAGGATTTGAGACTATTCATCGATAAAGAACCCGCTGAAATCCTGTTTATTCATGGTCCCAAATCCTCCGGTAAAACAACTTTGTTGTATAAACTCTTTAACCAACTGGAAAAAGAACAAAAACTGGATGTGAAGTTTTTGAATCTAAGAGAGATGGTGACTGAATTAGCTGATGATTTTGATTATAAGGATTTCCTCCGGATGTTTTTCCAGGTAAAGCCCGAAAAAGAAAAAAAGGAGAAATTGTCGGCGGGAATCAATATCGGCCTTTTTGAAATAGACGCCGAAATCGAAAAAAATATGCTCCAGGGAAAATCCGATCCCTTTAAAGTTATGAAAGAAAAATTTATCCAATTAAGAGACAACTCCATTAAACCGGTATTAATTCTCGATGAGCTCCAGGCCCTGGATAAGATATATATGAATAACGGTAAGGGCAAACGGTTGATCATCGAATTGTTTAATTTTTTTGTAGCCATTACCAAGGAAAGCCACCTGGCGCATATTATTATCGCTTCGTCGGATGGGTATTTTTTGAATACCGTTCATACCGATTCCCGGCTAAAAAAATCTTCTCGATTTTATAAAATGGACTATCTTGGTAAAGAAGATGTCATGGAATGGCTGTTAAACCTGGAGAACTATTCAAGGATTAAAGATTATACCCTATCTCAAGAGGATGCGGAGAAAATCTGGGATACGGTGGGCGGCAGTATGTGGGAGATACAGGATATTTTAACCGAACTTTTCAATACGCCCATCGATGAAACCCTCACCCAGTGTAAAAAAAAAATTAAAGAGGCAATCGAGCATTACATCGGGACGGACATGCGAAAAGAAAAAGTACTGCAAGTATTCCTGGAAAATGAAACCGCCCGTATAAGGGATTTTGTTCCCGGGGGAATTGGCCTGGATGAAATCGATGGATTATTACAGGATATGGTTAGAAGCAATATCCTATATTTCGATCCTACCGAAGCTCTTTATTATCCCCAGGGAAAAAGTTACCAATGGGGGATAAAGTTGTATTTTGAAAGTATATCCTGAATAAAAAATATAAAGAGGAACTAAAAAATGGCGACTAATGAGCGATCTGATGAAAAAGAAGAAAATAGTAACCAATCCTTGAAACCAAAAGTCTTTATAGGCTCTTCAAGTGATGATATTGCTAAAAAAACTGCCTACATAGTCAAGCACTATTTGGAATCGGGTAAAAAGATAGATGTCGTAGTCTGGGATAAAGTGTTCAAAACGACGGAAACATACATCGAAGGTTTGTCGCGCACGCTAAAAGAGTATGACTTTTCAATACTGCTCATCACTCAAGAGAATGATGAACAATCCACAATTCGCCAGAATGTTTTATTTGAACTTGGCCTTTTCATGGGAGGATTGGGCCGTCATAAAACTATCATGCTGTACTCAGACAACCCAAAACCCCAACTCCCTACTGACCTCGGAGGGATTCATACGCAAACCTTTTCATTAGTCGGCAACCTGGAGGACAATTTAAAAAATCCTTGCAATGAAATTCGAGATTACATTTTAGACCCATTTGATGATGAAATTCGAGTGTTTGAAGTCTGGAAGAAATCCTGTCACTTTATCTACGAAGCTCTTAAAAAAGCGCCGCCGGACGCAACCATTCGCATAATCCAAACGTGGTTTCCCGATCTGGAGGATTTTATCGAAGAACTTGAAAACCTTCTTACTAAAAAAAATAAACGTTTTAAATTCGAAATTTTACTCATCGACCATGACACAAATACGGATGATGAGCATTTCGATTTATTGAAGGCACGAACTAAATATAGAAAGGAGTCACGTGAAAGTGCTATGAAAAAAATAGCCGACTCGATCGCACAATTTGTCGATCTAAAAAAAAATGTGGAGAATGAATGGAGAAAGTCTAAGGAGAAAAATACTTCCCAAAATCTTAATCTTGAAATTCGTCGATATGACTTCCTTCCTTTTGGCCCATATTACCAGATCGGGGACAAAGAAATGTATGTCGGCTTTTATTTAAACTACTGTTCATCCGTAAATGCGCCAATGGTTAAAATACTGCCAACAGCAAAGACAGCATGGGATAGGTTTGAAAATCATTTCAATAATGGTTGGGAAAAACATACAAAAATTTCATTTCCCTGACGACACCACCGGAAAAAACTGATGAAACCCCTGATGAAAACAATCATCGACAATAAAAACGAATTATCCATCACCCCATTAAGAGCACAAGCCCTGGATATTATCGAAGCAGGAATTTTTAATGTCGTTCCATCTACCGTTATGAAACATACCGTGAAATTCGACCCCTCTTCCAAAATACTCTCCATCCTTAATAAGGATTTCGATGTTTCCAGGGGCAGGATATTTGTTACCGGCGGCGGAAAAGCTTCCGGGCTCATGGCCCAAACCCTGGAAGAAATCATCGGTCCTGAAAATATCACCGGCGGATATGTCAATTGCATAGATAAAAACTATAAAACAAGTAAAATTGAAATAACCCGGGCTTCCCACCCTACCCCCGACCTGGCAGGAGTTTCGGGGGTAAAACAAATGCTGGGCCTTAAAGACCAATATTCTATAAATGAAAAAGACCTGGTAATCTGCCTGATTTCAGGCGGGGGCTCAGCCCTGATGCCATGTCCTGTCGAAGGGATATCACTGGCGGATAAACAAAGAATAAACGATTTACTCATAGTGGGCGGTCCTACCATCCAGGAGATCAATGCGGTCAGGAAACATTTATCCCGGATAAAAGGGGGCCGCATGGGTAAATTCTTTTCACCCGCCCGGGTAGTATCATTGATCATATCCGATGTGGTGGGAAATAATTTAGACGTCATCGCCTCAGGACCGACGGCCCCTGATCCCACTACATTTTCAGATGCATTGGATGTATTAACAAAATACAACCTTTTAGCCGGGACGCCCGAAAGTATTGTCGCTTACCTGGGAAAAGGCCGCGCCGGAAAATATGAAGAGACGCCTAAAGAACTCCATAACTGCCATAACTTCATCATAGGCGATAACCGCTCGGCTTTGGAAGCAATGGTTTCAAAAGCAATAGAATTTGGGTTTAATCCATATATAGTCACCGCCGAGCAAAAAGGCGACCCTACCGAAATGGCGAAACACAGGGCCGCGGAGATTTTAAACGGGAAATATAATGACCATGATGTTATCTTGGTGGGGGGCGAAACAACCCCCACATTGCCCCGCACTCATGGAAAAGGAGGAAGAAACCAGCAGTATGCGACCGTATCCATGATTGCCCTGGAAAATTATCCCGGTGAATGGGTCATGGCCAGCGTCGGAACAGACGGTTCCGATTTTTTGCCTGGCATCGCCGGCGCCATTGTCGATAAAAATACCTTAAACGCCGCCAGGTTAAAAGAAATCGAGATTCAGCCCTATCTTGAAAGGTATGACAGCAATACGCTGCTGGAAAGAATCGGTAATTCTCTTGTCACGACAGGTAATACCGGGACAAATGTCGGCGATGTGGCAATATATATTTTCCCAGGATACCATTAAAATATTCCGCCCGGTGATGCAAAAGATAATTAGAGAGCAAATGAAACGGTATAGGAACAATTACCGGTAATACATTTGAAGATAATCGCTTAAAACAACCGGGCCTTAAGACAATGGAATGGGGGACTTATTAAAGTGAATTTTTTTTATTAAATCCCCTGGGGAAGCATTCTCCCGATGAGAAAAGGGCGGACAATTTTAAGGATTTACAAATACTAAATTTGTGGTATGGTAAATAGAATGCCATAAATTGTACCCGGCTGCGCCGGGGGTCCGGTAACTCCCATCGATTCAAAAAAATTTTTACATATGCAGCTTGTCCCGAGTCGCCTGTAATGGCGGAAGCTTACCCAATAGAGTTTGCCGTGAAAAAAATAGACACGAAAAGTATTGAAGATGTTTTTGCCTTGACCCCTATGCAAGAGGGGATGCTGTTCCATTATTTGCGGGAGCCGGGGAGCGATGTATACTTTGAACAACTGGGCCTGGAACTGACCGGGGAAATCGATAAAAAAACATTCCAACGGGCCTGGAATTTCATCGTCGCCGCTAACGAGGCGCTGCGGACGGTATTTCGCTGGGAGAAGCTGAACGAACCGGCGCAGTTGGTTATGAAGGATTTTCTACTGGAACCTTTATATTATGACCTTCCCGGGGAGGATGAAGATATGCCCCGCGATGAAATACTCCGCCGACTGGAGGAGATAAAAACCAGGGACCGCGAGAAAAAATTCGACCTGCGGGAAACGCCTTTCCGCGTGACGCTTTGCAAAATAACAAAAAATCATTATGAAATGCTTATCAGCCACCACCATATTTTATACGACGGCTGGAGTAACGGTATCCTGTTAAAGGAATTTTTTAATACATACGATGAATTGAGCCGCGGGAAAATGCCTGCCCCGGTTCTTAAAACGAGGTTCAAGGAATTTGTCAAATATACCCGGGAACAGGACCCCCGGGATCGCCAAGAACAGGAAGAATACTGGAAAGGCTATTTGGAAGGTCTGGCGGAACAAACGGAACTTTCCATCAAAACCGGCAAGGCCGGGAAGAACAGCGAAGCGGCCAATCGGCAACTTGGTATCCCCGCGCATCTAAAAATAAAATTGGAGACGCTGGCCAGGGAAAAGAAAATCACCCCGGCGTCTGTTTTTTACACGGCCTGGGGCCTGCTGTTACTGGGGTATAATGATTGCGACGATATGGTTTTCGGTGCGACCGTATCCGGCAGAACCCCGGCGATTAAAGGCATAGAGGATATGGTGGGCCTCTTTATCAATACATTACCCCTGCGCGTCAAAGCGCGGGGGGAAATGAAAATTGGGGATTTGCTTTTCGATATCCATCAAGACCTTCAGCAGCGGGAAAAATTCAGCAATACACCGTTGGTCAGGATAAAAGAATACCGCGGCCCGATCTTTCAACAGGAGCTTTTCGACACGCTGATGGCAGTAGAAAACTACCCGCTGGACCCGGGTATTATGCATAAACAAAAAAGCCTGACGCCGCTTTCATATTCCATGTCGGCCATGACCCATTATGATTTAACGGCCGAGGTGACCCTGGGGGAAGAAATCGCTGTGATTTTCAGTTACCCGGTCTCATTATTTGAGCGGGACATGATCGAACGAATGGCCGGGCATTTTACCTGTATCCTGGAAGAGATGACGGCAAACCCGGGGAAAAAATTATACGCCCTGGAACGATTAACGCCGGAAGAGAAGCGGCAATTGCTGGAGGAATTCAACGACGCCGGCGCGGATTTCCCCCGCGATAAAACCATCCACCGGTTGTTTGAAGAACAGGTAGAAAAGTTGCCTGATCGCATTGCGGTTATCGGTGCACCGGTAGAGACGTTGCGCGCAACGTCTCTACAAATAACCTACCGCCAATTAGATAAACAATCCGGTCAACTGGCACATCAGTTGCAGGATAAAGGAGTGAGTCCCGACATCATCGTGGCAATAATGACGGAACGTTCCATTGAAATGGTCATCGGTATTTTGGGGATATTAAAAGCCGGCGGCGCATATTTGCCCATCGACACGGGCTATCCGGAAGAACGCATTCAATATATGTTGGAGGATAGTAAAGCAAGGATTTTATTAGGAATGGAAGAATGCCAAAAGAAGATAATTGTTAATTGTCAATCGTTAATTGTTAATTGTAAGCCAATGGACCCGCCGCAGGCGCCTTTTCATCATTCATCATTCATCATTCATCATTCAAGCCAGCTCGCTTACATCATCTACACTTCAGGTTCCACCGGTAAACCTAAAGGCGTTCTAATCGAACATGCTTCCGTGGTTAACAGGCTGTTCTGGGTGAAGGAAAGATATGGGTTAAATGAACGGGATGTGATATTACAATCCGCCCCATTTATTTTCGATGTATCGGTTTGCGAGATGTTCCGGTGGGTGTTGGCCGGCGCAAGATTATGCCTCCTTCCCCCCGGCGGCGGCATGGACCCGGGGCTTATCGTAAAAACCATCGCCCGATACAGCGCCAGCACGGCGGATTTTGTTCCTTCCGTACTAAACCTTATCCTGGACCAGGTGGATAAACATAAATCGTATAACCAACTATCAAGCTTGAGATGGCTGTTTACCGGCGTGGAAACCGTTAGTTTGGGCCTGGTAAAACGGTTCCGGGAAATCCTGTTTAGATTTAATAATACAAAGTTAATCAACGCCTATGGCCCCACTGAAAGTACGGTGGATGTCACTTCATTCCAGTGTACGGAAGATTACGATACGGTTCCCATCGGCAAACCTATGGCCAATGTCCGGGTGTATATTGTCGATAGTTATGGGAACCTTCAGCCCCCGGGTATTGGCGGTGAGTTATGCATTGCAGGAAAAAGCCTGGCCCGCGGGTACTTAAATAACCCCGAATTAACCTCAGACAAATTTTATAGGTCTAATTGGTCTTATAGGTCCGATATTCTCTACAAAACCGGCGATCTTTGCAAATGGTTGCCGGACGGCAATATTGAGTTCCTGGGCAGGATTGATAACCAGGTAAAAATTCGCGGTTTTCGCGTCGAACCGGGGGAGATAGAACGTCGCTTATTGGATCACAAAGATATAAAAGAAGCTGTCGTAATCGACCGCCTGGTAAATGAAGAAAAATGCCTGTGCGCTTATATCGCCGGTCAAATAGAAAAAACCATCGACATTTCGGAATTACGGCAATATTTATCGCGAATAATGCCCGATTACATGATCCCCGCTTATTTTACCATCATGGAGAGATTGCCTTTAACGGCCAATGGGAAAGTAGACCGGAAAGCCCTTCCCGGGCCGGAAATAAAACCGTCGGAGCCATTCGCCGCTTCCCGTGATGAAACAGAAAAATTACTGGCGGAAATATGGTCCCATACCCTGGGGATAGAGAAAGAGAAAATCGGCATCGATGATAATTTCTTCGCCTGGGGAGGCCATTCGCTGAAAGCCATTCAATTGGCCGGTAAGATGCACAAACATTTCGATATCAACATCCCGGTAACGGCAATATTCGATACCCCCACCATCCGGGGATTGGCGAAATATATAAAATCGAAAAGTCCTGCCGCGACCGCGGCGGTTGGGGACTTTGAACCCCTGGAAGCCCTTGAAAAAAAGGAATACTATGAATTATCCCCCGGCCAACAAAGGATATACATGATCCAGCAGATGCATCCCCGGAGTACCGCCTTTCATATCTCTTCGGCAATAGAACCGACAGGCGGGGCGCACCCTGCCAAAACCCGGGAAATTTTTGAAAAAATGATCTTCCGCCACGAAAGCTTGCGCACCTCCTTTATCCAGGTTGAGGGGAAACCGGTCCAACGTATCCTCGAACCTACCGAAGTCGAATTTGATATCGAATATTATGATTTAGCCGCGAAGGACACAGATGGGAAAATTCATCATTTCATTCGTCCTTTTGATTTATCCCGTGCGCCGCTTTTGAGGGTGGGACTAATCAAAACCCGGGATGAGAAACCCGTCCTGCTGGTGGATATACATCATATCATCGCCGACGGCGTATCGGTCGATATCCTTACCGCGGAATTCCAGGCTTTCCGGGCCGGCCGGGAACTTCCTTTACCGTCCGTCCAGTACAAAGATTTTTGTGGGTGGCAGAGCCGGCTATTTACGCGGGAAGAGATGAAAAACCACGAAATGTACTGGCTTCAGCGGTTGAAAGGACAATTACCACTGCTCCATATGCCTACCGATTATCCACGGTCCGAAGAGCAAGACCCGGAAGGTGATTATGTCTATTACACCCTGGAAAAAGACTTATGCCGGAAGGTCCGGCGCTACCTCCGGGAAACCGGCGCCACTCTCTACATGCTCCTATTGACTGTTTTTAATATTTTATTATACAGGTACACCGGCCAGGAAGATATCATCATCGGTTCCCCGGTCGCCTGTAGGGACCATGCCGACCTGGAGAGAGTCGTGGGATTGCTAATAGGGGCGCTGCCGATGCGCAATTTTCCCTGCGAATACAAAACCTTTGCCGGGTTCCTGGAAGAAATCAAAAAAAACACCCTGCAAGCCTATGAGCACCGCTGGTATCCTTATGAAGAAATCCTGCGGAACGTAAATTATACGAATCATGCCGGCCGCACTCCCATCTCCGATATTTCGTTAATCGTACAAAATACCGATACCGGGAACCGGGCCCAGCC
Source organism: Candidatus Aminicenantota bacterium (assembly GCA_026393835.1). Classification (GTDB taxonomy): domain Bacteria; phylum Acidobacteriota; class Aminicenantia; order UBA2199; family UBA2199; genus JAKAGC01. The sequence goes on along the minus strand of JAPKZK010000075.1, from coordinate 41,104 downwards.
ACTAACCCGTTTAAAATCCTATGAAGACCTGTTTCCCAAAATTTCCAAAGTCGATATGACCCTGGTAGTCGAGGAAAAAGGAGAGGATATCTTCCTCTCCCTCGAATATAGAACCGGGTTGTTCAAACGGGAGAGCATGGAGCGTTGTTTGGAACACTTTGTCAATCTCCTGGGAAACGGTATCGCCGAGCCCACGGCCTATTTATCCTATATCGAGATGATGAGCACTGGAGAAAAACAGCAGTTTACCGGGGTCGTTGAAAAATGTTATCCTTTGAGTCATGCCCAGGGGCGTATCTATTACACTGAGAAAAGATACCACGGTACACCTGTGGCTACCCTGGGTTTTATCGTCAGGTACGAGGAAACCCTGGACATGGAGCTGTTGGAAACCGCCATTAACCGGGTGCTGGAAAAGAACGACGGTTTGCGGCTGCGGATAGTGGAATTTCCATTCGAGAAGGAGCCGCGGCAGTATGTGGCCCCCTATGAAAAGCAGCCCATCGACTTAATCGATTTCAGCGCAATAGGAAAAGACAGCGAAGCCTTATTCGGGCAATGGCTGCAGGAGAAGGGGGCCGCCCTTTTGGAATTTCTTAACAAAAATCTCTTTTATTTTGCCCGCCTGCGGTTTAACGGGAATGAGACCGGCGAGACCGGCGAGACCGGCTATTACTTGAAGATCCATCATATTATTAGCGACGGTTGGACAATTCATGCCTTGCTGACCGCGCAGATCGATCATATTTATGGGGAACTCAAAGCCGGGAGGGACGCGGCCGGGGAACCTTATCCCTCTTATCTTCATTACCTGGCGGAGGAGAGGGAATACCTCAATTCCAGCCAGGCGGAAAAGGATAAGGAATTCTGGCGCGGTATGCTGCGGCCGCTCCCACCCGCCGTCCGTTTATCCACACGGGAAAACGATATATCGAATATTAAAACCGGGATCAGGAAATTTACCCTTCCCCCCGATTTAGTGGAAGGTATTTATACATATACCCGGTCGCCGGAAACCGAAACTTCTATCTATAAATTGTTGTTTTCCGCTTTTTCCATTTATATATCCAGGGCTGCCGGTCTTGACGATTTCGTGATCGGAAGCGCCAGTCACAACCGCATCGATGATCGCCGGAAACAGACGATAGGTATGTTTGCCGGAACGATCCCTATCCGGGTGCAGGTAGACGATAACGAGGGGTTCCACTGCTTCGTGAAAAAAAACGGGAACCTTATAAATACGATTATCAAAAATCACGGGCAGTACCCCTTCGATGTGCTGGCCGCCCAGGTGAGGGAAGAGACCGGGGGCGACCTCAACTATTTATTGAATATCAGTTTTATCGGCGTTGTTAACACAGGGACTGAAAGATTTAAGCTGGATACTTATTTATGTGGGTATGACCAGAACCAGCTTACTGTTTATCTTTATCATAAACCGGGACGCAATATACTGGAGTTGGAATGGAATTACCGGGAAACCCTTTTCACTCCTTCCGAAATTTCCCGGATGTATAGTTGTATGATGACCATATTAAAAGATGCCCTTCAACATCCCGGGAAAAAAACAGCGGAATTGGAGCTATTATCCCCGGAGGAAAAGAGACGGATACTTGAAGATTTTAACGATACCGCTTCGCTTTCCCCTTATCCGCCGGGTTTGACGCTCCATGGGTTGTTTTCCCGGCAGGTAGAGAGGGTATCCGGCAGGGTGGCGGTTATCGGCGCCGTAAAAAGTCGTCATGTATCCTACCGGTGTGTGGACGAGCAGTCGGACCATTTGGCATTATTATTACAGGAGCGGGGAGTGGTTTCCGGCGATATCGTGGCAATAATGATGGAGCCATCGGAAGAGAGGATTATCGTCTTACTGGGGATTTTGAAAGCCGGCGCCGCTTATTTGCCCATCGATCCCCAGTGCCCCCAGGAGCGGATCGATTATATGTTAAAGGACAGCGCAGCCAAAACCCTATTAACAGCAATGGAATGCGTTTTTAATTTTCATCATTCATCATTCATCGTTCAGCATTCAAATCAACTCGCTTACCTCATCTACACATCCGGTTCTACGGGCAGGCCCAAGGGAGTTGTCGCCGCCCATTGTAATGTGATAGCCTACTTAGCCGCCTTTGATAAAGAATTCCAGTTGAACGAAACCGATACCGTTATTCAACAAGCGTCTTATACATTCGATGCTTTCGTGGAAGAGATGTACCCGGTATTGTTAAAAGGCGGCAAATTAGCGGTTCCGTCCCGGGAAACCGTAAAAGATATAAGTCTCCTGGTAGAGTTTATTGCCAGGCACAGGGTCGGCATGATTACCTGTTCCCCGTTGTTACTGGACCAATTAAACAGGTTGGATTCCCATGAATCCCTCCGCAGTGTACATACCTTTATCAGCGGCGGCGATGTGTTGAATAGCCGGTTTATCGATAAGCTATTGAAGATAGGCAAGGTGTATAATACTTATGGGCCAACCGAGTCTACCGTATGTGTTACCTATTATCCATGCCCGGGAGGGATAGTCGGCAATGTTCCTATTGGGAAACCGATCGCCAATTATAAAGTGTATTTACTGGACAGGAATTTTTGTCCGGTTCCGCCGGGGATTCCCGGTGAATTATGCGTCGGGGGTCCCGGCGTGGCCATGGGCTATTTGAACCGGCCGGAACTAACGGCTGAAAAATTTGACCAGGATTTATGGGATTATAAAGATGATCATGATAAAAAAAACAAAAGCTTTTTCGGGGAGTCCAGGGGGGCGGTTTTCTCGAAAAAAGCCCCCCTGGTTCTCTACAAAACCGGCGACCTGGCCCGTTGGTTAGAAGACCCTGCGGCGCGAGAGGGCGGGGCCTATATAATCGAATTCCTGGGTCGCCTCGACCACCAGGTGAAGATCCGGGGGTTCCGCATCGAATTGGGGGAGATCGAGAGTCACTTGCGGCGTCATGAGGAGATCGAAGATGCGGTGGTCCTTGCCGTGGGAGAAGAAGCAGCGGATAAATTTTTATGCGCTTATATCGTATCGGGTAAGTCGTTGGAAGTGGCGGCGTTGGAAAAACTCCTGGCCGCGGAGCTGCCGGATTATATGATTCCCAGGCATTTCATCCGGGTTGAGAGGATTCCGTTAACGGTAAACGGGAAAGTGGACCGGAAAGCGCTGCCGGTTCCGGGAAAGACCGGAGTGGGTGTACCGTACGCGGCCCCGCAAAGCAACTGCGAAGAAAAATTAGCCGCCATCTGGGAAGATGTCCTCGCAAACAATACCTCCCTGCCCATCGGCATCGATGATGATTTCTTCGAATTGGGCGGGCATTCCCTTAATGCCGCTATCGTGATCTCTAAAATTCACAAAGTATTGAACGTAAAAATCCAATTGGCGGAGTTGTTTCAAAAACCCACTATCCGGCAGTTGGCCGGGGTTATACGGGCGTCCGCGGAAGACCGTTTGGTTTCCGTGGCGGCGGTGGAGGAGAAGGAGTATTATTTATTATCTTCGGCGCAGGAGCGGTTGTATATTTTACAGCGGATGGACCCGGCCAATACGGCTTATCATATTCCTCATATGCTGAAACTGGAAGGGATAATCGACAAAGGAAAATTAGAAGGGGTTTTCAAAGAGCTTATCCGGCGTCATGAAAGTTTCCGGACGTCGTTTGTAACCGTGGCTGATGAGCCGGTGCAAAGAATCCGGGATGATGTGGAATTTGAAATCGAACATTATAATTTAGCCACGGACGAACACGGACAAACACGGACTTCTCATTTTATCCGCCCGTTCGATCTAACGACCGCGCCATTGCTGCGGGTGGGTTTGGTGGAATTAGCGGAACGGGAACATATATTAATATTGGATATGCATCATATTATATCCGACGGGACTTCCATGGGGATTTTGACCGGGGAAGCCATGGCGTTGTATAACGGTGAAAAGTTGCCGGCCCTGGGACTGCGGTACAGGGATTACGCGGCCTGGCAGGACGACTGGAAAAGAGGGCCGTCTTATAAAGAAGAGGAAACGTTCTGGCGCAGGCAATTCGAGGGTGAGATGCCGGTTTTGGATTTGCCTTTTGACCGGCCCAGGCCGGAAGTGCAGCGATTGGATGGGCGCACGGTTTTCTTTGAACTGGAACAAGAAATACCCGCCGCGCTGCACCGTTTGGCCCTCGGGGAAGGGGCGACTTTGTACATGACCTTGCTGGCAGCGTTTTATGTATTTTTGTATAAATTGGGAAGCCGGGAAGATATCGTTATCGGTTCCCCGGTGGAAGGGCGAAGGCATACGGACTTGCAGCGCATCATCGGCATGTTTGTCAATACCCTGGCATTACGGAATTTCCCGGTGGGCGAAAAACGCTTTACCGGCTTTTTAGCTGAAGTGAAAACAAGAGCGATTAGCGCTTTTGAAAACCAGGATTATCCTTTTGAAGACCTGGTGGCGCGCCTGGATGCGCCCAGGGATTTAAGTCGCAATCCTATTTTCGATGTGATGTTTGTATTGCAGAACATGGAATCGCCGGGGATTCAGCTTCCCGGGCTTACCATGACGTCTTCACCTTTCGAGAGCAACACGTCGAAATTCGATTTAACCCTCACCGCCCTGGAAAAAGAAGGGAAGTTGACGTTATCTTTCGAATATGGCGCGGCTTTGTTTGCAGAAGAAACCATTCTCCGTTTCAGGGAGTATTTTAAGAACATTTTAGTTTCCATTATTGAGAGGCCGGGCCGGAAAATATCGGCCATTGAAATTATGTCCGGGGCAGAGAGAGAACAAATATTATATGATTTTAATGATACGGCGGCCCCGTATCCCCGGGACAGGACCATCCATGAATTATTTGAAGAACAAGCAGCGCGAACGCCGGATCGTATTGCGGTTGTAGGGGCAACCGCTGTAGAGACGTTGCGCGCAACGTCTCTACAAATAACCTACCGGGAATTTGATGAACAATCCGGTCAATTGGCCGGTTTGTTAATCGAAAAAGGCGTCCTGGCGGACGATATTATTGCAATAATGATTGAACGTTCCATTGAAATGTTGATCGGTATATACGCAATATTAAAAGCCGGTGGGGCTTATTTGCCCATTGATCCGGGATACCCGCCGGAACGCATCGATTATATGTTAAAAGACAGCGCAGCCAAAATCCTATTAACCGCAGCGGAATGCGTTTTTAATTTTCATCATTCATCATTCATCAATCATCATTCAAATCATCTTTCTTATATAATCTACACTTCCGGCACAACGGGGAAACCCAAAGGCGCGGCCATCGAACATCATTCGTTAGTGAACCGTTTGAACTGGATGCAGAAGCAGTATCCCCTGGATGAAAATGATGTTATTTTGCATAAAACCCCTTTTACTTTTGATGTGTCGGTGTGGGAGATTTTCTGGTGGGGGATGGTGGGGGCCGGGGTGTGTTTACTTGCACCGGGCGGTGAAAGAGACCCAATGCAAATGGTGGATGCCATCGAAAGAAACCGGGTGACGGTAATGCATTTTGTGCCTTCCATGCTGCGGGCGTTTTTGGAATGTATCGAGGGGGCCGGCAGTGCCGGGCGGTTGTCTTCATTGAAACAGGTTATTGCCAGCGGCGAGGCGTTGACCGTACCGTTGGTAAAGCGGTTTAATGAATTATTAAATAAACAAAATGGGGTTCGCCTGGCTAATTTGTATGGTCCGACTGAAGCGACCATCGATGTATCTTTTTATGATTGCCCGGCGGGGCAGGACATCGAGCGCGTCCCAATCGGTAGACCCATCGATAACATTTGTTTATATATCTTCGGCAAGGACCGGCAGTTGCAGCCCGTGGGCGTGCCCGGGGAGTTGTGTATTGCCGGGGTGGGTTTGGCGCGTGGGTATTTAAACAATCCCGAATTAACCGCGGAAAAATTCTTCAATTTTCATCATTCATCATTCATCATTCATCATTCAATTCTCTATTGTACCGGCGACCTTGCCCGGTGGTTAGCAGACGGCAACATCGAATACCTGGGCCGCATCGATCAACAGGTAAAAATACGCGGGTTCCGCATCGAACTGGAAGAGATCGAAAGGCGCCTGGAGCATCATAAACAGATCAAAGGGGCCGTGGTCGCCGTCGAAAGGAATGGCGACAGTAAGGACGATAATATCTTATGCGCTTATATCGTTTCAAAGGCCGGTGAAGAATTAAACGCACTAACGTTGAGGGAGTATTTATCGGGCCGGTTGCCCGGGTACATGGTTCCTGCTGTTTATAAGCGGCTTGACCGGATTCCTTTGAGTCCCAACGGCAAAGTTGACAGGAAGGCGCTCCGGTCGTCGGGTTTGCGATTGGACGGCGGTCGCAAAGTCCTGTATGCGGCGCCGGGAACGCCCACGGAAACCCGGATCGCCCTTACCTGGAAGGAAATCCTTCGTTGGAACGGAGATGGGGACGAAATCGGCATCCATGATAATTTCTTCGATATCGGCGGGACCTCCATGGATGTGATCAATGTTAACTCACGGATCAACAGGGAATTTGAAAAGCAAATCCCTATCGTGGCCATGTATAAGTACACCACCATCCGCACGCTGGCGCAATTCCTCGAACAAGGCGAAACAAGGGCGGAAGAGGAGTACCCCGAAAGCGAACGAACGGATAAAATCGAAAGGGGCAGAACCGATAAAAATAGAATGCGTGAAATGAGAAAAAGAGGAAGATGATAAAATGACAACTGGAAATACCACCGGTCTGGAAATTGCCGTTATCGGGATGGCGGGACGATTCCCGGGCGCCAAAGATATCCACGAATTCTGGCAAAATCTCAAAAACGGCGTCGAATCATTTACATTTTTTACCGAACAGGAACTCCTCGAGGCCGGCGTCGAGCCGGACCTGCTCCGGGACCCCAATTATGTCAAATCCAGCGGCGGCGTCCTGGAAAATAAAGAATATTTCGACGCCGCCTTTTTCGGGTTCAAACCCACGGAAGCGGAAATCATGGACCCCCAGACCCGCATCTTCCTCCAATGCACCTGGCATGCACTGGAAGACGCCGGGTATGATCCCGGTTCTTACAAAGGGCTTATCGGGGTTTACGCCGGTTCTTCCTCTAATTTCCGCTGGGAAGCGTTAACCTACGCTTCCGGCAGGGTGCAAATCCTGGGACCCTTCACCAGCTCCCTATACAGCCACCGCGACTATTTATGCACCCATGTATCCTATAACCTCGGACTCAAAGGCCCCAGTTTATACGCCAAAACCGCGTGCTCCACTTCGCTGGTAGCCGTTCACCTGGCCTGCCAGGCCATATTGAACGGCGAATGCGATATGGCCCTGGCCGGCGGAGTTTCCATCAGCATCTGGGAAAAATCCGGGTACCTTTACCAGGAAGGTATGATTATTTCACCCGACGGGCACAACCGTGCTTTCGACGCCCGCGGCAAAGGAACCGTGGGCGGCGAAGGCGCCGGGACAGTGGTGCTGAAACGCCTGGAAGAGGCCATCGAAGACAACGATCATATCTATGCCGTTATAAAAGGAACCGCCGTCGATAACGACGGCAGCAGGAAAATCGGTTTCACCGCCCCCAGCATCGACGGCCAGGCGGACGTCATCCGCGAAGCCCTCCACGTAGCAAACGTAGAACCGGGAACAATTACTTACGTAGAAACCCACGGCACCGCCACCCCCGTCGGCGACCCCATCGAAATCGAAGCCCTGAAAAAGGCTTTTAAAACCGATGAAAAAGGCTTTTGCGCCATCGGCTCGGTGAAAACCAATATCGGTCACCTGGACGCGGCGGCCGGCATCGCCGGTTTCATCAAAACCGTCCTGGCCCTGGTCCACCGAGAAATTCCACCCAGCCTGCACTACGAAACCCCCAACCCTAACATCGATTTCGAAAACAGCCCCTTCCACGTCAATACAACCCTGACCCCATGGAAAACTCAAGACACCCCACTCCGCGCCGGCGTCAGCTCCTTCGGCATCGGCGGGACTAATGTGCATGTGATTTTAGAAGAATATAATATTGCCTCCGGCGGCCAGGAACCTTTTTATAAAAAGGTTCCTGGACCTCCAAAAATTTTTTATTATTTACTTTTATTCTCTGCTAAAACTTCTTCTGCCCTCGATAAAATGACCTCCAACCTGGTGAATTGTTTGAAACAAAATACCCCCAACCCGGCAGATACCGCCTATACCCTCCAGGTGGGAAGAAAACACTTCCCCCACCGGCGCATAACCATTTGCTCCTCCACAACCGAAGCCGTAGAAATACTATCCTCAATGAACCCCCGCAAAGTACTCACCAACTTCACAAAAAAAGAAGACAGACCGGTAATATTCATGTTCCCCGGCCTGGGCGCACAATACGCCGGTATGGGCCGCGACCTCTACGAAACTATCCCCATCTTCCACGAAGAAATGAACCGCTGCTTCGAAATCCTCGATAAAAATAGGTCCAATAGGTCCTATAGGACCTATATTAACGCCGATCCCGAAAGCGTCCAGTTACAGGTTTTTATGATCGAATATGCCCTGGCAAAACTGGTCATGCACTGGGGCGTCCAACCCCGCGCCATGATGGGCTACAGCTTCGGCGAATATACCGCCGCTTGCATCGCCGGCGTGCTGTCCCTGGAAGACGCCCTTAACCTGGTAGTCCAACGCAGCCGCATCATACAGGAAGTCACTTCCGGCGCCATGCTCAGCATACCCCTACCCCAACAAGAATTGTTACCCCTTTTAAAAAATTTCACGGCGCTTTCAGTCGCTATCGATAACGGCCCCTCCTGCGTCATCGCCGGACCCACGGACCAGGTGGAAACCTTCGACGCCATGATGAAAGAAAAGAAAACCCTTTGCGTACCCCTGCCTACCTCCCACGCTATCCATTCCAAAATGATGGAACCCGTATTGACAAAATTCCGCGACGCCGTCGCCCGTTTCAAGTTGAAAGAACCCCAAATTCCATATATCTCCAATGTTACCGGTAAATGGATCACCCCCCCGGAAGCCCAGGACCCCGGCTACTGGGCGACGCACCTAAGAAACACCGTCCGCTTCGCGGACGGGATCAAAGAATTGTTAAACAATCCGACCCTCCCCCACCCCGCTTTCCTGGAAATCGGGCCCGGTTATGATCTTTGTACACTGATCAGACACCATACCGGCCCCGAAGGCCAGTCCACATACCCGGCCTTCAACCTGCTGGACCAGGCCCAATGCCGGAACATGGCAACACACCACGACGCCCGGTATTTATTAAACCGGTTGGGCCGGTTGTGGCTCTCCGGCGCAGCCATCGATTGGGCGCAGTTTAACCGCGAAGAAAAAAGACGGCGCGTTTCGCTGCCCGGCTACCCCTTCGAAGAACAACGGTACCGGATCGACGGCGACCCGCTGAAAATGAGCGCCGCCGCGGCAATACAACCTGGAAACGCCCAACCGACTAAAAAAACAAATATTGCCGATTGGTTCTATATCCCCACCTGGAAACGTTCCGTTTTACCCCACAACAACACCGAACTGAACCCCGGCGATTGGCTCATCTTTATCGATGGCGCCGGCCTGGGAGAACGGTTTGCCCGACGGTTGGAACAGCAGGGCCGCGAAGTGATCCGCGTTACCCAGGGACCCGCATTCACGGCAACCGGGGCAAAAGAGTATATTATCAATCCCGGCCAACCCCACGATTACCTGGACCTTTTCAAGCACTTGAATAAAATACCTTGCCGAACTGCCCATTTCTGGAATGTAACGGGTGAAGGTGAAGAGATTGAAGTTGACAAAATAGAAGAATTGGGTTTTTACAGTTTGATTTATCTCGCCCAGGCCGCCGGTAAACAGGGCCTAAAAGACCCCATGCAAATCATGGTTATTTCAAATAACCTCCAGCGGGTGACCTCCGAAGAGAAATTACACCCGGAAAAAGCCGCGCTGCTGGGCGCGGTAAAAGTCATCCCCAGGGAATACTTCAACATCAAATGCCGCAGCGTCGATATCCAGCTCCCGGGGCCCGGAAGCCGCAAGGAAGAACTCCCGGTGGAGCAAATTTTAAACGAGTTCCATATGGATACTCCCGATGAAGCCGTCGCTTACCGAGGCGAGTACCGCTGGGTGCAACTATTTGAGCCGACCCGGCTCCACCATGATAATAAATCGCCCCTGGCGGAAGGGGGCGTTTATCTCATTACCGGCGGTCTCGGCGGCATAGGACTCGCTTTGGCGGAACACCTGGTAAAGAAAACGAATACCCGGACGCGGTTGGTCCTTACCGGCCGTTCAGTCTTTCCCGCCAGGGAAGAATGGGACCGCTGGTTGACCTCGCACCAGGAAGAGGACCCGGCGGCCCAAAAAATGAGAAAAGTACAGGAACTGGAAAAATCAGGGGCCGAGGTGCTGTTTTGCAGCGCCGACGTCGCCGACCCGGAACAAATGCGGGCCGCCGTCAACCTGGCCCTGGAACGGTTCGGGACCATCGATGGCGTGATCCACGCCGCCGGGCTGCCGGACGGCGGCATGATCCCCCTAAGGACAAAGGAATCCATCGCCCCTGTCCTGCACCCCAAAATAAAAGGAACACTGGTACTGGACCAGGTTCTAAAAGAAAAAAATATCAAACCCGCTTTCTTCATATTATGCTCGTCCCTCAGCGCCGTTACCGGTCTATTCGGCCAGGCGGCCTACTGCGCCGCCAATGCCTTCCTGGATGCCTTTGCCTATCGAAAAACCCATGAAGAAGGAGTTTTCACCACGGCAATCGATTGGGATTCCTGGAAAGAAGTAGGTATGGGCGTCGATACCGTCAGGCAACTGGTGGAAACCAGGAATATCGAGGATTCGGAAGCGCTGCTCAGGTTCGGGATGCTCACTGCGGAGGGAACCGAAGTCTTTGACCGCGTCCTGGCGGCCAATTATCCCCAGGTAATTGTTTCCACCTGGGATTTATTCGCCCGGCTCCGGGCCATGGACTCCGCCGGAGTTTCCGGCGCAGGCGACAGCGAAGAAATAGAAATGGCCAACGCTTCCCGGGTTTTACGCCCCCGCCCCGAAATTACCGCCGAATACCAACCCCCTTCCACTGACTTTGAAAAAACCTTCGCCGGGATTTTACAAACCTTCTTCGGTTTTGAACAGGTAGGGATCCACGATAACCTCTTCGAATTCGGCATTACCTCGCTGGATATGATCCATATCAATAATACACTAAAGAAGAAAATCGCCAGGGATATCCCCATCGTGGTCATGTTCGAATACCCCACCATCCATACCCTGGGCCGGTACCTGGAATTAGATGAAACCGCCGCCGAATCCCAACCGGAAGATTTAAATAAAGTCGAAGATTTACTGCACAACACCATCGATGCCTTCAGGAATTTTGAATGAAAATAGCCACCAAGGCACCAAGGCGCCAAGAAACACCAAGGGTTTTATTATTAAAAAATCCTTGATGCCCTGACAGAATAGGAAAATAAGAAACGATAATATGAAAATATTTTAGTGTATAATGAAAATATGATGTACTAATAAGAAAATATAAGTTTGTAAAAGGAAAATGGAATTGTTCAATAGGAAAATGCATCGAAGTGATGGGAAAATGTAGCAATGTAAAGGGAAAATATGAATAAGCAACGGGAAAATATCACATTGCAATATTGCAATGTCGCATTTTACCATTGCATTATTCTATTTTCTTATTACATTAAGGCAGTTTCCTCTTACAAATAGATATATTCCCTTTAAATTATAGTATTTGCCCTTTACAGTAAGACATTTTCCTATTACATCGTTATATTTTCCCATTATATTAAAGCATTTTCCTGTTATGAAATGACATCGTTGCCCCTTCCAGGTAGATTTTTGTTTGCCATCGGCAGCCGGGTATGGTAATAAAAGGAGAAAAGCGTATGATGAAAAAAATATTGTTAGCCGGGTTAATTATTGCGGGCGCTGTTTTAGCCGGGCCGCCGTCCTGTATAAAGACCTCGGGGCCGGATTTCAGCCAGGTAGAGAGCGACGCCTTCCAGGTAGCGGTGAACCGCAGGTACCCCATTTTTTACAGCGAGAAGCGGCCATTTTTCATGGAAAGCAAAGACGTGCCGGATTTTACCATTATCGCTAACGGCATGATGATCGCGCCCGTACATACGCGCCTGATTGCAGACCCGGGCTGGGCGACCAAACTGAGCGGCTCAGCCGGTAAAATGAATTTTGTCCTGCTGGCCGCCAACGACCGCTCCGCCGGGTGGGACACAGCGCACCAACCCGGCGGCAAATTGAAAGTGGGCCTGGATTATTTGCATTCGGACCTCAAGGAAAAGCAAACCGGGAATAAAATTTTTGCAGTGGATATTTATAATTTATAATTAATAATTAATAATTTATAATTTATAATTATCACTAAATCCCCAGGCGTAAAAATGAAAAATAACAACCCAAAAAACATCGAGACCGGCCTGGAAATCGCCATAACCGGTATGTCCGGCAAATTCCCCGGCGCCGGGACCCTTGAGCGGTTCTGGGAAAACTTAAAAAACGGCGTCGAAACCATCTCCTTTTTTTCCACCGAAGAATTAAAGGAATGCGGGGTCAGTGAAACGCTGTTGGACAACCCCGATTACGTAAAAGCCTACGGCGTTCTCATAGGCAAAGAGAATTTCGATTCCTCCTTTTTCGGGTTCAGTCCCAGGGAAGCCGAAGCCATGGACCCGCAGATACGGCTGTTCCTCGAATGTTCATGGGAGGCGTTGGAAGACGCCGGTTACGATTCCACCGCTTATAAAGGTGCGGTGGGACTTTATGCCGGCATAGCGGACGGATTTTCCTGGCGTGCGGCGCGGATGTTGAAAGACCTCCGGGCCGGGGTTGAGCAGGCCGTTCATCTCCTGGACACCAGTTTATTATTAAGCACCCGCGTGTCCCACAAGCTCGATTTAAAGGGCCCCAGCATTACCCTTTATACCGCCTGTTCCACTTCCCTGGTGGCCGTTCACCAGGCCTGCCGGTCCCTACTGACCGGCGAATGCGACATGGCGTTGGCCGGCGCCGTTTCCGCTCAACCCATCGATAAAACCGGTTACCTGTACCAGGAAGGCATGATCCTCTCCCTGGACGGGCACAACCGGTCTTTTGACGCCCGGGCAACAGGTACGGTTTTCGGCGAAGGCATCGGGGTCGTTTTATTGAAACGTCTCAAAGACGCCCTGGCGGATGGGGATAACATCAAAAGTGTAATTAAAGCTTCGGCTGTGAACAATGACGGCATCGCTAAGTCCAGTTACACCGCGCCTGGGAAAAAAAGAATCGCCGATGTGATGCGGACCGCGTTGAAATTAGCGCGGCTGGCGCCGGGAGATATCGATTATATCGAGGCCCACGGCACCGCCACCGCGTTGGGCGACGCCATTGAAATGGAAGCCCTGAAAGAAGCATTTAAAAGCGCTAAAAAAGCATATTGCGCCATCGGGTCCGTCAAATCCAACGTCGGGCACCTGGACGTCGCCGCCGGCATGGCCGGGCTTATTAAAACCGTACTGGCAATCCAACGTCGCCTGATCCCGCCTTCCCTGTATTTTGAAACCCCCAACCCCAAAATCGATTTGATCGACAGCCCCTTTTATGTCAATACCGCGTTAACCCCATGGGAGAGAGGTGCAAACCCCTTAACCCCCCTAAGGGCCGGGGTATGTTCCTTCGGCATCGGCGGCACCAACGCCTTTATATTATTAGAAGAACCGCCGGTCCGTCCCGAGTTGGCAGTTGTGGCTGCCACCCCCGCTCCCGCTGTCCCCCAATTAATCCTTTTTTCCGCCCGGACCGAATCCGCGTTGGAGACCATCACGCGGAACCTGGCCGAATATTTCAAGAATAATCCCGGGGTGAACCTGGCCGATGCGGCTTATACCCTGCAGGTAGGCCGGAAAACCTTCAGCCGCCGGCGCATGATTATATGTTCCAATGCGGCGGAAGCCGTCGAAGCATTAGCCGCTGGCGTCGATCCTTTGCGCGAAGAACCATCCGCGCCGGTTGAGTTATTGAGAAAAGCAGGAACCGCCTGGCTGGAAAGCGGGACCGTCGATTGGCCCGCCCAACAAAAGGGGCGCCGTATCTCCCTGCCCACGTACCCTTTTGAACGGCAGCGCTACTGGATCGAAGACGTTGGCGGCGACCCCCTGGCGGCTTTAACCGGGCTTTCTCCCGCGAAAGCTGAAAAAACCGCGGCAAAAGTGGCAAAGGAAGTGCCGGGCTTATATCTAAGACCCCAATTAAGCGCCGTTTACGAGCCCCCGTCCGATGAAATCGAGCAGGTCCTTACCGGCATCTGGCAGCGGTTTTTCGGCATTCGCGAGGTGGGCGTCCTGGATGATTTTTTCGAGTTGGGGGGGGATTCTTTAAAGGTCATTACCGTAGTTGCCGAAATCCACAAGCAGATGGACGCCAGGGTGCCTATTCCCCAGGTGTTTGACACGCCCACCATCAGGGGGTTGGCCGAATACATAAAATCCAGGGGCGTTGGCGTCGATAAATACGCCGCCGTCGAGCCGGTGGAGGAGAAAGAATACTACCCCTTATCATCGGTGCAGAAGCGCATCTATATTTTGCAGCAGATCGAGGTTGGCAGCACCGGTTACAATACTCCCCTGCTTTTTAGATTGGCAGGCCGGGTGGACCGGGGCCGAATGGAAAGTGTTTTCCAGTCGCTGGTGGCCAGGCATGAAAGCCTGCGTACGTCATTTGAATTAATAAATGGAGAAGTGGTCCAGCGCATTCGCAAAGAAGTGGAGTTCAAAATCGAGTATTATGATTTAGCCACGGACGAACACGGACAAACACGGACTTTATTAAAAGTTTTAGGAAGTCCAGAAACCCTTTTTCAAAAGGGTTTCTGGCCGCCGGAGGCAATTATAAAATCCTTCATTCGTCCTTTTGATGTATCGTGTGCGCCGTTACTTCGTGTGGGGTTGGCGGAAATGGGCAATGATAGTTACCTTTTCATGGTGGATATGCATCACAGCATTACCGACGGATCTTCTATCGGTATATTGATTCGGGAGTTTGCCGCGCTTTATGCGGGGGAGACCCTGCCGGTGCTTCGTATCCAGTACAAAGATTACACCCATTGGCAAAACAGCGATAAGCAGCGGGAAGCCGTGAAAGCGCAGGGCGCCTACTGGCTGGGGATATTCGAAGGCGAGTTGCCGGTATTGAATCTCCCGACGGATTATGCCCGGCCGGCGCTCCAGAGTTTCGAAGGGAACAGGACGCAGTTCGAGATTAGCCGGGAGCAGGCCGGGGCGCTGCGAAGTTTGGCGTTAAAAGAGGACGTCACCCTTTTTATGGCGTTGCTTTCCCTATACAACATCATGTTGGCGAAAATATGCGGCCAGGAAGATATCGTAATTGGGACGCCCATTGCCGGTAGGAATCATGCGGACCTCCAGGGTATCATCGGGATGCTGGTCAACACCCTGGCCCTGCGAAATGCCCCTTCGGGAGAAAAAACTTTCCGGGAATTTTTAAAAGAAGTCAGGAAAAGCACCCTGGCGGCTTTTGAGAATCGGGATTACCCGTTCGAGGACCTGGTGGAGCAGGCGACCCGGCAGATAAATCGTGATGTCAGCCGGAACCCGATTTTCGATACCATATTTAACCTATTGAATTTTGAGAGCCAGTATGAAAATAACGTAAAAATAGAAGTTCCCGGCATGACAATAAGGCCGTATGAATATGAGAGGGGCATTGCCATATTCGATCTGAGCCTGGACGCCGTGGAATCCCAGGACGGGATCACCTTTACATTCGAGTTTTGCACCAAACTGTTTAAGCCCGGGACCATCGACCGGTTTATCGGGTACTTCAAGAAGATCGTAAGTGCGGCGGCGGCGGCGCCGGATCAAAAAATAGCGCAGCTTGAAATTCTCAGCGAAGAAGAGAAACAGCAAATATTGCGTGATTGTACCGGTCCGGCAGTGGAATTTGAAGGTAAACCGCTAATCCATGACCTGTTCCGGCGCCAGGCGGAAAAAACGCCGGATCATATTGCCCTGGTAGGGGCAACCGCTGTAGAGACGTTGCGCGCAACGTCTCTACAAATACAAACACAAGTACAAACACAAATACAAACACAAACACAAACACAAATACAAACACAAACACAAACACAAACACAAATACAAATATCCTACCGCCAATTAAACGAACAAACCGATTCCCTGGCCCATGTATTAGCAGAAAAAGGCGTCCTGCCGGACAATATTGTGGCTGTCAAGATTGAACGTTCTATTGAAATGATAATAGGAATTATAGGCATATTAAAGGCCGGCGGCGCCTATTTGCCCATCGACCCGGAATTGCCGCAAGAGCGCATCGATTACATGCTAAAAGACAGTGCAACCAAATTGTTGGTTACCACCAACAATAAAGAAGGTGAGAAGGTGAGAAGGTGGGAAGGTGAGAAAGTTCTCTTAGAAGAAATCTCCCAATCCCCAAAAAGTTCTTCTTACCCTCTTACCTTCTTACCCTCTTACCTTCTAAGCCCTTCAAATCCTATTTACCTCATCTACACCTCCGGGTCCACCGGGAGACCCAAAGGCGTTATGTTGGAACACCGGAACGTACGGAATCTACTTTTGTACCAGCGCCGGTATACCCCCATCGATTTCAGCCGTGTGTTACAGTTTACCACCATCAGTTTCGATGTATCGTTCCAGGAAATATTTTCTACCTTGTTGGCCGGGGGAATGCTAATGTTGGCGGACAGGGAAATAATAAGAGATTTCCCCCGGTTGTTCGAGGTTATCCGGCGGAATGTCCTGAAAACATTATTTTTACCTGCCTCGTTTTTGAAATTCGTTTTCAACCTGGAGGAATACGCCGCAATTTTTCCATCTTGTGTGGAGCACATCGTAACCGCCGGGGAGCAACCCATCGTTACCGATAGTTTCAGGAAATATTTAAAGGACCATGGAGTATATTTTCACAATCATTACGGTCCGACAGAGACGCATGTGGCAACCGCCTTAACCATGGACCCGGCCGGAGAAATCCCGGCGCTGCCGTCTATCGGGAAGCCCCTGGCCAACACACAAATATATATTGTCGATAAAGAGTCCCACCTGTTGCCCGTAGGAATTGCCGGGGAGTTGTTAATCGGCGGCGTCCAGGTAGGCCGCGGCTACCTGAACAACCCCGAATTAACCAGGGGCTCTTTTGAAAAACCGCCCGCCGGTACGGACCCCACAAAACTTTTGTTTAATTGCCATTCACCATTCACCACTCACCACTCACCACTCTACCGCACCGGCGATTTAGCTAAATGGTTGCCTGACGGCAACATCGAGTTCCTGGGCCGGATCGACTTCCAGGTAAAGATCAGGGGGTATCGCGTCGAATTAGGGGAGATCGAGAGCAAGTTGATGGCAGTCGATCATGTTAAAGAGGCCGTGGTAATCGCCGGGAAAGACCCCAAAGGCGAGACATATTTATGCGCCTATATCGTACCGGTAAACCCCCAACAGGGAAACAAAGAAACCCTGGCCGGTCTGAGGAAAAGTCTCGCCGGGGTGTTACCGGATTACATGACGCCTTCGTATTTTATATACCTCGATAAAATACCCCTGACCCCCAACGGAAAGGTAAACCGCAAAGCCCTGCCGGAACCGGTACTGGGGGCAGGAAGAAATTATTTTGCCCCTGACGGCGCGATAGAAAAACGATTGACCGAATTATGGTCCCAGGTCCTGGATATTGAAAACACGACCATCAGCGGCGACGCCAATTTCTTCCAATTGGGCGGACATTCGTTAAAAGCCGCCGTATTAACCGCTAAAATCCATAAATGTTTTCATGTAGATATACCGCTGGGAGACATATTCAGACACCCCACACTCAGCGGAATGGCGAAATGTATCAAGCGGGCCGGGGAAGAAATATTCGCGGCCATAACCCCCGTGGAGAAAAAGGATTATTACCCATTATCTTCCGCCCAAAAGCGGTTGTATATTATCCAGCAATTGGACCCCGGCAGCGCCGCCTACAACATGCCTTCGGCCATGATTATCAAGGAAGAGATCGATAAACAAAGACTGGAAAACACCTTTCGCCAATTGATCCGGCGTCATGAAAGTTTCCGGACGTCGTTTGTAACCGTCAACGAAGAACCGGTGCAGAGGGTTCACCAGGATGTGGAATTCGAAATAGCTGAATTAGGGGTCAGGGGTCAGGGGTCAGGGGTCAGTAGGGGCGACCCCCCGTGGTCGCCCGAATTAATAAAGAATTTCATTCGGCCTTTCGATTTATCGAAAGCCCCATTACTGCGTGTAGGGTTGCGTAAATTAGGGGAAGAGAAGTATCTCATGATGGTGGATATGCATCATATTATATCCGATGGGTCATCTATTCGCATATTGACGCGGGAGTTCATACGTTTTTACCTGGGCGATACGCCGGCGGAATTGCCGGTGCAGTATAAAGATTTTACCTGCTGGCAGCAAAGCGAGATAGTGAGACAAAAGGCCATCGTCCAGGAAAATCATTGGATAAAGCGGTTTTCAGGCGATATCCCGGCGTTAGCGCTGCCCTTCGATTACCCCCGTCCGGAAGTCCAGGGATTTGCAGGTTCCAATTATGCTTTCGAAATCGAAGAGAAAGAGACCGCCGCCATAAATCGCCTGGCGCGGCAGAATGAAGCGACCCTGTTCATGGTATTGCTCGCCGTATTTAATGTAATGCTTTCCAGGTTCAGCGGACAGGAAGATATCATCATCGGGACGCCCATTGCCGGGCGGAGGCATGCGGACCTGGAACCGCTCATCGGGATGTTTGTCAATACCCTGGCCTTGCGGCTTTTCCCGGCAGGAGAATTAACCTTTGCCGCGTTTTTAGAAGAAGTGCGGACCCGGACGCTGGAAGACTTTGAAAACCAGGACTGCCAGTTTGAAGACGTGGTGGAAAAAGTAGCGGTAAGCCGGGATGCGGGTCGCAGCCCCCTGTTCGACGTGATGTTTGGCCTCCACAATATCGAGGAATTAAAACCCGGGGATGTTCCCGACGACCTGGGATTGAAAGCCGATGGGTATGATTTTGAAAGAAAAGTGTCGCGGTTCGATATGGCCTGGAACATTTTTGAAAAAAACGGGCGGCTGGTTTTCGATATCGAATATTCTACCCTGTTATTTAAAAAAGCGACCATTGCGCGGTTTAGCGCTTGTTTTAAAAAAGCAGCGGCCGAAGTTACTGCATTTCCCGGTCAACGTATCTCCGGGGTAGACATTATCCCGGAAGAGGAACGCCGGCGGATTCTCGAAGAATTCAACACCCAGTGGACCGCATACCCGGGTCATAAGACTGTCCACCAATTGTTCGCAGAGCAAGTGGAACGGACGCCCGATCACATTGCCCTCGTGGGGGCGGCGCTTTCTGTCCGGCCTGTCGGACCTGTCGGACCTGTCGGACTAAGCTACCGCCAATTGAATGAGCAAGCCGATGGATTGGCGGTGATATTACTGGAAAAAGGCGTCCTGGCGGACAGTATTGTAGGTTTAAAAATAGAAAGATCCATTGAGATGATAATTGGGGTCCTGGGAATATTAAAGGCCGGCGGCGCTTATTTGCCCATCGAGCCGGAATTTCCGCAAGAACGCAGCGATTATATGTTAAAGGACAGCGCAGCCAAAATCCTATTAACCGCAAATGAAATAGTTTCTCTTTCAACGGAATGCGTTTTTAATTTTCATCATTCATCATTCATCATTCATCATTCGAATCAACTTGCCTATATCATCTACACTTCCGGTACCACCGGAAAACCGAAAGGAGTATTGGTAGAACATCGCAATGTAGTCAATACGGTTAATTGGTTTGTCGATATGCACAAAGTGGGAAAAGATACTCGCATAATCCAGCTTTCCGATTACACATTTGATGCAAGTGTGAACCAGGTTTTCGGAACATTAATTGCCGGCGCCGGTCTCTATATCGCCCCGAAGGAAATACGCACGGATCTGGAAAAGCTGCGAGATTACATCATTGTTCACAGGATTAATATAATCAATTTTGTACCGAGCCTTTTAAAAGAATTGCTCTGTGATGTCGATAAATTGGGAAATTTACATACTGTCATTTCCGGGGCAGAAACACTTGATGAAAGAACAAAAGAAACGCTTATCGGGAAAGGGTATCGATTGGTTAATCAATATGGTCCTACTGAAACCACTATCGATGCATTGGTCCTGGAATGTTCATCGGAGAAGGTAAGCCTGGGTAAACCGATCGCCAATGTAAAAGTATATATACTGGACAAATATAAAAAGATAGTACCCATAGGAGTTGAGGGAGAATTGCATATAGCTGGAGCCGGGGTAGCCCGGGGCTATTTAAACCGCCCGGAATTAACGGCAGACAAATTTGACCAGGATTTATGGGATTATAAAGATGATCTTGATAAAAAAAACAAAAGCTTTTTCGGGGAGTTCAGGGGGGCGGTTTTCTCGAAAAAAGCCCCCCTGGTTCTCTACAAAACCGGCGATCTGACCCGGTGGCTGCCGGACGGTAATATCGAATTTTTAGGCCGCTTTGATCACCAGGTAAAAATCAGGGGCATTCGGGTCGAGTTGGGCGAAATCGAAAATAGCTTAGCGAAACATAAACTGGTCAAAGAGGCTTTTGTGATAGACCGGAAGGATGAAGGCGGCGAGACCTATTTATGCGCCTATATTGTACCTGCAGGCGAGGGAGTCGCCGACGCTGAATTGAGCGAATATTTATCCGCCATATTACCCCGCAATATGATCCCTGCCTATTTTGTACCGCTGGCAAAAATACCTTTAACCAACGTCGGTAAAATAGATAGAAGCGCCCTGCCGGAACCGATGATTAAGGCGCTTGAAGAACAAACCGGACCGGTTGACATAGTGGAAGAACGCCTGGTGGAGACCTGGTCCCACGTATTATCATTAGAAAAAGAAAAGATCAGCCGGGATGCTAATTTCTTTGCCCTGGGAGGTCATTCCCTTAGAGCTGCGGTATTAATCGCAAAAATTCACAAGGAACTGGATGTAAAAATACCCCTGGCGGAAATATTCAGGACCCCTACCGTCAAGGGGTTGGCAGGATATATCAGGGGAGCGAAAGAAGAAGCCTTTTACGCCGTGGAAGCGGTGGAAGAGCGGGAATATTATCCCCTGTCCTCGGCGCAGAGGCGGTTGTATGTACTTCAGCAAATGGCTCCTGACAGCCTGGTATACCATATACCGATTGTAGTGACCCTGGATATGTTGATCGATAAGGACCGGCTGGAGCAAATGGCCCGGCAATTGATCCAACGCCATGAAAGTTTCAGGACATCGTTTCAAACCGTCAACGAGGAACCGGTACAGATGGTTCATCAGGATATGGATTTTGCAGTCGAATATCATAACTTGTCCACAGATTACACTGATTACACTGATAATAAAGATGATAAAATTCATCATTCATCATTCATGAATACACCGAATCATTTTGTTCGCCCTTTCGATCTCTCCTGTGCGCCCTTGCTGCGGGTGGGCGCGATTAAATTGGCTGAAAACAAATGCATCCTGATGGTGGATATGCATCATATTATCAGCGACGGCGTTTCCATGGATATATTGATCCGGGAGTTCCTGGTTACCTTCGAAGGCAAACGATTGCCAACGCTCCGCATCCGGTATAAAGATTATGCCCATTGGCAAAACAGCGCACCTGTAAAAGAAAAGATTAAAGCCCAGGAAGAGTTCTGGTTAAATGAATTGCACGGCGATATTCCCATCCTGGACCTGCCGTTCGATTATCCCCGTCCCCAGGTTCAGAGTTTTGTAGGAAAATATTTCCGTTTTACCCTTGACCGGGAGGAGACTATTTTATTGAAGAAGGCGGCGTTGGAGCAAGGGGTTACCATGTTTATAGTATTGACGGCCATATACAACATCTTGTTATACAAATTGAGCGGCCAGGAAGATATCGTAATGGGGACGCCCATTGCCGGCCGTCGCCACGCCGATTTACAGGAGATCATCGGTATGTTTGTCAATACCCTGGTATTGAGAAATTTTCCCTCCGGTAATAAAACTTTCGTGGAATTTTTAGAGGAAGTCAAGACGCGCACGTTATGGGCATTTGAAAACCAGGATTATCAATTCGAAGACCTGGTGGAAAAAGTAGCCGTAGGCCGCGACCCCGGCCGCAACCCATTGTTCGATGTGGTGTTTACCTGGCAGGAACTCATGGATGGAACCGCCGCGGCGCCCAAGCCCAATGAAAAAATAATCGACGATATCGATGAAAACATCCCGAATTTGTATGAGGGCCGTGTGGCCCGGTTTGATATGACCTGGTTCTCTTCGGAAGAAAACAACCGCTTAACCCTGGGAATCGAATATTGCACCAAATTGTTTAAACCGGAAACCATCGAACGGTTTTCCAATTACTTTAAGAAAACGGTATCCCACATCATCGCCGCCCCCGGCGCACGGATAGCGGAAATAGATATCGTTCCCGGGGAAGAAAAACACCGGTTATTGTATGATTTCAATTGCCGGGAAACCGAATATCCCTGCGATAAGACCATCCCCCAATTATTCGCGGAACAGGCGGAAAAAACCGCCGATCACATTGCCCTTGTAGGGGCAACCGCTGTAGAGACGTTGCGCGCAACGGCTCTACGAAAACAAATATCCAACAGCCAATTGAATGAGCAATCCGACGGATTGGCGGTGATATTACTGGAAAAAGGCGCCCTGCCGGGCGATATTGTGGGTATCATGATCGAACGTTCCATTGAAATGATTATCGGACTCCTGGGGATACTGAAAGCCGGCTGCGCTTATTTGCCAATCAACCCCGGTTTTCCCCAGGAACGGATCGACTATATGCTGAAAGACAGCAGCGCTAAAATCTTATTAACCGCAAATGATATTGTTTTTAATTATCATCATTCATCATTCATCTTAAATGGGCGCCCCCGCCGGGGGCTTCATCATTCAAATCTCGCTTATATCATCTACACTTCCGGCTCCACCGGCAATCCCAAAGGCGTGCCCATTACCCATGCCAATTTATCGCCCCTTTTGCATTGGGGATACCGTCATCTCGGGATTAATGAAAAAGACCGGGTCATCCAAAATTTATCCTATTATTTCGATTGGTCCGTGTGGGAAATCTTCATCACCCTCACCACCGGGGCCGGTCTTTTTATGATTAGCGAAGAACTCCAGTTAAACCCGGAAAAGAGCGTTGCGTTTATTCGCCGACACGCCGTTACAGTTTTGCATGTCACCCCCACGCAGTACCGGTACTATCTTGCGGCCGGGCAAAAGCTGGAGACATTGAGATACCTTTTCCTCGGGGCCGAAACATTGAGTATAGAACTGGCGAAACGAAGTTTCGAATCAGTCAACGACCGCTGCCGGGTATTCAACATGTACGGTCCCACGGAAACAACCATTATCGCATCCGTATTAGAAATTGAGCGGTCGGGTTTGGGGGAATACATGGGGCTGTCAAGCATCCCCATCGGCGGTCCCGTGGGCAATGCGCAGTTTCTCATATTGGACAAACATTTTAATTTGCGCCCCGTCAATGTAACCGGCGAGTTATATATCGGTGGGGGCGGCCTTTCCGCGGGATACCTCAATAACCCCGAATTAACCAGGGGCTCTTTTGAAAAACCGCCCGCCGGTACGGACCCCGCAAAACTTTTGTTTAATTACCATTTAACACTCACCACTCACCACTCACCACTTTATCGCACCGGCGACCTGGCGCGGTGGTTGCCTTGTGGAAGCGTCGAATTCCTGGGCAGGAGCGATTTCCAGGTAAAGATCAGGGGGTACCGCATCGAGTTGAGGGAGATCGAGAACCGACTGGCAGAACATCCTGCTGTAAGAGAGTCGGTGGTTATCGCCCGCACCGATCATACCGGCGACCTATACCTTTGCGCTTATATCGTACCTGCGTTAACAGTTATCCCGGATACAGCCCGGTTAAAAGAATTTTTGTCCCGGTCTTTACCGGATTATATGATACCTTCGTATTTCGTAAGCATCGCTTATATTCCTTTGAATCCCAACGGCAAAGTGGATCGACGGGCCCTACCCGGGCCCGAAATAGAAACCGGCGATAAATATGAGGCCCCACGCAGCGAGATAGAAAGGAAACTGGTAGAGATATGGTCTGAAACCCTGGCGCTGGACAAAGGGGTTATCGGCATCCACGATAATTTCTTCGAGCGGGGCGGTCACTCGCTAAAGGCCGCCATCCTGGTATCCAGGATCCGGAAAGAATTTTGCATTGCCGTGCCGTTGGTGGAAGTATTTAAAACCCCCACCGTCAAGGGCCTGGGAGAATACATCGGCGGCAATATAAAAATGGCTGAAAGTGAGGTTCCGGCGGTGGAAGATGAGAACCTCGTCTTGTTGAGGAGACAAAATCCCGATGCGCAGGATGCCGGCCATCTCTTCCTGGTTCACGCCGGCAGCGGCGAAGTGGAAGGTTATATCGAACTTTGCAGCCGTTTGAACCACCGGTTTAATTGTTGGGGGCTCCGGGTGGACCGCGTGGACCACGTGGATCGCAATAATCATTTTACACCCCGGGACCTGGGCATCCCGGAACTGGCCGCAAAATATATTAAAGCGATTAAAAAAGTTCAACCCTCCGGGCCGTATTTTATCCTGGGTTGGTGTATCGGCGGGATTATTGCCTTTGAAATGACCCGCCAATTGGAACAAAACGGCGACAAACCCGGAACCCTTTTCCTGGTAAACGCTTATGCGCCGTTTAGAAAACATAAAGAAAAAACACGTACGTTTAACATCCCGTCGGAATTGCATTTCCTTAAATTTCTTAAAACATTTCCAGGCGACAGACAATTAAAAAAGAAACTGGAAAATGCCGTCGATATCCATCAAATCTGGCGTCAAGTTGTCGATTACCTGGAAGAAAAAAATCCCACTATCGGGGCATTGAGGCAAGCGGTTCCGTCGAATATCGCCGACGCCATGCCGGATGCGCAGAACGCCGGGGAATTTATCTATTATGTGAACATCATACGCTCCTTAGACCTTGCCCGTGAGATATATAACCCGGCCGGGAATGGCGCCCATATCTCGAAGTGTAACACCGGTGCGCATTTTTTCGGCGCCGCGCGATCAGGGGTATTGAATAAGAATCAATGGCCCGACTATTTCGCAAAGCCCGTAAAATTTTATGAACTCGAGGGCAACCACTTTTCCATATTCAAAATACCCGATGTCATCGCCTTTGCCGAACAATTTAACCGGGTTTCTCAACAATGATTTTTTGTCTGTGTTCGTCCGTGTTCGTCCGTGGCAACTTTATTTTCATGTCAGGTTAGAAATGAAAGTCATTTTATGAGATAATAGGGGCTTGAAAAAAGAAATAATTGAAAAAAGGAGAAATCATAACCATGAAAATCAAATCGATGAAAACAAGTAACCTTTTTATAGGGGTATTCGCAATTCTTTTCCTTATGACCGCGGCGCAGTCGGTGCAGGTGTTCGGACAGGAACCCACGGCGACGCCCACACCCGGGTTATCCCCGGCGCAAGTAGAGAAAATCGAGGCGTTTGTCGGCAAGCAAATGACCGTGGGGAAAATCCCGGGTATGTCGGTGGTGATTGTGATGGGCGATCAAACCGTTTATGAAAAAGGCTTCGGTTTTGCCGACCTGGAAAAGAAAACACCCGTGACCCCAACCACACTGTTCGAATTGGGTTCCACCAGTAAAGCCTTTACCGGCCTGGGCCTGCTCCGGATGGAAAAAGAGGGCTTACTAAAATTGAGCGACCCGGTAGAAAAATTTCTCCCCTGGCTTAAATTGAAATACAAAGGAAAAGAATTACCGGTTACTATCGGGCAATTTTTACACCAGACCGGTGGGGTTCCTTTCGAGAGCATTGCCACGATCCCCGACGCCGGTGGGAATGATGCGCTGGAAAAAACAGTGCGCAACCTAGTAGGTATGGAACTGCACCATCAGCCCGGCAGCAAATTCCTTTACGCCACCATCAACTACGATGTGCTGGGGTTAATCATTCAACAAATATCCGGGGAGCCTTACGAAGAATATATGAAGAAAAAAGTATTACTGCCCCTGGGCTTGACCGAAACATACCTTTTCAGGGAGGAGGCGGAGGCAAAGGGCATGGCCGTAGGTTACAAGCGTAGTTTTAATAAACCGGTGGCGTATGATGCGCCCGTATACCGCGGCAATACCCCGGCCGGTTATTTCATTACCAACGCCCGGGACCTGGCGCGCTGGCTCAAAATCCAGATGGGAACCATCGAGACCGGCGACTTTGATAAAACATTGATCGAGACATCGCATATTTCCGATCCCGATCTCCCGGATTCCAATTATGCCGCAGGCTGGATGATATTTAAGAATTACCAATTCATCACCCATGGGGGCAACAATCCCAATTTTTCTTCTTATATCGGGTTTGGGAACGAGAAAGTCGGGGTGGCGGTCCAGTCCAACATCGACTCCAATTTTACCACCGGGACCGGCCAGGGTATTTTTTTTATCCTGCGGGGGACCGACCCAAAACCAACGTTGGCCGCTTATGATATGAATATGCGTTTCGACGACCTGTCCGCTAAAATCGTTTATGTGCTTATTATTTTCCTCATTGTGGCCCTTATACTCTTTATCCGTTCCCTGGCAAAAATTGCCGCCGGGAAGAAACGGTTTTCCCTGAGGGGAATTGTCGGGATTGTGGTATTTATCGCGGCTTCGGGTGTAATGGCGGCCTGGATTTATTTAATATCCATTATTCCCACCTTCCTGGGCTTTAACGTGCCCGTATCTTTCGGTTTTGTCTGGATGCCCTGTACCTTTACTTATGCTATTTTCGGGTTATTTTTACTGGGATTTTTATATTACCTCTTTTTCCTGTCGGTCTTTTTCTTCCGGAAAGCGAAACCCTGATAGTAAAAATGATTACCTTTACCTTTGACAGCAGCGTAGGTACTTTAAACTAAGCGTATTACCATAAAAGAATCCCCGCCGGCCACCGGGGGGCGATGACCTCATTTGCCTTATCGGATAACGATTCCGGCGCCGCGCCTTTGCACCCCTAAAGGTAAGCATTTTGTGTATTTTAAAAAAGGCCATGGTGTGTTATTCAATTGTCTTAGAGTAAAACAGGAGGCAATATGAAAAAAATCATCGGTACGCTTTTCGTTTTCATTATTTTATTCACTTTCGTGACGGGGCAGGAACAAAAACCCGTGCAGGAGCAGAAACCGGCCAATAACTATACCATTCCCCCGGTGGTTAAGGAAGTCGGTGGGTTCTGGTATATTTATGTACCGGGCCAGGGCGCCTATGAGGGAATTGGAAAAGCATTCGCGATCGCCAGGGAAGAGAAGAAGAAGCAGGAACTCACATTTATCGGCTCTCCTTTTGTGCTTTATTGGAATCATCCCAAAGTGAGCGAACAACCGGAGCGATATATCTGGGCGGTATGTATCGGGATAGATAAGGATGCTGTCGTTAAACCCCCATTAAAGAAGGCTTTTTTCGAAAAAAGAATGGCCGCGGTATGCGTGCATGACGGCCCCATCAAAGATATTGTCCAGAGCAATGATGTCCTGGATAAATTTATCGATGATAACTATTATATAACCGTCTGGCCGGTCTATGAAGTATTCAACCCGGACGGCAAGATAGAAATTACTCACCCCGTAAAAAAGATCGAGATTTAATTTTTGTTAACCGCAAAGGCACACAATTTTCAGTATTGAAATTAGGCCCTTTTCCCGGTATAATACTTTATGAAAAATTCAAAAGCAAATATATTCGTTAAAGGAAAAGGCGTCCCCATCGTCCTGCTGCACAGTTCCATGAGCTCCAAGCTCCAATGGTACGGTCTTATGGAATCGCTGCACCGCCAGTACCAGGTGATATTGGTGGATTTATATGGTTATGGGGACAGCCCTTTCCCCCCTAAAAAAGAAACTTTCTGTTTAAGCGACGAAATAGCGCTGGTGGAATCCCTCCTGGCGGATATCATTCCCCCGGATGAACCGTTTCACCTGGTGGGGCATTCTTACGGCGGGGCAGTGGGACTGCGTTTCTGTTACAAAGAGATAGAACAAGCCCGGGCAACCCCACGCATTCTCAGCCTGGCGCTTTTCGAGCCCGTGGCTTTCCATCTTTTACCGGAAAACGATGAAATGTGGGACCAGGTTTCCCGGCAAAAAGAAATTATATTTTCGTTCATGCTGAATAAACAATACAGCGCGGCAGCAGAATATTTCATCGATTTTTGGAGCGGCGCCGGAACTTTCGCGGGTTTCCCGGCAATCATTCGTCAAACCTTTCTCGAAGCGATCCATAAACTACCGCTGGATTTCCGGGCATTGGTGGGAGAACCGCTGTCCCTGGAAGACTATAGTAAGATCAAACAACCGGTCTGTCTCATGGCGGGGCGGCAAAGTCCCCTTATGGCGCAGCGGGTTTCCGTGCTATTGGCGGAGAAACTTCCGAACTGCCGGTTGGAATGGATAGACGGCGGACATATGGCGCCGGTTTACCGGGCGGAAGAGGTCAATGCCGTTATTAAAACGTTTATCCGCGGCGTTCCGCCGCCATTTTCCCATCGCTGGGGCCAATGATTTCCACAAAGCGTTTGACGTTTAGACGTTTAACTGATCACGGGTGAAACCGGGGGCTTAGACGGTTCTTATATACTTTGTCAATACCCTGACGACAGAGTTTTGATTGGGGTTATCGAACAGGTAAAAATGGTCGCCCGGGAATTGGATAAATTCCGAACAATCCAGGTAGTATTCCCATTCCCGCACCCTGGCGGCGTCCACGATGTAATCCCGGTCGCTGTAGAGCACTGAAGCGCCGATTGGCAGTTTCTCGACATTTTCCAATTTTGGGGGATTATAACATTCCAATGCTTTTAAGTCGGCCCTCAAACCGTTAATAAAGCTTTCCAGCAGTTCGGGTTCTTGTTTGAAAATATGGGGCAGTCCGCCCAGGTCCGTACATTTCCGGATTAACGAGTCGGTATCCATGCCGGAGTGCAAATCCACCCGCTCCCTGGTACAATGTGGGGGATTGACGCTGGAAATAATTAATCGTTTGATAGGGATATCCTTTTCAAGAGTTTTGCATAGTTCATAGGCCACAATGCCACCGATGCTGTGTCCGAAGAAAAGAGAATTATCTTGTAAGAACCGGCGGAGTTCTTTGGCGTAAAGATAGACCATGGCGTCAATGCTTTCCAGGGCTTTTCCGCTGTTAAAGAAATGACCCGGCGGGTTGATAACGATAATTTCGACATCTTCGCGGATCAGGCTTGCCAGTGCGCTGTAGGAATACCCGCTGCCCCCGCCGAAGGGAAACATGACGATTTGATCATGGCGTCCGGCTCTTTTCGCTTTCCGCAGCACTTGTACGACGTCGTTCATTTGCATCCTTCGCTTTTATCGCTTAAACGATCATCTCTACGAAATGATGGCGCCGGAAATGCGTGATCCTCATCTCCCTTATATTATTGGCCTCCTTTAAGGACTTAAAAAACGCATCATACTCATCCCTGGACAGCCACTTCTCGATCTCATTGAAGCCGTCGGCGTCCAACCATTTCATAATCTTGCCAATCATACGGGAAAAGAGGTTATTTTGGGCGCCGATCTTGACAAATGCCGGTTCGATGATCAATATTTTTTCCCTGGCGAACCTCACCGCAATGGCTAAGAGTTTCCCGGAGTCTTTTACGGTCAGGTGATGTAATATATCCGCCAGCAATATCACGTCGGAATCGTGGTACTGGTTAACGTCCAATACATTCCCCACGCGGATATCTCGATTTTTCTTTCTACCGAATTCAACGAATTTTTCATTCAGATCGATCCCGGTATAAGTGCAACTGGGATCGATATATTTTTGCAGCCGGCCGTAGCCGCAGGCGGCTTCAAACACGCTTTTTTTCACGCCCACAATCTTCTTCAAAATCTTTAACCCGTCAAAATAAAGGACACGGATGAATGTGTCATATATATGGGGATTCACGTACATAAAAGATCTCATCTACTCTTCTCCATTTTCAATGCAATACTTTATCATAAAACCCCCCCTATGTCAACCTCCTGCTCTAAATCCAGCCATGGATGCTGCATTCCAAAGAATGTACCAAATCCGAAACCAGGTGCGCGGGAGCTTCGTGCACATGCGCGGAAATCACGAGCGGGTTCAGTCGAAGAGGGTACTCTTTAAATTTTTTCTGAATCCGTATTGACAAGCTTTTTTTGTTCTTTTATAATCACATTTGCTTTCTGAAACATTGGTGTAAGATAGAATTTCAAAGTCTGAATTTGAAAATATAAGGAGGTACCAGGTAATATGAAAATGAAAGTATTTTTAATAATCATTTGCGCCATTTCTCTTATGCAGTTTATTTGCAGCAGTGGGGAGCCTGATAAAAATATAAATCTCCCCGTACCTTATCATCAACAGGTGTTTTCAAACTATTGCGGGATCGCCTGTATTCAAATGTGGGCGGAATATAACGGAATATGTGTTAGTCAGCAGGAAATTGCAGCTTATCTAGGAATCGGTTGCGAGTTCGTTAGCCCATATTTATTGGACCAGGGAGTAGCAAATTTTACCGGCTCTCAAGGGTATCTGGCCATTGGATCTATATTTGATCCTGATGCTCAAGGAAACCTCATCGGGGCAACCATTTCCGGAATCAAGGAATACATTCCCGCGATTATGCCGTTTAACGGAAATCATGCTGTCCTTATCAAAGGGTATAAATGGCATGAAGACGCAAATGGCCGGCCTATAGCGGATAAAGCTTACTACCACGACCCAGATGATCTGCCAAATCAAATTATAACCGCTGGTGAATTAGAATCGACATTTGTCGCCAGGCCTAGCTATTGGGTAATTGTTGGTTACCCTTCATTGGTTCCTGAAGGCCGCGAAGGGTATAATGTATTTATTTTAGAGGGGGGGACTTATTATGGCGGCTCAAGTAACCGTGATCCCCAGCAGCCACCCCAATAAAATGTGGTATTAACAGGAGGTGAATAATGAAACCTATAAAGAGTATCATTGTGTTATTGTTAATTATAGTCTTTTGTCTCCAAATCTCAGGAGAAGAAAGAAAAAAACCGATCTCGATGAAGGAATTGACGGACCCCAAATCTCCTTCTTATGTCCCTTATCCCTACCCCAAAAAAAGAGCAGAAATTATTGCCGATTTTAAATATTATTGCCAGAATTTCTGCGGTGAAAAGAATGGGTCTAAGGAGTCTTTTATCAGTGACTATGAGGATATCACGGATAAAATCTCATTGAATCTATTGGAACCTAACTCCAATTATCAGATAGGAGAAATATTCAAAGTAAAAAACCGCAGAGCAGGATTTGCAGACGATTACACCTGGTTAATCATGGTAATGAATCGTAACGGGCAAATTGCTATGCGAGTCGCACTTTATGCCTCCGGTTTATTGATAGGAGCCGGGGCAATAGGAGAACAGGATATTGCATCAGCTTCCCCGGAAGAGCGCCAAAGATTTGCAAGGCTCATGAAAGTCATCACCGATGAAGATGTCAAAAACATTTTATCGCAATCCATCGGTCGTACTGTTAACGGTAATGAAATAAAAAAAATGGAAAGAGTGGCATATCCTTCTTCAATAGGTAGCTATTTATGCCCAGTACAGGAAACAAAAATGGCGGATGGCGCCATCTATTATTACAGCGAGCTTCGAGATATGATTTACAGTATCGATAAAAAAATTCCCTGGAAAAAGAATAATCAAGGAATTCGTCCATTAGAGTCATCGTTGACTCCAAGCTGGGATTACCTGCCCGACACGATCAACGACGAACTGGTGATTCTTACGCGGATACCACGGAAGTAGAACCCGTTCAAATGGTATTAACTAGTGGTGAATAATGAAATCTGTAAAATATACTATTGTGTTATTGTTGATTATTGTCTTTTGTCTCCAGCTTGCCGGTGAAGAAAGAAAAAAACCTACATCGATGAAGGAATTGACGGACCCCAGGTCTCCTGCTTATGTCCCCTATCCTTACCCCAAGAAAAGGGCGGAAATTATTGCCGATTTCAAATATTATTGTGAAAAATTCTGCGGCGAAACAAATGAGTATAAGAGTGCTTTTGTCCGTAACTTTGAGAATATAACAGATAAAATCTCATTGAACTTGTTGGAGCCTCATCCGGAATATCGAATCGGGGAAATATTCAAAGTAAAAAACCGCATAGCAAGATTTTCAGACGATTACTCCTGGTTAATCCCGGTAATGGACCGAAAAGGAGATGTTGCCATGAGGGTCGCATTACATGCATCGGGTTTATTTATCGGGGCGGGGGCAATAGCAGAAAAGGATATGACGACAGCTTCCCCGGAAGAGCGCCTACACTTTGCCAGGCTTAGGAAAGTCTTCACCGAGGAAGATGTCAAAAATGCTTTATCGGAATCCATCGGTCGTACTTTTACCGGTAATGAAATAAAAAAAATAGAAAGAGTGGCATATCCCTCTGCAATGGGTGACTATTTACACCCGGTATGGGTAATAACAATGGCGGATGGAAACATCTATTATTATATCGAGATTGATGATATGATTTTTAGTATCGATAAAAAGATCCCCTGGAAAAAGACTAATCAAGGAATTCGTCCATTAGCATCATCGTTGACTCCAAGCTGGGATTACCTGCCCGACACGATCAACGACGAACTGGTGATTCTTACGCGGATACCACGGAAGTAGAGCTTGTGATTGAATACCATTAAAATTAATGGTAAAATTTTCTATGCAAAAAAGACGCATGATCTTCAGGATTGCCCCATTTAACCGCATCTCTTTCCCGGTGCTGCTGAACGCCTGGGAAAGCCGGCAAATGGACCGCCATTTCGAGATTATTATCCGGGAAACGCCGCTGACTTTAGAACCCTTTCAGGAAATCCGAAAAGACGACGTCGTCCTCTTTTCCTTTATGACCCCCCACCTCCCATTGATCCATGAAGAGATAAAGGCATTAAAAGGAACCGGCGCCATTATCGCCGGCGGCGGCCCCCATATTACTTACGAACAAGAACTGGTTTTGGAAATGGGTTTCCATATCCTTTTCATCGGACCGGGTGAAACAAACTTCCTTACCTTCGGTAGGGATTTGCTGGAACATAACCTGGGGGAAATAAAAATCTACCCATTCCCTACACCTGGAACCAATACCGGTGATATTAATACGTACGTGCCCATTACAAAGTACATGCAAGGTATCCCACCGCTGGAAATCATGAGGGGTTGTTCATGGAATTGCAACTACTGCGCCACCGGGCTGCAAACCGCGATTTATAGGGACCTGGATTCCATAAAAAACTTCCTCCACCAGGCATCCACATCCGCCCAAAAAATCTCCAGGATTAATTTTATCTGCCCATCGGCAATGGAATACCAATCCCCTAAAGGCGTACGGCGGCAGCATGAGAAAAGCCTCGCTAAAATCGCGGAACTTCTCCGCTTAACCCATGCCTATCATTTTAAATTTATCGAATACGGCATATTCCCCTCCGAGATACGCCCCGATACCGTTTCAACGGAGGGAATCGAAATCTTAAAAAAATATGTGTCCCATAAATCCATCACCCTGGGGGCGCAAAGCGGTTCCGACCAACGCTTAAAAGAGCTGAAACGGGCCCACACCACGGCGGATATCGAACGGGCCGCAGCCATTGTCAATGATTGCGGTTTCCTGGCGTACCTCGATTTTATCGTCGCCTACCCCGACGAGACGCCGGAAGAACGAAAGGAAACCCTCCAATTTATAAAAAAACTTTATAAAAAATACCGGGTCCGCACCCAATTACATTATTTTTTCCCACTCCCGGGAAGTACTTATGCCTTTCGATTCCCCGCCTTTTTATCCGAAAACGAAAAGACCGCCCTTCACGAACTGAAAGAAAACGGCATCTCCAGGGATGGCTGGATCGAAAATGAAAAACAAATGATCCATTATTTCAAATGGCTCAAACAAAATTTCCCGGCCTACTACTCCAGGTACCGCGGCGCCGTGAATGAAGAAATTTCTCCTCTTGACAATAAGCCCTATTAATGAGAAAATTGGGAGGGATTATGAGCGATGTTTATAAATCATCATTCGAAACAAGTAACCGCCAAAATTGTGTATTACGGCCCGGGCCTCAGCGGCAAAACCACCAATCTACAATACATATTCTCGGTCACCAATCCCAAAACCAGGGGTGAACTGGTCAGCATCGAAACCGATATCGAACGGACCCTTTTCTTCGACTTACTTCCCATCAATGTCGGACTGGTCAACGGCTACCAGGCCAGGTTTCAATTGTATACCGTCCCTGGCCAGGTCTTTTATGATTCCACGCGGCAGTTGGTCCTGAAAGGGGCCGACGGCATCGTATTTGTGGCGGACTCCCAGGAATTGATGGAAAACACCAACCTCGACAGCCTTGAAAATCTTAAAGTAAACCTCGCCAAACACCAGCAAAACATCGAGGAATTACCGCTGGTATTCCAATTCAATAAAAGGGATTTAAAAAACATTTTGCCCATCGAACGTTTAAATAAAAGGCTCAATACCTTTGCCGCCCCTTCTTACGGCGCATCGGCCATCACCGGGGCCGGCGTCATCGAAACCCTCAGGGAAATTTCCAGCATGACGCTGAGAAAAATCAAGGGCCTGCTGGCCCAGTCTATCCAGGCGCAATCCCTGGGACCCTTTGTTAATTTCGATACCGATCGCAAGCAGGAAATAATTAAGAAAGAGGAATTGCCTTTAAGAAAGGTAACGGCAAAAACCGCCGCGGATTCCCAAAAGAAAATCCCCGTCCCCGTACCCGCGGCTGAAGTTAGGAAAAATCCGCAGCCGGTCCAGGCGCCAAAGAAAAAAAATGATGAAATCGAAGAAGTCCTGGAACTGACAGAGTTTGAACAGGTAGAGGAAAGCAAAGCAGCGCATAAATTAGAAAAAACAGATGAAATCCCTGAACTTAAAGGGTTTGACGAAGAAGAAATCGAAATCGAATTGGGCGACGCCCCGGAGTTTAATGATCTTGACAACGTATTCAAACCGGAGGAGAGCGGGGAGCAAAAGGCAGCAACAAAGGCGCCTCAACCCAGCGGGTTTTATGAATTGGGGGAAATCAAGGAACCCCCGGCCATTAAACCGGTTAAAACAGCCGTTAAGGAGATGGAAAAAACCGCCCTGGAAATCGATACTGAAAAAGTGGCCGAATTATTAAAACCACCTGAAAAAGCCAAATCCCAGGACCTCGATTTCCTGGAAAAATTGAGAGATAACTCCCGCCTGACCATCATTCGAAAAATGGTCTTATTACCCGGGCCGGACTCCTCCCTGGTGATCGAGCTAAAAGATAATAAAGACAAAACCAGCCTCTTAGAACCCATCGATGTAAAAATCACACCGGGCGTAAAGAAAATAACGCTCATCCTCGACATCAAATAACTGATCCTCATGGTAAGTATAAGCAAGATTAATTCGATTGTAATGAACGGCCTTGAGGCCATATTGACGGAAGTGGAAGTCGGATTTTCCCGCGGGATTCCCGGCATTACCATCGTGGGACTGCCGGATAATGCGGTCAACGAAAGCAAAGAGCGCATCAAATTCGCCATTAAGAACTCCGGGTTCGAATACCCCATCGGCAACAAAATCGTGGTGAACCTTTCGCCGGCGGATATTCGCAAGGAAGGTTCTTCGCTTGACCTGCCCATTGCCGTGGGAATCTTGAAAAATAAGGCCGGGATGCAAAGCCCCGTGTTCGACAATTTCCTATTCTACGGCGAATTAAATCTCAACGGTGAACTCAACGCCGTGAAAGGGGTGCTAAACCTGGCTATTTTCGCCAAAAAAAACGGCTACACCGGCGTTGTGGTCCCGCATAAGAACGGCAACGAGGCTTCATTCGTAAAGGAGATCGATGTATATGCCTTTAGTACCCTTAACGAAGTAATGGAGTTTATCGTGCGACCCGGCGCGTACAAAAAAATCGTACATAAGCCCCAGGCGGAAAACCAGGACCGGGAAAAAATCTACATCGATTTTAGCGAGATCAAAGGCCAGTACCTGGTCAAGCGGGTCATGGAAATCGCCTCCGCCGGTTTCCACAATGTATTGATGGCCGGCCCGCCCGGGTCCGGGAAATCCATGATAACCAAGGCGCTGCCTTCTATTTTACCCGGTATGACCGACGAAGAGATACTGGAAACGTCGCTAATTTACAGTTCCGCGGGGCTCTTGAATAATAAAAACAGCCTGGTGGCGACGCGGCCGTTTCGTTCGCCGCATCATACCATCTCGGATGTGGGGATCAGCGGCGGCGGGAAATACCCGGCCCCGGGTGAAATCTCTCTCTCCCACAACGGCATCCTTTTCCTGGACGAGCTGCCCTACTTTAAAAAATCGGCCCTGGAAGTTTTGAGGCAGCCCCTGGAAGACGGCGAAATTACCATTTCCCGTTCTTTACAGTCCTACACTTACCCGGCCAAATTCATGCTGGTGGCGGCCATGAATCCCTGTGAGGATTCCATCGGTTTGAAAGATTCGGAATTTCACTTATGCACGGAAGCGGAAAAACGGCGCTATTACGCCAGGATTTCAAAGCCGCTGCTGGACCGGATCGATCTCCAGATCGAAGTTAAAAAAGTGGCTATCGACGAGATTACTTCCAATCGGCCGGCGGAGAGTTCGGCGGCGGTAAAGGCGCGCGTGGTCAAGGCCCGAAATATTCAACTGGAACGTTTTAAAACCCTGACAAAGAAAAATATTTTTGCCAACGGACAGATGGCCAATGTGGAAATCAAGAAATTTTGCCTGCTGGACCACGAGAGTGAAAGGTTGTTAAAACTGGCGGTAGAAAAGTTAAACCTCAGCGCCAGGAGTTATTTTAAGATTCTGAAAATAGCCAGGACCATCGCCGATCTTGCCGGCAGCGAAAATATCAGCCAATCGCACATCCAGGAGGCGCTGCAGTACCGGTCCCTGGATCTTCACCGTTTATAATTTATAATTTATAATTAATAATTTATAATTTTTAGTTGTTAATGGTTAATGGTTACTGTTTAATGGAAGGAGGGAATTGCGGGGCAAAAAAAAAGGGGATGGGAAAATCCCATCCCCCTTCCGGGTGGAATTGCAGTACCCGTTAAAAAAGGAGCCTGAAGCCCAGCAGAATCTCATGAGCTTCTTTAAATGGCAGGCCTTTAATAATAGGAACCCGCAGTTCCCCGAAGATCGACCCTTTCATATTGAAGGCTTTGTAAACATCGTAACCGATGTTGCCGACAATATTAAAAGCGGCTTTCCAGTCCGGGACCCGTACTTTCGAACTATAGCCGACGCCGCCGCCGATATAGAAATCGTTAAAGTGGGCGAGCAGTAACAGGTTAGACAGGAAATGGCTTTTGAAAGGAGCGCCCGTCAGGGTAACGGCGCCACCAACAGACATCAACATACTTAATTTTTCCGGCACGATCAGGTAAGCAAAACCGACGCGTGC
This sequence comes from Candidatus Aminicenantota bacterium, assembly GCA_026393835.1. GTDB lineage: Bacteria > Acidobacteriota > Aminicenantia > UBA2199 > UBA2199 > JAKAGC01. Next base: position 3,527 of record JAPKZK010000075.1, on the reverse strand, counting down.
GAAAACATAACCGCTGTAAGTCCCCTTGGCCAGCATGGGACCGGCTTCAACCAGGCCATAGAGCCTCTTTTGCACTTCCAGCGAAGACTCGCAAGTATTCGTTGAAACTGCGCCGACATTATCATACACTTTAAGGTTGACAGTGTAATGGCCGGATTTTTTGAAGGCTTTGTCCCAAACAAACGGTTCAGAGGTCACAGCATTCTGGTCAGCAACAGCGCCGCCTTTGCTAACGGTAAAGTCGGCTTTCACCACTTTACCGTCCTTATCGGTGGAACCGGATGCATCCATTTTAACGGGTTGGCCGGTATAGCAACTGGTGGGCGAGACAGCCAGGCTGCATTGGGGCGGGATATTAATAACTTCGACTTTTGCCTTGCAGGGGCTTGGACACACCACACCATCGACGTTGAAGACTTCGGCTTCGAAAAGATAGTCCCCGGTTTCATTGAAGCTGGTTTTCCAAACGGTATCACCGGCGGTTAATGTCTTAGTCTCAATCAATTTCCCTGCCGGGTGATAAACGTTGACCACCATTTTGGTGGCGCCTGTGGAACCGCTCAAATCAACCGTAATGGTTTCACCGACTTTGGCTTTTTCCGGGCTGACAGTCATACTGCACACCGGTACAGCATAACTATCACCAACCAAAGCGATGTTTCCACATGGTTTAGGAACTATGAAGTGATAGTCTTTGTCGCCTTTCCGGATAGTAAGCATATTCACTTCAAGCGGCTGCTTACCTGCCCAAATGACATCCTTTACGACTTTCCCGTCGCGAAAGAGCATCCACGCCATTTGCTGACCTTTGGGGATAACATCTTCTTTGATTTTAATTGTTGCGTTCTTTACCTGCTCCATAAAATAGGGGTAAAGTTCCGCGGAACCGGCGGCGGCAAAACCCTTTTCGATCTGTTTTTCATATTTCACGATCAGGGCTTTTAAGTCGTCAGGACCTTTTACTCCGCATTTCATTAATGGAGCAATTCCCACTCTTTTAAGCTCGTGGGCTTTGGCAAAGGTGGTTGAGGAAATCAACACCAGCAATGCAACAATTAAAATGAGTGTTTTCTTACACTTCATTCAATCCTCCTGTTTGTAAGGTTTTAACTTCTTTATTATACTCAAAAAAACTTTTTTTGAATACTGGTATAGTGAATAAAATATTTTTTTTTTACCTGGTTCTTTATTTCCCTTTCCTGGGAATGGTTTCGATCTTATCGGTTCGATAGCCGATATCCTTTAATTTCCGGCGAATGGCTTGCCAGCGGATATCCTCCGACGCGGATTCCAGGGTCCGGTCGCCATCGCCCTGTTTTCCGCCAGTCAATCTCTTAAATAACTCTTCTATCTTTCTTAAAAAATTCATCGTTCCTCTTACTATATTAACCAGGATAATTATACTCTTTCTTGCAAAGAAAAGCAATTCTCTTTCCCTCGAAAATGCCGGGATAAGAGGGTTGCTTTTGGCTGTGATTTAGGATAAAATTCCTCTATGGTTCTAACAACGAACAATCCCCTAACTCATATTTTTTATAAGCATAAAGAACAATTTTTAAAGCACAAAGACAAGTTCATCTGGTTCCACAGTTTTTATGCCCTGCTCTTCGGCGTCGGCGTTATCTGGCTGGGAACCAAAAATTTCAATTATATCCGTATCTCGCTGTGGCAGATTACGTTTATATGGCTGTCCAGCCTGGGGATCATCCCCGTGGTACTGGCCCATCCGAAACTGGATTTGAAATGGAAACACAGGATACGCCTGGCCATCAATTACTTTAACAGGAATTTCTACCAGCAGCTCCTGTTTTTCGTGCTGCCCCTTTATTATATGAGTACCACGCTGTGGACGAAGAATATGGTGTTCATTGTATTGGTTGCGGCATCCGCTGTCCTGTCTACCATGGATATCGTCTATGACCGGGTGATTTCCGTAAAAGGATTCGTTATGTCCATGTTTTTCGCTTTTAACCTTTTTGCCGGCATCAACGTGATGCTGCCCATCATCTGGGGGGTAAGGACAATTCATGCCGTCAGGGTCGGTGCGATAGTTGCTTTTCTTGGATTTGCCACCTTTTGCTTCCAACTAACCCATTTGGGGAAACTTAAAAAATGGTTTATCACCGGGGCTGCGGCTATTATGTTTCTTTTGATTTCCGAGCTTGGCCGGCCTTTTATCCCGCCGGTCCCCTTGCAACTTGGGGAAGTGACTTTCGGGACAGGAATTGTCAAAAAAACTTTTCAAATTCAAAATCCCCTGGTGAATCTGCCGGTGGGGAATTCGCAGGGTGATCCCCTGGATAAGTGTAAGATATATGTATTAACAAACATCAATGCTCACCTGGAGTTGGAAGAAAAGGTGGGACACACCTGGTATTTGAATGGGGAAAAAATCTACGCCTCGCAGTTTTACCACATCAACGGCCATAAAGACAGGGGGTTCAGGTTGTGGACCTTTTGGACGTTGAGGCGAATACCGCCGGATTCTGTTTTAACAATCCGGGTGGAAACCGAAGGAGGGCAGTTAATTGGCCGCGCCTACCTGGAATCATTTAAATGAAATCCATTTCCTACCCCTTACCTCGCGGTTTCCGGTTCTTTTTTGCGGCGGGATAGCCGTATTCAGCAATTATGGCCAGGAAATCGGGATATTTCCCCGTACTTTCGAAAATTTCCCCGGCTATGTGCAAGTAATTCATGTAGAACTTGTTTGAGAATCCCATTTTTACACCTCGTCCCGGGACTTACCCGGGTAATGCGGAAAATTTGTTGGATAATGACCTGTCATATCCGCCGTATGGGCTGTACGAAGCGCCATAGGGCATAAAAAAGGTGCCGCATGACTCTTACGGGCAGCCGTATGGCAAGAAAAAGATGCCGTATGGCTATTACGAGTTGCCGCACGACTTAAAAATGTTGCCGTATGGCTGCTGCGAGCAGACGCATGGCCTGTAAAATTAGCCGTATGGGCTTTACGAGCAGCCGTATGGCTTGTAAAACCTACCGCTTTAATCATTATGCCTCCTGCTTTTTCGGTTCACCGGGCAATTTTTAGAGGTGAAACGCCCGATTGAACGAAGTCCCTATCATACAGGAAATCAAACCGAATTTCAATGGCAATTGAGAATTCCGTTTACGAACGGAACAAAGCGTCGTTCGATTTTTAATTAGAGGAACTCGTCCCAAAATAAGGGTTTGATAAATCAAACCCCTACGGGGGATTTCTTACCGGATACCTGCTAATGACGGGGGGTTATTTTTTGCCCGACATTATCTCTTCCTTTCCATTTCGATAATTTAATCCAATGTAGGGGTTTGATTTATCAAACCCTAATTTGGTAAACATTGATCAATACATGTTTTCTGGTGAGTTCCTTGGAAGAAGACAGCAATTCTAATTTTGTGGCGCCAGGTAAGTCCAGGAAGAGGGGATGCGCCTCGCTCAGGTAGAGCGTTGAAACTCTTCATCGAAACCCGGTGGGTATTCACTCCCATCCGGTAAAGGTTGACCGCCAACGCCATACGCG
>JAPKZK010000085.1 GCA_026393835.1 Candidatus Aminicenantota bacterium | reverse complement strand
CGGTCGCGGGGATAGGTGGGGTCAACCGCCAGGTAAGCGGCCCCGGCTTTGATAATACCCCACAACACAACGATCATATTGATGGAGCGTTCCAGGGAAACAGCGATGATGTGGTTCGGTTTCACCCCGTATTTATTTACCAGGTAGTGGGCCAGTCGATTGGCCCGATTATTCAGATCAACGTAGTTGATTGTTTCGATTTTACCACGACGATCATGGACCACGGCGGTTTTATCCCGGCAGATTTCCACCCGGCGTTCAAAAAGTTCCTGCAAGGTCAACGGGGAAAAGGGGGCGTCGGTATCGTTAAATTGCCGCACCACTTTTCCATATTCATCTTGCGAAAGGTATTTCAACCGGGAAGCCGGGATATCGACGTCCATCAACACATGATCCGCCATGCTTAAGAAATTGGCGGCCATACGTTTGATGGAACTGCGTTCAAATAAATCGCTGTTGTATTCGATCCGGGTAAGAACTTCGCCGGCGATCTCATCCATAAAAAAGATGAGGTCGAATTTACTCATATTATAATCGCTGCTGTGGGAATATCCTGAAATGGTAACCCCATGCATTTTGAGCCCGGTATCTTCGGTTTCCGCATTATTGTGGGCCAGCATGACATTAAACAGGGGCGATTGGCTCAAGTCCCGGTCCAGGCCCAATTGCTCCACCAAAAGATCAAAAGGATAATCCTGGAACCGGTAACAGGCGAGGGCTTCCTGCCTGGTTTCCGCCAGCAGTTGCCGAAAGGACTTATCCGGGTCCAGCCGCGTCCGGTAGACCAGGGTATTTACCAGGAAGCCGACCATATGATGCAATTCGGGACGTTTGCGGTTGGCAATGGGCGACCCGAGGATAATATCCGTTTGCCCTGAATAGCGGTACAAGAATATATTCACCAGCGTCAGCAGGCCCATGAAAAGCGTGGCGTCTTGCTCCAGGCCCAGCCGGTGCAACTGTGCTGTTTTTTCCTTATCCAGGGTAAAGGCCACCCGGCCGCCGTTAAAGGTCTGGATGGGTTTCCGGGAATGGTCCAGGGGCAATTCGATGCCGTTGGGTTTATCTTTGAATTTCTCCAGCCAATAATTGCGGGGCCCGCTAAAACTATCATTCTCAACCAAACGTTCATGCCAGCGGGTATAATCTTTATATTGCAGCAGCAATGGTGAAAGAGGGTTTTTCTCATTTTTTAGGAAAGCATTGTATAACCCGGTCACCTCATTGTATATAACTCCCTGGGACCAGCCGTCACTCACGATATGGTGAATATTGAAAATCATCAGGTATTTTTCTTCCGCCAACCGAACCAATTTGAACCGCGATAAAGGCCCTTTTTCCAGGTCAAAGGCCCGGTTGGAATGTTCCCGGTAAATTTCACGGGCCTTCTCTTCTTTTGCTCTTTCGTCAAGAGGACGGAGATCGACCTGTTCCAGCCGACATTCAAGGTGACGGAGAACTTTCTGGCGGGGGTCACCATTCACCGAAATGAAAACGGTACGCAAACTTTCATGTCGGTCCACCAGCGCCTGAAGCGCCCGGGTAAAGTTCACTACTTCCAGCGGCCCGGAAACAGTCACCGCCCCGGGGATGTTATAGGCGGTGGAATCTTCCTCGAACTGGCACAACACCCACAACCGACGCTGGGCATAAGACAGGACGTAATATTCTTCTTCTTCCACGGCTTCAATCTCGACATATTCCAGTTCTTCCAGTTTCTTTAACTGCTGCGCCAGTTCCCGGATGGTGGGATGGGTAAAAACTTTTTCTATTTCAAGGTTTACCTGCAATTCTTTGTAAATGCGGTAGACCAGCGTGGTGGCTTTTAGGGAATGCCCACCCAATTCGAAAAAATCATCATCTATCCCGATGGTACTTTTTCCCAGGATCAATACTTCCGCCCATAACTGCGCCAGCTTCTCTTCTATCTCATCACGTGGGGCAATATAACTTGCCCCTATCCTCACCGGTTCGGGTAACGCTTTGCGGTCTATCTTGCCGTTGGGATTCAAAGGTATCTTTTCCAGCGCCATAAAAAAGGCCGGCGTCATGTAACCGGGCAATGCCGCAGCCAGATAATCCTTCAATTCGGATACCTCCAGGGTAGCGACGGTATATGGGGCCGCTGGAACAACATACGCACAGAGATATTTTTCCTCTCCCCCCTCAACCTCCCTGGTTATCACCAGCGAATCCTTAACCCCTGGGTGGCTGCGCAGCCGGTTTTCGATCTCCCCCAATTCGATTCGATAACCCCTGATCTTTACCTGGTGATCAATACGACCGAGAAATTCGATATTCCCGTCCGGCAGCCACCGGGCCAGGTCGCCGGTTTTGTAGAGAATATCGGTCCTATCGGTCCTATGGGACCTATTAAACTTAGTAAACTTTTTCGCGGTTAATTCGGGGCGGTTTAAATAACCGACCGCCAAACCGTCTCCACCGATACACAATTCGCCGGGAACTCCCATGGGCTGCAATGCCAAAGTATCTTTATGCGATATATAAATACGATTGTTGGTTATGGGCCGGCCAATGGGAATATTATAACTCCGACTCTCCACACGACAGGAAGTCGCCACCACCGTATTCTCCGTTGGCCCGTAATTGTTATACAACGCATAAGACCGGGGTGTTACCATATGTAACTTATCCCCACCGGTAAGCAAAATCCGCAGCGAACGGTTGGATACCTGCATAAACTGCTCACACACCTGGGTAGGTAAAAACGCCATGGTTATACAGTGAACCTCAAAATATAAATTCAATTCAGAAATGTCCAGCTTGATCTCATCGCCGACAATATACAGAGTTACGCCTTTGATCAAATAGGGGAAAATTTCCCATACGGATGCATCGAAACTGAAAGAAGCATACTGCGAAGCCCGGTCCTCCCCTGTCACCTCAAAATTCCGGTTATGCCACGTACAAAGATTGACCAGCGACCGGTGAGAAACCATAACCCCCCTGGGTTGCCCCGTAGATCCGGATGTGTAGATAACGTAAGCGAGATTGGAAGAATCGGAAGCGAGGAAGCGAGGAAGCGAGGAAGCGAGGGAAAAACAAGAAAACACAAATTCCGCTCTTCCGCTCTTCTGCTCTTCCGCTCTTCCTATCAGTATCCGGGCGCCGCTGTCTTTGAGCATATAATCGATGCGTTCTTGCGGGTAAACGGAATCGATGGGCAAATACACTCCACCGGCTTTCAATATTCCCAATATTCCGATAATCATTTCAACGGAACGCTCAATCAAAATGCCCACAATATCACCCGCCAGGACGCCTTTTTCAATTAACAAAAAGGCCAACCGGTCGGATTGTTTGCCCAATTCTTTGTAGGACAGGCTGACGGGTCCGACAGGTCTGACACGCCGGACACCTCCGACAAAAAGTGCAATGCGGTCCGGCGTCCTTTCTACCTGTTCTGCAAATAACTCATGGATGGTCTTATCGGCGGGGTAATCGGTTTTGGTATCGTTGAACGTAATGAGTAATTGTTCTTTCTCCTCCGGCGACATGAGTTCGATCGCGAAAATACTTTCTGCCGGGTTGGCGGAAACATTATCCAGCAGGCGCTGGAGATGAAGTGCAATTCGTTCGACCGAAGCGCCGTCATACAGTGAGGGATTGTATTCCACGCAGCCCCCGAGAGATAAATCCTCCCTCTTGAACGAGAAAATCATATCCAGGGGAACGTCTTCGAGGAGTTTTTTATCATGGATATTTTCCACCAGCACAGCGATGTCGAACAACGGGAACTCATGCCCCGGCGAAAAAGGCATATTTAACTGTTCCGCCAGGATCTCCACCGGGTAGTTGCAATTTTCAAGGGCGCCCGCTACTGTTTGCCGGACTTCCAACAGCAGGTCCTTGAATGTCATATGGGACAGCACCTGGGTTCGCAGCGCCAGGAGCGTATTGATAAAATCGGCTTCCTCATCCGCTCTTAAAATAGGGCACCCTACCACGATATCGCTCTGCCCACCGGTGTCCGGGTCTGTATCGCTTTCACGAAAGTCATAGGCCCCTAAATACCGATGCAGAAGTGCACTTATGCCTGCGACCAGGAGAATATGAAGCCGGACATCCGAACCGGCGCTTAGTTTGATCAATGCTGTCGAGAGTTGGGGAGACAATTCAAAAGAGACGGCATCTAACCGGTATTGGGCGGCGCTTTTCTTATTATAATCCAATGGAAACCGGCTTTTCTGCGGGAAACCCGACAGCTTGTGCAACCAGTACTCTCTCTCTTTGACTCTTTGACTGGCCGCCACCGACAATTGATCCAGCGTTTTTTTATTTGCCATAATGTTTTCTCCGGGTAAAGACTTAAAATTCAAAATTCCCTTCGGCCTCCCGGCTGAGGGCTGATTTCGATTCCGACAATGCCAGGGACATTTCAATATCCCCCAGCTTTATGTCCCTGTTCTCCAATATCGCGGTGATAATATCCTTAAAATAACCGGAAAACCGGCCGATGGTATCGGATTTAAACAGTTTTGAGCTGTACTCCAGCGTGAATAATAAAGCTTCGTTCTTTTCGATGCCTATCAAATTGAGATCGAATTTTGCCGTTACACTCTCATGGGGATAGGGTTTCAGCGCTAAACCCGGTATATGGAGCGCCGGGATATCCAGGTTTTGTAAGGTAAACATTACATCAAACAGCGGATTACGGCTGTTATCGAGGTTTGGCGCCGCCTTCTCCACCAGCTTTTCAAAGGGGTAGTCCTGGTATTTAAGCGCTTTGAGGGTTTTTTCTTTTACCTCTTTCAGAAAATTTCTAAACGGGTATTCTACTTTTGGGAAGTTTCTCAGGGCCAGGGTGTTGACAAACATACCGATGGTATATTGAAGTTCCTCCCGCTGACGGCCTACCACGGGGGTTCCCACGGTAATATCTTCCTGTCCGCTTAACCGGGCCAGCAGGACAAAGTATAATGCCAGCAGCACCATGTACAGGGTGGTTTCTTCCTCTATGGCTGCCTGCTTTAATGCAGCGGTTTCCCTGTTACCCAGTTCAAATTCAAGGGTGGCCCCGGCAAAATTCCGCACAATCGGGCGGTCAAAATCGGCCGGTAACTTCAATTGCGGCCGGCCCCCGGGGGCACGAAATTGTTCCAACCAAAAGACCTCGGCTGCTTTGAGCGATTCTTGCCATGCCCCGCTGCACTGCCATTGAGCGTAATCTTTATACTGGACCTGGGGCAGGGGTAACGGTTTGCCTGCATAAAGGGTCATAAATTCCCGTACCAATATACCCATCGAGACCCCATCCGAGATGATGTGGTGCATATCGAAAACCAGGATATGTTCTTCCTCCCCGGTCTCAATCAATCCCACTCGCAGTAAAGGCGCTTTCGACAAATCGAAAGGACGAATGAAGGGCGACCACAGGGGGGCGCCCCTACCTTCTTCGCGTTCCTTCGCGTTCTTCGCGGCTAAATCATAATATTCGATCTCAAAATCCACTTCCCGGTGAATCCGCTGCACCGGCTCGCCTTTTACCTGGGCAAAGGAGGTGCGGAAACTCTCATGTCTCCGCATTAACTGGTTAAAAATTTCGGCCAATCTTTCTTTTTTTAGTTGACCTTCCAGGTTGAACACTGCCGGCATATTATAAGCAGTATTAGACTTATCCGATTGGTATAGGAGATATAAGCGCTTTTGCGCGGAGGATAATGGATAATATTCTTTTTCCTCCACCGGTTCGATGAAAAGGTCTTCATGGCCGACACTGCTTTTTATATGAGCAGCAAGGCCCTTGATGGTGGGATACTTGAACACATCGGTTAAATCGACCGCGGCATTTAACTCTTTACGAATTTTACCCGCCAACGTGATTGCTTTTAAGGAATGCCCCCCAAGTTGAAAAAAGTTATCTTCGCTGCCTATTGGTTTGACGCCCAGTAGTTCTTGCCACAGTGTTGCCAGCGTCTCTTCCAATGGGCCGCGGGGTTCGATATAACCTGCTGTCACTGTTTCCGGCGCCGGTAATAATTTCCTGTCCAATTTCCCATTGGGGGTCAAGGGGATTTTTTCCAACACTACTATATGTGACGGCATCATGTGTGCGGGCAAAGACAAGGCGAGACGGTCCTTCAATTCTCCCGGTTCGCCCCCATTCTCTGCAACGATATATGCGCAAAGGTATTTATCCATCCCTTCACCCTGCTGCATTATCACCACGGCTTCTTTAATGCCTTCAAGCACCGACAGGCGATTTTCGATCTCTTCCAGTTCGATCCTGTACCCTCTAATCTTGACCTGGCGATCGATACGGCCTAAAAATTCCACGATCCCGGCAGGCAGCCAGCGACAAAGATCGCCGGTTTTGTAAAGAATATAAGTCCTATAGGACCAATAAGACCTATTAAATTTCTCCGCGGTTAATTCCGGTCGATTTAAATAACCCCTGGCGACACTGTCCCCGGCAATACATAATTCCCCGGGGACCCCAATGGGTTGTAAACTGCCTTCGATATTGAGAATATATATGAGTTGATTTGGTAAGGGGCTGCCGATGGGCAAATTAACAAAAAGTTCCAGGTGGTCCGCCTGTACATCAAAAGATGTGGAATCGACAGTGCATTCGGTGGGGCCATATATATTGGTGATTTTCGGACGATGGGCCTTAGCAAAATTGCTGTAAAAACGTTCCAACAACCGGGGAGATAGGGCGTCCCCCCCCACGATGAAATGGCCGGGGCGATAAAAAGGTGTTTCATTTTCGCTCAACATATGAATATGGGCGGGTGTGACGTCGGTTATATCTATTTTATGATGAAGGAAAAATTCTCGCAGACGGTCACTGTCCAGGCGATCTGAATCCAGAACTATATATAACCCGTGACCCAGGAGAAGGGCCCCGAAGATCTGTTTTATAGAAGCATCAAAAACAAAAGGAGCCACTAATGCGATCCTTAAATTCCTGTCGTAACCGTTATAAATTCTTTCTTTTAACCCCACCAACAAATTCATAACGTTTCGATGCGCGACCATCACTCCTTTCGGTCTCCCCGTGGACCCGGAAGTGTAAATGATATAAGCGAGATGACTTGAATGATGAATGATGAATGATGAATGATGAGAATTAAAAACGCATTCCGTTGAAAGAGAAGCTATTTCATTGTCGGTTAATAGGATTTTGGCGCTGCTGTCTTTCATCATATAATCGATTCTTTCCTGTGGGTAACCCGGATCGATGGGCATATATGCGCCGCCGGCTTTTAATATACCCATGATACCGATAATCATTTCCAGGGAACGTTCTATCTTTATACCGACAATATCGTCCGCCAGGACGCCTTTTTCAATTAAGCCCCGGGCCAGACCATCCGATTGTTTATTCAATTGGCGGTAGGTTATTTGTAGAGACGTTGCGCGCAACGTCTCTACGGTTGAACCAACTACCGCGATACTATCCGGGGTTCTTTCTACCTGCTCGGCAAATAATTGGTGAATGGTTTTTTCACTGGGGTATTCGCGGGCGGCGTCGTTGAAACCATATAAAAGTTGCTCCCTCTCTTGTTCTGAGAGGACATCTATCCGCGATATTTCCAGGTCTCTATCCGCCAATACGGCGCTCAATATCCGTTTAAAATATTCGATAAACCTGTAAATGGTCTCTTCCTTAAAAAGTGCTGTACTGTAAGTTAAGAAAAAATCGAACCGGTCTGCCTCTTCCACCGCGGTAAAAATGATATCAAACTTGGACACATGCATGTGATGGTCGATAGGAGTCAAATTCAGGCCCGGTATTTCTACATTGCTCCTGTCCATATTTTGTAATACCAGCATCACATCAAACAAGGGATTCCTGCTTAAATCCCTGCTTACCTGGACTTTTTCCACCAACTCTTCATACTGGTAGTACTGGTTCTCGAAAGCCCGCAAACAATTTTCTTTCACTTCCTCCAGGAATTCACCGAAGCGTTTCCCAGCGCAGGGGTAATTTCTAAACGCCAGGGTATTGATAAAAACACCGATAATATTCTCAAGGTCATGGTGAGAACGCCCGGCAATAGGGCTGCCTACGATGATATCTTCCTGGTTGCTCAACTTTGAAAGCAGCAGGTTTAAGACGGCTAAAAATACCATAAACGGCGTCGCCCCCGTCGCCGGGGTTAGCCGCTTCACCCGGTCCGTCAATTCCCGGTGGATATCGAATTTCAAACGATGGCCTTCGGATTTTTTTACCGCCGGACGCGGGAAATCGAAGGGAAGTTCCAGCACAGGGATTTCTCCCGCCATCTCTTTGAGCCAGTAGTCTTCCTGCGCTTTCACTGCATTGGAACGTACCAGGCTGTTCTGCCATTGGGAATAGTCTTTATACTGGAATCTCAACGGCGGTAAATCTTCATTTCCATAGAGCATCATGAAATCTTTCACGAAAATTCCCATGGAGATTCCATCCGAGATGATATGATGCATGTCCAGCATCAATCGATGTTTGTTATCTTGTTCCTTTATTAAGCCCACCCGGAACAATGGCGCCAGGGAGAGATCAAAGGGACGAATGAAGGGCGACCTACCTAATACTTCTATCTCAAAATTCACTTCATCTTGTACCCGCTGTACCGGCTCCTCATTTACCATCCGGAAGAAAGTCCGCAAACTTTCATGTCGCCGGGTTAACTTGCTGAAAACATCCTCGAACCGGTTTTTATCGACAGCGCCTTCCAATAACCACTGCGACGGGATATTGTAGGCAATCCCACCCCCCTGTTCATCCATTTGCTGCAAGACATACAATCTTTTTTGCGCCGGGGACAGTGCATAATAATCTTTTTTTTCAGCGGGCTCCAACGAAATGTATTTATCACGGGCGGCTTCCTTGATAGTTACTGCCAACCCCCTGATGAAAGGGGTTTTAAATATTTCTCCTAATAATACCTTTACCTGGAATTCTTTATGTATCTTCGCCGCCAGGAGGGTGGCCTTTAATGAATGTCCACCTAACTCAAAAAAATTGGCATCGATGCTGATTTTACTTTTCTCTATACCCAGTACTTCCGCCCATAACCCGGCCAACTTTTCTTCGACCTTATCCCTCGGCGCAAGATACCCGGCCCCTGCTTCCAACCGGGGCCCGGGCAATGCCCTCAAATCTATTTTCCCACTGGTGGTGAGGGGCATTTTATCTACCGTCACAAAATAAGATGGGGTCATATAATCGGGCAAGTATTCGGATAAGTACTCCCGTAAAGGGCCAAAATCGACATGAGAACGAACCACCAGGTATGCGCAAAGGTATTTATTGCCTCTCTCTCCTTCTCGAACTGTGACCGCACACTCTTTTATTTCTTTATGATCTAACAGGCGGTTCTCAATTTCGCCCAACTCGATCCGAAACCCCCTGACCTTGACCTGGTGATCGATGCGACCGAAAAATTCGATGTTGCCATTCGGAAGCCAGCGGCCCAGATCGCCGGTTTTGTAGAGAATATAGGTCCTATAGGACTTATAAGACCTATAAAATTTCTCCGCGGTCAGTTCCGGGTTGTTCAAATAACCCGGGGCCACCCCGCTGCCGCCGATGTATAATTCACCGGTAACCCCGATGGGTTGAAAATTTCCCCCCACATCCAGGATGTAGATAATATTATTGGCTGATGGTTTCCCAATAGGGATATTATCCGGGATATCTATCAGCCCCCCGTTTTCTACTCTCAACGAAAAAATCGATGAATTGATGGTTGTCTCCGTAGGGCCATAACCATTGTATAAATAACAGTTTTCCCCTACCAATTTCGCGGTTTCCTCTACCAACTTCCGGTTCAACGGCTCCCCGCCAAGGTGAATCAATTTCAAAGGGGACAATTCCCGACCCAACCCGGTAATATTATTAATAAACGAGGGCGTGGTATGAATGCAATTCACCTGGTGCAAATGAATAAAATCCACATATTCATTTAAATCTTCCAACGCTTTCTTATTAAAGAAATACAATGCGCCGCCGGCCAGTAACGTTGTTAACAGCTCAAATATCCCGAAATCAAAGGTATAGGACAAATTCTGCAATACCCGGATATGCCCCCCTAACCTGAAATAATTATGGAACCACATCAACAGGGGAACCAGGTTGCTGTAAGTAATGGGTACACCTTTGGGCTTTCCCGTGGAACCCGAGGTATAAATCGCATAACACGGTTTATCCATATCTTCCTTCGTAGTTCTCGCCGGGGACCGGCCCAATTTTTCTCTGCATTTAAATTCGATATCAGCGATACAAATAACCTGCGTCAGGCATGAACTTCCACGGACGACCTGTTGAGCAAGGGCATAATTTGTTTTATCCGTCAATATTACTTTAACCCGGCAATCCTCCACGATAAATTCGATTCTCTCTACAGGGAATCCCGGGCTGATGGGAACGATACAGTTGCCGGATTTCAAAATAGCCAGCAGTCCAATCAACAAGGAGTGGGTGTCCTCTACCAATAAACCGATAAAATCGTTATTCATTTTATCCCTTTCCGATAAACGGGAACTGTTTTAGAGAGATTAAAACCTCAAGGTTGCAAGGGGCCTATATATACTATCGATGCTGATTCCATTTCTTAAAGCCTGGATAATCCCGGCCGCCTCCGCGTAATTACTGACTTCCAGCACATGTTTTAAATTCAAGCTGCCGGAGGTGACATTAAGGATGGTTTTATTATCTTTCACGGCAATGATGGGGATGCCGTTTTTTTGGGCGCAGAGCATCGGGATGCCGCCCAGGGCAGAAGCGGGCGCTACCACGGCCAGGACATTGTTTATATTGATCATATCTTTTATCCTGCAATCGCCGCGGTTTGAAATTTGGGGCGCTTTGGCCAGGCCTACCAGGATACATGCCAGGCCGCTGATAGATGAAAATTCACCGGCGCCCCTGGCATCCACGATATTGTGTTTTAAATTCATCTCTTTGATATTGATTAGCGGCGCATGAGCCGTGGGGACTTTGTATTTGGCGCCGATTAAATGAGAAATAATGGCTTCAGCGCCTCCCACCGGGTTTGGGTGCTCTCCGGCAAAATGTTTGGCGTAATCCTCCGGGGACAAATTTTTGATATTGGATGTTACAGCTATCGCATTGACGCCTTTTTGAATTAATTCATCACAGGCCTTGAATAACACACCCGTATCTTCCAGCTTCCCTACGTAAGACCCTGATTTATTCCGTTCACAGAAGCCCCCTACAGGCCCATCCGTAATCACATAATCCTGGATATCCACACCGTAGACCGCCCGGACCGAATTGAGAATGTTGAATATCACCTCCAAATCCTCCCGGCTTGACTTTTCAATGATTAACCCTACCTTATTGGCGTACGGTTTATATAGGTTCACCAGCCCTTTACATAACTGGTCGATCATCATACCTTCGGTATAGAGTACATTATCCGGCATAAATATAAAATTAGAGGCGTTGACCGCATTGGGGTTGGTAATTAAATAATCCGTACAAGAGGCCAACAAAGCCGTAACCGGGGCCGCATCGGCGGCATACCCACCGATCTCGCAGCCGATGCCGGTGGGAATAATATCGATGACTGCACTCTTACCTGTATAACTGACGGGCAGGATCTCAGGCGGAAACGGATACGCTTCTTTCTCAGACAAAGTAATCTCTATTACCACCTCTTTCTCCTCTACCCTGGATATAAACCATCTCAATATCCTGCTGCCAAATTTCTTTTCCAGTATCTCTAAAAGCTCTTCTATTCGGTTGAAGCTTGATTTACCGACAATGAATTCAATATTTCCGATCATAGTGATATCTCCTTGATTAATTTTGCCAACACATCGGCCCGATAATTTAATTCCTCGTAGGTTAAATAATTCCCCTCATGGAAACCGGCAATGCTGTGAGGGGCTTTATCCACCTGTCCTGTAAATAAATCCATGACGGTTTTTTGGGGATAAGCCGCCGCCGGATGATTAAACACCTCTAATAACTGTCTTATTTCATCCCCCGGGGCGATCCCGATTTCCGCTATCTTTTTCCGTGTATCTTCCAGCACCGACGATACAACTTGTTTAAAATAAGCTATAAATCGCTCCAGGGTATCTTTTTTAAAGAGTTTCACGGAGTATTCGACGGTAAAAAAAAGGCGCTCCCCTTTCTCTTCTGCAATTAAGCTCATATCAAATTTTGACGTATTTTTTTCATACTCATATGGTTTAATCTTCAAACCGTGGACCGGCATGTTCGATATTCCCGGATCCTGGAGGGCAAACATAGTGTCCAGCAGGGGATTTCGACTGCTGTCCCTGCTTACCTTTACGCTTTCTACCAGGTTTTCATAGTGATAGTCCTGGTTCTCAAAAGCTTGCAGGGTCCGGCCTTTTAATTCGGAGAGAAATTCGTCCACTGATTTTCTACCGATAGGAAAATTCCTCAAGGGCAGTGTGTTTACAAACATACCGATAATCCCCTCGATACTCGGATGACCGCGACCCGCCGCCGGGGTCCCCACAACGATATCTTCCTGCCCGCTGATCTTTGCCAGGAAAATATTGTAAATGGCAAGAAGTACCATAAATAAAGTGGTTTTTGTTTCAAGCGCCAGCTCTTTTAACCCCCGCGTCTGCTCCACGGGAATTTCAAACCCCAGGGCCGCCCCTTCAAAACTCTTTGCCAGAGGTCTCATAAAATCGACGGGTAAATTTAAAACCGGTATTTCTCCCGCAAACTCATTTAACCAGAAAGCTTCTTGCTGTTTTATCTTTTCTCCTTCTTGCCTGCGATTTTGCCATCCAGAAAAATCTTTATATTGTATTCCCAGGGCAGGGAGTTTTTCCCCGCTGTACAGCGCCGAGAAATCCTTTATCAACACATTGACCGAAGCTCCATCCGAGATAATATGATGCATATCTACCATTAACAAATGCTTGTTCTCTTCTTGTTTTAGTAAACCTACCCGCAGTAATGGCGCTTTCGACAGGTCGAAAACGCGGATAAAATGATTCGGTGTATTCATGAATGATGAATGATGAATTTTTTCTCCTTCGCGGTTCTTCGCGTCCTTCGCGGCTAAATCTAAATATTCGATTTGGAATTCCACATCTTCGTGGATTCGTTGAACCGGTTCTTCATCCATGACATCGAAAGAAGTCCGCAAACTCTCATGCCTGGCGATAAGCTGTCTAAAAACATCCTGGAGTTTCTCCTTATCGAGCGGTCCTTCCACTTCCAGGATTCCATTTATGTTGTAGGCTGTACAGCCGGGTTCCATTTGCTGCAGGACAAATAATCGCTTTTGCGCCGATGATAATGGGTAATATTCTTTTTTCCCCACAAGCGGAATTTCTCCATACCGGCTCTCTTCTTTCTGCCCGATATATGCCGCCAGTTCCCTCACCGTGGGACTGACGAAGATTTCTGTAAAAGGCACTTCTATATTCAACTCTTTGTGGATGCGCCCAATCAATGCCGTTACATTTAGCGAATGCCCACCCAATTCAAAAAAATCATCATCGATGCCTATCCCGGCCGAATCGATTCCCAGCACCCTGGCCCAAATATCCGCCAGCGCCCTTTCCCTATCATTCCCCGGCGCAAGATAGCCCTTTGCCGGTGTGACGACCGGTCCGGGTAACGCATTAAGGTCCACCTTGCCGTTGGGATTCAGCGGCATCTTTACCATTGGAATAAAATAAGCCGGTATCATATAATCGGGTAATCGCCCCGATAGGTATTCTTTTAATATTTCGTGTAAATCCCGGGAGTAGGATGGATGGGGGACAATGTAAGCGCAGAGATATTTTTCACCGTTCTTATGTTCCCTGGCCAGAACCAGCGCTTCTTTCACAACTTCGTGTTGCAATAAAAAGTTTTCAATCTCACCGGGTTCGATCCTGAATCCCCTGATTTTGACCTGGTGATCGATACGGCCCAAAAATTCCACGGTTCCGGCAGGCAACCAGCGGGCCAAATCGCCGGTTCTATATAAATTTGAATGATGAATGATGAATGATGAATGATGAAAATCGCTAAACTTTTCAGCGGTCAGTTCCGGGTTGTTGAGATAGCCGGCGGCAACGCCATCCCCCCCGATATACAATTCCCCCGGTACGAAAAGCGGACAGGGGTGCATATGCCGGTCCAATATCGACAAAAAATTATTACCCAATGTTTTGCCGATAGGGACGCCGGATAATTCCCTGTAAAAGGATAGTTCCGGTTTATGGATTTCCAGTACGGCAGCCATTATCGTGGCTTCGGTGGGGCCGTACATATTAAATACCCGGCAATCTTCATGTACCCATGTATAAGTGCGCTCTACCAGGTCACAGTTTAACTTTTCCGCCCCGATGCATAAGTACCTCAATGTCTTTAATCTCTGCCGCGGAGAGACATGGAGCATCGATTGAAAATGGGTGGGGGTGATATGTAAAACAGTAATGGCATGACGGTAAATAAAATCAAGATAACGTTCCGCATCCGGCGTCGCCCCACCGGGCGGCATATACAAGCTGGCCCCGGAGGTCAGGGTGATGAATATTTCCCAAACGGACCAATCGAAAAAATAAGAAAGATTCTGCACGGTACGGTCATGGGGCATGATACCCAGCGTCCGGTACCCCCAATGCAAGAGCGGCGATAAATTGGCGTGGGCGACGGGAACGCCTTTGGGTTGCCCCGTGGAACCGGAAGTGTAGATGATATAACAGAGATGACTTGAATGATGAATGATGAATGATGAATGATGAGAAGAAAGCTGATTTGAATGATGATCGATGAATTCTAAAAACACTTTTTCACCTTCCCACCTTCTCACCTTCTCACCTTCTTTATCGTTGGCGGTAACCAACAATTTGGCTCCGCTGTCCCTCAGCATGTAATCGATGCGTTCTTGCGGGTAACCGGGATTGATGGGCAAGTATGCCCCGCCCGCCTTTAATATGCCCAGTATGCCGACGATCAAATCGATGGACCGTTCCATCATAATTCCTACAATGGCGTCGCCGGGACTAACGCCTTTTTCTATCAACAACCCGGCCAGGCGATTGGATTGATGATTCAATTCTTTGTATGACAGGCTGACGTGTCCGACAGGTCCGACAGGTCGGACAGAAAGAGCAGGGCAGCCACGGGGGGCTGCCCCTACAACGGCAATACTGTCGGGCGACTTTTCTACCTGTTCCGCAAACAATCGCTGGACCGTCTTACTCTTCGGATACCCTTTCGCCGTGCGGTTGAATTCATATAAAACCCGGTTCTTTTCTTCCACCGGTATTATTTCCAGGTCTGATAATCTCTTGCATTTATCGTCCATTGCACCGGATACGATGCTCTTAAAAAAGGTGATAAAACGTTCGATTGTTGCCGGTTTGAATAATTTCGTACAATATTCGAAGGCGAACTCCAGTTGCCCTTCAATTTCCACACCAATCAACGTGAGATCAAATTTGGATGTTTTGTTTTCGAGATCATAGGGCGTTAATTTTAACCCGGGGATCTCTATCTCCCCGATACCCATATTTTGCAGTACAAACATGGCATCGAACAATGGGTTACGATTGGCGTCCCTTTTTACCACCACCAGTTCCACAAGGTCTTCATATTGGTAATCCTGGTTCTCAAATGCCTCTAATGTCTTTTCTTTTACTTCCCCCAGGAAGTCGATTATATTCTTCTCACCCGCGGGATTATTTCTCAGCGCCAGCGTATTGACAAACACCCCGATAATATTTTCCAAATCGGCGTACCTGCGACCACCTACGGGCGTTCCGATGATGATATCTTCCTGGCTGCTTACTTTCGATAAAAAGATACTGTATAATGCCGACAACACTATATACAATGTCGCCCCCGTCTGTAATGCGAAAGAATTCAACGCATCGACGGTCTCCCTGCTTATTGCAAAATTTATCCTGTTTCCTTCAAAATTCTGAACAGCAGATCTGGCATAATCGGTGGGCAGTTCAAGTACGGGTATTCCCCCTTCAAATTCCTTTCTCCAGTACTCTTTTTGCCTTAAAAAGTTCTCCCCCTGTTTCAAATGGTTCTGCCATTCCGCATAATCTTTGTACCGCAGACTTATTGCCGGCAATTCCACTCCCGGATAAAGGGCCGTAAATTCACGGACAAGAATTTCCGTAGATATTCCATCCGATATGATGTGATGCATGTCCACCATTAATAGATGGGTATTGGCCGTCAACCGCACCAACCCCAACCGCATTAAAGGGGCTTTGGACAGGTCGAAAGGACGGATGAAAGATTTTATTATACCGGGCAACCTCTCGGGGTCGCCCCTACCTAATATTTCGATTTCAAATGACGCCTGGTTATGAATTTTTTGCACCGGTTCTTCACCGGTGATAATAAATGAAGTTCGTAAACTTTCATGCCTGTGGATGAGTTTGGCGATGGATTGTTCCAGCCCCGGGTTATCGATGATTCCTTCCAGTACCCATGCCGCTGAGATATTATATGCAGTCCCGGCGTTATCCATCTGCTGCAAAAAGTGTAACCGCTTCTGCGCGGATGATAATACATAGTATTCTTTCTCTTCTACCGGTTCTATCGCTGCGTACTGTTCTCCAGGCGAGCCGTTAATATAATCGAAAAGCCCCCGGATGGTGGGTCTTTTAAATATTTCCCCCAATGGTATTTTTACATTAAATTCTTTGTATATCCTGGAAGCAAGGGAAGTGGCATTTAATGAGTGCCCACCTAATTGAAAAAAATTGTCGTCGATTCCTACAGCAGTAGGCAATGCCTTAATATCCAAAACCCCTCGCCATATCTCTACCAATTCCTCTTCTAGCGGATTCCGGGGAGCGACATAGGTTTTTTCTTTTTTTAGTTCCGGTTCAGGCAAGCAGCGACGGTCTACTTTCCCACTGGGGGTTAGAGGAATTCGCTCCAGGTAAACAAAATAAGCGGGAACCATATAATCCGGCAATTGCCGCCCTAAATATTCCTGCAAACCGGATACGGTTACCTGCTGTTCCGCACGGGGGACAATATAGGCGCATAAATAAGTATCCCCGGCTTCACTCTGCCTGGCCGTTACCACTACCTCTTTTATCTCTTCATGTTTCGCTAATTCGCTCTCGATCTCTCCCAATTCTATCCTGAACCCGCGTATTTTTACCTGGCGGTCGATTCTTCCCAGGAACTCGATGTTTCCATCGGGCAACCAACGGGTAAGGTCGCCGGTGCGGTATACTTTCTTTCCAGGTAGATGGGGGGTTTCTAAGAACTTCTCCCCCGTCAAATGTTTATTATTATAATATCCGTTCGCCAGTCCGATTCCCCCGATACATAATTCACCGGGGATTTTCACCGGCAAAACCTTCATGTATTTATCCAATATATATACCTTTACATTGGGAATAGGTCTTCCGATGGGAATTATTTGTTGCAGGTGAAAGGATTCGCCGGGGATTCGATAGAAGGCGGCGATATCCGTACATTCGGTGGGGCCATAGGTATTGATAATTTCGCAGTGAAAGGACCCTGAATCGACCCACGGAAGCAGCTTGTCCGTCCGGATGGATTCGCCGCCCAGGATAATCGCCCTAAGTGATTGCAGTCGTGTAAAATCGGCATCGTCGCCCGGTTCCATCAGCGGATAAAATACGCTGGGGGCGCAATTGATCATGGTAATGTGCTCTTTATGGATGAGCTGCGCTAATTCCCGGTAATCGGGAATCCCCGGCGATGCTAATGTGAGGCGGCCGCCGGCCAGGAAAGGGCTGAATAAATTCTTTTGCGAAAGGTCAAAACTGATGGGTGCAATCAATAAACAGTTATCTTCCTCGCCAATGTCAAATTCTTCGATGTACCAACGAAGTAAATTCAAAAATCCCTCTTTCCGAATCATTACCCCTTTGGGTTTACCGGTGGAACCTGAAGTGTAAATCATGTATACCGGGTCCTGTGGATCGTCGATTATCCCGGGGTCCATTTTATCTATAGGCGAACCGATGCTTTCGATATCGATGACTTCGCCGCTGTAATCGAGGGGGGCGGTAAATTTTGACCGCGCGACCATTAATGGGGTTTGGCTGTCTTCCAGCATAAAGAGCACTCGTTCCGCCGGGTAATCCGGATCAATGGACAAATAGGCACCCCCGGCTTTCAATATGCCCAATATCCCGACGATCATTTCAATAGAACGCTCTATCATCAGTCCTACAACGCGATTGGGTCCCACTCCCTTGTTTTTTAATACCCTGCCCAGGTAACCGGCGCCCTCATTCAACTCTTTATAGGTCATGTATTGGTGAAAAGAAGATATCAGTGCAATCTTATCCGGCCTTTTTCTTACTTGTACTTCAAACAATTGGTGGATGGTCTTATCTTCCGGGAATTGCGCCGCGGTATTATTAAATTCATACAAAATCCGGCTCTTCTCTTCGCTGGATATAATTTCTAATTGAGATACCGCCGCTCCCGGGTTTTCTATAATCTTTTGTACGATTCCTTTAAAATGCCCGGCCAAATTTTCAATGACTTCTTTATCAAAAAATCCCCGGTTGTAGGAAAATTTCACTTCGATCTCATTAAACATTATGATACCCACGGTTAAATCGTAATGGGTCATTTCGGTTATCGAATATGAATGAAGGGATAACAAGCTGTCTTCCGGGAGTAATCGGCTATCCAGGGGATAATTTTCTATGGCCACAATGGTATCGAACAGCGATCCGCTGCTTTCCACCGGGCTGTAACCCCTGATATCCACCAGCGGTGTAGTCTCAAATTCATCACGCTGCTGCAATACCTTCTCTATTCCAGGTAACACATCGATTATTTTAGCGGCGGCTGATGCTTGAACCCTCAGGGGAATGGTGTTGATAAACAGCCCCACGATGTCCTCTACGCCTTTTATCCGGGCAGACCGGCCGGATACGGTCGTACCGAAAATCACATCTTCGCTGCCGCAATATTTTTGCAGCAATATCCCCCAGGCAGCGTAAAAAACAGAGGCCATTGTGACCCGGATATTTTTGACAAAAACATCTAACTTTCCCCTGATATCCTCTGCCAGGATAATCGAGTAAACTTCGCCCCCCGCTGTGCCCTCTATTCTCCTTTTTATGGGCAGCCCCGTCGGAGGTTCTAAACCGGCTAAATATTCTCCCCAAAACTGTTCTTGTTTTTTTCTATCCTGGGTTTGAATCCATATGATAAATTCTTTAAAGGACGGTTTTAGGGGCAGTTTTATCGATCGCCCTCCATGGCATAACTCATGATAAGCCTTAAAAAATTCTCTCAAAATGATCCCGTTACTCCACCCGTCATATAATATATGGTGGTTACTGATGGTCATTTCGAATTCCGTTTCAGCCAGCGCGCATAAAATAACTCGAAAAGGAACCCCGTGTAAATCAAAACCCTCGCGCCGATCGTTGTCTTTTATCTCCTTTAGAACCGTTTTCTTTTGACTGTGGTCTTTATCCGACAAATCATAAAAAATCACCGTACACTTGTGTTCTTTCAAAATGACCTGTGAAGGCTTGTTCAATTTTTCCCAGCGGAACACGGTGCGCAGCATTTCATTCGTTCGGATTACCATATTCCAGGCTTGTTCGAAACAATGGCGATCGATCTTTCCCGATATCTCCAGGCTCAACTGCTCAAAATAGTGATGGCTCCCGGGATTTTTCAAATAATGAAAGAGCATGCCCTCTTGCATCGGGGTTAAGGCAGCGATATCCTCAATCGATGCTTTATCTAATTTTTTCATTTTGTCCTGGTATTAATCACAGAAGAAGAAATCCCAACAGGGAAATCTACCATTCTTTTTTAAGGTCGGTTTTTATTTTGCCGTCGCCTTACAGGATTTAGATGCAGCTAAGCTTCCGCCATTGGATTTTGATGGGCTTTTAAAATGGAAACTCAGCCATAAAAACAACCTGTAAGCTGTGCCCGGTGGTAAATAAAACTTCAAAAATGAGGCGATGACTGAGAAATGTCATCGCTATAATAGATACCATAAATTTCAAATTTGTAAATCCTGAAAATTGTCCACTACGTTTCGCCGTTTTCATAACCCTGGAGGTTCGTTTAATAAAAGGCATCGACAATAATGTCACAGGTTTTCCTTTTTTACTACAGGGTAATGGAGTCGTATTTATTACCTGGGAATTCATACGGATATCTTTTCGTGATAAGAGTCCCGGAAGATAAATAACTTTCCCGGGTCAATATCGGAATATTTTAATGGTTCGGCTTTATGCGAATCCCCGGGGCGGACCCAAATACCGCGGTACCACTCACATATGGATATATTGGCGGTACCTGCCCGGGGTGGTCCCAAAATGTTCCTTAAATACCCTGATAAAATAATCGGCGCTGGAGAACCCCAATTTCCGGGATATTTTTTTTATGGTTATCAAGTTGTCTGTTTCCAGTAATACAGCCGAGCGGAGAATTTTTATCTTGCTCAAATATTGAGCCGGGGTCATGCTCATCTCGTCCCGGAAGGCATGATAAAAGTGAGAGCGGCTTGTTTTTAAGATATATGTGGCCCCCTTGACGGTAAGTTCACCCAATTCATCGTCGCTGCGGCTCAATATAAACTTGACGACACTTTCAATAAATTTACTCTTTGCCATTTAAGTTCCTCAGCCTCCGGGTTTTATGTTCAAACCGACCCAGGATCACGCGTTATTTTTCACGCCTATCATTGTAACCAAACTCCGCATAAATTTAAACAAAAGAAGAAGACAAAGAATTTGTTCCCGGATTGCCTTGACATTTTGCAAATAAAATAATATAAGATAGATTGCAAAAAATCAAAAACAACCGAAAAACATAAAGAGGTATCACGATGTCGATTAATGGCTATGCGGATTACAAGCGCAGGGAATTCTGCAAGGATGTCAAGTGCCGTATCCAATTGGACCTGGACGCCCAAAAAGAGGGTTCCGAAGAGTACGAAAAAACAAGGGGTACCTGTAAAAACGATTGCAGGTACACGACCTACCAATTTCACCATTGGTTGATAAACAAAGGTTATTTAATCGTCCGGCCGGAAACAGCCGGGTAAGCAAGATAAAGGAGACAATTAAAATGGATTATGGAATGAAAAACCGTTTGAGCCGGGTAATCAAACCCGATGGTCATTGTATGTTTATGCCCCTGGATCACGGCTATTTTTTAGGCCCCACCAGTTGTTTGGAGAAACCGGGGGAAACGGTCAAACCGCTTCTGCCTTACTGTGATGCCCTTTTCTTGACCCGGGGCGTCCTGCGCTCCTGCATCGATCCCGCCCTGGATAAACCCATTATTCTCAGGGTGTCGGGCGGCCCCAGCATCGTGGGCGAAGACCTGGCCAACGAAGGCATTACTACTTCCATCGAAGAAATTATTCGCTTGAATGCCGCGGCCGTCGGCGTTTCTATTTTCGTGGGCACGCCTTACGAAACCCAGACGGTACTCAACCTGGCGGAACTGGTCAACCAGTGTGAAGATTTCGGTATCCCGGTAATGGCGGTAACGGCGGTGGGTAAGGAAACAGAGAAACGGGAAGCCCGTTTCCTGTCGTTAAGCTGCCGCATTGCCGCTGAAATGGGCGCAAAGGTAGTGAAGACCTACTGGTGCGCCAAAGATTTCGATAAAGTAATCGAAGGTTGTCCCGTCCCCGTGGTCATGGCCGGCGGTCCCAAATGCGACACAGAACGGGAAGTATTCGATTTTGTCTATGACGGGATGCAAAAAGGCGCCATCGGCGTTAACCTGGGCAGGAATATCTGGCAAAGTCCTTACCCCGCGCCCATGGCCAGGGCTTTATACGCGGTGATTCATCAAAACGCCAAACCCAATGAAGCCGAAGATATGTTCAACGAATTCAAAAATAGCAAGTAAAGAAAAGGACTGGAAATCATCATGCGCGTAGGAATGTATTATAACAACCGGGATGTACGGGTCGAAGAAACGCCGGTCCCGGAAATCGGCCCGGGCGAGATACTGGTAAAAGTTCACGCCAGCGGTATTTGCGGCAGCGATGTGTTGGAATGGTACCGCATTAAAAAGGCCCCCCGGGTGCTGGGCCATGAAATCGCCGGCGAGATTGTCGAAGTGGGCAAGGGCGTAGACCGTTACAAGGTGGGCGACCGCGTGTTTGTCTCCCATCACATCCCCTGCAATACCTGTTATTATTGTCTGAAAGGCTATCACACCGCCTGTGAAACCCTGCATACCACCAACTTCGACCCAGGCGGGTTCTCCGAATACGTCCGGGCGCCCCGGTTGAATGTGGACCGCGGGGTATTTGTACTGCCGGATGAGGTTTCTTATGAAGAAGCAACCTTTATTGAACCGTTGGGTTGTGTACTGCGGGGGCAGCGGCTGGTAAAGCTCCAACCCGGGGACAGTGTGTTGATCCTGGGGGCCGGCATCTCCGGGCTGCTGCACCTGGCCACGGCCCGCGCATTGGGGGCGGGCCGGGTAATGGCAACAGACATTAACGAATTCCGCTTGAAGGCGGCAAAAGACCTGGGCGCGGACGCCGTATGGCACGCCAAAGAGGATATCCCCGCCCTGGTTCGCCAGGTAAACAACAACCGCCTTGTGGACCTGGTCATTGTCTGTACCGGCGCCCTGTCTGCGTTTAAACAGGCGTTAAATTCCGTGGACCGCGGGGGAACCGTACTATGTTTTGCCACCACTGAGCCGGGTGTGGATATTCCCGTACCCATGAATGAGTTCTGGCGCAACGAGATTAAATTAACGCCTTCTTACGGCAACAGTCCTTACGACGCCGCGGTGGCCATCGAACTTATCCGCGCCAAGAAGATACCCTTGCGGCAGATGATTACGCACCGGTTGCCCATGGAGCAAATCGGCCTGGGTTTCCAATTGGTGGCGGGGGCCGCGGATTCCATTAAAGTAATCATCGAACCCCAGCTTTAAAACTGCGAAAAAGGACAGGCACAGGGGCTTGCCGGGACTTCGTCGCCCCCCTTTTGAATTAACTGTAGAGACATAGGAAGATACTCTATTGGTTGCCCTCGCCGCGGGGCTTTCGGATTTCGGGTTTTTCATTCATCATTCATCATTCATCATTCAATCCTTCAATCACACTTCCCGGTTTTTTTGTATTTGTAAAACATCAGCAGGATTTCATGGCGCAGCAAGGAGTCCTGGTCCATATGTTCCAGGAGTTCTTTGACGTCTTTTTCATGGGCGATAGCAGGAAGAGTATCCGTTTCTTTAGAGGATCGGGGTATCGTTTCCTTATCTTTGTATAATTTGGGGCCGCGGTCGACGATCAGCCAGTCCAGGGAGATATTGTCGGAATGAGCTAAGTGGTAGAGGCAAGTGAGTTGGGGGGCCCTATCGCCCATTTCGTAGTGGCGGTAGCTGGTTCGATATGCGCCGATGCGGTCGGCCATTGTGAAGCCTTCTAATTTTAAGGAGTTGCGGATGTCCCTCAATTTCTGGCTGATGTTTCTCAGCAATGTTTTTCTATCCATAGTTTACCTCACAGTTTTAAATAAGTATTATACGGATATATCGGGATAAAGTTCTGTTTTATTAAATATTTTGCGCCGAATGAACGTTTTCGCTAGCCGCATGCACACCCAATCGTGCCGCATGCCCATCATTAATACCTGCATACACACCCGTAATAGCTACATGAACATTACCCATAGCTACATAAACATTTCCCATAGCTACATGAACATCTTCCATAGCTGCATGGCCATCTCACATAGCTGCACGAACACATCCAATAGCCACATGAACATTTCCCATAGCTGCATGGCCATCTCACATAGCTGCATGAACACGCCCAATAGCCACATAGACATCTCCCATAGCCGCATAGCCATCCACCGTAGCTGCATAAACACGTCTAATAGCCACATGAACATCCATCATAGCTGTATAGCCATCATGAATAGCCGCACGAACATCACCGATAGCCGCATAAACACTTTTACGCGCTGCATACGCATCGCAACTAGCTGCATGCATACTCTTGCGTGCTGCATAAATATCCAACTGTGCTGCATGCACAGTTCCGTGTGTTACATATCCATTTCCTCGCGCCGGATGAAGTATAAACGTTCCGTCGGGGGTCTTCAAATTTCAGTTTTACTGTTTCGGGTCAGTCCGGAATGTCACTATGTAACAAAAACAGGCTGCCCGCGCCGCGGGCTATCGAATTTCGTGCTTTTTAGAATGACGTATCCCCCGGGGGGCCTCCCCCCGCTCTTGACTTTCTAAGGGAAACTTCCTATAATTGCCCCCAAACTCTGCCTAAACCCGACAAACACGTGGGAGTGGCGACATACATTTTACTTTCCGAAGCTTTTGGTTTATAATATAATTCCTAAAGGAGAATAACGATGAATCGTTTTTTTAATACGGCCGGTCCAATCCGGCGGGATGACCATTATTATATCGAACCCCTGGACCGCTTTGACCTGCCGGAAATGCTCACCCTGATCGAGCAAAAAAAATACTTTGTGCTTCATGCGCCCAGGCAAACCGGTAAAACAACCTATATGCATGCGCTGACGGATTACTTGAATAAACAAGGGAAATACAAATGCTTATATATAAACGTCGAAGCAGCCCAGGCCGCCAGGGAAAATGCGAAAGAAGGTATGCACACCATACTCAGGATCCTGGCCAATGAATCGTTTCTATATTTAAAAGATTCATTTTTAGAGGAGCGATGGAAGCAAATATTAGAAAATAGCGGTGAATTTTATGCGCTGCAAGATGCCCTTATGAAGTGGTGCCAGGCTAGTGATACTCCTATTATACTTTTTATCGATGAAGTGGATGCCCTGGTGGGGGACACGTTAATCGCGGTGCTGCGCCAGTTACGCAGCGGGTATGACAAACGGCCCGAATTATTTCCACAAAGCATCGTTCTTTGCGGCGTCCGCGATGTCAAAGATTACCGTATGCATTCGGATAGAGAAAAAACGATTATCACCGGCGGCAGCGCCTTTAATATAAAAGCAAAATCACTAAAAATGGGAAATTTTACTCCACTGGAAATAGAAAAACTGTACCGTCAACATACCGAAGAGACAGGCCAATCTTTTAATAAAGATGTATTCCCATTGGTATGGGAATTGACCGAAGGACAACCCTGGCTTGTAAATGCCCTGGCCTATGAAGCCTGTTTTGAAATGAAAGAAGGGAACGAGCGCGGCATTGAGATTACAGCGGATATGATCGAACAGGCCAAAGAGAATCTGATTTTACGAGGGGAAACCCACCTCGATCAATTATCGGATAAATTGAAAGAAGAACGTGTGCGGCGCGTGCTGGAACCCCTATTATCATCTTCGCAAGAAGCGGAAAGAATCCCGGAAGACGATGTGGATTATGTGGTTGACCTGGGGCTGGTAAAAATAGACCGGCAGTTAAGGATTGCCAACCGGATATACCGGGAAGTAATCCCCAGGACGCTTACTTACAGCACACAATTAACCATTAACCAGGAAGCCTCCTGGTATATGAAGGATGACGGCGGCATCGATATGGATAAGCTGCTGACCGCTTTCCAGGAGTTTTTCAGGAAAAATTTCGAACATTGGGCGGATGGCTTCGATTACAGTGAAGCCGGGCCGCAATTGCTGCTGCAATCTTTTTTACAGCGAATCGTCAACGGCGGCGGAAGAGTAGAAAGAGAATACGGGCTCGGACGTCAGCGAACCGATCTCCTGATCCAATGGCCCTATAAAGGGGGAAAACAGGAAGTGGTCATCGAATTAAAGCTCCTGTACGGGACCCTGGAAACAACCATCGAAAAGGGCCTGGAACAAACCCGTCAATATATGGATAAATGCGGAACCCGTGAAGGATATTTATTAATCATTAACCGGTCGTCCGGGATATCCTGGGAAGAGAAGATTTTCAAAAAGGAAAGAACTTTTAAGGACGTTTCGATTACCGTTTATGGGATGTAAACACCCGGAGAACTTTAAACATGGATAATCGATTCTTTGAACAACCGATTCTTAACTCGCCTTACCTCTACCCAATATTTCACTGGGAATTGGATAAAAACCACCAACCCACGCAAAAAATAAATGAGAAACGCCGGCCGGCGGAGTACATCTCTCCCATCCCAAAACCCAGGAAACAAAAGGGCGAACCCGAACAACTCAAAATGATATTCGATGAGGGCAAAGGCCTCTCTACCCAGGCGCAGCAATACGACCCCACTTCTCCTGTTATAAATGAACTCCGCAAGCAAGTGGACGCCTGGCGCGCGCTGCCAAACCCCAATGACTGGCATGTCACCCCGGAAACCACCCGCTTGCTCCAACACTGGCGTCATTATAAGTTCAATAATGTCCGTCCTTTTTTTTGCCAGGTGGAAGCCGTTGAGACCGTTATCTGGCTGACCGAGGTCGCCCCAAAAGCAGGAACGACGGGTAAATATTTCATGGATCACCTCTCCAAAGCCAACAACGACGCCAACCCGGAACTCATGCGCCTGGCGTTGAAACTGGCCACCGGCGCAGGCAAAACCACGGTTATGGCCATGATCATCGCCTGGCAAACCGTCAACGCCGTGCGCCGCCCCGGCAGTACGAAATTTACCCGCGGTTTCCTTGTCGTCTGCCCCGGGATTACCATCCGGGACCGGCTGCGCGTCCTTCAGCCCAACGATCCCTACAGTCTCTACAAAAGCAGCGAATTGGTCCCCGCCGACATGCTCCCGCTCCTGGACCGCGCTAAAATAGTCATTACCAACTACCATGCATTCAAACTTCGCGAGCGTATCGAAGTTTCAAAGGCCGGTCGCTCCCTGCTGCAGGGACGGGGCGAACCTTTAAACACATTGGAAACCGAAGGCCAGATGCTGCAGCGCGCCATGCCCATCCTCATGGGCATAAAGAACATCATGGCCATCAATGATGAAGCGCACCATTGTTATCGAGAAAAGCCCGGCGAGGGCAATGGGGAGGATGTGGAGGATCTGAAAGGCGACGATAAGAAAGAAGCGGAAAAAAACAACGAGGCCGCGCGCCTCTGGATTTCCGGGCTCGAAGTAGTCAACCGCAAGCTCGGCCTTACCCGGGTCATCGATTTATCCGCTACCCCATTCTTCCTGCGCGGTTCCGGCTACGCCGAAGGCACATTGTTTCATTGGACCATGAGCGATTTCTCACTGATGGACGCCATCGAATGCGGGATTGTTAAGCTGCCCCGCGTCCCTATCGCGGATAATATTCCCGGCGATGAAATGCCCAGGTTCAGGAACCTCTGGGAGCATATCCGCACGCGCATGCCCAAAAAAGGTCGCGGCAAGTCCGCATATCTCGACCCCCTCAACTTACCCGTGGAACTGCAAACCGCCCTTGAAGCCCTTTACGGTCACTATAAGAAAACCTTCGATTTGTGGCAAGCCGGCGGCGTTCATGTACCGCCGTGCTTTATCGTGGTTTGCAACAATACCTCCGCATCCAAGCTGGTTTACGATTATATTTCCGGTTTCCAACGGGAAAACGAAGACGGGTCCCATACACTTGAGAATGGAAGATTGGAATTGTTCCGGAATTTCGATGACAATGGCGGTCCCATTGCCCGGCCCCGGACATTGCTTATCGACAGCCAACAGCTCGAATCCGGCGATGCGCTGGATGATAATTTCCGGTCCATGGCCGGGCAGGAAATCGAAAGTTTCAGGCGCGAGATTGTCGAACGTACCGGGGATCGCCGGCAGGGGGAGAACATTTCCGACCAGGATTTGCTCCGGGAAGCCATGAATACGGTGGGCAAAAGGGGTCGCCTCGGCGAATCCATTCGTTGCGTTGTCTCCGTTTCCATGCTGACCGAAGGATGGGATGCCAATACCGTCACCCATATCCTGGGTGTGAGGGCGTTTGGGACCCAGTTATTATGTGAGCAGGTGATTGGACGTGCGCTGCGCCGCCAGTCTTATGATCTTAATGAAGAGAACCTGTTTAATGTCGAATATGCCGATATATTGGGGATACCTTTCGACTTCACCGCCAAACCCGTTATTGCGCCGCCGCAAAAGCCGCTAGAGACGATTCATGTCAAGGCCGTACGGCCCGACCGTGATCACCTGGAAATAAGTTTTCCCAATGTCGCGGGTTATCGCGTGGAGCTGCCGTCGGAGCGACTGACCGCCGCGTTTAATGACGATTCTATCCTGGAACTGACCCCGGAACTGGTAGGCCCGTCTATTACCAAGAATGCCGGGATCATCGGCGAGGGCGTCGATCTCAACCTTGTCCATACCAATGAAATTCGCGCTAACACCATTCTTTATTATCTCACCCGTCGTTTGCTTTACAACAAGTGGCGTGATCCCGGAGAAGAACCCAGGCTTCATCTTTTCGGCCAGCTTAAACGCATTGCCAGGCAGTGGCTCGACGCCTGTTTAAAGTGCAAGGGGGGAACGTATCCGGCGCAGCTAATGTACCAGGAATTGGCGGACATGGCCTGCGAGCGGATAACCGCCGGCATTACCCGTTCCCTGGAGGGGCAACGTCCCGTCAAAGTCATGCTGGATCCTTACAATCCTATCGGCTCGTCCGTCCACATCAATTTTAATACGGCCAGGACTAACCGTTGGGAAACGGATGCGCGGCGTTGTCATGTCAATTGGGTTATACTTGACAGTGATTGGGAAGGGGAGTTTTGTCGGGTGGCTGAGTCGCACCCAAAGGTGATTTCTTACATAAAGAATCACAATCTCGGGTTAGAAGTTCCGTACCGATATGGATCAAATATGCGCAAGTATATCCCGGATTTTATCGTATTGGTGGATGATGGTCATGGAGTTGGGGACCCGCTGCATTTGATTGTGGAGATCAAAGGATATCGTCGTGAGGATGCCAAAGAGAAGAAATCCACCATGGAGACCTATTGGGTTCCTGGGGTCAATAATAATGGGGGATATGGTCGTTGGGCGTTTGCCGAATTTACGGATGTTTACGAGATAGAGTCCGGTTTTAGTGAAATGGTGGAAAAACTATCAACCTTACCAAAAGCTTTTGTGGGGGGTGCAGGCCCCGCGGCGCGGGGTCCCTTTAGAGTTGAGTCTCTATGTTAGATTTTTCCAATGACCTCTCGACCGCTGACCTATATCCCCCTGCCCGCCGGAGGCGCCAATGAAGGAGTATGTAAAGGGCTGATGGTGCATTGACGAGAAAGATTGAAAGATTTTATTGAAAAATTCTGATTTTTATGTTATAAATTATTTCATAAAGGGAAATTAAAATGCATGAGCTTAAATTAATTTCTAATTGTGAGCATCAGCTAAAGCCGATAGTAGCCGCGGCACTGGAAAATGAGTTGCGTTTGATTGAAGCGGGCATACGGCAAACAGAACAATGCCTGCTTAAGTTTGAAAAGCAATTTCAGCTTCAGACCTTGGATTTCATTGTCGGTTATGAAAATGATGAACTGGAAGAGACAATGGATTTTATCGAATGGATTGGTGAGTTCAGGCTATTGGAACGATTGCGTGAAAAAGCCGATACTTTGAGGAATATCCGGTTTGCGAATTGAAGAATATTTTCAACAAATAAAAAAAATCATTGAATTATGTTCTGTTGTTCAATTGTCAGAGATTTCTTACACAAAACGTGGGAGTTATGAAGGCTTTATCAGGGGGGAACTTAACTTTGTGGATGGGTCGATACTTCATTTACGTGAATTTGTTGATGTGGAAATAACATCGGATCGTTTAATGTATGCATATCAGTATCAGGATTCCTCAAATAAGTTGATATTTCGCTACGATAACACCGGTCATCATAAAAAGTTAGGTCTTCCAACCTATCCACATCATAAACATCATGGCAGTGAAGAGAATGTATTCCCCGCGTTAGCCCCTAATTTGCAGGTTATTCTCAGAGAAATTGAATTGTTGGTAAAATTA
Source organism: Candidatus Aminicenantota bacterium (assembly GCA_026393835.1). Classification (GTDB taxonomy): domain Bacteria; phylum Acidobacteriota; class Aminicenantia; order UBA2199; family UBA2199; genus JAKAGC01. Next base: position 114,039 of record JAPKZK010000085.1, on the reverse strand, counting down.
CCTTAATGCGATTTTGGCCCTCGAAGCGCCGACTGTATGCCGGGGCAAACCCAGGAAACACATAGATTAGCCTGTTTGGGTGAGGAGTGAAGGTCAAAGAATTCGGGGACAGTTGAATTTTTCCTACCAATTTGCGCTTGCCCGCAAACTCTGCCGCTGTGAACCTGAACTCGTGACAAATTGTCACGGGTTGAAATTCACATCCGCTGACGGACGAAAGCGCCCCAACCGGGGGACAATTTGTCCCTCCTTCGATTAATAGATCGTTCCAATAATAATGGACTCTTGAAAAATAAATGGCTCATAAATGGCTCAAATGGCCCATTGGGAACCCGACATAAACCCGACATTAAACCCGACATAAACCCGACATAAACCGGGCAAAAGCACGATATAAAACGATATAAACACGACATGAAAAGGGCCATAATGGGGCCAGGGATAAATAGAATGATGAATGATGAATGATGAATGATGAAAAAAAGACAAAAAACATTCGTGAAAATTCGTGTAATTCGTGGGCTTACTTTTGTTTGGGATTTTGAGCCTTTGTATTTTGAATTTGTTTCGGATTTCGGATTTCGAATTTCGGATTTATTTTTTCCCCTGTGCGGTCCTTCCCATTATAAGGGTGTCGCCTGTTCCGCCGGGGCCTTCGCTGCTATTTCCATGGGCTGGTTGACAGCACCTTTGAAAGCACATATAATTGTAATATGAGAAACAAGGAAATCCTGGTCCCCTATAAAGGAATTTAACAATGGCAAAGATACCGACACAAAAGACCGTTGAAACCATCAAACATGATGACGCGAAGCGTAAGAATATTCCCACCGCTGAATTCCAGTCGGTGATGAAAGAAGAAGAACAAAACCCCATCCGTATTGCTTACCAACGCCGCAACCGCGACCTGGACCCCCAGCTTGTCTGGCGCGGCAAAGATGAGCAGGACTGGTCCGATCTGGTGGTGCAAGCGCCGCCGCTTTATATCCAGGAAAAGGTTCATCCCAAAGCGCTGATCGATGACCTGCAGCGTCATACCGAGGAGGGAGAGGGGAAAAAATCAGGCATACAACGCGATCTTTTTGCCGATTTCAATGGATTGCCGGATGAAAACGCCAAAACCGAGTTCTACCAGCACGATGCCCATTGGTCGAACCGCATGATCCTGGGGGACAGCTTGCAAGTCATGGCCTCGTTGGCCGAACGGGAAGGGTTGCGCGGCAAGGTGCAGTGTATTTACATCGATCCGCCTTATGGCATTAAGTTCAATTCCAATTTCCAGTGGTCCACCACCAGCCGCGATGTGAAGGACGGCAATGTTGAACATATCACCAGGGAACCGGAGCAGGTTAAAGCGTTTCGCGACACCTGGCGGGATGGCATACATTCCTATTTAACTTATTTGCGTGACCGGTTAACCGTAGCCAGGGATTTATTGACAGACAGCGGCTCCATTTTTGTACAGATTGGAGATGAGAATGTGCACCGGGTGCGGGCACTAATGGATGAGGTTTTCGGGGATGAGAATTTTATTTCGCAGATTTCATATGTAACAACCGGTGGTCTTGCATCTGATACTCTAAGCAGGGCAGGAGATTACATTCTGTGGTTTGCTAAAAAAAATGAAAATTTAAAATTCCGCGATATCGTCCAACCCAAAAAAAGCCCTGATGATAGTTCAAAATCGAAATATGATCAATTTGAAACCGAAAATGGATTCCGCCTTACTTTAACACAAGCTAAAATATTGATTAGTGATGATGAATTAACAAAGGGGCGAATATTCCGAATCGATAATATTATCTCGCAAGGATGCTCAGAAAATACGATTAGTGTTTTTCATTTTCGAGGGAGTAATTTTGATAGCGGTGTGAATAATCACTGGAAGACTAATCCAGAAACAGGGATGCCGAGACTTGGAATGTCTGAACGCATATCAATTAGCAGTCAAGGTAAACTTGGATATATTCGCTATTTTAGCGATTTTCCGGTTGTTCAGTTGACAAACATCTGGACAGATATTGGCGGTAGCGTACAAAGCCGATCTGACCCAAAGATATATGTTGTTCAAACTGGTACGTCTCTAATTGAAAGATGTTTGCTTATGGCCACTGATCCTGGCGATCTTGTACTTGACCCCACCTGCGGTTCGGGCACCACCGCCTACGTTGCTGAGCAATGGGGACGGCGATGGATTACCATCGATACCTCGCGCGTAGCGCTGGCATTAGCCCGCGCCCGTATTATGGGCGCACGCTATCCCTATTATTTACTGGCCGACTCACCCGAAGGCCAACTCATGGAAGCCAAAATTACAGCCACTGCACCTTCCACATCGCCCACCCGCAACAACATTCGCCAGGGTTTTGTCTACCAACGCGTGCCCCATGTCACCCTCAAATCCATCGCCAACAACGCGGAAATCGATGTCATCTGGGAGGATTTTCAAACCAAACTGGAACCGCTGCGCAAACAACTCAACACCGTCCTCGGTAAAACCTGGGAAGAATGGGAAATCCCCCGCGACGCCGATGCAAAGTGGCCGGAACCTGCCGGGAAACTACACGGCCAATGGTGGGAGCTCCGCATCGCCCGGCAAAAGAAAATCGACGCTTCCATTGCCGCCAAAGCCGAATCCGAATACCTCTACGACAAACCTTACGAAGACAATAAAAAAATACGCGTGGCCGGACCATTTACCGTCGATAGCCTTTCCCCCCACCGCGTGCTGGGCGTCGATGAAAACGACGAGCTCATCGATGAACTAGCGAAGAGTGAAATGGCAAAAGTCAACGGCGAGAGAATCCCCATGGATTTTGCCCGGATGATCCTGGAAAACCTCAAAACCTCCGGCGTGCAGCAGGCCCACAAAGAAGACAAGATAACCTTTACGTCCCTTACCCCCTGGCCCGGCGACCTCGTTTGCGCCGAAGGCCGTTACATCGAGGGAGGGAAAGAGACCGGCAAAGAGAAACGCGCCGCCATATTTATCGGGCCCGAATTCGGAACCGTATCCCGCCCCGACCTGGTACAAGCCGCCCGCGAAGCCGGGGACGCCGGGTTCGACGTACTCATCACCTGCGCCTTTAATTATGACGCCCACTCCACCGAGTTCTCCAAACTGGGCCGCATCCAGGTGCTCAAAGCCCGCATGAACGCCGACCTGCATATGGCCGACGACCTCAAAAACACCGGCAAAGGAAACCTATTTGTCATTTTCGGCGAACCCGATATCGAAATCCATTACTGCGACAAAGGCTATATCCGGATGCAGGTCCACGGCGTGGAAGTCTTCCATCCCGACACCGGCGAAGTGCGCAGCGACGGACCCGACGGCATCGCCTGCTGGTTCATCGACGCCGATTACAACGAAGAAAGCTTCTTCGTACGCCACGCCTATTTCCTCGGCGCCAATGACCCATACAAGGCACTCAAAACCACCCTGAAAGCCCAGATCCATGAAGAAGCCTGGGAAACACTGCACAGCGCCATCTCCCGCCCGTTCAAGCCGCCCGCATCCGGCCGCATCGCAGTCAAAGTCATCAACCACCTGGGCGACGAAGTCATGAAAGTCTTCCGCGTGCTGTAATAAAAATAGCCGTGTCTGCCCCTTGCCCTTTGTTCCCTCGAAGAAGAAAAAAAAAATTTGCCTGTCTCATAAATCCCGACAAAAACCTGGCAAAAGCACAATATGAAACGTTATAAACCCGACACGAAAAGGGCCATAATGGGGCCAAAAGGGCCAGAGGAACCAGAAGCTTTTGCGGGAAGGTCCTTAGAACAAGTCTTCTTTTTCAAGGATATGAAGAACTTCAAGGAAAAAGCCTTTTAAAGGCACTTCTTTTACCCCTTCAGGTGATTTATCATGGCTATCCGGGGATTAGGATTCTAATGATCGTAATTCTTCTTCCAGGTCTTCTACCGCCGTAACCGCCAGATCCCAATCGAAGTAATCTTTTTCCATCTCGAACTTCATGTCGCTATTTTTGTGGGACGCTTCAAATGCATCAAAATCCAATTTGTATTTATTCTCAAAGTGCTTGAGCATTATCTTGTATCTCTTCATCTTCCGGGTAAGGTCATTTTTTAGAATTTCATTCAGACTTTCCGCCACATTGGTTTTCCGCGTATGTTTTATTAAAATGTTTCTAACATTATCATTGATTCGGATGACTTCTTCCATATCTACCTCTCCTTAATGATAAATGGAATACAACTAAATGTCAATTGTTTTTGTACTATTTTAAAAAAAAGCATTACCAATACCAAAATGGCATTTGAAGGAACAGGCGGCGCCAGTTCCCTACCAATTTGCGCTTGCCCCCAGACTCTGCCGCTGTGAACCTGAACTCGTGACAAATTGTCACGGGTTGAAACTCACATCCGCTGACGGGCGAAAGCGTCCCAACCGGGGGACAATTTGTCCCCCCTTCGATTAAAAAATCGTTTTGGCGCGGCAAGGATGAGCAGGACTGGTCCGATCCGGTGGTGCAAGCGCCGCTTTATATCCAGGAAAAGGTCCACGGCGTGGAAGTCTTTCATCCCGGCTCCGGCGAAGTCCGCAGCGACGGACCCGACGGCATTGCCTGCCCCTTGCCCTTTGTTCACTCGAAGAAGAAAAAATGGAACCGGCAACAGGCAAAAACCACCCCAACCATTAAAATTGTCCTCACCATGACCCACGGAGTTTTATTTGCCCCAACATCCTTACTATAAATTAAATTAAGCGGCGGCGCCCCGGGGACGCCGGGCCGCCGTTCAAGGAAGTTGAAAAAAAAACCGAATGCATACTCCCCAACCAATAACAGTTTTATAAGAAGGTTTCCCATCACTTCGACAGCGATACAGCCAGTGGACAATTTTATGGATTTACATGTTTAGCAACTCATGCTATCTATATTTTATCCGGTTGAAGGAACCCTATCCTTAAAACCGTGAACTAGAAAGCGGAAACCAATACTATGAAGCAGAGTCAATTAAAAAAAACAGGATTTAGCATGTACATATTAAGCAGGCGATTCATATGCGTATGACAGAAAGCGGTATTTCCGATCAAGTGATGCGATTCATATTCTCGCGCGATAATGAAGAGCTGGGAGAATTGACCATATTAAAAATCGCCTGTAAGTTAAATATCAGCCAATCCCATTTGTACCAGATATTTCAAAACGAAAAGAAAATACCACCCGGGAAATTCCTGATGATGGCCAAAATGATCCGCGCCGCCATTTTACTGGATGAATCGGATGAAATACCACCCATCAAGGTAGTATCGAAAAAAATGGGCTTCTCCTCCACCGACTATTTCACCCGGATTTTTAAAGAACATTTTGGCACCACCCCCGGGAAATACAGGGAATATACGCGGCAAAGATCAATACTCCCGGGGAAAAAACCGGAACTCCTTAAAAAAAATACCGGTAAAGGGAAGAATAGGAACAATAAAACATGAACCGCCGTAATATCGCCCAACAGGCAGTGGATTTTATATTAACCCGGAAAATAGAAGAACTGGCGGACCTAACCGGCGCCAAAATTGCCGGGGCGCTGGGCGTAAAGACCTTCTACCTGGCGCAAAAATTTAAAGACCGCCAACAAATTACGCTGCATGGGTTTATACTCAGGGAAAAGCTGCACAGGGCCGCCTTTTTGCTGGGAAAAAAACAGGACCTAACCATTGTTGACCTGGCGTCAAAATTAGGCTTTTCAAAACCCGGACATTTTGACATGGCATTCAACCGCTATTTCGCCATTGAACCGGACCAATATAGAAAATTGAAAACCGGGGTACTATAAAGAGTTAAAAAAAAATAGGTAAATTTTTTATTTTTGCTTGCACTCCAGTGACTTAAAATGATATAATACAAGATCATAAATATGCAAAAATACCAACCGCAAATAAATTTAGCTCAATTAGCTCAATATAGACAGCTCGGCATCCGGGTATGCCGAATCAAGGTAGTATTGAATACCCATAATAAACCGCGACGGAAAAAGGAGGCATTATGAAGGTAAGAAAAAAGGTACATTTTAAGTTTGATATTCTGGTTTTATTGCTGGTTTTCACCATTTTTCATTCAAGTTTCCCGTTGGCTGCCAATGATAACCCGGGCGCCACCCCAGGAACCAAAGCGGCGTCATCATTGACCAATATTGAAAAAAAAATTGTGGAATTAATGAAAAAAGGAGATATCCCGGGACTGAGCCTGGTCATCGTTAATGGCGACCAACCGGTCTATATGAAAGGTTTCGGATATGCCGATATAGAAAAAAAGATCCCGGTAACCGACGATACCCTCTTTGAATTGGGTTCCACCAGTAAGGCTTTTACCGCCCTGGCGGCCCTCCAGTTGGAGAAAGAAGGGTCGATTAACCTGGATGACCCCGTTTCAAAATACCTGGACTGGTTTTCGGCCACCTATAAGGGGAAAAAATACGAAATCACCCTCCGGCAGGTTTTGCATCAAACATCCGGCATTCCTTTCAAATCCATCGCCCTGATCCCTGAGTCCAACGCCGCCGACGCCCTTCAAAAAACCGTCCGGAATCTCAAAGGAATCAAACTCGCCCGTGTACCCGGGGAGGTATTCGAATACGCCACCATTAATTACGATATCATAGGCGCCGTGATTGAAAAAGTCACCCGCATGAGTTATGAAGAATATATCGCCAAACGTGTGCTCCAGCCATTGGAATTAACCCATACACGGGTAGGGGCGGATAAAAGCGACCCCTTGATGGCAAAAGGATACAAAGTCAGTTTTTTCACCCCCAGACCCTATGATGCACCCGTCTATCGCGGCAATAACCCTGCCGGTTATATCGTTTCCAATGCAAAGGATATGACCCGCTGGCTGCAATTTCAAATGGGACTTCTTGAACCGGGGGGCGGCATGGGCGAGTTGATGAGAAAAAGCCACCAGCCGGACAAAAGCGTGAACCCTATGCCGGGTACCCTGGTCGCCTACGGTATGGGCTGGATGGTGCATGAATATGGCATCCGGTTAATCGAGCACAGCGGGCAAAACCCAAATTTTACCTCGTACGTCGCTTTTAGACCCGGGGAAAAAATCGGCGTCGTGGTCCTGACAAATGCCATGAACAATTACACCACGCATATCGGGGATGTCGTCATGGAACTAACCAGGGGAAAACAAATACCCGCTGAAATGGTCGAGGGAAGAACCATCGATGGCGTGGCATCCATATTTTCATTCGGGTTGGGTCTTTATTTGCTGCTGGTTTTAGTTTACATTGTAACCGTCTTTATAGACCTTTTCAGGGGCAGGCGCCAATTCGAATCTATTACCTTGAAAAAAACGGCCAAATTGATCGGTATGGCCCTGGCATATCTTCCCTTTGCCGCGGGCGTATATTTACTGCCGCTGGCAATGAGCGGACTGCCATGGAAAGTGGCTTCCGTATGGTCGCCCAGTAGTTTTCCCACCACCGCCATACTGGTGGTAGCGGTAATGTGCGTCAGTTACATCGCCAGCATCCTGTCCCTCTTTTTCCCGGTTAAAAACAAATATATTCGCAACCTGCCCCTGATTATCATTTTAAGCTTACTTTCCGGCGCCGCCAATGCCGTGGTGATATTTTTAATCACTACTTCATTATTCACCAATATCGAATTGAAATACCAGGTCTATTTTTATGCGTTGGCCTTCATGATCTATATCGTGGGGCGCAAAGTCATCCAGACCCGTTTAACCATCATTACATTCGAGATTGTATACGACCTGAGAATGAGACTGATCGATAAAATATTCCTGACCACCTACCAGAACTTTGAGAAGCTGGACAGGGGCCGTGTGTTTGCCACGTTAAATGACGATACCGGGCAGATCGCAAACTCGGCCGGCCTCGTGGTGGGATTAATCACCAGCGTCATTACCGCCATTTGCGCCTTTGTTTACCTGGCCACCATTGCCTTCTGGGCCACCGCCGTGACCCTGGCTGTAGTCTTCATTATCGCCGGCCTTTACGGTTTTGTCAGCGGCAAAGCCCGCCAATACTTCGAAGAAGCCAGGGATACCCGGAATGTCTATATGGGACTGCTCAACGGCTTACTGGATGGATTTAAAGAACTAAGCTTGCGGTTGAACAAGAAGAGGCAGTACAGGGGCGATGTGGAAAAAACCTCCATGGAATTCCAGAATAAAATGGCCATGGCCATCATCCGGTTTATTAATGCCTTTTTAATCGGCGAATCCATGCTGCTCATCGTACTGGGCGCCGTCAGCTTTGCCATCCCCAGGATTTTCCCCAACATATCTCAATTTACCCTGATGAGTTTTATCATGATCCTCCTGTACCTGATCGGCCCCGTGAACGTTATTTTGAACTCCATTCCCGCCATTGTACAAATTAGGGTTGCCTGGAACCGTGTGAAAGAGTTTGAAAGAGATGTACCGGCCAATATCGATCCCCAAAAATTGATCGCTTCCGAAGCAACCAAAGGTGAGGTCGAACGGATAACCGCCAAAGACGTTGAGTTCAGATACGAAAGCCAGGACAAAGAGGAAACATTTATTGTCGGCCCGCTGGATTTTGAAGCCAGGAAAGGTGAAATCACATTTATAATCGGAGGTAACGGCAGCGGCAAGACAACCCTTGCCAAACTGTTGACCGGACTGTATCTACCTGGAAAAGGCCAGGTTCAAATAGAGGGCCGAAATCTCGGCGACCAGGAAGTGGGCGAATATTGCTCCACGGTTTTCAGCGGTTATCATTTGTTTGAAAAATTATATGATGTGGATCTCACTAAAGTAGGGAAAAAAGAACAGGCGGATAAATACCTTAAGCTGTTAAACCTGGATGATAAAGTCCAGATTGGCGATACCGGCTTTAGCACCATCGATCTTTCCGGCGGGCAAAAAAAACGGTTAGCCCTGCTGCAGTGCTACCTGGAGGACGCCCCCATTTACTTGTTCGATGAAGTGGCCGCCGACCAGGACCCGGAATTCAGGAAATTCTTCTATCGGACCTTGCTCCAGAAAATGAAAGAAGAAGGAAAAATTGTCATTGCTATTACCCATGATGACCATTATTTTGATGTAGCGGATAAAATCATTAAAATGGATATGGGACAAATCGAAGCCGTGGATGCCAGCTATCGAACTACTGCCGCGGAATAAAAGAGCCGGCAGCAGTAATCAGGCTGTACGGAGGAGTAAAAGAACAGGCGGCAACTGTTCTTTTACTCCCCTACCTTATTCCCGGGCATATGAAAAAGAAGTAATAAGTGTAAAAAAATTACTCTTTTTCGTTCCACTGCCTATCGTCGCCAGTGGTCGGTTATCCTATTTCGGGGTTAAAATGGGGCATTCCCGGTGTGTGGCGCCAAAATTGCTCCGCTTAAATTCAATAGGTGACGTGCATGTCAGATAATAGAAATGAAGTACGTTTAGAGAAAAAATTGCTCGTTAACATCGGTAAAGACGGCTTTGATAGTATGGGATTGACTTCCAATGTTTCTAAAAACGGGCTGTTTGTTACCACCACCGAAGCGCTCCCGCTCCCGGTGGAGAGTGAAGTTTCCATATTAATAGGCGCCGCGGATGAGACCTTTACGTTAAAAGGCCGGATCATGTGGAGCAAAGAGAGCACCGACGAGTCTACCGGGGAAGCGGGGGTGGCCACGGGTATTCAAATCACTGAAGCCACACCTCAATATTTAGCATTTGTAGAAAAAATGCTTGCCAACAATTAGAAATTCAAAATTTTCTTAACCTTGCTTATAGACTCAATTTTATGCTATAATATTACTTCATAAAAACACCAGGGGAAGCAAGGAACGCTATAAATGATATCCCAGGAAAAAGAGGTTTGCCGTGAATTTTAATTCGTTCGAATTCCTGGTATTCTTCCCGGTGGTCACCGTTCTCTATTTCCTCCTCCCGTTTAAACTCCGCTGGGCCTTTCTCTTGATCGCCGGTTATTTTTTTTATATGCACCGGAAACCCGCCTATGTCCTTTTACTTCTCGCGGTCACCGCCGCCACATATTACTGCGCCATAGGCATCGAAAAAACGGCGGTGAAACGAAAAAAACAGGCGTTTCTTATCCTGGGCCTGGCCATCCCACTGGCCCTATTATTCTATTACAAATATGCGGATTTTTTTATCCGGACTTTTTCTCCCCACCCGGGCCTTTTAAACCTGGTTTTACCTATCGGCATTTCGTTTTTCACCTTTAAAACCATCAGCTACCTGGTGGAAGTCTATAGGGAAGCGGAAGCGCAAAAAACCACCCGGCACATCGGTATATATGCCTTATATGTTTCCTTTTTCCCGCAGTTGCCGGCAGGTCCCATCGCACGACCCGGTCATCTGATTCCCCAATTCTACCGGGAAAGCCATTTCGATTATGAGCGCTTCACCGACGGCCTGAAATTAATGCTGTGGGGCTACTTTAAAAAACTGGTCATTGCCGATAACGCCGCCGTGATCGTTGACCGCGTATTCAATGACCTTCATCACCGCCACTTTAACAACGGCATCTTTTTTATAATCGCCGCGGGGTTTTATGCATTCCAGGTTTATTGCGATTTCTCAGGATATACCGATATCGCCGTGGGATCGGCAAAGGTCCTGGGATTCGATACCATGAAGAATTTCGATCGCCCTTATCTATCCAAAACCCTGACCGAATTCTGGACCCGCTGGCATATCTCCCTTTCCTCCTGGTTAAGGGATTACCTCTTCCTGCCCATCTCATACGCCATATTAAGACGAACGCCAAAAGAGAAAGTGCTGAAAGTAAAAACAGAAACCTGGGCCTACATCGGCGGCATCATCATAACCATGTTCCTGGGCGGCCTCTGGCACGGCGCCAATTGGACATTCGTGATCTGGGGACTCTTAATGGGCATGTACCTGTTCGTCGGCTTCAGCACCCGGAAACTGAAAAAAAGAATCCGCAAAGCCCTGTCCATTAAAAAATCCTGGCAATGGTACCGGGCGCTCCAGGTATTTACTACCTTCAGCCTGGTGTGTTTCGCCTGGATATTTTTCAGGGCCAATTCCATTGCCGACGCGTTTTATATTATTAAAAACCTGCCCACGGGACTTGGGGACTTTTTTCAAAAACTGTTCCTGTCCTTCGATTTTAAGACCATCGGTTCTACCATCAACCATATCTATTTGGAGTTCAATATCGACTACTTGCACGTTATCGCACTGGCCCTGGGCATCGGGGCGCTGGGTTGGGTGGAATTCCTCCAGGGCAAAGGAAGCGCCGGCGCATGGCTCAAAAAGAAACCGTTGGTTCTTCGATGGGGGATTTATTACCTGCTGATATTTATCATCCTCTATTTCGGGTTCCGCAGGACGGCCCCCTTTATTTATGCCCAATTTTAGGTGATGACATGAATGCAACCGCGAAGAACGCAAAGGACCGCGAAGTAGGGGCGAACCCCCGTGTTCGCCCGTTTATCGGCGTAATACAATCCATACTTTTCATTTTGTTGGGAATCGCCATTTTCCTGTTACTGGAAACGTTTGTTTTTAAACAAACTACCGTCGATCAAGATATCTATGAAGCCATAAAGCTGGCCGAAACTGCCAAAGCCTACCCGGAAGTGATTATCGGCGACAGCGTGGCCCGCCAGTTATACCCCACCGGTCCGGGGAAAAAATCGTTATATCTCACTTCGAACCAGGCCATTTCCATGACGGCGCAGTATATCCTGGTGGACAAATACATCTCCCGGTACCCCGGCCAGGTCAAAGATGTGATTGCGATTTTCCACCCCTTTACGCTGGCCAACAACCTGGATCAGATATATACGTTTAATTACTTTTTCCTGCCTTTTTTCTCCAAAGAAAACGACCGGTATTTCTCGCCCCTGGTTTTTTCATTAATGAAAAACTGCAAATACTACTACCTGTACCGGCAAGGATTCATAAAAAAAATTATAAAAAAGCACCTGGAACATTTCCAGGTGGATTTCAGCACATTGGGTAACCATCCCTTCGGTTTCACCGGATTTCCAACGGCGGAAAGGATATACCTGGCGCCCATTGCCGTGGAATACCTTAAAAAACTGGACGAACTCTGCCGGAAGAACCATATAAAACTTCACTTGCTTTGCCCCCCTCTGTCGGAAAAGTATATTTCGGATTTTTCCTTTATTAAAATTCAAATACGTGAAAACGGTTTAACTGACTTGTTTAAAGATTTCTTTGCTAAAATGATTTTCCTCAAGAAAGAAGTCTTTAAACATGATGAGATTCACTATAAAACCAGTTTCCACATCAGGTTACGGAAAACCATTATCCGGAATATGCGGACCGGGAGTATCGAATTCCCGGAAATCCCGGGCGAAAAGTTACCGCCATTATATGCAAGGGTGATTAGGCGTCATTAGGCGACAGCCAAACTTTTTTCCAGGAAAATACCCCCCTGATGTACCGGGACTAAAGTCCCTTTTTTAAAAACGGGACTTTAGTCCTATGGTCAAAATGACCATTTTGATTTATTATTTGGCCTGTAGGAGGAAAAAATGAACTTAAGAAAAAATATCTATTTAAGCCCGCTTTGTTTGACTAAAACCAGCCGGTATGCTACAATCAGGATTCGTTATAAGCAAAAATAATACCAATGGGAAAAACGAAAATGAAAATGAGGAAAAATACATTCTTGTGTTTTGCTGTGTTAGGATTAATGTTACTTTTACCCGCGCTTCAATTATCCGCGGAAAATGAAAAAAACCAAAAGGACCCTATTTCTAAAAAAATAATCTTTAAGCTGGGCCAGGGGGAAAAGCCGGTTAAACATGTTAACCGGGCGCTGTGGGAAGCCCTGGGACATTTTGTCTACGCTACTTCCAGTTACTGGATCCGGCAAGAAGTGATGAAAGAAGATTGGGAATATCATTTTACCTGGGAAGATCAGAAAAAAAGAATCTTCCAGTTGGATGGATTTCGGATGGATTCCAACACATTCTCGTTTAACTGGACTCATTCCCTGGCCGGCGGCATGTATTACAACTATGCCAGGACCAGTCGCTTAAATAAATTCGAATCCCTCTTATACACGTTCACGTGTGCGTTTGCCTGGGAATCCCTGGTAGAATTCAGGGAAGTGATTTCCATCAACGATATGATTGCCACCCCTTTCGGGGGAGTGAGTTTCGGCGAAGCGACGTTTCAATTGGGCCGTTATTTCAGGAGTCGGCGACCGACTTTCGCAAACAAAATCGCCCGGCTGCTGTCCAATCCCATCATGGCCTTCAACGAATGGCTGGACAGGAAAAAATATAAAGAGCAATTTGCTTACGGGGAAGGGGAATTCTGGGGCGACTGCCGCTTAGTGGCCGGCCCCCGGTTCGCTGCCATGGCCGGCGAAGCCGCCAATACCCTGACATATGTGGGCCTTGAGACCCAAATATTCCATTTGCCCGGCTATGGGGAACCCGGTTCCACCAGTGTAAATATCAAAGATACCCTCTTTTCGGAATTCAACCTCGACGCAGCTTATAGTAAAAAAGGAATGTACCAGTTCGATATTTATGCCAAAGCGGTTTTATTCGGGCATTTTTCGCAAAACATTCAAGGTTCTTCCGCTCTTCCCGACAAGAGGGGGTACAGCTTTTTCGTGGGCGCATCATGCGCTTTCGATGTAATGAACATCGATCCTGCCAAACTTGCGGACGCCGCCGATTCCACTGCCCCGGACAAAGCAGACAAACATTGCATTATCAACCTCCTGGGCCCCACCGTAGACCTTACGATTTACCGGGGGCCACTGAAAATCCGGTTTGGGGCCGACGCTTACGCTGATTTTGCCATGATTCACTCCCACGCTTTTAAAAAGTACGCGCAGCTTTACCCGGTCGGGGTAACCAAGGTCACTTTAGGAGAACACGGTTATTATTACGCCCTGGGTATCACGCTGTCGTCGCTGCTGGAGATCGACTATGCAAACCTGGAACTGAAAGGCGCCGTTAAATTCCATTACTACGACTCCGTCGACGGGATGGACCGCTTTCAAAATGATATAACCCCAGGGAACGATTTCAATCTCACGGACCGGCGGGTCAGTTGCCGAATGAGCCTGGGATACCGCATCCCCCATACACCGTTCCAGTTGGCGGCGGGACTGGAAAAAATCCACCGCCGGGGAACCGTTGAAGATTTTGCCCAATCCAGCACGGAGAAACGTTCCTACCTGGAAATCAGGTACTTATTTTAAAAGGAACAGGCAGCGCCTGTTCCCTACCCATTTGCTTTCATTCAATAAAGCGGTGTTTTAAATCCATGACATCTTTGTAAGGAATAACGCCGATAATTTTGTCATTGTCATCCGTCACCGGGATCGCCCTGAAGCCATACCTTTCAAAAAGTTCCGACGCCTCTTTCATGGTGCTGTCGGGATCCAGTGCTATCACATCTTCGGTCATGATATCCTTTAATTGCTGCTCATCCTGGGAAACCAACAATTCCTTGATATCGATCACCCCCAGGAGCACGTCATTTTCATCCACGATATAGAGGTACATGATGACATCATTTTCATCCGCCAGTTTTCGATATTCCGCCAGGACTTCCCCCACTCTCTTTGACGGAGAGTATTTTAAAAAATAGCGGGTAGCGAAGTTAAGGATATTTTCTTCCTGGGAATCGATAATTAGCTTGATCTTAGCCGCCATTTCTTTATCTAAAAACGGCGTAATCAGGTTTACCTCCGAAAAAGGCAAAACCGAAAAAATATTGGCCGCCTGACCCGGCGTCATATCATTGACCAGTTGGGCCACTTTCTTTTTGTCCAATGCAAAAACAAGATCTCGCGTTACATTGGGCTCGATCTCTTCCAGGGTGTCGGAGGCTTGCCCGGTATCCAGTCCGTCGAAAATGGCCACGCGCTGTTCAGGGTCCAGTTCTTCGAGAATATCCGCCAGGTCCACCGGGTGCATTTCAGCCAATTTTTCCTTAAGAACTTTCAATTTCACATTCCCACGAAAGCTGGTAAGATTGGTGGGTAACGGCTGGATATAAGCCCAGGATATCGTTTGTTCCTTTATTTTATCCGCCAGGTTGTAAATAAACTCCGCCAGTTTCCTTAAGCCGATGCGGCGCAGCAGCCCATAACGGCTTAAATCCACGTCGCTGACATAAAGATTGCCGTTTTGTTTCGTAATCTTTATATCGTAAACCACTTCCACCTCGTGGTCCTCGAGATCCAGTACTTTTTTATCCAGCACATAATCTTTCAGCAGTATTTCTTCGGGCGTCAAGTCCCTGACGTATTTTTCCACGGCCCCGATATCGATTTCCACTTCCTTTCCCGACAGCGAAACGACATTTGCCCTGGGCACTACCAGGGCCGGGTTCCCAAAGGGCCGGGAAATGTAAAAATGGGTGACTTCGGGAACTTGTTTTTTCTCCACCACGATGATATCGGAGAGTTTCCCGATCTTTTTACCGTGGAGAAATACTTTGGCCCCGACGATCTCCGTAAGATAAAAATACTGTTCAGTATGGTTATGATTCAAATTATTATTGTTTCCCATGGGCTACCTCCTGCAGTCATTATAAGAGAGAGATAAATTTATAAACCAGCATGCCGACCAGGACCAGCAAATATACCCTCAGCAATACCAGGGTAAATTTGACCATGGGGGTTGTTTTAACCTGGGGGGTTTTATATTTCCTGTTGATCTCGGCGATCTGCGCAAAAGCGTTAACATAAAACCTTTTTAAAGGTCTTAAAAATAAATCTTTAAATTCCATTGTCTGCTCCTTTTTTCAATCCTTCACCTACTTAAACAGATTAGGGAAAAGGGTGCTGATGCCGTATACAGTGGATAAGATGATTATCCCGGTAACGATGGAGATATTCACGATATTCTGGAAACGGGTATTCTTGTATTTTCCCATTGTTTCTTCATTATTTAGCAGTAATATTAAAAAGACCAGGGCCGCGGGTAAAAGCGTTACGGCCACCACCTGGACAAAAAGAGTGATCAAAACCAGCGGCGCACCCGGGATAAGCACCACGCCGCCCGCCGTGATCAAGGCGAAGAAATAAAACGCATAAAACCAGGGGGCTTCCCTTACTTTATTATTCAGCGAATGCGCCCAGCCGAACACTTCGCCGAAGGCCCACGAACTGGCGAGGGATATACAAATGGCGCCCAAAAACCCGGCGTCGAAAAGCCCGATGGCCAGGAAAGTGCCCAGGTATTTATTAATGCCCATCAGTTGGGTAGCGGCCTGGGCCGCGTCGTGAATATTAACCCCGTTAAAGATCGTACCGGTGAGGACAATACAAAACCCGGCCACCACCACGGTAAAAACAGATCCCATAGCGGTATCGATTCTTCCCCATAAAATATCCTTTTCCTGCATTCCCTTATCCACCACCGCGCTTTGCTGGAAAAAAACCATCCAGGGGGCAATGGTGGTGCCGATATTGGCCATCAATAAAAAGAAGAGTTCGTTGGAAAAGCCGCCGGGCGGCAAATGGGGTACTGTGCAATTATAAAGCACCTCGGAAACAGGGGGATTTACGATAAAGGCGCATGGAATATAGAGCAGGTTTACGGCGCAAAAAAGGAGCGCGATTTTTTCCCAGGTCCAGTAACGACCTTGCAGCACCATGGCGCCCATAATGACTATCACCACGAAGATGGTAACATAAGGCGGGATACCGAAGATTCTCAAAGCGGCGGACATGCCGATAAATTCGGTTACCAGGGTCAGCCAGTCGGTAAAAATAAGGTCCAGCAGTGAGAACCAGCCCCAGAAAGACCCGAAGGCAAAAAAGATCGCTTCCGCGTGGCCGCGTTTGGTAACGGCCCCCAGGCGTACGGTCATTTCCTGGACGAAGTAGGCGATGGGGCCCAATAGTACCAGGAACCAGAGCAGGTGGTAGCCATATTTAGCGCCCGTGGCCACATAAGTAGTGATACCGCCTGCGTCGTTATCGGCTACCATCACGATAACGCCGGGACCGGCGATGATCAGGTACAGCTTTAAAAATTTCCATACCCTGCGCCATTTATAAAATAATTTAGACCAAAAGTTCATATGTTCCTCCTTGTCGGGTTGTGCTCCCGGGTAAGCAGCGAATGGAGATATCCACCCCGCATTCCGCATCGAGGGAGTACCGTTATTGGATTTTTACCTTGTGAAAAAACCGTTGATCAGGCTGAAATCACCCTGCAAGAAGAAAGCCGCGGAAAGGAAGATCATGAAATGACATTTGCGGCGTATACGGCGTGTAAGGGTTGTTCCACGTTTTCGGCCCGATGTTGGTACGGTTACTATCACTTTCGCCGTCAGTCATACGATCACCTCCTTTCTACTCCGAATGGTTAAATTTAACAGGAGAGCCTGTTGGTATTCGGAGGAAATGGCCGGTTAGGGTTACCGGGGGGGGGTGAGAAGACCTGGGACAAGTCTTGTTCACTCCCACTGGTTGAGCTTTGGCACTGCGAGTCGTAGGGGTTAAAACCCAGCCGCTTTGGGCAAAGCCTTAATCCGGCCATGCCTGGTCTACACCTTGGCGTCTTTCGACGTTTCGGAGCAGCGGCCTGTATACAACGCAGGAGCCTCGCCTAACGAGAGCTATTTCGGGCACACTATAGCACTTAACACACATCCTGTCAAGAATCTTTGGAAAAAATATTTAAAAAAAGAGGAACCGGTAGGGAAATTTGGGCTCTTTACAAAGACCGTTAAAACTGCTAAAATTGGTTTCTCATCTCACTCTAATCGATAATGGAGGTTACTCATGCAAGACATTTATAAACAACTGGCCCACGCCCTGGACGGCATTCCCAACGGTTTCCCCGAAACCGAAAGCGGCGTGGAACTTAAACTACTGGCTAAACTTTTCACCCCTGAAGAAGCCGCATTGGCCTGCCAATTAACCCTGGAACCGCAATCTTCCAAAGCCATTGCCCAAAAAACCGTACAAGATGAACAGGAAACCTTTACGATGTTAAAAAATATGACTAAAAAAGGCCTCATCGAAGCGGAAAGAGGGGAAGGGAGTTTAGCTTTTAAGTTGATGCCTTTTATCGTAGGCTTTTACGAGCGCCAGAACGCCCGGATCGACGAAGAATTCGCCCTCCTCTTCGAGGCCTACTACCGGGAAGCTTTTCATAAAATGATGTCCCTGAAACCTTCGGTTCACCGGGTCATTCCTATCGAAAAAACCATCCCCCTGAACATCGAGGTTATGCCTTATGAACGGGCTTCCACTTATATTGAGAATGCGCAGTCCTGGGGAGTGCTTCCCTGTATTTGCCGCGTCCAGAAACGCCTCATCGGCCAGGGTTGTAAACATTCTGAAGAGAATTGCCTGGTATTTTCTCAAATACCCAAAGCCTTTGATCGCACGGATGCTATCCGGGCTATTAGTAAAGAAGAAGCCCTGGGGATTCTTGTGGATGCAGGCAAAGAAGGGTTGGTGCATTCCACCGGTAATGTTCAGAAGGGCGTTACTTATATTTGCAATTGTTGTACCTGTTCTTGCGGGGTTCTCCGGGGCATTGCGGAATTTGGGGAATTGAACGCGGTGGGCCGGTCGGATTTCTATGTTTCCGTGGATGAATCTCTTTGCACGGCGTGCGGGGTATGTATCGATCGCTGCCAATTTAAAGCGCTGGAAATACATGAAGATAAGAATATTTGCAGTGTTAACTTAGTCCGTTGTTATGGGTGCGGTCTTTGTGTTTCCGCTTGTGCGTCCGGGGCGCTTTCGCTGGTGCAAAAACCTAATGTTGAAATCGAACCGCCGCCGGTTACGGAAGCAGAGTGGCGGGAAAAACGCGCCAACGCACGGACTGAAATGTAACATTGCCTCCGGCGGCAAGAAACCCTTTCGAGAAAGGGTTTCTTGACTTCCCAAAGCTTTTAATTATTAATGGTTCGGAGCCAGACACGGCTTTTAATTACAATCTACCGTTACGGTTCTACAATAGGCTCCCTGCGCCGCAGGGGCCTCGGTAATTTATTGACCGCCCGGCCGTTGGCGACTTTAACAGGTCCCAGCACCATTCCTTGCAGGGCAATATAATAGTACCCATCCACACGATCCAGCCGGAGTTCTTCTCCGCGGGCATACGCTTCGGCTTCCGCCTCCCCTACCCCGATTATTGCCGTTGGCGACGCCAGTTGAACGCTCCCGAACATACAATCATAAGCGCGGATTTTATCGATAACCGGCGCGCCGATTTGATAACCGGATTGCAATAGAAACTCCGGGATGCTCTCCCGGGAGAAATAACTAATAATCCCATTTTTTTCATAGAAATACCCCCCGGATTCTTCCGTTCGGATATGGGGATAACGCATCCCTTTCAGTCGAATCACCGGATCAAGTTGACCGTGGTGAAATTCCCACTGCCCAACCGGGAGCGGGTCATCTTGTTTTTGAACCACGCTGACAAAGGCGCCGGCGCCGCCTTCGCGGTGGGGAAAGATACGGCGCGAACATAAACGAATGTTCGCATTTTCGGAAATAGCCGGGGATACGGGCAGGTCTCCCGGTAAAGGTACGGGAATGAACCCCCGGGATAACAGCAATTCCACCTGCTGTTCATTTTCTTCCGGGGCAAACGTACAGGTGGAATAAACAAGGTATCCGCCGGGTTTGAGCAGGACGGCGGCGTCTCTTAAAATAGAAGCCTGGCGGGCGGCGCAAAAGCGGACACTTTTTTCCGACCACTTTTCCAGGGAGTGTTTTTGTTTACTGAACAAACCTTCGCCTGAGCAGGGGGCGTCCACCACCACCACATCGAAAAAACCGGGCAACGTTTGGGCAAGGATATTGGGCGCCAGGGAAGTGATAATAATATTGTTTAAGCGGCAGCGGTTGACGTTCCAGGTCAGGGCGTCCAGGCGTTTTTTAATCACTTCGTTGGCTACCAGGTAGCCGGTGTCGATCAGTTCAGCCGCCTGGGTAGCTTTCCCGCCCGGGGCAGCGGCCAGGTCCAGCACGATCTTATGGGAAAAATCAATAACCTGTGACGCCGCGGATATTGCCAGCATGGCGCTGGCTTCCTGGATATAGTATTTCCCTGCCGTATATTCAACAGACCTGGAAGGAAGAGATTGCTTTTCCCAGTACCGGCCATAGGGTTGGCACCAGGGAACAGGGGCGCCTTTTAATTCGTCTAGTGGGACTTGTTTCCGGTTGTACCGTACGGACTTGGGGGAGAATTGCCGGATGGAGTTCATAAATAGGTGGGTTTCTTCTGTGCCCAGGAGGTTTTCCATGCGTTTAAAGAATTGTTCGCTGCGTCTATTCTTACCTTTTTGTTTCATGGTAGACGAGAAATTACTCTCTATCCTTTTAGCGGATTAAAGGAGTAACAGATTCAATTTCCTTTAAGACTAATTCTTCATTTTTTTTAGCGCCAATCTCTTTGAAGATGGCCAGGGCTTCCTCCTGGTATTTTAAGGCCTTCTCCGGCTGGCCAAGGCCACGATAAATCCTCCCGAAGTTTCTGAGGCTTTCGGCTTCTCCTTTTTTATACCTCAGTTCCCTGAACATAGTTAGGGCTTCATCCTGGTATTTTAACGCCTTGTCAGGCTGACCCAGGTCATGATAAATCTCCCCGATGCTTGCGAGACCTTCGGCTTCTCCTTTTTTATACCCCAGTTCCCTGGCCATAGTTAGGGCTTCCTCCTGGTATTTTAATGCCTTCTCCGGCTGGCCAAGGTCATGATAAACTAGCCCGATGTTGCCGAGGCTAGAGGCCTGTTTATACCCCTGTCCCCGGAACAATGCCAGAGCTTCCTCATGGTATTTTAAGGCCTTCTCCGGCTGGCCAAGATCACGGTAAATCTCCCCGATGTTCCCTAATTGATTGGCCTCTCCCTTTTTATACCCCAGTTCCCGGAACAATGCCAGGGCTTCCTCATGATATTTTAAGGCCTTCTCAAGCTGGCCCAGGTCATTGTAAATCACCCCAATATTGCCGATGTTTGAGGCCTCTCCCTGTTTATACCCCAGCTTTCTGTCCAATGCCAGGGCTTCCTCATGGTATTTTAATGCCTTTTTCGACTGGCCAAGGTCCTGGTAAATCCTTCCGATGTTCCCTAATTGAATGGCCTCTCCCTGCTTATATCCCAGTTCCTTATCCAAAACCAGGGATTCCTCATAATATTTTAATGCCTTCTCTGGTTGGCCAAGGTTATCATAAATCAACCCGATATTACCGAGATCTGAGGCTTCTCCCTTTTTATATCCCAGCTCCCTGGCCAATGTCAGAGCTTCCTCATGACATTTTAACGCCCTTTCCGGCTGACCAAGGTCCTGGTAAATCAACCCGATGTTGCCCAATCGAATGGCCTCTCCCATTTTATCCGCCAGATCCCGGGACAATGCCAATGCTTCCTCACAATATCTTAATGCCTTCTCCGGCTGACCAATGTCACGGTAAATCCCTCCGATGTTGCTCAATTGAATGGCTTCTCCCCGTTTATACCCCAGTTTTCTGTCCAATGCCAGGGCTTCCTCATGATATTTTAAGGCTTTCTCCGGCTGGCCAAGAGCATTGTAAATCAGCCCGATGTTGCCCAGGACTGAGGCCTCTCCTCGTTTATTCCCCTGTTCCCTGCCCAATGCCAGGGCTTCATCGAGGTATTTTAACGCCTCTTTATATTTACCCTGACGGTAATATGGTTTGCCCAGGTCGGATAAAATGCCCCATATCTTCCGCCTGTCCGGTTTCTTTTTTTTCCTCTCTTTTGTCAGCAAACCTTCCAGGTAAACAACCTTTTCCCCATCCCGTTCAAAACCTTCCAGGTCTTTATTGATTTTTTCCTTAAGCATCGTCCGGTAATCCTCTTCCAGGAAGATGTCAAAGGAAGCCGTGCGAAAAGACCAGAAATCAACGGCCTTCCACTGGATTTCTTTATAAACAATATCGGTTGGCAAGCAATAAACAACGATCTTTTTATTCCGGGAATAAAACTCCCGCGTCAGGTTCAAAAATGTAAATCCGCTGTCCTCCTCTAAACCTACCTTAAGACTATTTACCAGGTAAACGGTATCGAGGGGATCATCCAGCGGAAATAACTCGGCCAGCTCTTTTATCCCCAACCTCCACGAAACTTTTTTCAAACGAAAAGTATCTTTTAGCCGGTCCGTTAAAAACTCTTCCACCACTTTATGGGCCTCGGGACCGGAAGTACCCACCAGGACAAAGCCGCCCCTATCCTTTAAAAAACCGATCATTCGAACCAATTCCTTTAAATCGTCCCGAACTTTGAAACTCAACCCCTTTTCCGGCAAGGGGGACTGCGTCCCCTCGCTATTGCACGGCCCCTGGCTTTCCTTCACTGGAAGCCGCGGCTCAAATCGCTGTTTTTTTTGCATGATCCTGGGAAATATTTACTAAAAGTGGTGCAACGACCGGGTTAACCGCGGTCCAGCGTTCACCGTTGGTATATTCCAACACTACCTTTGAATGAAACAACTCCATCAGGCTCTCCTGGTCTTCCGGCTGCCGGTTATCCATAATCGCTTGTAAAACATCCAGGTGCCGCTTTTCAAGCCCCCGCTGGAACTCGTTTCTCAAATCGGCGATTACCGCCCTTACCATATCCGTTTCAATCGTATCATGCCCCCGCGATATGGCTTTTACGCAGGAGTTTTTTACAATGCGCACAAGCTCCCGCGCCACCCCGGCGGAATTCTCGATCATCAGGTCCACCGCTTCCTTAGAAATACGATCGACATCGATGCGCTTCTTTAAAAACTCCTTCATACACCCCGAAGGATCGACGGCCCCGGTCCCGTGTCTTTCCCTCACCTTGATATTGGGCAAAAAATAAGAATTACCGAAAACACTCACCATCTGCTGGAACTTGATGGAATAATAAAGAGCGATGGGCGCCGTATATATGATTTTACACCTGGGAACGGTCATGTAAGTCCCGGCCTTAATAAACAACTCTTCCGCTTTCCCGATATGGGGTATCTTTTCAAGATCATCGATAATCACCAGCAGTTCTTTATCTTCCAATTGGGAAGTAATGTGGGTAACCAGCGCATTTATCACCTCCACCAGGCTGGCGATGTTCCGTTGAATGGTTTCCCTCACCTTATCCCTGAGGGCCAGTTCCCGCAGCAAGATCATGGATACGCGGCTGAAAAAATTATAAATCCTCCTGGCAATGGAGGGCGCTGCATTTTCCTCTTCCCAATTTTCCCCCTCCATACCGGACTTAAAATAATTCACCCATTTTTCCACCGTCTTTAAAACCGGTTCAGTAAATGAAATACCCGCGTCGCTGGCCTTAATATAAAGATAGGCGGCAAAACTTAGCAGGAAATCGATGTAATCGATGTCGATTATATTCAGAATTTCGCTGATGGAGTACTTCACCACAAAGAATTTTTCTTTGATCTCCGGTAAATTCGAAAAGCGGTTCAATTCAGTGGATTTACCGCAGCCCATGTGGCCGGAAAAGAGAATCTTATCATACCCCGGGCTGGTGATAAGAAAGGTTTTCAATTCGTTCATGGGATTGTCCGGCCGGTTCACATAGAATTCGGATGAAGCCGAAACCGGGCTGCCCGCTCTCCCGTCAAAAACCAGGGAAACCTGCTCATTCAAATTAGCGACGGCGGCTTCCAGGGTTTTTGCTTGCAGATGATATTCTTGTTTTTTTACGATGCTCATGCCGGTATTGTATCACTTTTCCCCTAAAAAATGCAAACAAAAACCGGCTAAACACAATGTTTTTCTATTTTCCAAAGGAAATGAACCGTAAACCTTGCTGCATTTCTGTTTTTTGGAGGTGAAAGAACCGCAAACCTCGCTGCATTTCCATTTTTCAGCGGCAAAAGAACCGGAAAGCACGTTACATTTCCATTTTTTGGCAGTGAAAGAACGGCAAAGCGCGTTACATTTCCGTTTTTTAGTGGTGAAAAACGCAAATGTAACGTTACATTTCCATTTTTTTGCAGCGAAAGATACAAATGTACTATTACATTTCCATTTTTTTGCAGCGTAAAACGCAAATGTAACGCTGCATTGCCATTTATTTGCAGTGAAAAATACAAATGCAGCGCTGCTGTGCGATCTTTCTGCAATTATAAGGCCAACTGCACCGTGTTTTATTAATTTTCCAGTACCGAAAAGCCATTTGTAAAAGGTTTGCGGAACTCTTCGGGGGAAAAATAGGGACAAACGGCAAATTACTCCAAAATTTGGTTCGTGATTACGCCTCATTTCCCGGTGGGTTTGCCTCATTTTCCTGTGAATATATCATTTTGGGGAAGGAAAGAGGAAGGGGGTTGATATTTATTGGATTTGATGTTATTACTACAGCGAGGAATGAACAATGGAAAAAACGCAGGATATTTTAACTATAAAACAATTGATTCACCAGGTTATCCCTTATAAAAAAGAAATTATTTTTTTGGCTCAAGGATAGGCGAAGATTATAATGAAGACAGCGATTACGATATCCTGGTTATTGTTCACTATAGAAAGTCCGATCGAAAAGAGTTGGCCGGATTCCAGTCGAAAGTTAAACGGCTATGTGCAAAGTTGGGTTTGGATGCGGATGTGATCGTTCGCGACAGAACTCATGCGGAACAGATGAAAAATTTCCCCGGGAATATTATCCATTCCGCCTTACAAACAGGAATACATATTCAATGAATAAAGACGAATACATCAAGCTCTGGATTAAAAAAAGCAGATGGCGATTTAAAAGTCGCCGGGAGGGAACTTCAAACCGAAGACCCTGTACTTGATGCAGTTTGTTTTCACCTACAGCAGGCCGTGGAAAAATATCTAAAGGCTTTCCTGGCAATATTTTTGAAAAAAATTGAAAGAACCCACAACCTTGAATTTCTTATTGAACAGTGTATTCAAATTGATAAGGATTTCATTGAATACGAAGAAAAATTCGATCAGATTGCGGAATGCGGTGTTGAAGTCAGGTACCCGGATACATTCATTATATTTGAAGATGATGAATTGGTTGATATGATGGTAATCATCGAAGAGTTTAGAAAGTTTGTCCTGGAAAAAATTAATATTGCGGTAAGGATATCCCAGTCCCGAAATAAGCGTGCATTTGCCTCCCGGGAGGCAAAGATACTCATCGATGAGACAGGATACTTTCGAAGGAAAGAGGAAAAAGAAATTATAAATTATAAATGAAAAATTAAAAATGGAAACGGAGCCCTTCGGGCATCGGGCAGTGAGAAAATATTTCCGCCTGCCCCAAAAATATCGTTTCCCCCCTCACTAATGACCAATGACCAATCACCTGTTGAAAAAGCAAAACAACTGGTATATAATGGAAAGGTGAAAGCGGTGATATAGTAAAGCGGTGAAACCATGAATGAAATAGAAATGAAAAAAATACCCTATGCCATTTCGGATTACGACTTGATGCGGCGGGGCAATTATTACTACGTCGATAAAACCCGGTACATCCCGGTAATCGAAAATGCCGGGCGATATTTGTTCTTTATCCGTCCCCGCCGTTTCGGTAAATCCCTGTTTCTAGCCGTCCTGCATGGCTATTACGACGTGCAATTCAAAGAAAATTTCGACGAATTATATAAAAATACCTGGATTCATACGCACCCAACGGAATACATAATGGAAATCATGACCGAGTGGTACGGCAATTACCGGTTTTCCCCGAAAGATAACGTCGATCTGTTTAACCCGGATATGGTGTTGTATTTCATCAACAGGTGCATTTTAGGCCACGATATCCCTGATGATTTAATCGACCAGAATGTGCGCCTGGAAATTCCCAATGAAACCGGCAAAACCTGCCCGGGGGATTATTGAAAAATTGAAAACAGAAGCGGAAGAACAGCTTCGTAATTACAGTATCGACGAAAAATTCAAGAAGAGTATGGAAAAAACCCAGGTGATAAAGCTGGTGTTGATATTTTACGGATCGGATTTGGTTTACATCGGTCAAAAATAAATTCGAAGCACGTGCAATCGTCGCTATTCCCGGCTTTTCAACTTCTTTTTTTTCAGTCAGTGTCCGTTCGTGTTCGTCCGTGGCTCATCTTTTTTCGTGTTAATTCGTGTCATTCGTGGGCCCGGATCAATGGTTAATTAAAAATAAACCCGGAAAGAGGTATAAACCATGGCCGGGTATGCCCCAAACTCGGAATAGTACCGCGTTATTTTAGTATCGGGAGCTAGTTCGATTAACCCGGGCTCTTTACCGACGCCGAGATAAGCCCCGAACGAAAGGTAAATATTCTCCGCGATATTGTATTCCAGGCTGGGCGAAAGTATAACGGAACCATCGGTGAAATTCATTATCACCAGACCGCTAAATGGTATCAACGGCGTTACCTGGTAGGTGAACCCAACATCCAGGTAATGCTTCGCCATGAGATAAACCGACCCTTCCCGGAAAGCAATGGTGCGAAAAACTTCATTGTAATCCCCAGGCTTGCTCATCCCGGCGGCATTATAATGGTATTCGAAAAATCCATAAAACCTTCCACTGAAATTGTAATCCATACCCAGCGACGCCCTGAGATAATTTTCCCGGTATTTTTTATCGATCAAATCGACGTCTTCATCCTTAGCGAACCGGTAAGGCAAAACATAAGCGGCCTCAAACCAGGCGCCGGCCCCGCCGATAGACCGGGCCATATCCAGACCGATTAATAAATTCTTCCTAAACCTCATTACCAGGCCGGATATATCGGTTTTCAATATATAGGTTTTCCCCCGGATGTAAAACGCACTGTACTGTGACTGGAAATGCCTGCCGAAAATATACCCCATGTCCAATTCATCCATCCGACCCAGGGGAACCCGGATACGGACGGCGTCCACCCCCTGCCGCTCTTCTTTATCCAGTTCATTAAAGGCATACGGCGCCACCACATCCGTGGGATTAAACAAACGCCCACTGCCCCAGGCTATGGCCTGCCTCCCGATAAATATATCCGCGGCGCCGGTTTTAATGGTCAAGAGCAACCGGTCCAGGTTGTGAAAAACTCCAAAGCTGTCAACCTTCTCTCCCTGACGCGGATAAAGCCGGGAAGGAAAATCTTCCAACCGGTAACTTAAAGAAGAAGAAGGGGCGATAAAAACGCTCTCATTAAACAACGAAGGGTCCTGGATGCGGGGGGAGAAATCGTACGCCGCATCCAGCGAAAGCCAGGACAGGGGCTTCGCGGACAATTTAAGCCTCAACCGGTTATTGGCGGCGCCGATAGGCGCATTGGTCGTTTCCTTGTCTTGCCCTTTGTAAGCTGGTTCCTTTAAGCCGACAAAAAAAACCTTGTAATACCCGTGAACCTTAAACCAGTCAGCCGACAGCCCGGGTAATGACAGAATTGTTAAAATAAAAATACCGGCCAGGAATTTTTTCATTTTCAACCTTTAACTTCATCTTTGACCACCAGGCCGTCTTGCAGGGTGATAACACGCCTGGCCCGATCCATGATCATCTTATCATGGGTGGAGAAAAGGAACGTCATCCCGGTGGTCCGGTTCAGTTCGCGCATCATATCCAGCAGTTCGGCGCCGGTTTTGGAGTCGAGGTTGGCAGTGGGTTCGTCCGCCAGGATCAGGTCCGGTTTGGAAACCATGGCCCGCGCTATGGCCACCCGCTGCTGCTGTCCGCCGGAAAGTTTCGGCGGCAGCCGGTCGATATATTCTTCCAAACCCACTTTCCTGAGTATTTCCAGCACCCGCTGGCGCCGCTCCTTTTTGGGGATTCCCTGCAGCAGCATGATGTACTCCACATTCTCCTCTACCGTCAGAACGGGTATCAGATTGTACGCCTGGAATATAAACCCGATATGATCACGGCGAAAATCGGACAGTTCCTTGCCTTTCATCTCGGAAAGGGGTTTCCCTTTCAGCAGGACTTTTCCCCCACTGGGGTTATCCAGGCCGGAAATAATATTTAAAAAAGTGGTTTTACCGGAACCGGAAGGCCCCACGACAGCGGTAAATTCACCGGGGGTGATAGTCATACTGATCCCCCTTACCGCCGGGACTTCGACCCCGTTATCTTTATAGATTTTTTTCACATCTTCTGTTGAAATAATAGAGTTTTGATTTTCCATTTTTATCTCCTGGTTTTATAGACTTCTTCGTAAGCCATCGGCCGGGCGCAAGCGCGAAGCGACCCATGCGGGGTAAAGCCCCACCACTATGGTAAAAACAAAAACGCCGAAGGGGAAAACGATATAGTGCCATATATGGACGGCTGGGTAAATTAATTCCTTGAAGGTTGCCCCGGCGTATTCGATGCCCCTGTAATCGAGGCCGGTATTGTTAAGAATGAGCAAAGCGATAGAACCCAACAGGACGCCGAGAATAATACCGATAATCCCCAGGGCGGCGGCTTCGAAGATAATCAGTTTACGAAGGCCCCCGGGACGGGTCCCGATGGCGCCCAGGATTGAAAACTCGAACATCCGCTCATAAAATGACATAAATAGGGTATTGATTATGCCGAAGGTGACCAAACCCATTAAAATGACGGCCGTAATCAGGATGCTGATCCAGGACATATCCACGGCTGTCTTCATCTGGGGCATCAGGATGGGCCAACCCACCGCTTCGTTATTAGACCCGGAATATTTTTCCCAGAAGGGGTGGTTGCCCTGGGAGGCAATCCGGATATCGTTGAATTTCACGGCGATTTGATGAATCCCATTCCCGATCCCCAGCATTTTTTGGGCCGTCTGAAGGCGTATAAAAGCCATTCCGGAATCCATTTCAGGGACGCCAAAGCGGTAAATGCCGGACACCCGGAACATTTCCTGGTTAAGGTCGCCGCTATTTGCCTGGGTAACTGTAACCACGATGCGGTCCCCGGGCGCGACTTCCAGCAACTCCGCCAATTTACTGCCGATCAAGATATCTCCCGGGTTGGTTCCTGCAAAGAATTCCCCCGCCACTATCGATTCATCGATTTTGGATAAATACTTTTCCGATTCGGGCGCCACCCCCACCAGGACCACGGCATCGGCGTCCGCGGGCGAAGTAATCATGCCGATGCTTAATGTGCGCGGCGTGAATTTTTCCACCACCGGGTCCCGCGACAATTCCGCCGTCAATTGGTCCGGGTTAGCGATGGTTTTCTCCACTTCCTGGGTTTCCCGGAAACCTTTCCCGTGAATTTCCGCCTCTCCCAGGAAAGACGAAGTCACGGATTGAATCATGTTGATATTCATACCTTCCATCAGTGCGGCGGTAAAAAGCAGGGCCGCCAACCCGACGCCGATGGCAATGCCGGCGATGATGGTCCGGCGTTTATTCCTGAAAATATTTCTCCAGGCCAGTTTCATATAGAACCACATGTTATTCCTCCGTTGCACGCTGAATCTGCGATGCATTTAATGGGTCCGCATCGATTTAGCCGGGTCGGTACGGGCCGCTTTAATGGCAGGGAAAATTCCCACCACTACCGCGGCAAATAATACGGTAATGGCCGGGATATAAAAACTCCTGGCATTGATTTCACTTCTCATGGTTTGAAATTTCATCCCCCCGTAAGATAAGGGTTCGGGGAGTGTGTAACCGTGAGTGGTGAAATAATAATTGAGAAGAAGCCCGACCCCAATGCCCACGAAAATACAGAACACAGTCAATATCGTCACTTCAGACATCACCATTTTTACGATTTGGCCGGGTTTCGTACCGACGGCTTTTAAGACGCCGTATTCTCTCCGGCGTTCAAGAACCGACATGAGCACCGTATTCAGTACGCCGACAGCCACCACCAGCATAACGATAAGAAGCATGACCCACATCCCTTCTTTATCGACTTCCATGGCGACGTAGAAGGCTTTTGCAAAGACTTGCCAGGGCTCCACCGCAAGAGAAGCGGTGTTATCCAATGCGCTGATTTTTTCTTCCAGTGTTTTGACGATATGGGGTATATCGTTGAGGTCCCGGACAGTAACGGCGATTTCATGGACGCGGCCTTGCAGCGCAAACAGTTCCCGGGCCGCATCGATGGGGAGGTAAAAAGCCATTCGGTCGTCGTTTTCATCGCCGCTTTCCATTATGCCGACGATCCTGTATTTGTCGTTGGCAATGGATCCGTCCGCCGCCTGGGAAAGAATAACCGCATCGTCCCCTATTTTTGCTTTCAGCAATTTAGCCAGTCCTTTGCCCATGACGGTTTCTTTGGAAACGCCTGGGGGAAATACGGCCCCTTCGATGATTTTCTTATCGAACCGGGTGGTCCGGGTTTCCTTTTCCGGGTCGATGCCGATGATCCTGGCGCCTGAGCTTTTTTCGCCCACGGAAACCAGGCCAGGGCAATAGAGCCTGGGCGCCCAGGAATCGACGCCCCGGGTCTCCCGGAAAATGTTGTCCATTTCCGGCAAGCGACCGATTGTTTTGTGCAGCGAAGGCCGGTCCAGGTAATCTTTTTGATGTACCTGGATATGACCTGTCCGGTTGCGGGTAAACATATCGATAATATCGTTGTAAGACCCGTCCGACCAGCCGATAAAAAAGGCCGACAGCACAAAACCGCCGAATATACTTAACCCGGTAAGTATACTCCTTCTCTTCTGACGGAAAATATTCCGAAACGCAATTTTTAACATCATCTTAGTTCTCCAATTAACTTCTATCCTTTCTTTCCCAGTTTTTTTCATCATTCATCATTCATCATTCTATCTTTTAAATACTCATTGTGCCCTCAGGTTGCGGAGGGAAAAAATATCTTCGGATAATTTAATATCGAATTGGGCGTCCAGGTAGCGAATAATGGTTTTATTCCCGGGTTTATGGGCGGGGATCAACTCCATTACCGACGGGATTGTTTTTTTACCGAAGGTTTTCGGTTCCTTAAAGTTCATTTCTCTCATCGATTGTCCTTTTTCATCGTAGTATTTTTGCCAGAGGGGTGAGTAATCTTTTTCCAATACAGCGATGATGATGTATCCCCAGACGATGGGCACCCCTTCTTTGGGCGTGCATTTGACATACACCACCCCATCCTGGGGATTCTCCACATTTGTCAACTCAAAGGTATAATCATCGATGAAAGTATATTCTTTCACCAGGTCGTCATTGGTATAGTCCGATCCCATCCATGATCCCATCATCATGGAGGGCGGTACTTTGATAACCTTATCGGTATTGGGAAGAAAGTTCCACATTTCATTACCCATGCGAAGGGTGGCGATGCCCATTTCCTTTTTGGGCGCCAGGATGCGGATAAATGTTTTATCCATCCCGACGCTCCATGCCGTCATCTTCAAGGTTCGTGACCACTGCGGGGTGGTAATTTCCATTTCCACGGTGGCAATGCTGGATGTACTGCGGTACAGTTCATCCATCTTTTTCACAATCTCTTTGGCATCTGCTTTTCCCGGCGCCGCATAGGCGATATGATACGAAAATAAAAGCAGGCCTAAGATTATGACTCCATACGATTTTTTTCTCATTTTAACCTCTTCATTCGCGATTATATTTATTAATATACTCCATTCGAAATTCATTGTCAATTCACCAACGGCGCTTTCGGTCCGTCCGGCAGGGAGCTAATTACCGAATAATTTTTCGATTCGTTCCAGCACCTCTTTCTGCCCAAAAGTGAGCCGGTGCATCTCCAACTCCCCGGCAATAATATCGGGCAAATCCGCCTGGATTTGCCGGGTTAAATGTTTTTTTAATACTTTCAAAGAAAGCAAGGGTTTCTCCGCCAGGTTAGCGGCAATCTCCAGGGCAGTTTTTAGCACATCCTGTTTGTTGACGATCTTGACCGGGGTTCCCCGTTCCTTTAACTCGACGCCGTAGTAATTCCTTGCACTCATCAGCATCTCAATGCCGAGCGCTTCGCCCAATTTCCTGGGGATAATATAAGTGGCCCCGAAACCGGGAGTAAAACCATACTTCATAAAGATGGCGCTGTAAATACATTGCTCTCCCATGATAATAATATCCGCATAACAACCGAAAGCCAAACCCGCCCCCAGGGCATGCCCCTGCATGGCAGCAATAACCGGGACCTCGCAGCGCAAAAGTAAATCATGAAAATTCAAATCGGTAAAAGCCACTTTTCCCTGGCCTTCTTCTTTACCCGCGCTTTCGTAAAGTTGGATTAACTCCTCTTTGGTGCCGCCGCAGCAGAAATAATTATCATACCCGTGCACCACCACTACCTTTACTCCCGGGTCCCGGCCGATAGCCTCGAAGGTATCCTTTAATCCCAACACAAAACGGTGGGTAAAGGTATTCTTATGCTCTTTTTCTTCCAGGGCCACAATCCCGATATTGCCCTGTTTGGTAAATTTTACCACTTTTTCTTCATTCATAATGATTCCTCTTTTTTAAGGGGGGCTCTTTTCGAAAAAGCTTTAATCAAAAGTTTTTGGAAGTCCAGAAACCTTTTTTCAAAAAGGTTTTTGGCCGCCGGAGGCTTAAGTTTTATCCCAGGGGAATATACCATATTTGACATAATTGGAAATATTTTCAATAACTTTAGGATCGGAAGAGAGACGCTCAATCTCGGAGACGGCAATGTTCTCCATCGATTCCGTGATAAGCCACATCTTCCGGAAATACTCTTTCAAGTTTCGCAAAGTAGGGACAGATAATTTCGATAGGCGCAGCCATAATCGATGGACACTGTCAAAGGGCGATTCGCTGATCTCATCCACCAATTTTATTTCCAACGCCTCCCGGGAAAGCACCGGCGCCGTGGTTAATGTCATCCGGTAAGCCGCCTGGAAACCCACCCTGCGAACCAGGAAAGGGGTTACCATGGCCGGCAGCAAACCCCACAATGCCTCGGATAAACAAAACTGGGAGCGCGGCGTGGCAATAACCAGGTCGCTGGCCGCAGCCAAACCCACTCCCCCGGCCATTACCTGGCCATCCACCACCGCGATTACCACCCGCGGAACCAACGTAAAACGCTTAAGCGTTGCCATATAAAGATTGGACCCCAATTTAACCGGCCCTGTTTCCGACTGCGATTTCACGGCAGAAAACTCCTCGAGATCCATGCCGGTGCAAAAGGTCCCCGGCTGCCCGGCCAATACCACCAACCGGCATTGGTCATCCTCTTCCACCTGGTCCAGGACCCGGTTGATCTCTTCCAACATCTTATTATTGATGCTGTTCCGCTGCTGCGGACGATTGATGGTAATGGTCATACCGGCGACGGTTTTCTCCACCGCCAGGGTTTCATAAGCCATGGTTAACTCCAATCATATTCCCGGTGATAATCTTTCACCCGTTTAAGCACCAGTAGTTTTCGACCCGCCATGGAGTGATCATATATCCCTGCATATTTCGATACATCCGCTTCCTTGTCCTTGACGCCGAAAATCCACTCCATGTTTTGATCCAATACCCGGTCATACTCATCGATGTTCAAAGCGTAACGGCGGTCCAATTGCTGGGAGATTTTCATCCCGGCTAAAACCTCTTTTGAACGCCCCGAAATAAGGCCGCTGTAAAATTCCGATGAGCAGCCCGAACCGTAAGAAAACAACCCCACCCGTTTCGAGCCATTCAATTCAGCGTGATCGATAAGCCCGCAAAGAGCGACATACAGGGTCGCCGAATACACATTGCCGATGCGGACACAATATTTTAACGAAGGAGAAACCCGTTTTTGGAAATCCGCTTCGACCTGGTCCGGGCTCAACCTGGAGAGGCCGCGCAGCAGTTTCCGGTGGGCGCCCTTCACCATCCCGGCAAAAGGCGTATGAAACGCCAGGTAATCGAAAGTCTCCAGGAAATTGGCCCCCTCTACCCTGGTCTCGTATTCCTTATAACTATTCTCAAAACAATCCAGGTAAGAAAGAAGGGATAAATCCGCGTCCCCGGTTTCAATTTCCGGGAGGGGGCGGCAGGTATCCATGACCTCATAACTGTGATACCCCGTTGCCCCCAGGTCGATTTCCATGACATGGGGACGGTCGCTGACCAGTATCGCCACCGCCCCGACGGCCTGGGTCGGTTCGGCGTAAGTATTTTTTGCGGCGGCGCGCGCCGTATCCGTTGCCACCACCAGGGCCTTGGCCCCGGGAGAAACCTGGGATGCCACAAAACAAACCGCCATGTGCAGCGCCGCCGTACCGGCATAACAAGCCTGTTTGACCTCGAAAATCCGGCATTTGCGGCTCAAACCCAGGTAATCATGGATGTACGTGCTCAAGGCTTTGCCGAAATCCAGACCCGATTCGGTGGCGGCAATAACCAATTCGATCCTGTTTTTCTCTTCCTCGGTCAACCGGTCGATAATGGGCTTAGCCGCATTCACACCGTTGGTTACCGGGTCTTCGCAAGGAAGCCCCACGGATTTCTTTTCCATCATCAAATTATCGAAACGCTCCAGGTCCAGCTTCCTGGCTTCAAAAAGAGAACGGACATCCAGGAATGCCGGTCCCCCATATAAATTAATGGCTTCTATTCCTACTTCCATAATCATAAACCTCCTCTTTCAAGAATAATACTGGTAACGATGCCGCCAAAACCAAAGGAATTGCTCATGGCCTTCCGGATCGAAAAAGGCAGCGATTGGGGTGGGCAGAACCTGCATTCATTGTCGATGGGATTCTCCAGGTTTTTGTTGGGATGCAGAAACCCTTGCTGCAGTTGAATCGCCGCGGCGATGGCTTCCACCACGCCCGCCGATGTCAGGCAGTGACCGGTCAATCCCTTGGTGGAGTTGATCCACAACCGGTTGACATTTTCTTTGAATACCTGCTTGACTGCCTTGACTTCTATTTCATCGCCCAGGGGTGAGGCTGTGCCGTGGGCGTTCAAGTAATCGATTTCAGACGGATCAAGCCCGGCCCGGGCCAGGGCCAGCGTCATAGCCCGCGCTTCTCCCTCCGCGTTGGGGTCCGATAAGCGGTTGCCGTCCAGGACCAACGCCCCGCCGGTTACGCGGGCCAACCCCGGGACGCCCCTTCGTTGGGCCGAGGCCGGGGATTCCAGGAGCATACATGCGCCGGCCTGCCCATAGATAAATCCTTCATGATCGCGATCGAAAGGCCGGCAGGCTTTGTCCGGTTGGTCATGAAAATTTCTACCGCCCAGGGCGCCGATATTATAAAAACCTTGCAGTTCCATGGGCGACAAATCCGCCGGGGCGCCGATTACCAGGCAGGCGTCGATAACTTCGCTGCCGATTGACTGGCAGGCTTTTATAATGGCCACATTACCACTGGCAGAAGCCCCCCCCACAGTGAACCCCTCGCCCTGCACCTGGAATATTTCGCTGAGGGTGCCCACATAATCCGTGTCCATGTAGTGCAGCGGATACCGGGGCGTCAGGTATTCAGGATTCTGCTGAAATTTTTCATGCAGACCATAGGAATACTGGGGGTTAAGGTTGCTTCCGGCCACGATTATACCCAGGCGCTGCGGGTCCAGGGGCGCCCGGTCCAGTCCGGACATGGTCCAGGCTTCCAGGGCGGCAAGCACGGCGGCCTGTATCCCCAGCGGTGAACGTCCGGCGCATAACCCCACCTTTCGCCGCAAAGGCTCGGGAACGCCCTCCACCCGCTGAAGCGCGGCCGCCAGTGAAAAATCCGGCAGCCTGGCCCCGATTCCCACTGGAATCGGCGGCCCAGCGGAAAGGGTCCACCGGTCGATGCCGCTCCTGCCCGCCCGCAGCGAATCGCTAAATTCCCCGGCGTTCATCCCGATAGAACTAATAATACCTATCCCGGTAACAACAATAGGCGCTGTAGGCCCACTATTTTTTATCGATTCATCCTGTTGGGACATCTTTTTCTTCCCGGCGCCGCTCAATTGGCAAATCGATGCAGCACATCGACCAGTCCCTCCAGGTTCTTAACCTTGCCGAACTCCATCAAAGGGACTTTGATGCCCAGGCTCTCCATCGATCGCGTCACTACTTCCATCCGGTCGATGGAATTGGCCCCCAGGTCCTTGAGATTCTTCTCAATGCTAACCTCTTCAGGGGGTAAAAAAGGCAATACCTCTAATGTCACTTTTTTTACGGTTTGAAAAACATCTAACTGTGTCAACGTGTACCTCCGATTATTATGCCTTCGGCGACCAGAAACCTTTTCGAGAAAAGGTTTCTGGACTTCCAAAAGCTTCTGATTATATTTTTTTTTACCATTATTTCTTGTATTTTTGTATACCCCTCAATATGTCATTATCATTCCACCTACCGAAATCCCCGCTCCAACTCCAACGGCCAGAAACCGGTCGCCCCGGGTTAACTTTTCTTCTTTAACAACTTCATACAGGGCCATAGGTATAGACGCCGCCCCACAGAAACCGAAACGGTCCGAAATTTGCAGGATTTCCTTCCCGGGCAACATCTCCTTCACCGGCTCTGAAAACATTTTACCCATCTGCGGCGGGATAACCCACTTTACCTCCTTCATGGCGGAGTTTTGGGAGAGCTTTTCCAGGACTTTGCGGATATATATATTTCCATATTTGTTCAAGGCGTCGGCGTCCATTTGCATGGCCAGTTCGGCCGGCGTCAACCCTTTACCCCGGACCATGGCGTGCCCAATTGCAGATTGTACCACTGCCGCACCTTGCCCAAACGTTTCCAGGCAAAGATCGACAATGCCGCCGGCCTCGCCTTCCGGGGTAAGGGTCGCCACTGCCGCTGCCGCGCCGTCGCCGAAGAGACCGAACACCCGCGGGTTGGTAAAATCAAGGTTAAAGGAAAACACCTCCGCGGTGACCACCAGGATATGTTGATAACGGCCCGTGATTAACAGCGCCGCACTTACATCCAGGGCATTGAGAAAACTTAGAAAATTATTTTGCAGCGTAAAACAAGGGATGCCGGAATCTGCCAGGCCCAATTGCCGCTGGAGCAGCGGCCCACCATCGGGCACCAGCTTCTCGAAGTTGGCCGTGGTGGAAGCATTGATAATCAAATCGATGTCCTCCAGGTCCAACCCGGCTGCCGTAACCGCCTCCCTGGCGGCGGCGGCCCCCATAAAGGAGGGTGACTCTTCCCCGGCCCAACAACGCCGCGTAACTCCCAGGTTGTCCGCACACCATCCCGGTTCCAGGCCGTGTTTAGCTTCCAGTTGGCTGCTGGTTATTACCTGTGAGGGCGCATAACGCCCCAGGCCGGCTATTTTTACCGGCAGCGGGTATCCAGAAATTCTATCCATAAATTACCTCCTATATCCCCAGGAAAGCCTCTTTATGCTTTTTCCACAGGTACTTAATAAAAGCGCCCAACGAGGGCTGCGACATAAAAACTTCCGGGGTGATTTCCAATTTAAAAGTACTGTTAAGATTCCGGAGAAAGGCAACCATACTATCCTTGTTATAACCATTTTTATCCATCACCAGGAGACGGGATGCCATTTGCAAAATATCCTCTTCTAGCCTGGCCCAAAGTTCCCTGGAGGACAATCCCTTAACGCCCTTGCTCCCCGCGTCGCCATCACCAGTTTCATCGTCTGCACCGGGAGAATGGGACGGCGAGTTGCCCTGTAAATATATTTTAAAACTATCTTTAAAACGCCGGAACAGGTATGTGCTCAACGATTCGACAGTGGGAGTTCCCAATTCGAAAAATTCTTCCAGGGTCATTTCAATGCCGTACATGGCATTGATTTGCTGCACATACTGCGTAAGGGTAATGGAATCGAACCCATACTCCAACATCGAGCCTTCCGGCGAAATATACTCTTCTTTGACCTTTAGAATTTTCTCAACAAGTTTTATTAAGTCGGTTTGAATATGACGGATCACCGCATCTTCATCCGCTAACAAGGGCAAAGACCGTTTCGCCGGGACAGGTTCTTCCTTTACCGGGGCCGGCGCTTCCCCGGGGACCGGTGCATTGGACGTTTCCGGAAGCCAATAACGCTCCCTGGCAAAGGGATAGGTGGGTAGGGCTACCCGGGTTCCTTCCGCTCCGTCTTCTACTTCTACCCCCGAACTCCCGGGATATAACTTCTTCCAATCGAAGTTATAACCTTTTACATATAACCCGGCCAGGGCGACCAGTTTATCTTTATATTCATCATCTGTCAGGCGCAACGGTTCCCGCAATTGGGCGATTAAATCTTCTCCCACCTGGATTAAGGCGGCGTCCGGTTTTGGCGGTTTACCTTTCCCTTCACTGCGCAAGTCATAATCGGAGATTCCTTTCTTGACCAGGGAATCCAACTGCCGGGCCAGGTCCGCGGCGTCCTGCGCAACCAATGCCGCCCGTACCGGGAAATGACTCCTTCCCACCAAAAGAGTAAAGGTAATATCCGCCAGGGTATGATGGTTCCCCTGCATTTTCAACCAGGCGTCCAAATCATGGATTTTGGCTTCCAGGGCGGTTTTGGTCCTGGCGGAAAGGGCCACCAGGTAGTAGGGTTTGGCGGCAGTGTTTTTTTGTTGCCGTCGGGGCGGCGGCGCTTCCTCCAGCACCAGGTGGGCATTGGTGCCGCTGAAACCAAAAGCGCTGACGGCTGCCTGGAGAGGCCTGTCCCCTACCCTTTGCCACTCCTTTAATCCCGTGTTTACATAAAAAGGGCTGTTTTGAAAATCGATATGTTCGTTTTGAACCTGGAAATTCAAGGAGGGAACCAGTTCTTTATGTTCAAGACATAATAATACTTTTACCAGGCCGGATATTCCCGCCGCCGCCAAACCGTGCCCGATATTGGTCTTTACCGAACCGACGGCGCAATATTGCTTCTTGTCGGTATATCGTGCAAAGGCAGTGGTTAAGGCGTCGATTTCAATGGGGTCGCCCAATTTGGTGCCGGTCCCATGGGCCTCGACATAAAGAATATTTTCCGGTTGAATATGAAAGCGCTCGTATAGTTCCATTTCCAATTTTACCTGGGATTTGACGCTGGGGGCCGTGATGCCGTTAGTCTGGCCGTCCTGGTTGAGGGCAGACCCTTTAATCACCCCATAGATCTGGTCATTATCCTCCAGGGCTTTGGCCAAAGGTTTCAAAACGACCGCGGCCGCGGCTTCACCGGGCACAAAGCCGTCGGCGTCGTTATCGAAAGTTTTGCACTTGCCCTCTTTCGACAGCATGCCGGCTTTACCGGTCATGATATGCAGGATAGGTGAGGTCATGACATTCACCCCACCGGCAATAACCACGTCGCTTTCGCCGTTGAGTATACTGCTGCAGCCCAGGTGAAGGGCCGCCAGGGACGAAGAACAGGCCGTATCCACGGCCATATTGGGGCCGGTTAAATCCAGGATATAAGAGACCCTCCCGGTCAAGATCGAATTGCTGGCCCCCATTAAAGAAAAGGCATCCGGGTTGCCTGACGGGTCCAGGGTTTGCCGGGAATAGTCGCCGGGCCCCACGCCCACGAAGACACCGCATTTTCCCCCGGCGAAACTTTCCGCTGAGTATCCCGCATCTTCGATGGCTTTCCAGGCTTCTTCCAGGAACAACCGCTGCTGGGGGTCCATCCATTCGGCCTCCATCGGGGAAATATTGAAAAACAGCGGGTCGAATTTATCGATATCTTCCAGGAACCCGCCCCACTTACAAGCGGTTTGGTTGGGGTTCCAGCGTTGGACCGGCACCTCGGTGATAGCGGCGACGCCCCCGGCCAGATTGTTCCAGAATTCCGTCGTGTTGGCGGCGCCCGGGAACCGGCCCGACATCCCGATAACGGCAATGTCTGCCGAAGAGTGTCCTTGAAGCTCCCGCGGCTTTTCTTCCGCCCCGCTCTCAAACTCGGCCCAATTCTTTTGGGGATAAGTCAATACCACCTTGCCGGTACTTTTTCGTTGGTCGATATATTCCAGGGCCTCTTTCACCTTTTCCGCCGGGAAGGTCCTGGTTACAATGGGTGTGATGGACCCGCCGCGCGCCATTTCCACCATGATTTGCAAGTAGTTTCCCAATTGGGGAAAATTAAGCCATAGCTTTCGTAAATCGATGCTGTGGAAAGATTGATTGTCGGTCATACCGGATAAATCGACGGATTGAGAGGCCTTCAGGCCGGCCACCGCGATTTCCAGGTAGCGGCCCCCGGGGGCCAGGCTGCGGATTCCTTGCTGCAGGGCATCGCCGGCTAAGGTATTGAGGACGATGTCCACCCCCCGCCCACCGGTCAAATCTTTTATGCGGCAGGCCACATTCTCCGCCGCATAGTTAATGGTAAAATCCACGCCGATGGTTTTCAAGTAGGCCAATTTTTCCGGTGAACTGGAGGTGCCGTAAATCACCGCATTCTTCAATTTTGCCAACTGCACCGCCATTAATCCTACCCCACCGGCGGCGCATTGGATCAATACATGTTCACGGTCTTTCAATTTCCCTATTTCGTACAGGCAGTAATAAGTCGTTACAAAGGCATCGGGCCAGCCGCACATGTCTTCGAAAGTAATTTGGGGTGGTTTGAGTTGTACCAGGCTGCCCGGGGTAATAACGATTTCCGCGTGACCGCCCAGACCTGCGCCCATCATGGCCACCACCTCATCGCCGGGCTTAAATCGGTTTACGCCCTTACCGACTCGATCCACGATTCCCGCCGCCTGGAACCCGGCCACAAAGGGATAATCCGGCATGGT
Source organism: Candidatus Aminicenantota bacterium (assembly GCA_026393835.1). Classification (GTDB taxonomy): domain Bacteria; phylum Acidobacteriota; class Aminicenantia; order UBA2199; family UBA2199; genus JAKAGC01. The sequence goes on along the minus strand of JAPKZK010000085.1, from coordinate 73,571 downwards.
GGGGTATAAACCCTTGACGCATAATATATCGGCAAAATTCAAGGCAGAGGCTTTGACCCGTATCCGGACCTCATGCTCCGCCGGTTCCCGGACCTGGATATCGCTCCAACCGACCCCGGCGATGTCCCCGACGCCGCGGATTAACAAACCCTTACAAATCCCGTCCCCGCCGCGGATTCCCGGCGGGGCCGCCGGCGCCCGAAGGGCGGGGGCTATTTCCGCCAGGTGACGGGACATTTCCTTCACCGTGGAATAATCATACAAAACAGTGGCTTTCAAATTGATTTGAAATGTTTCATTAAGTTTCTTTATCAATTCCACGCCCAGGATAGAATCCAGGCCTAAATCCAGGAAGCGGCGGTTTTCATCGATGTCTTGATCTTCCAACCGGAGAACTTCGGCGAGTTTCTCCCTTACTTTCTCATGGATGAATAATTTTGCCGATGTCTCCCCTGCCGTTTCCCTTTCCGTTCCCTGCGCCCGGGGTACTGACGCCGGCGGCCGCGCTGGGGGCAGAGTTTCGCTGGGGGTTTGCCGGTCTTGTGGACTGTCCAGCCAATAGCGTTTCTTCATGAATGGGTAAACGGGTAAAGAGATACGCCGGGGCGCCGGGGTGGGGTATAAAATTTTCCATTCCACTTCCACGCCCCAGACCCAGAGTCGGGCCAATTTGTTTAACTCTTTATTTTTAAGAATGAGGCGGATAAATTCCCGGCCGGCTTCGCCTTCGATTAAGAGTTCAACCCTGGCTTTTGCATCGCTGACGCTGCCGTGGTACAGGTTTTCATTTTCATTTTTTCCCTGGAAAAAATCCGTCAACCTCCGCCCCAACTCCTCGGCATCGGACACGATGAGGGCCAATCGTTCCGGCATGGCCTCCCTGCCGACTTGCAGCGTGTAGGCGATATCCGCCAGGTTAACGGTTTCGCCCGGTAATTTTCCAATGAAATCAGCCATTCCCCGGGCGTATTTCTTAAGGGTCTCTTCGTTTCGCGCCGACAGCACAATAAGGTGTTGGTCCCGGCGCCGCGGTTGAAGGGCCGGGGTCGTCTCGATGTATTCCTCCACCAGTAAATGGGCATTGGAACCGCCGGCGCCAAAGGAATCGATGCACGCACGCCTGGGCGTCCCGCCTGGAGTTTCTCCCGCTTCCGACCGCGGTCTTTGCCACTCACGGCAGTCCTGCTGTACATAAAAGGGGGTCCCGTCCAGGTGGATTCCCGGGTTAAGGGGGGCGGCATTAATCGAAGGGACCAGCATTTTATGTTTCATTTGCAGCACTACCCGGGTTAATTGGGATATCCCGGCGGCGGCTTCCAGGTGACCGATATTGGCTTTCACCGAGCCGATGGCGCAAAAATTTTCGCCGGTGGTAAAGCGCCTGAACGCATCCACCAGGGCCTCTATCTCGGCCTTGTCCCCCCTGGGGGAACCGGTGGCCGATGTTTCCACATAGCCGATGGTGCGGGGATCGATCCCGGTTTTTTCCAGGACGGAGGAGATCAAATCGGCCTGGGTTTTGGGATTCGGGACAGTGAAACCTTCGGACCCCCCGCCGTGATTAATCTCGCTGCCTTTAATTACGGCATAGATATGATCGCCATGCTGCCGGGCCGCGGACAGGGGTCTCAGCAGAACCGTACCGACCCCTTCCCCGGGGATATACCCCTCGGCCTGGCCCAGGCTGCAGCTTTTGCCTTCACTGCCGATTAAGCCGATGCTGCCGAGTACGATATATTTACTGGGGTGGAGTGTCAGGTTGACGCCTCCGGCGATTGCCGCGGCGCATTCCCCGCGGCGCAGGCTCTCACAGGCCATATGCACCGCGGTTAAGGATGAAGAGCAAGCCGTATCGACGGCGATACTGGGCCCTTTGAAATCGAAAAAATAAGAACAGCGGTTCACCATCGACCAGTACGATGTATTGGACAGCGCCGCGCATAATTCGCTTTCCCTGGCCAACCAGGGATACTGCTGGTACATACAACCGACAAAAATTCCGACCCGCCGGTGGGGATCGGTTTGCAGCTCTTGCAGTTCCCGTCGTGTATAACCGGCATCTTCCAGGGTATGCCACACCGATTCCAATAACAACCGGGTTTGTGGGTCCATGGTTGCCGCTTCCCGGGGAGAAATATTAAAAAACAACGGGTCAAACATCTCTATGTCGTCGATAAAGCCGCCCCATTTGCAGGGGGTTTTGCCCGGCCTATCTGTACCGGCGTCATAATAATCGCGATAATCCCATCTCCCTGGGGGAATTTCCGTGATACAATTTTTCCCGGCTTGCAAATTTTCCCAAAACACATCCAGGTTCGTGGCCAGGGGGTAACGCCCGCTTATACCTATTATGGCAATATCTTCATCTATTACTTTCGCTGGGGCAGCTACTTTTTCCGCCGGACCGGACAAATCCTCACCGGGGGTACCGGTTAAGGTGATAAGTTTTTCCCGGTGATTCCTGGCCAGGTACGCGGCCAATTCCGGGATACTTCGATATTGAGAGAGTAAACCGGCGGGCAATTTCCCGAAATGGGCTTCCAATTGTTCGCGGTTATCTTCCCAACCGGTGGAGGGGTCCGGGGTGTTTTCACGGTTCGATTTCAGTTTAATACGGGCACTGCGGCGCAGGGCGCCTATCGAAGTTTGTTCGGATTCTATATCGCTTACCGATCCGGGCCCACTGCCGTCACCTTCCCCTGACAATAAAAAGTTTTGCAGGGGTCCAGGGGGTGGTTTTTCAAAAGAACCCCCTGGCCGCCGGAGGCCTAATTCAGAAGTATTGGCGCCGTTTTTGCCGTTCCCGTCGATCAAGGTAAGCAGGTAATCGGTCAACCGGTTCACACTGGGATACTCATATAAGACACTCTTTTGCAGGGCGATGTCAAAGGTGCGGTTCAGGGTATCGATCAGTTCGACCCCGATTATCGAATCCATGCCCAGGTCGCTGAGCCGTTGATTATCTTGAATTTCCGTGGGCGCCAGGCAAAGAACCGCCGCCGCCTTTTGTTTGATGGTTTCTTTAATATTCGCGGGTAACATGTTGTCTCTCCGTTAGGGTCTGGGATTCCTGAGTTTTATTTTTGCCGGTTTATGACTGTTTGTGTCTATTGGTGTGGTATTTATGGGGTTTGCCAATATCCGGGCCAGCAGCATCTCGGCTTTTTCCCGGAGTCTTTTTTCCGTTTCTCCAGGGTCCGCGGAATCCGCCGCATGCCCGGGTCCCGGTTTCCAATAGCGCTTCCGGGCAAAGGGGTACATGGGCAGGGGGATACGCCGTCGGGTCTCTTCGGGGTAAAGAAGCTGCCAATCCAGGTCGAACCCTTTCATGTACAATTCCGCCAACGCCGACAGTTTCTCTAAATAACCCGCCAAACCCGGGGAAGGGGAAAGGGTCTGCCGTAATTCCCGGAGCCATTGTTCCCCCTGTTCCTTGAGGGCCGGTTCCAGCGGGGCCGGATTCTCGATTAAAGGGGTGATTGTTTCCAGCGTTTTGGCGCTTTCCTTTTGAATCCCGGCGATTTTTTGCTTTAGTTCGACGATATCCGTTACCACAAGGGCCAATCGCCAGGGGAAATGGGTCCGGCCCATAAAGAGCGTATAAGATATATTCTCAAGCGCCGCCGCCGTACCTTCTCCTTCGCCGTCTGTCATCAACCACCGGTTTAAATCAGCGATTTTCCGGGTTAGCGATTCAGCGGTCCTGGCCGAGAGGGGGATAATCCAGGCGGGTTTGGGGCTGAGGGGTTCCTCGCGCCCGGGTTCGGGCGCCTCTTCGATTACCAAATGGGCATTGGTGCCGCTGTAGCCAAATGAGCTGACCGCAGCGCGCCGGGGTTGACCCGGCCGTGATTTCCAGTCCACCAGTTGGGTATTTACATAAAATGGGCTGTTTTGAAAATCGATATGTATATTGGCTTGCTTGAAATTAAGCGAGGGCGGGATTTTCCGATTCCTAAGCGCCAGGAGTACCTTCATTACACCGGCAGCGCCAGCGGCGGCAGAGGTGTGCCCGATATTGGTCTTAATGGACCCGATGGCGCAATACTGTTTTTCCTGGGTATATTGCCTGAATGCTTCTGTGAGGGCCTGGATTTCAATCGGGTCGCCCAGGTGGGTTCCTGTTCCATGGGCTTCCACATAAGTAATCGTCCCGGGATTAATTTCGCTTTCCCGGTATACCATTGCCTCCAGGTCGCGCTGCGAGTTGGCGCTGGGGGCGGTAATCCCGTTGGTCCTGCCATCCTGGTTGAGGGCCGAACCTTTGATCACGCCATAAATATGATCTTTATCCCGGATCGCCTTTTCCAAGAGTTTCAGCACCACCACGCCCACGCCTTCCCCGGGCACAAAGCCGTCGGCGCCGTTGTCAAAAGTTTTACATTTACCTTCGGGCGACAGCATCCCGGATTTGCTCATTTCGATATACGACTTCCCGGTTAAATACAGGGTAACTCCCCCGGCCAGCATCATATCGCTCTCGCCGTTCAACAAACTCTTGCAGGCCAGGTGGATGGCCACCAGGGAAGAGGAACAAGCCGTATCCATAGATATGGCCGGCCCCTTGAGATTCAGGAAATAAGCGATCCGGGCCGCCAGGATCGAACTGGAATTAAACAGGTGTTGGGGGTTATACTCATTGGTGCTCATTACGCCCACGTAAACGCCGCATTTCATGTTATCCACTGCCGCCGCCGAATACCCCGCATTTTCCAGCGCATGCCAGGCCCCTTCCAGGAAAAGCCGCTGCTGCGGGTCCATTAATGAAGCTTCAGCCGGGGAGATGTTAAAGAAAAGGGGATCGAATTTATCCACATCCGGGAGAAATCCACCCCATTTGCAGTAGGTTTTGCCCGGCGTCCCGGGTTCCGGGTCATAGAGCGCCCGGGTATCCCAGCGTTCCCGCGGCGCTTCGCTGATGGAGCTTTCGCCCTGTTCCAAACGCCGCCACAATTCCCACACATGTTCTGCGCCCGGGAACCTACCGGACATACCGATGACTGCAATATCCCCGGACCGACCTACAACTTCGCCGGTTTCGCCGGGATAATCCCCGGCCACCGCCATCTCCACTACTGTGTCTCCGCTGTCGGCAGCGAGGCTGGCGATATAGCCGGCCAATTCTTTTACCGTCGAATAATCGTACAGGTTGGTGGCTTTCAGCGGTACTTTAAAATATTTATTGAATTTATTTACAAACTCTATGCCAAGGATCGAATCCAGCCCCAGGTCTACAAAAAGTTTTTCTTCATCGATTTTAGCGGGCGTCATATAAAGCACTTCCGCTAAAATCTCTTTAACCCGGGACCGTATCATACTATCATCGGACGCGAATTCCTTTTTCACCGGTTTCGCTGCAGGCGCCGGTTGAAGCGCCGTTGGTGATATCGATATCCCCGTGGTTCCCGGCATCGCCTCTACCCAGTATCTCTTTCTCTCAAAGGGATAAGTGGACAGGCTGACCCGATACGGGCCAGGGGTTGGATACAGCGATTGCCAGTCGATTTTTTCCCCGGTTACCCAGGCCTGGGCAAGTTTGGATAATCCTTCTCCTACCGGGTTGGCCGGGACAGCCGGGATAGCGCCGGGATTTTCCCGCAGGGCTTTTATATTCCCCCGATAAAAATCTTTTATATCTGAATCGCCCCGGTCAAATTGCCGCAATTTCTCGCATAATTCCCTGGTGTTTGAAGCCGCCAGGGCCAACCGTTCCTCCATGGGTTCCCGCCCTACCTGTAAGGTATAGGCGATATCGGCCAGGGGGAGCGCGTCCGGGTAACTGCCGCCGCTTGCCGGCGCGGCCTCATTCTCGGGAACATACCGGGCCAACGAATGCAGCGAGGAGTTTCCCGGGAATATGTCCATGGTTATGTCCCGGCCATATGTTGTATTTATTTCTTCTGCCAACCTGGCTAAACCGACCTGATCAAAACCCATCTCTTCCAGGTTTTCGTTGGCGTCGATATCGCTTTCTTTTATATGTAAAATACCGGCGGCAATCCGCATTAAATCCCGGCGTACTTTCTCGAAACCACCCTGGATTGGCGTCTGCCCGGTTTTCGGAGCAATTTCGTTTCTTTCCAGGCGCTCCAACATCTGCTTTACGCCGGCTTTTAGTCTATCTTCATTCTTCGCGGACATCACGATGAGTTGGGGGAAATCTGCGGGATATTCATGGGCGGGGACTGAATACTCTTCCAACACCACGTGGGCATTGGAGCCGCCGAAGCCAAAGGAACTGACGCCGGCCCTTCGCAGCCCCGGCCGGTTATGCTCATCCACCAGGTATTGCCATGGCTTGGTTTCCTTCACGATGTAAAAGGGACTGTCCTGGAGATCGATATAGGGGTTGAGTTCCTGGAAATGAACATTGCCGGGCAGTTCCCGGTATTTCATCGCCAGGAGCACCTTCAGGAGACCGGCGATCCCGGCCGCTGCTTCCAGGTGCCCGATATTGGTTTTCACCGAGGCGATGCCGCAGTGGGGTTTGCCGTTAAACACCTTACCTTCCCGTTTGTACAACTCCTGGAAGGCCTTTTTTAAGCCATTGATCTCAATGGGGTCGCCCAGGCTGGTGCCGGTGCCGTGGGCTTCGATATAACTCACGGTGGCGGGATCAACCCCGGCTTCCCGGTAGGCTGCGACCAATAACTCCGCCTGGGCATTGGCATTGGGGGCCGTTAAAGACTTGGCGCGACCGCCGTGATTTTCGGCGGTCGCTTTGATTACGGCATAAATATGATCGTGGTCGACCAGGGCGCGGCTCAAGGGTTTTAGAAAAATCGCCCCGGCGCCTTCCCCTCGTACGTACCCGTTGGCCCGCGCATCGAATGTTTTGCAGCGACCATCTTCCGATAACATGCTGGCCGCGTGAAATACCTGGAACCACTTCGGCGTCAGCATGACATTCACCCCACCGGCAATCGCCATGTCGCAAGTCCCACCCCGTATGGCCATCACTGCATGGTGTATGGCCACCAATGAACTGGAACAGGCGGTATCGACGGCCACACTGGGCCCATGGAAATTTAACAGGAAGGATATGCGATTGGCCAAAATCGAATGGGCTTTGCCCGTGGATTCATGGGTTTCCAGTTTATCGAGGCGCGGGGATAAAATCTCAAAATAGTCCCCGCTGGAAACGCCCACGAATATGCCGGTCCTGGTCCCGGATAAACTCGAGATGGCATAGCCCGCGTCTTCGATGGTTTTCCAGGTGGTTTCCAGGAATATTCTTTGCTGGGGGTCCATCAACTCTGCTTCACGGGGTGATATACCGAAAAATTCGGCGTCGAATTTGTCTATTTCTTTCATGAAGCCGCCCCAGCGCGCGCCCCCCAGGTCGGCAGGCAAGGCTTTCCAATCCCAGCGATCGACGGGCGCTTCGCTGATTAAATCATCCCCGGATGCCAGGTGTTTCCAGAAAGTTTCCAGGTCCCGGCACTGGGGCATTACACCGCTCATGCCGATAATGGCGATGGGTTCGCGGTCCGGCTGCTCCGAGTGTTCTTTTACCGGGGTCCTGTCCTGGAACCGGGAACGCTGCCGGGACCTCGATGGCCCCAACGGCGGCGCTTCCGCCTCCCCCCATCCCGGGGCCGGCGTTTCCTTTTCCCACTCCGCCAGCGGGTTTACCCCCGGCAATGGCTCCCGGAAAAATTGCTCAAAGACGCCGGCCTGGGTTTTATACAATTTTTGCGCCAGCGAGGCCACGCTGGGACGTTCCAACTCGAAAAATACCGCCGGCGTTATCTCAAGATTATATTTGGCATCGATTAAATTGGCAAATTCCGTTAACGAAATCGAATCGAATCCATATTCATGCAAATCGCCATCGGCTTCAAAATCTTTCTCATTAATCTTTAATATATGGACAGCGATTTTCCCCAGGTCCCGTTGAAGTTTTGAAAGTATTTCGTTTCCTTCGCCCGGGCTTTGGGGCGCCGCCGCAGCGGAAGCTTCTTCCTTTTTAAGTCTTTCCCGGTCAGGGTCCAGCGCCTGTCTTATCTTAGCGGCGTTCCCATGGGCCACGGCCAACTGGCTGTCTGTGGGTAACAGTCCCTTTATAAAGGCATTTAGCCCGGCCGCGGTGGGCAGGGGCGTCATCCCCATCCTCGTGGTCATCAGCTTCTCGCTGTGTTCATCGATCCTCATTCCCCCGTACTGCCACAAAGGCCAATTAATAGAGAGGGTTTTACCTTTGCGCAGCCCATTGGCCCGCCGCTTTTCCCGGACCCCGGCATAGTAATCCATGAAACTGTTGGCAAACGCATAATCACATTGCCCGGGGTTCCCTAAAATCGCCGCTGCCGACGAATACATCACAAAGAAATCCAGGTTTTCCCCCTGGCTGGCTTCATCCAGGCATATCGCGCCGTGGACCTTGGGGGCCAATACCTGCGCCATCTGTTCCGGCGTCTTTTTGGTTACCAGGGCGTCATGGATCATACCGGCGCAGTGGATAATTCCATTAAGGGCATGATATCTTTTTTTAATTTGTTCCATCAGCCCGTCGATCTCCTGGGGGTTGGCCGTATCGGCTTTTATGAAAATCACTTCCGCGCCGAGTTCCTGTAACTTTTGGATTTCCGCCTCTTTAGCGGCGTTTAGTTCCGCGCGGTCGACCAGTACCAACCTGGCTTTTACCTGTTGGGCCAGGTATTGGGCCAGGAGAAGCCCCAGGCCCCCGGCGCCGCCGGTGACCAGGTATACCCCTTTTTCTTGCAATGGCAGGGTTGTTCCTGCCGCTTGCAGGGTTTCGGCTTCCTTTTCCAGGTCAAATTCCCGGAGGCGTCTGACCCAACGGCGACTACCTTCATAACGAATCTCCACGCCGGAGTCTTCCTCGAATTCTCTCAACAGGAAATCCACCCAGGCCGGGGCCGCCGGCGCTTCGTCCCCGGTAGAGGTTTGGGGCAGTTCCACGGTTTTATAGATGAAGTTGGAATTTTCCTGGCGGACCGTATGGGCAAACCCTCCTACTGCCGCATACTGGGGTTGGATTTCGCCATTGAGCCGGGGATAGATATATATCAAGCGCACGTGGCCCGAAAGTTTCCGGGTCATGGTCATCAATACCCGGCTGATGTGGAAGACCGAGTAAAAACCTCTCTCCAGTCGAAGGTCCAGGGTCGGTTTATCAGCGGAGAAATTTTCCTGCGACCACAGGTGCAGGATTTTGGCCGGCAGTACCTTTTGTTGTTCCAGCGTTTCAAATAATTTCCGATAGTCGGTGAAACAGCCGGGATTAACGGTGTATACCCCGCTGCCGTTCTCCAGGAAGCGCTCGCCGGGCTTGACCAGGAGAACCCGGGGCGCGCCGCTTTGGCCGGGGTAACGCCCCGACAGGGCGTCCCGAAGCGCTTCGTTTACATCGAAGACCAGGATAGTTCCTACTCCCGGTTCTGCCGGTCCCGGTGGGTGTTGTCTCCCCGGCGGGTTTTCCCAGCCCGGGGATTCTTCCCATTTGCAGCGGTAGTACAGGGTTTGGAGAAGGTTATCCTTTCCTTGCGGCGCCAGCGCCCGGATGGAAAAATCCTTCAGTCTTACCAACAGCTTGCCGCCATTGTCCAGGATGTGGATATCGAAGGTATTCAAGCGGGCCCCGGGCGCCTGGTTATCCCGGGCAGGGACCGTATATACCAAAACATCGGGGGACAATGAATCGAATATCTCCACTTCCCCCAGGGTAAAAGGCAGGTACGGCGCCCGGGGGTTATTTTCCTTTCCCGGCAGCAGGGCAATGACGGTTTGCAAGGCGGCATCCATTAAAGACGGGTGCAGTACAAAACCGGCAAAACCTTCTTTTTCCCGGGCTGCCGCCGGCAGCTCGATGTGGGCCAGGGCTTCCTTGCCATTATAATGGAGTGTGCGTATCCCTTGAAAGGTAGGACCGTACTGTAAACCCGCTGCCTTGAACAACCGGTAACATTCCCCGCTTTCCATGACATGCGGGCAGCGCTGCATTATCGCTTCCGTATCCATATTGCCGGGTCCGGGAGCGCTTGCTTCCCGGGAACGGTTCTCATAGACCAACTTGCCCTGGGCATGCACAATGGGCTGTTTCCCGTCGTCTTCGCTGTCCACTTCAAATTCCACTGCGTCATCGCCCGGATACAAGCGCAGGTTAATCGCACCGGCGTCACTATCTACCACCACCGGCCTGGCCCAGACTATATTTTTAATCTTGCGTACTTTTTCCCCGGCGGCTATTTCACCGGCCGCCCGCGCCATTTCGATAAAGGCCACCCCGGGCAAAACCTTCCGGTCTGCCACCACATGATCGGTTAGATAAAACTCGTTCCCGGTAAACCGGGTCGAAAATTTCTGCTCTTCGAAGTTGGAGTTATTACTGTCCAGCATGGGATGGAGCCTGTCCTGCCGGGACCAGCCGGCGCTTATGCCGCGGCTGAAGTCCCCGGACTCTCTGAACCAGCAGCGTTCCCGGGCAAAGGGGTAAGTGGGCAAAGATACCCGGGCCGGGGGCCCCCCCGGATAAAATACCTGCCAATCGATATCCACCCCGGATACCCACAATTGAGCCAACCGGCTGTAGTCACGATCTTTGATGAGCATCCCCAGGAATTCCTCCCCCGCCCTTCCCTGGAGTAGAAGCCCGGAGATTCCCCTTCCTGACTTCAGGTTTCCCTTATATAAATCTTCTATACCGGTTTCACCCCGGCTGAAGCGCGACAATTTTTCCTGCAATTCCCCGGGGCCGGACGCCATCACGGCCAGTCGTTCGTTCATGGCCTCCCGGCCTACCTGCAAAGTGTAAGCCAGTTCTTCCAGGTCCACGCCGGGATGGCCAGGCCGGCCGGCCGCCCCCTGTACCATACTGGAATTTTCAAGGTAAGCCGCCAAATTTCCGGCATATTCTATCAATCGTTCTTCATTCCGGGCTGAAAGTACGATAACCTGGGGTCCCGGGGTGTTTTCCCGCTTAACCCTTTGCCCCGGCTGATTTTCGCCCGGCCATTCTTCCACCAGCACATGCACATTGGCCCCACCGGCGCCGAAAGCGCTGACGCCGGCCCGCCGGGGATATTTTTTTTCGCTGCCCTTTTCACCGATGACCGGCTGCTTCCATTCGCTGAGTTCCTGCTGGACATATACCGGGGATGCCGCGAAATCGATGTTGGGGTTCAAACCCTGTGAATGGAGCGAAGGTACAAGCTGCCGGTTCTTTAATTGCAGCAGCGTCTTGGTTAATGCGCCGATCCCGGCGGCGCCTTCCATATGCCCGACATTCGCTTTGGCCGACCCCAGCGCACAAAATTGCACGTCCCGGGTATACTCCCGGAATGCTTTGGTTATCCCGGTAATTTCGATTGGGTCGCCTAACAGGGTGCCTGTCCCGTGGGCTTCAAGGTAACTGACGGTGCGCGGATCGATATCGGCATTTTCCAGGCCCTGGGCGATTACTTCCGCCTGGGCATTGGGATTGGGAACCGTATAACCGTTGGTTTTGCCGTCATGATTCATGGCGCTGCCTTTTATAACGGCATAGATATGGTCTTTATCCCGGAGAGCTGCGGCCAACGGTTTGAGCAGCACCGCCCCCACGCCTTCCCCGGGGATAAAACCGTCGGCCCCTTCGCCAAAGGCGCGGCATGTCCCGGTGGGGGACAACATTTTCCACTGGCAGAGCCGGTTGTATTTGGAGTAATGCAAATACAGGTTGACCCCGCCGGCCATGGCCAATTGGCATTCCCCCCGCTTAAGACTCTCGCAGGCCAGGTGAAGGGCTATCAGCGAGGATGAACACCCGGTATCGATGGTGAAACTGGGCCCCTTGAAATTAAATTGATAGGATATCCGGTTGGACAACGACCAGGGGTAAGTACCGGGATAGACAAAATTCCCCCTGTCCCACTCCGTGGGTCCGTGCAGTAAATAGGTGTTACTGGTGGACCCGATAAACACCCCTACATTGGCGCCCTGCCCGTGGGCAACAAGCCGGGCCAGGGTTTCCCGCGTATACCCGGCATCTTCCAACGCTGCCCAGGCGGTTTCCAGGAGTATCCGCTCCTGGGGGTCGATGGTCTCCGCTTCCGCCGGTGAAATATTGAAAAACAAGGGATCAAATTTATCTTCATCATCGAGAAAAGCACCCCACTTGCAATAAATTTTACCTGCCCTGGCTTTTTCCGGGTCGGGATCATAATACTCCCGGTAATCCCAACGGCGGGCCGGGATTTCCGTGGTACTGTCCTTGCCGGCGCACAGGTTTTGCCAGAATTCCGCCACGTTTCGCGCCTGGGGATAACGCCCACTGAGACCGATTACAGCAATGCCTTCCCCTTGACCGCCCTTGTCCCGGGCCGGCAAATTCGTGGGCGCCAGGAAACGCGCCGACTTGAATTCCAACCTATCGCTTTTGGGCGCGGTCTCCCCGATTCCCGGGACCGGTTCACCGGGCGTTGCCGTTGCCCCGGTTTTTTCCAAGATCTTCTCCCGGTGCTCCTTGATCATATATTCCGCCAACGCCGCCAGGGTCTGATACTCGAAAAACAGGGTCCTGGGCAATTTACCGAAATGCTGCTCCATCTCTTTATTCAGGTTGATAATCATCAGGGAATCGATGCCATATTTCTCCAGCCGCTCCTTTGGCCGGATTCTCTCTACCGGCAGCTTTGCGACCCTGGCCAGGATTTTCTTCAAATAAGTCTCTGCTTTTTCCTGGAGATGGGAACTCGCCGGCCGGTCGTCCGGGTTCTCGCCAAAATCGGCGCTGTGAGGCCGGATAGGCCTGCCAAAATAATTCTTCATCCTCACCAGCACCTGCCCCGTTTCATCGGTTACCCGGATATCCAGTTCCGCGGCCCTTTCGCTGCCTGCTTGTTTATCGGCGGACAGGGTGACATAGGCATACCCCCTCTGGGTTAAGGGTTTGATAACCTGGAGTTCGTCCAACATAAAAGGAAGTTCCGGCTGGTCCACCCGCAGCGCTTCGTCGCTCTTCATGCCGATGGAGGTCTGAAACGCCGCATCCAAAAGTGAAGGATGGATGCCGAAACTTTCGCAACCGGCCCGCACCGCCCCGGGTAATTCAAAAAAGGACAGGGCTTCATTGCTGCCGCGGTACAATTCCCGTATGGTTTGAAACGCCGGTCCGAAATGCATACCGCTGGTTTGGATCAGCCGGTAGAATTCCTCCGGGCCCGTACGCTGAAGGGCCCGTTTTTTTATCTCTTCTATGGGGATAACTTCGGCTTGTTCCTGTTCTTCAGCCTGGTTCTTATATACCAGCGCGCCCTGGGCATATACCAACCTACCCGAAGGAGATTCCTGGGCGCCCGGCGCCCCAGGTACGGGTGAATATATCTCAAATTCTACGACCTCACCCCGCGGATACAAACCGACGTGTACCGTTTTTTTACCATTTGTCGCCATCAGGGGCTGCACCCAGGTAAGGTTTTTAAATATTACCGGGGGCTGGGCCGGGTTCGCCAGGCTGCCCGCCGCCCAGGCCATTTCCACGTAAGCGGCCCCGGGCAGGACCTTGATTTCATTATAACAATGATCTGTAAATACGAACTCTTCACCGCTGAATACCTTCCGGAAACATTGCTCATCCAGGGTGGACTCGTTGCTGTCCAACAAAGGATGCAGCCTCGCCCCGGGTCTCGCTGCATCAAGCCAGTATCTCTCCCGCTCAAACGGGTATACGGGTAAAGAAATTCGACGATTTCCCGGGCCCGGGTATAAACTATCCCAATCCAACGGGACGCCGTCAAGAAACAACCCGGCCAGGGCTTCCAATTTATCGCGGTCGTTTGATTCTTTCAACCAACCTTCCCCCTGCTGCTGCGCCCGGGTGTCCGGCGGGGCCGACGTTTCACCCAGGTCTTTAATCGACTCCCGGTCGCTGGAATACGTTTCCAGTAATTTTTCCAGTTTCCGGCGGAGTTCATCGGTTTCCTTAACGACGAATACGGTACGGACGGGGAGATGACTCCTCCCCATCCACAAGGTATAAGCGATATCGTAGATGGTGTGTCGGTTTCCTTCCTTTTCCAGCCATGAGACCAGGTCACGAATTTTACGGCCCAGGGCTTCCCGCGTCATGGCGGACAACTGCACAAGGTAATAAAGACGGACCGCGTCCGGCGTAGGCTGCGGTACAACGGGCGCTTCCTCCACCACCAGGTGGGCATTGGCGCCATTGATCCCAAAGGTATTGACCGCCGCTGTCCTGGGAACCCCATCACGCACGGTCCAGTCCCTCAACGCCCGGTTGACATAAAAAGCACTCCGGCTGAAATCGATATCGGTGTTGGGGGTTTGAAAGTGAAGGTTAGCCGGGATTTTCTTGTATTTGAGGGCCATTAACACTTTGGCCAGGCCCACCGCCCCGGCCGCGGCCAGGGTATGCCCGACATTGGTTTTCACCGCCCCCAACGCGCAATAATTCTTTTCGCCGCTGTCCCGGCGGTACACCTCGGCCAATGCAGCGACCTCGATGGAATCGCCCAGTTTCGAACCGGTCCCGTGGGCCTCCACATAAGTGACAACCGCGGGATCGATGCCGGCGCCGCGGTAAAGATCGCGCGCCAATTGGGCCTGCGCCGGCGCACTGGGCGCCGTAATCCCATTACTCCGGCCATTCTGGTTTACCCCCACCGCCTTGATCACCCCATAAATATGATCGCCGTCCGCCACTGCGCGGTCCAAAGCTTTCAACACAAATACCACCACCGCTTCACCCAACACGAAACCATCGGCCTGCTCATCGAATGCCCGATGACAGGATGAGGGAGACAGCATCCCCGCACCGGACAGCACCCGGTGAGTCTGCGGCGTGGTCAGTATATTCACCCCGCCGGCCAGGGCCATTTCCAACTGCCCGTCAAGAATACGTTCACAGGCCAGTTGAATGGCCGCCAACGACGACGAACAGGCCGCATCCACCGCGAAACTGGCCCCTTTCATGTCCAGGTGATAAGCGATGCGACCGGCCAACACCGACGCCGCATTGGCGGTGACCGCGTGCACCGGCGCCTCGCCCTCTATATCCTGCAGCCGGGTTATATAGTCGTTCCCCGCCGCCCCTACAAATACGCCGCAGCGCTTATTACTCATGCCCCGGTCGGGATACCCGGCATCCTCTAACGCCTTCCAGGCTTCCTCCAGGAAAACCCGCTGCTGGGGGTCCATAACCTCCGCTTCACCCGGGGAAATATTGAAAAAAAGCGGATCAAAACAATCCGCATCCGCCAGGAACCCACCCCGGCGCCGGTAGGTTTCACCGGGAACATCCTTACCCCAACGCCCCGCAGGTACTTCAACGATGCTGTCTATACCGTTTACCAGGTTCTGCCAGAATTGCTCGACATCCCCGGCCCCGGGAAACCGCCCGGCCAAACCGATGATTGCTATATTATTTTTTGCCTCCGGCGGCCAGGGGGGCTGTGTGGAATGATGAATGATGAATGATGAATGATGATAATTGGGGGAATTGGCGTCTTCTTTGGCCCCCCGCGCCGCGGGGCCCGAAAAAGCTCCTGATTTGACCGCCCCGGGAGAGTCGGGAACCGCAACCCCTTCCAGGTGCCCGGTCAGTTGATTTATTGTGGGATGCGAATATAAAATGTTGGTCTTCAACTCGATGCCGAAAACCTCCCCCAATTTTTTGGATAACTCAATGGCCAATATCGAGTCTAATCCCAAATCCAGGAAGGTTTTAGTCTCACTGATCCCCTCTACTCCAGTATAAAGCACCCCTGCCAACGCCTCTTTAATTTTTATTTTTATACTTGAATCCCCTGATTTTCCCGTTAAGACAACCTCCTGGGGCTTATGAACCATAACCGGATATCCTTCTTCACGGGGGCTTTCATCCTTCCTCTTCAAGATAAGCCTGGGCCTATCCGAAACTTTCATGGCCCCATGATATACATTGGCAGTCTCGCGAACCTGGCGAACCTGGGGCCAGTACTTTTTTCTCTCAAACGGGTACGTGGGCAGGGAAACCCGCCTGGCCCCGTTCCCGCTGCCGCCGCTGCTTCCAGTGTGCAGTGAAGACCAGTCGATCCGGTCCCCGGCCAACCACGCCCGGGCCACCCCGGCCAACTTTCCCCGGTCGCCCGGGACCCCCGGGTCTTCCTCCCGCACTTCTTCACCCCGGCAAAAACGTTCCAGTTTATCGATGGCCTCATCCGGGCCGGCTGCCACTACCGCCAACCGCTCTTCCATTTCCTCACGCCCCACCTGCAAGGTATAAGCCAGATCGCTGAGATTAACCCCGGCAGGGGTGGTTTTCAGGAAATCTGCGATACGGCGGGCATAAGCCATCAACCTATCTTTATTCCTGGCGGAAAGCACGATGAGCTGGGCCCCCTGCGCCAGGGGACCGGTTTCCCCCGGGCTGCGCCGGTCTTCATATTCCTCCAGGACAACATGGGCGTTGGCCCCACCGAAACCGAAGGAACTAACCCCGGCCCGCCGGGGAATAACCCCCCACTGCCCATCCACCGGGTTCTCCCAGGGGATGTTTTCACGTACGAAATAAAAAGGAGTACCCTCCAGTTGAATATAAGGATTGACTTCTTTTAAATGAATATTACCGGGTAGGGTTTTATGTTTCATGGACAGCAGTACCTTGATCACTCCGGCGGCCCCTGCCGCCGATTCCAGGTGGCCGATACTGGTCTTAACCGTGCCGATGCCGGTGCGGTGCTCGCCTGTCCAGGCGCGCCCGCTTCTCCGGTACATCTCCTCGAAGGCTTTTTTTATACCGTTTATTTCGATGGGGTCGCCCAACTCGGTGCCTGTGCCGTGGGCTTCGAGGTAACTGACCGTATAAGGATCGACCTGGGCCCCGGTAAAGGCCTCGATTAATAATTCGGCCTGGGCATTGACGCTGGGGGCGGTTAAAGAAGCGGTCCGGCCCCCATGATTGACTGCCGTGCCTTTGATCGTCGCATAAATATGATCGCCGTCCTTTAAAGCCCCACTCAAGGGCTTTAATAAGAACGCACCGGCGCCCTCGCCCCGGACATAACCGTTGGCCCCCCGGTCAAAAGCCCGACTCCGACCGTCAGGCGACAAAACTTCCGAACTGGTTAAACTAAAGTAATAGGCCCGGCTGCAAAGAATGTTGACGCCCCCGGCAATGGCCAATCGACATTTACCGCTCCTCAAAGCCTCCACCGCATGGTGGATGGCCACCAGCGAACTTGAACAGGCTGTGTTGATAGAAACGCTGGGACCATGCAGGTTGAGCGTGTAAGATATCCGGTTGGCCAATATGGAATGGTCTATCCCGGTAATGACATGGGCGTCCATCTTATCGCTGTTATCCCGTAACACATCATAGTAATCGTTATTAGCCACACCCACGAACAACCCGGTACGGCTCCCGGCTAAATCCGAAGCTTTATACCCGGCATCCTCGATGGCCTCCCAGGTTATTTCCAGGAAAATACGCTGCTGGGGGTCCATCAACACTGCTTCACGGGAGGAAATATTGAAAAACTCCGCATCGAATTTATCCACTTCCTTGAGAAAACCTCCCCATTGGGCCCGGATGGCCGCCGGTTTATCCGCGGTTTCCCCACGGTACCCCAGGGATTGCCACCGCTCTGGGGTGATTTCAGTAACCAGGTCTTTACCCCCTTCCAGGCACTTCCAGAAGGTTTCCAGGTCTTCTGACTGGGGCATTACCCCGCTGACCCCGATTATGGCAATGGGCTCCTGCTTTTCTCCCGCGACAGCTTGAAAAGGAGTCGGGGAAGACCAGGAAATGGGCTCGCAGGGTTCACCGGGCTCACCGGGCTCACGGAGCACACTGGGTGTGCTCGCCGGGACCGCAGCCTGGTAAAACTGCGCAATGGGTTCTTTATATTTCTCCCACAAAAATTGGGCAATAGACCCGATGGTGGGATGTTCAAAAAAGACGTCCGGGGTCACGGAAATTTGATACCGGGCATTGACCTTCTGCGACATCTCCGTGAAACTGATGGAATCAAAACCGAATTGACTCATGTTCTTATCGAATGCGATCTTACTTTCCGGGATTTTTAGCAGTTCGGAGACCAGGCCCAGCAAATCTTTTTGAAATTGTTCCCAGGAGTCTGCCGACGGTGTCTGCCGCGCTGCCGGGACCTGTGGGGACGCTTCACGGAACTTAAAAGATTTTTCAATTTTTTCCCGCTCCCCTTCCACCAGGCCCCATTGGCTCATCGGCTGGGTAAGTCCCATTTCGAAAGCACGCAAACCGGTTTCACTACTCATGACGGTGATTCCTTTGACGCCGGCAAGCATTTCTTCAAACCGTTTATCCATTTTCATACCGCCTTCTTTCCACAGGGGCCAGTCGATAGCCAGGGTCTTACCGCTCCGTTGGCCTTTTTCGCGCAGCGCTTCGCGCCAATGGGCAAAATGATCCAAAAAGCTGTTGGCGTAGCCGTAATCACATTGGCCGATATTTCCCAACACCGCGGTCAGCGATGAAAACAGCACGAAGAAGTCCAGGTTCTCATCATGGGTAGCTTCATCCAGGTTTACAGTTCCGTATACCTTTGGGGCCAATACACTGTCCAGTTCTTCCACGGTTTTATTAATCAAAAAGGTATCCCGAAGCACGCCGGCGCTGTGAATAATGCCGTCGATATGTCCGAACCTGGCCTTAGCGCCGGATATGAGATGCTCTACTTCGGGATAAACGGCGATATCGGTTTTAATGTAAAGTACTTCGGCCCCAAGGGATTCCAGTTCCTCAAGGATGGACTTTTTTTTCTCGGTCAAATCCGAACGACCGCACAGCACAAGCCGGGCCCTGACACTCCGGGCCAGGCGCCGGGCAAAAATCAACCCCAATCCCCCCAACCCACCGCTAATTAAATAGACTCCTTTTTCCTTTAAAGGCGACGCTTCCCCGGTAATCATGTTAAACTCCCGCAAAGTCTTTATGAACCGGAGATTCTCATGATAACGAACCTCCAGGTCGGGTTGAGTCCCGGCGATTTCCATGGATAGTATTTCCAGGAGCTTTGCTTTATCGTCGCCCGGGGTTTCGATTGTTTTATAAATGAACTTCCGGCTCTCCAGGCCGACGGAACGTAAAAATCCCGCCGCCGCCGCATAATGGGGCTGGATATCCCCGGCATTACCGGGATAGAAATAGAATAACCTGGCGCCGTCCCGGACCGGCTGGTTCATAAATGCCTGCAAAATATGGAAAAGTGAATGAATGCTTAAATCCAATTGCTGTCGCAATTGTTCCCCAGCGCCGCTAAAACCGGGCCGGGACCAACAATGAAGAATGATACCGGGCAGCAGGTTTTGTTCCCGCAACGATTGGGCCAATTGCAGGTAATGGGACCCGGAACAGGGATCGATTTCATACATTGGTTTCCCATCCGTGTCCCAGCGGCGGAACTGTTGGCCGGGCGTTACGCATATCGCCCGGTGGGCGGCCGTTAAGCCGTCTTTACTGTTTACCAACTGGTCATCTATGAGATCGCTGAACCGCGAGTCCCAATCAAAGACCAGGAAAGGCCCGGGAATTGCAGCATCGAGTCCCCGTCTGTCGAACCCGGGGCATGGTCTCCAGGCGCTTTGGTAATAAATGGTTTCCGGCGCCCCCGTCCCAGGTTTGAGAACTTCCCCGGATATCGCGGCAATGGACTGCTGCAAGGGCCTGAGGGACAACCCCAATATCTTCACCAGGACCCTGCCTTGTTTGTCCAGGAGCATCGAATTGAACTTCATCCCTTCGGGACGAAGCCCGGCCGGATCGCCGTTTACCGATACATATACATAAGCCGGCCGGGTTGAACTATTGAGAATTACCAGTTCATTCAGGACATAGGGTAAATATATTATCTCGGGCTTCAAACCGAGCTTATAACCGAAAGCCACCATAGCCTGGATGCCGGAATCGGTCAGGGTAGGATGGAGTATATATTCATGGAAATCCTTTTCCTGTTCTTCGTTTATTTCGATGCGGGCGAGCGCTTCTTGCCGGTTATAATAAAATTCCTTTATACCCTGGAAACGTGGACCAAAAAATCCGCCGTTTTCATTAATATGTTCGTAATAGGCATCGGCTTCCGGTTTTCCGCCCCGGCACCGTCCCAGGACCGCTGTAATATCGACGGATTCGTCTGCCGCCCCCGGGTTAAGCGCCGACGCCCCGATGAATGTTCCCACTGAATGCGTGATATCATGGCCCCGGCTGTCCGCGGTCATTACCCTGAACTCATACGCCCCCGCTTTGGGGTCCAGGACGACCCGGACGTCTTTTCCCGGCCCGTCAGTGGGACGGGCTTCCCTGGCCACGATGGGGATGGACCAGACGACATTGCGAAACGTTGTGGCGCGGACACCCAACAAATGGCCGGCTGCCCGGATCATTTCCAGGTAGACAACACCGGGTAAAATATGGGAGTGGTCGGCGATAAAAAATTCCTGCCCGTTAAAGCGTTTATTAAAAGCGGGTCGGCCCGTGGTAAGGTCGAGCTGATCGATCAGGATGTGCGGCGCCGCGGCCCGCTTTTGGGGCTTTTGCAGCCAATACCGCTCCCGCGCAAAAGGATACGTCGGCAATGAAATGCGGCGCGGGG
Organism: Candidatus Aminicenantota bacterium; assembly: GCA_026393835.1. Classification (GTDB taxonomy): domain Bacteria; phylum Acidobacteriota; class Aminicenantia; order UBA2199; family UBA2199; genus JAKAGC01. The sequence goes on along the minus strand of JAPKZK010000085.1, from coordinate 53,001 downwards.
AGTTTTCTCCATAAACCATATTCCAATCCAGGTGCGCCCCGGCGACCCAGAGCCGGGCCAACCGGTCCGGTTCTTTTCCCACCGCGGATTCCACCGCCGCCGGATCTTCCTTTTTACCGGGGTCTACATTTCCCAGGTAGACCCCTTCGAGGTTCGTTTCACCCCGGGCATACCGCCGCAATTTGTCTTGCATTTCCGCGATATTGTTAACTACCAGGGCCAATCGGGCGTTCATTGCCTCTCTTCCTACCCGGAGGGTATGGGCGAGACCGGCCAGGGTTACCGGCGGCGCTTCCCCTTCATCTGCGCCAAAGGATTGCGCCAGGGATTCCAGCGATGTGCACCCGCTAAGCTGGGTCACCGTCGCCTCTTGACCGGTGATTTCCGCCAGGGTTTGGGTCAGCCTGGCCTGCATCACGGCATCGAAACCATAAGCATTGAAGTCCTCTGCCGGATCGATGTCTCCAGGCGAAACGCCCATGATCTCAGCGGCAGCCCCGCGCAATTGAGTTTCCAAACGGGCCCGGGTATTTTTCCCACCTATACCCATTTGGTCCGGGAACTCCGCGATTTTAGCGGCATATACCCTGAGTCGCTCTTCATCCCTGGCCGACAATACCACCAGTTGGGGACCCGGCTTTTCAGCTTCCATTGGCGGATTTGTATCCGGGTACTCTTCCAATACCAGGTGGACGTTGGTTCCGCCAAAACCGAAAGAACTGATCCCGGCGCGACGGGGAATGGGATTGTCCTGGCCATCGTGCATGCATTCCCAGGCCCGGGTTTCTTTGACGATATAAAAGGGGGTATCTTCCAGCCGGATATGGGGATTGAGTTCCCGGAAATGCACTGTCGCCGGAAGCATCTTATGCTTTAAAGCCAGGAGTACTTTTAACACCCCGGCGATTCCCGCGGCGGATTCCAGGTGACCGATATTGGTTTTAACTGCCCCGATGCCGCAGTGTTTGCTGCCGGGCCAGGTTTGCTTCGCTTCTGAATATAATTTTTTGAAGGCCTCGGTCATGCCGTTGATTTCAATGGGATCCCCCAGGTGGGTCCCGGTGCCGTGGGCCTCGATGTAAGTGACGGTATCGATGGGGACCCGGGCCTGTTGGTAAGCCCGGATCAGTAATTCGGACTGGGCCTGGGGATTCGGGGCCGTCAGCGAGTGGGCCCGGCCGCCGTGATTCTCGACAATTCCCCTGATAACGGCGTATATATGGTCCCCGTCGGCCCGGGCCCGGTCCAGGGACTTTAATAAAACGGCGCCGACGCCCTCGGACCTCACGTACCCGTCGGCTTGTTTATCAAAGGTTTTGCATCTGCCGGTTTCGCTGAGCATGCCGGTCTTTCTAAAGGCGATATGGAACTTGGGCCGCAGTAATACATTGACCCCCCCGGCAATGGCCATCTCGCATTCGCCGCTGCGGATGCAATCCACGCCCCGGCGTACCGCCACCAACGAGCTGGAGCAGGCGGTGTCGATGGTCTCGCTGGGCCCGCGTAAATTCAATAAATAAGAAACGCGGTTAGCGATAATGGAATTATTAATACCGGTGGAAATGTGGGCTTCAATGTCGATACCCCAATCTTTTAAAAGTTCATTGTAATCGTTGGTGCTGACCCCGACAAATAGGGCGGTGCGGGAACCGGATAACGCCGCGGGACTGTACCCGGCATCTTCGATGGCTTTCCAGGCGGTTTCCAGGAATAACCGCTGCTGGGGGTCCATTAATTCCGCTTCACGGGGCGATATGCCGAAAAACTGGGCGTCAAAAGTCTCGATTTCTTCCATGAATCCGCCCCACTTGACATCGGTTTTGTTGGGCCCCTGCCCGGGATGGCCGTAGTACTCCCGCCAATCCCATCGGTCCGCCGGGATTTCACTTACCAGGTCTTTTCCCGCGGCCAGGTGTTGCCAGAAAATCTCCAGGTCCGCCGAACCGGGCATCTTACCGGCAATGCCGATGATGGCCACCGGCCCGTCTAACGCCCCGGGTTTCATTTCATTGGCCCCGACCGGCTCCCAGGCGTCGAAGAATCGCTGCGGTAAATCCATTAAGTCATGGGCGATCCCCGGTTTTATCTCCTTTTTTACCGGGCTTTCGGCTGGTTTATAGTAATAGGCAACCAGTGTTTCCCTGTGTGACCGGCCCAGGTAGGAGACCAGGTCCCGCAGGGTTCGGAATTCAAAAAATTTGGCCGGGGAAAGGGCCAGGTTATACCTGTCGTTGATTTCATTGGCCAGGGTGGTAAAAGTAATGGAGTCAAAACCGAATTCATTCAGTTTCCTGTCGCCATCGATCTGATCGACGGGAAGTTTTAAAATTGCGCAGACCATCTGCTTGAGAGTGGTGGTTATCTTTTGTTCCAGTTCGGTATCCGAACCGGGTTGAAGGGATTGGGGGGGAGGGGGAGTCGCGGTCTGGTCCGGGAGGCTTTGACGCGGTTCTTGCTCTTCCCGGTTATCCAGGGCGCGTATCATTTTCTCTGCCCTGTCCCGTTCCCCCACGATGAGCATGAAATGGGTCCAGGGGCTTACCAGCGCCGCTTCAAACACCTGCAGACCGGTTTCGGTTTCTAAGCCTTGCAAGCCGTAGGTTCTTTGCAGCAGTTTCAAACTTTGTTCAGTTAGCTTCATGCCGCCATGCCGCCACCAGGGCCAGTTAATAGAAATTGTTTTGCCCTTGCGCTGTTGGTTGGCCCGGAGATGTTCCCGCACCCGGGCAAATTCATCCAGGTACCGGTTGGCATAAGCATAATCCACCTGCCCAATATGGCCAAGATTGGCGGAAGTGGAAGAATAGAGGAAGAAAAAGTCCAGGTCCTCTTGCCGGGTTTCTTCATCCAACCAAAGAGCGCCCATTACTTTGGGCGCGATGACCTCATGGATTTCCGCCCCGGTTTTGTTTATTACCAGGGCATCCCGGATGGCCCCGGCGCAGTGAACGATGCCGTTGATGGCCCGGTAACGGGACCGAACAGCGGCTATCAAGTTTTTCACTTCCTCCTGCCGGGTGACATCGGTCTGCACATAAAAGACCTCGGCCCCGGCGTTTTCGATTTCTTTAAGCCTGGCAGAGGTTGCCGTGGTGAGGGGTGAACGGTCGCAGAGCACCAGGCGGGCCTGGTAATTTTCCGCCAGGTGTCCGGCCAGGATGAGTCCCAGGCCGCCGGCCCCGCCGGTAATGATATAAACTCCACCGGATTTTAATAATCCCCCGGGTTTCCCCGGCTTTCCGGTTTGCCCGGTGGTAAAAGTAAATTCTTTGTATTGTTTCACCTGGCGCTGCTGTTCATAGAAGCGGATTTCCATTACACCTGTAATGGGTTCCCGGAGTTCTTGCCGGAGAATCTCAGCCAGTCCCGCCGCGGTGTTTTTTTCCTCGACGGCAATGGTTTTGAATACCAGGTTGGGGTTCTCGCGGTGGATGGTTTGCAGCATGCCGCCGACCGCCGCATAGGCGGGCTGGGGTATACCGCCGCAGTGAGTGTAAACATAAGATATTTGTATTTTCTCCCCGGCAGCCTGGGCCAGGATGGCCTTGCTGAGATATACCAGGGAATACATGCCCCGGGAAAGTTGGTCTTCCAGGGTGGTGGTCTCCTCCCCGGACCACATATGCAGTATCCGGGTGGGGTGGAACTTTTGCGGGGCCAGGGCCTGGAAGAGTTTAAGGTAATCTTCTTCCTGGCCGGGATTCACTTCAAAGTGGCGGTGGCCCATTTGCCGGAAGGCCGAACCGGGCTGTACCCGGATCAGGGGGATATCTGCCAGCGCATCCTGGATACTATTATCCCCACTGAAGAGAAGTAAGCTCTCTCCGATTGACCGCTCTTCTCGATCGACCGTGATAGGGACGCCCTCCCAATGACTGCGATAAAAGATTTCTTCGGCTGCCCCGCCGGCCTGTAAAAATGGGCGGGGGTAGTACCCGTTTATTTTCACCAGTAAGCGGCCGGTTTCATCCAGGATTTCCACGTCATACCGGTCCAGGGAGGAAGGGGAGTTCCCCTGGTCGGCGACGGCGGCGGCTTTCGTCACCCTGGCGTAACATTCGGGGGGCAGCGCCGCCAATATTTCCACTTCATCGACGGTAAAGGGGATGTATGGATGGGTAGGGATGCGGTCAACCTGGCCGAGCCAGGCTGTGATAACCTGGAGGGCCCCGTCCATAAGTTCGGGATGGAGCATTACCCCAGGGCAACTTTCTTCATGGTGTAATTGGAGCCGGGCCAATCCCTGGTCCGGACCGGCATACAACTCCCGGATTACCTGGAAACTTTCCCCGTACCGGTAACCGATGTCCCGCAGCAGACGATAACAGTCGGCGCCGGCGAGCCGGTGAGTACATGCTTTTTTCATGGATTCCAGGTCCCGGGGGCGGGGTGCGGCGTCTGCGTCCGCGTCCTGGGCGGGCGCATAGCTCATACTCCATTCGGCATGAACCAGCCGGGCGCCGTTTTCGTCTATTGTTTCGGCTTTGCCTACCACGTGGTCCTGCCTGGGTTTCAAGCTGATAAATACTTCCGCCCGGGGTCCGGATAGGATCAGGGGCCGCGGCCAAACGATGTTGCGGATATATTTAATGCATCTGCCGGGATAGGATAATTCCCCGGCGGCCCGGGCCATTTCAAAATAGACTACCCCCGGCAGCACCATCCGGTCGGATACGACATGATCTTTTAAAAACGTATCCCCCGGGGTGAGGACCCTTTTGTAACACTGCTCCCGGAAATTCGACTCATTGCTGTCGATAAAGGGGTGAAGACGGGCGGAACCGGGCTGCTTGACGGCGAGCCAATGGCGTTCCGGGGTAAAACTGTACGTGGGCAGCGATATCCTGCGAGGTTCTATCTGTGCGTCCCGGTACAACATTTCCCAATCGATTTCCAGACCGGATACCCATAATTGGGCCAATTTGGCGTATTTTCTTTCCTTGATAATTATTTTTAAATATTCTTCCCCTTCTTTGCCTTCCAGCAGCAGGCCGGCGTTGGGGCTGCCGGTTTTGCTGCCCTGGTAAAGGGTTTCGATGGGACTTTCGTCCCGGCAGAAGCGGGATAATTTTTCTTCCAGTTCGGGGATGGAGGTAACCGCCAGGGCCAGTCGTTCCGGCATGGCCTGGCGTCCTACCTGCAAGGTGTAAGCGATATCGATGAGCCGGGCGGTTTTTCCTGCTTCTCGCCGCAGGAAGGCGGCCAATTGACCGGCATTGGCTTTCAACCGCCCCGGGGTTTGGGCCGAGAGCGTTACCAGGTGGGGGATTCCCGCGGCTTTATCATTGGACTCGCCCAATCCGGGGAGTTCTTCGTCGGGATATTCTTCCAGCAAGAAGTGGGTATTGACCCCACCCGCGCCAAAAGAGCTGACCCCGGCGCGGCGGGGATAGGATTTGCCGCGCCCGGTTTCCGCTTCTTCCAATACCGGCCGCCGCCATTCGGTCAGGGTTTGTTGGAGGTAAAATGGCGTCTGGGAAAAGGATATAAGGGGATTTGCTTTTTCTGCGTGCAGCGTGGGCGCCAGTTGGCCATGTTTCATTTGCAGTAATATTTTAATTATACCTGCGGTGGCCGCGCCTGATTCGAGGTGTCCGATGTTGGATTTGACCGAGCCGATGGCGCAGTAGCCGACATCGGATTTATGGTTTTCTATTTTACTATTTTCCTGGAAAGCTTTTGTTAAGCCCCGGATTTCAATGGGGTCCCCCAGGGGGGTGCCGGTGCCGTGGGCCTCTATATAACTAATGGTCCGGGCGTCGACGCCGGCGTCCTCCAGGGCGCAGGCGATTAAGTCCGCCTGGGCCAGGGGATTGGGGACGGTAAAGCCGTTGGTTTTTCCGCCGGAATTGACGGCGCTGCTTTTGATGACGCCATAGATGTGGTCGCGGTCTTGCCGGGCCGCGTTAAGGGTTTTCAGCAGCAGTACGCCGATGCCTTCGCCGTAGAGGGTGCCGGTGGCGCCGTCGCCAAAGGGGCGGCATTTGTTATCCCGGGACAGCACCTGCATCTGGGAATATTGGATAAACCGGCTGGGATGGAGAAAGAGGTTGAGACCGCCGGCAACGGCGCTGCGGCATTCGCCCTTTCCCAGGCTCTGGCAGGCAAGATGCAGTGCGGTTCCCGCCGATGAACACGCGGTGTCCACCGCCACGCTGGGGCCTTGAAAATCAAAAAAATACGAGACACGATTGGGTATCTGGTAATAATCGGAGTTCCGGTAAGGGCATTCGCCGTGCAGCGCCGCTTCGCTGGTAAGTGTATTGTAGTCGCTGGCAATTACCCCGACAAACACCCCGGTGGATTTGCCCAGGGTCTGGGGCGTATAACCCGCGTCTTCCAGCAAACCCCATACGACCTCCAGGAACAGCCGCTGCTGGGGGTCCATCATTTCGGCTTCCCGCGGCGAAATGTGGAAAAAAGGGGCGTCAAAGCAATCGATATTGTCGATAAATCCTCCCCACCGGCAGTAACTGGCCCCGGGTTTGCCGTTTTCATCATAATATTCGCGCCAATTCCAGCGGTTCCCGGGGATTTCCGCAATAGTTGATTCTCCATTTTTTAATATATCCCAGAATTCTTCCAGGGTCCCGGCGCCGGGGTATCTTCCATTCATCCCGATGATGGCGATATCGCCGGGGGCGGCGTCTTCAAAGGCATGCCCGGTGGCCAATAAAAAGTTTTGATCAAACTTTTTCAAAAGTTTGGCCCCCGGCAGGGCCGCCGGAGGCAGCAGATCGCTTAATTTCTCTCGATGGGTTTCTACAATGGCCCGGGCGATCTCTTTTATGGTCCTGTGTTCAAATAACAGGGTGGTGGGGATATTTTCGAAATCGTTATGCAGGGCGGAGGTGATTTCCACTACTTTCAAGGAATCTTTTTGGAGATAGGTATCTATTTCGGCGGTTTCCTCCAAATCCCGGGCGGACAGGAACAGGGAACGGGCAAAGGCTTCTTTTACCCGGGCTATAACCCATTGTAATAAATTCTCGCCGCCGGCGATTGGTTCGGTTCGGGGTGCCTGCTCTTTTTTTTCGCTTGCGGTTTTTTCATGTTTATCCCGCAGGTACCGATCGATCTCCCCGGCCAGGTGGCCGAGGTCGGAAAGTTCGGCGGCGATGCGCTTTACCAGGGCTTCCCTGCGGCGCACATCCTGGTAATAGGCGGTTTCGGTTATTACTGCCTCGGTGTTAGCCGCTGTTTTTTTTGCAGAGTCGCCTTCGGAGATTTCATAGGGATTTTGGGTGGTGTCACAGGTCAGGGCCGCAAGGTAGTCGGCCGGGACCATGAACTCCAGGCCGGCGTCGCCGCCGGCCCCGTTCCCTTGATTCTGGGCGTATTTGGCTGCCAGGGGTTCCAGGAACAACCGGGCCGGTTCATTCTTAGGGGTTTTTAAATAGTCGATTTTTACCTGTTTTAATTCCTGTTTTACGGCGATTTCGCCTAACCAGGCCATCATTTTATGTTCGACGCCCCGGCCCAACACCCGGCAGCTTAACAGGAAAGTGTCTACTTCCAGGTAATCGTTTTGTTTACCGGCGATTATGACCCCCACCAGGCCGTAAGCGCCGAACCGGTCGCTGACTTCGACAGTCCAGCCTTCATGGGTGTTTTGCTCCAGCAGGCGCTGGACTTCATTGGCGGTGCGGCGCCGGGTGATAAAATTAAACTGGTTGGTGCGCTGGGTTAATTGGGCGACCCTGGGCAATGTCCCGGGCGTTATGGGGCTTATATTTACCTGTAATTGCAGGTTCGCGATGAAATCCTGAAAATTGTAACTGCTCTCCCGTATTTTTTCCCGTTCCAGGTTGGACTGGTATGAGTCCTTTCGTTTCCGGTCTTCTTCGGTGACGGAGAAATTGTCCAGGAGCCACCAATGGTCCAGGAAGGAACCGTCGTCGGGTTTTAGGGGCCATTGGAGGGTGAGGACTTCGGGGCAATTGGCGCGTACTTCCGCGCATTCGACGGGGTTATCGTCCACGAAAACAAAACTGTCGCTGCCCAGGTTCATGGCGCTGGCCAGGGAAAGGATATTGGCGGATTTGGGCTGCCAATCGATGCGGCTGTCTACGATATGTTCCCATTGGAGCACCATGTTTTCATTTTGGGCAAAAACGCCGCGGACGTCTTCCTCGGCGTTCTTGCTGCACAAGCACAATAGAAAGCCCTGGCCGGCTTTACGCACCAGGAATTGTTGGAAATTTTTAAAAAGTCCTTCAACCGCGACCCCCCCGGCGCCCACTTCCCCGCATACGCCTTGCCATAAGGTGTTGTCGGCGTCCAGCACGATGACCTTGCAGGGTTTTTGTTTTAAGGAATAGAGCCGCCTCATGACCAGGGTGGCCAGGAAATGGTAATAAGTGGTGGTATAAGGGATATGGCCCAACCGGTCGGTAAAGGAATCCAAAATGGTCTCCACCCGGTAGGCGGAATGATAATCGGCGGCGGACATGAGCGTCAACAGGCTGCGCCGACTGGTAAAATCCGCCAATTCCTGCTGGAATTCCCGGGCCAGAGCCTGGAAAGTGGGTTCGTCCCGGTAGGGGGCCGCGGCAGGGCAGAGCAGGAGCAAGGTCATGGCGGCGGCGGCCCGATCGGCGTAAGCAGCCAACCCAGCCAGGAACTCCTTAAAGGTAGAGCGCAGATGCTCGGCGGGCAGTTCTCCCCCGCTTTGGTTTTCTTTTTCCCGGTAGCGCAGCCAATCGTCGAATTTCACCAGGATGACATTCATCCCGGAAGGGTTGGCGACCATACTGCCGGCCGGGTTTAACAACTCCTGGAATACCTGGTTGTAGGGGGCAAAATGAGCCTCCAGGTCCAGGCCCAGTTCCGCCAGTTCTCGCATCCAGAATTCGAGGGCGGGCTGCAAGGGCTCTGCCGTAAAGGTGGCGGCAATGAAAAGTTTTTCCCGGGGGAAACTTCTCCGGGCGTAGAGATTTACAATACCGGTTTTATCGAAATGGCTTTCTTCCCGGACTTCCAGGGAATAGCCCCGGCTGTCCAGCAGGTTCTTGATCTCCTCCAGCATGTCGCCTTGCGGATCATGTATTTCCATCACGATTTGCTTGATTTTGGGCCAATCCTGGCTGTCGATGCCCTGGAGTATTTTTAATTCGCTTCTTTCGGCGTCGATTTTGAGTAAGTCGATGGCCTGGATATTCTCTTCGGCGATAACCCGGGATATTGTCTTTAATTCACAGGTATATTCTTTTCTCCCTTTGAGTTTTTCCGCCGCCAGTTTATCCAATATTTCGCTTTCAAATTCACCGGCCGCCCGGTCAGGGGTAGGCATACCGGCCCTTAATATTTTTTCATCCTGTTGAAAGTCGGCGGCAAAACCGGATAAGATAGAGTATTGGGGGTAAAAGGTAAAGACTGCCTGGGTGTTTTCAGCGGCAATGCCGTTGGGGAATGTTTTGACCCGGTCGCCGTAGGGCGCGGTATTGAGACGCAATAATTCATGGAGTTCCGGCGCCGGTTCAAAGGCATACACCCGGGCGCCCGGTTCACGCTCCAATATAAAAAGGGAAAAAAGCCCGATATTGGCGCCGATATCGAAAACACAATCGCCGGGACGAAGCGTAATCCCTTGTTTTAAATAGACCTGTTCTTCAAATATTTCATGGTAAACAAAATCTGTTTCATACCGGTTAAGATGGAATACCGAATGGCCGTTGGGAAGTTGGTAACTTTCCTCTTTTGCACGTTTTCCCGCAATCTTATCAGTTGCCGGTTTCTTTTTTTTACTCATGACTGTTGTCTCCCTTTTGCAGCCTGCTGCAGGGCTTGATAAATCAAGCCCCTACTCATCATTCATCATTCATCATTCCCCAATAGGCGCCCCGCTCCGCGGGGAGGCTAATAGGTCAGAACCATACCCATGAGGGTAAAACCGGCGGTCATACCTTCCAGCAAGACCATATCGCCGCGGGATATCCGTCCCTTTTTGACGGCTTCATAGAGCGCCAACGGAAAGCCGGCGGCGCCGCAGTTCCCAAATTGTTCGATAATATTCATGATTCGATCGGCGGGAAAGCTTAATTTCATGAAATCGATGGTTAGCCGGCTGGCCTGGTTGGGGATAATCAACCGGAAGGAGTCTTTATTGGCCGGCGGCCAGAGCCGGGCCAGGAATTTCTGGTTATACTTTATTCCCGCGGCGCGCACCGATTGGGGATCATAATCGAAGACGAAATCCTCGGCCAACACATCATTCCTAAAAAGGGTACTGTGACCGGCCCCACCGGATACGGAACTGATGTCCGAAGCTTCACTGTAGGTCTCCATGGATACCGCATGAATCCCAGCGGCTTCCCCCAGTGGGGTTCGGGTTACCACCACCGCCGCGGACGCATCCCCCATCAAGGTACACACGGCGGGATTGGAAAAATCCAACTTCCCGGTGGTGATTTCAGTCGTGACGATCAAGATGTTTCGATAACGCCCCGAAGTCAACAGGCTGGCGCTCACGTCCAGGGCCGCCAGGAAACTGACGCAAGCCGCAGTTACCCTCAGGCAAGGGATGCCGGTTTCCGCTAATCCCAAATGCTGCTGGATCAGTGGGCCATCCTCGGGGATGGCCTTTTCGAAAGAATGGGACGCGGTAATGATCAAATCGATATCGGTAAGCTTAATTCCGGCGTCGGCCGCCGCTTCCCGGGCTGCTTCGGCGCCCATAAAGGAAATGGTTTCATCCTCTGCCCAGCGGCGTTCCCGGACTCCCTGCTTCCGCTGACACCATCCTTCGGGCAGTCCGCACTTTGCTTCCAACTCGCTGCTGGACACGATCCGCCCGGGCAAATACCGCCCTACCCCGATTATCTTTACAGGCAGCGGATAAGTTACATTTTGATTTTTTTGCATGACTAACTCCCTGGCTGTGAACGTACTCACCCTTGCTTCACTTTTCCTCTTCCTCACCCGAAGTGGGCTGTCTCGAGGTGAAATTCGGTTTTTGGCGCCAACTCCTCTCTTCTCTGTCGATTAAAGGGATGACATACCCATTCGAAGGAGGTTTTTTTCATCTCTTCTTCTTTACACCCGCATACCGCCATCTTCATCCCATATTGCTTGCATATTTTTTCAAATTCCGTCAGCTTCTTTACTTTTTCTGCAAAAGGAAGGGAAAACAATTCTTGCTGGGAAATAGTGGAAGTTTTTTCGGTCAATGCTTCGGCGGACGCCCTGGTAAACGCATTCTTCTTTAGTTGTTCCTTGAGGTCCCTGGTGAGGATAACGTATCCCAACACGGCTTCTTTTGCCCCCAGGGAACCGGCGTCATGGATAATTTTCTCGATATTTCCCGGGGTGTCGTCGATCCCCGGCAGCATGGGGTCGATCCTTACCGTTAAAAAGCCCAGGTTATCGATCTCCTGCAATCGTTTAAAATTTTCCAATCTTTTTTTATAAGAAGGGGCCCCGGGTTCAACGATTTTATTTCTCCGGTCGGAAGAGTTGGTAATTCCTACCTGTACCCCCACCAGGTTCGGTTTCTTGCGGATTACCTCCAACACTTCCCCATCGATAATGCCCTTGGTCACAAATCCCACAAAAACATCATGCGCCAGGAGTTTATCCAGGACGGCGACGGTGGATTGGGTAATCTGGCGGTTCCCAAAGGGGTCCGAGGCATAACACATGTATACGAAGGGTGGAAATTTTTCTTCGGCCAGGAATTTGTCCAGTTTAAGTGGGATGACTTCCCCTTTGTACCTGGTATTATAAAATTTATAAACGGTCTTTTCCAGGATAGAAAAGATGCAATAAATACACAGGTTCGGGCAGCCCAGGGAAATATCCATTACATAACCCCGGCAAGCATTGGGTTCATATCTTACCGCGGCTTGCAAATCTTTCGAAATACCCCAAAATATTTTACGTTCTGTCATGGTTCATTGCTCCTTATTGGGTTTATTTTCAGGCATAATCGGCGATTAATCGGCATAAGCGTCTAACCGTGACGGGTTTTCCCTCGCAATCGCTGTATGCTTCTTTAAGAAATCCATCGATGTCGATGGGCATGTCTTCATTGTCCAGGAAACGCTCCCGGATTTTCAATAATAACTGCATCGTATCGATGGAATCAAAGGCAAAATCCTCTACCAGGGAGTCTTCCGGTTTAATTTCCGCAAAGACTTTCAACGGCGCCACTTCGCAGATAATTTCTTTTAGGCCGGTGAAAATTTCGTTTTCCGATAAGTGTCGAATCTCTACTGTTAGATCTTTCATTTTTATTCCTCCTTAATTTTTATTTTGCAACGCGGAGATTTCCTGGAGAACAGGATCGAAATCACCGCGTGAATAGGCTTCTTTTAGTCGATACCGCTGGATTTTGCCGCTGGTGGTGGTTGGAATTTGCTGCACGGGTATGACCAGGGAGATCCCGACGCCTACTTTTTTAACCACCCATTTTTTTATTTCCAGGGCCAGCGGTAAAAATTCGTTTAAATCCTTTTTCTTGAATAAAACAAAACAAATAATTTCATCGCCCTGTAACCGGTGATTGTATACCCCCACCACGGCCGTACGGTTAATTTTAAACCCCGGCAACTCTTCGGCCGCGGATTCGATATCATGGGAAAAATATGTATAACCATTGGCAAATATGGTGTCTTTTACTCTCCCGGTAATCACCAGGCGACCGTCTCTTAAAAATCCCAGGTCGCCGGTATCCAGCCAACCGTCTGCATGAATAACCGCGTCGGTTGCTTCTTTGTTATTGTAATAGCCGGAGGTGACGTTGTCCCCTTTGATCAGGATATGGCCCACGGTCCTGTCAACCAATTCTTCATCATTACCGACCACGATTTTTATCGAACAACCGTCGATGGGGGTTCCTACCTCTACAAGGGACAGGCCGTTGCCCTTCTCGACTTCTTTAACTGTTTGCCCGATACTGAGGGAATTTCTATCGACATAGGTTACTGCCACCTCCTCTTCCGGCTGGGAAAAAGTAACGGCCAGGCTGGCTTCCGCCAGGCCATACACGGGAAACATGGCTTTGCTTTTTAATCCCAGCGGGGCCATTTCCCCCAGGAATGTATTGCATAATTCCGCTGAGATGGGTTCCGCGCCGTTAACGATTACCCGCAACGTCGAGAGGTCTACGCCGTCCATTTTAGCGGGATTACAAAAACGCAACACATGTTTGTAACCGAAATTAGGCGACGAAGTGAGGGTAATTTTATGCTGGGAGATTTTTTTCAACCAGAGGGACGGATACCTGATAAATAGTGGGGTGGGCATAATGAAGTGCGGCCAATCGGCGGTGGTGGGGGTTAAATGAAAACCGATCAAACCCATATCGTGGGTCAACGGCATCCAGCTAAAAAACCGGTCCCCGGCGCCGGGAGGTTGAAGCCCCTTGATGATGGCTTTAATATTGGTCATTAAATTTTTATGGGTAAGAACCACACCCTTGGATTGACTGGTGGAACCGGAAGAAAATTGAATAAAGGCAATATCCGATTCCCCTGGATAATAAATTTCCCCTTCCTTTCCGCTTTCTTCTATTTCATCGAGGAGTATTGTATTTCTTTTTATGCGATTAAACGTATTTCCCAGGTTATCTTCGGTGGCAAATAGCTCCACCTTTTCCAGGTGCTTTTTAAATGTGATTAGATAAGGGTTGTTCAAGCTTTTCCAGATACTCAACAACTTTGATTTAAACCGGTCATTGGCGGCGGTGGTGACCGGTACGGGGATAATATGCCCCAATAGGCAAGCCCAGAAAATCAAAATGAATTCAAAATTGTTATCTACTTGAAACACCAGTTCATCTCCCGGTTTCAATCCTTTACTTTGCAAGTGATACAGGAAAGTTAATGCTTTTTCATACAAATGGCGATAGGAGATAAACCGTTCTTCTTCATCGCCTTCTATAAAAGTTACCCCTTTATTTACCTGTTCCTGTTTATCCAGGATGACCTCCACCAGGTTTTTGTAGGTAAAGAATTTTTCCGTGCTGTTCATTTTTTACTCCCGGTCCCGGTTTAATAGCGGTATTAGTTAATCGGGGTTTGATGAATCAAACCCCTACATTTGAATTCCTCTTTTTTTTCTTCGCGTCCTTTCGCGTGTCTACGCGGCTCCTTTTAGGTCTTCAATGCGGGATCAAGGCTTGAAACCTTTGGTTGAGTAATTCCGCCGTCTCTTGAACCAATTTTTCACCGATTTCGTCCACATGCCGGTTCCGCCAATTTTCCAACGCTGTTCCCTTGACCCACTGGTTGAAGGCCCCTAAGGCGGGGCCGCATTGAACTTGATAGTTTACTTTATCGGTCTGGTCGCCGGTTAACGCCAGGCGCGTGGAATATCCGAAATACCAGCGGAAGATCAAGGCCATCTTGTATTTGGGATTTTGTTCGGCCTTTTCGATCTCCTGGGGCGGGTAAAAGGACTTGACCTCCCGATAAACTTCGTCAAAACTCCGTTTGAAATATTTTTCCCGGAGTTGATTTTTGGTCTTTTCATCGATCTCGTCGATGGAATTATAATGACGATAAAGGTCATATAGTTTATTGGCCCGGGCCGGGAAAAAAACTCCCCGTTTGAGCACCTGGACCCTGGCCCCCAGCTCGAACATATCGCCGGCAGGGGCGTAATCGGTATCCTGGACATTGATTTCCTGTAATAAGTCTTTTACGGCGTCGCTGGTTCCCGCTTCCACGGTGCATTGATTAATGGACCCGGTCACGATGAAATCCGCACCCAGGATAAAAGCAGCGGCCGCGGCTTCGGGGGTTCCGATCCCCCCTGCCGCCCCTACCCGGATGTATTTGGCATAATTGTACTTCTTCATCATTTCATCACGTAATTTGAGCATGGCCGGCATTATGGCATAGGGCATACGCTGGTCGGTATGCCCGCCGGAATCGGCCTCCACGATCAAGTCATCGGCCATGGGAATTTCTTTCAATAAATCCGCCTGGTCCGGCGTCACTTTACCGGCTTCCAGCATTTTTTTAACGATGCGCCCCGGCGCGGGACTTAAAAACTGTTCCGCCACCTCGGGTCTTGAGATCTTGGCTATTATTCTATTCCCGGCGCTGATTTTCCCGTCGGCATTCTTTTTTAGTCCCCCGGCCCGGTATTTTACCAGGGCCGGTGTTATGGTTAAAAAAGCGGCCGCCTCAATGACGCTTATGCCATATTTTAAAAACAAATCCACGGTTTTTTCTTCGCTGCCCTCGTCCAGGGGATTGGATACCAGGTTCATGCCATAGGCCTGCCCATTATTAAGCTCCCGTTGAATATATTGGATGGCGGTTTCAATTTCGCTGGATTCCAGGCCGCCGGCGCCAAAGAATCCCATCATCCCGGCCTTTCCCATTTTTACCACCATTTCTTTGGAGGCGATGCCTTTATACATTCCCCCGGTAAGGTAGGCGAACGCCAGGCGATAATCCTGTTTAAATTCTTTACTGCCCAGGGACCCCGCGGTGATTTTGCCATTGCCCCCCTTTACTTCTTCCCCCGGTACGGTTTTGGCTGCTTCCTGTTGTTCCGCTTCCTGGCCGGGAAGGTCCAGGGGCCCGGCTTCATGATTGATCCTTAAAGCAAGCCCTTTTACGACGCTGATACTCACGCCGCTTACCTCATGAAAATCAGAAATATTCACGCCTTTGGCCAACAAGTAACGGATGCTCTCCATCCATTTGACCGGGGTGGTGATTTGTTCGACAATATTATTCTCTATCTCTTCCTGTTTATAGGGCCTGGCAGTAACATTGGAAATTATAGGAATGGTTATCTCCCCGAATTTTAGTTTTTTTACAAACTTTTTGAATTTCTTTTTTGCGTCTTCCATATAGGGGGTATGGAAGGCGCCGCTGACGTTCAATATCCTGTAATGGGAGGCCCCGCCTTTTAAAAAAATGGGCTCTGCTTTTTTGATCTCTTCTTTATGACCGGAAATCACCAGTTGGAAAGAAGAGTTGATATTGGCGATATAGAGGTTTTTAAAACCGCTCTCTTTCAATAATGCCTGGATTTTATCTTCCGGCAGCCCCATTACGGCGGCCATGCCGCCTTCCCTGGCTTCGGCCATCAGTTCCCCCCGTTTCTTTACCAATTTCAAACCGGTTTCGAAATCCACGACCCCGGAAGCAAATAAGGCATTATACTCCGCGACGCTGTGCCCCAGTACATAATCCGGTTTCACTTCCGCCCGGATTTTTTTTAAGTAGCTGAGGGCATTGACCACATATATGGCCGGCTGGGTGAATTGGGTCTGCATCAATTGTCCACCGGGGTCTTCCAGGCACAATGTTTTAATGGAATACCCCAATATCTCGTCGGCTTTTTGAATTAATTCTTCGAATTCTGCGAAAAGGTCCTCCCCCATCCCTTTTTGTTGGGAGCCTTGACCGGGAAACATATACGCTTTCATTTTTCCTTTCTCCTTTTTTATTTGAAGTGGTTTAAGCTTTGCATAATATTCTTTAAATTGATCCAGCCTTTTTAAATCGCTGTCAAAGGGCGTCATAATAGGAAAACACATGGATTTTCTTGTTTCTTTTAAATTGTTTTTGGCAAAATTGGCCAGGGTACCGGAAGGTCCCAGGTCCAGGTAAAGATAATCTTCCTTTGTTTCAAGGCTTTCCAGGGCTTTGGGGAACACGACGGGTTGGCGAACCACCTGCCAGAAATAATCGCTGGGAATTTCTTCCATTACTCGGCCATATACGCAGGAAACCAGGGGAATACGGGGCCGCTGTAATGGCTTTTTCTTTAAATATTCGCAATAAACCGCTCCCGCGGCGTCCACCCACCGGGAATGAAACGCGAAAGAAACGGGTAAGGGTTGGAAAGTAATGCCTTTCTTTTTCAAGAAGGATTCAATTTCTCGCAATTTTTCCTTATTCCCCGATATTACAAAATGGCCCGGGTAGTTAACGGCAGCCAGTTCGGTATTGTCCCGTAAGAGGGGATGTTCATGATACAGGGAGGAATCGTGCAGGATGGTCATCATGCCGCCGGCATGTTCCTTCCTACAAAAGGTTTCAACCATCTCTGCCTGGCGGACTATCATTTCCAGGGCTTCTTCCGCCGTCAGAACCCCTGAAACGGCCGCGGCGGTAAATTCTCCCAGGCTGGTTCCCAAAACGGCGGCCGGTTCCACGCCCATTTGTAATATCGCTTGCGCCAGGGCGTACTCCACCATAAAAATAGCCGGGTGGGTTATGGATAGGCGATCAAAATGATCGCCGGGCTTCTTTTCCTCATCATACATCCGCTTTAGGATGGATTGCCCGGTTAAATGGCCGGCAATATCATCCAACTGTTCCAGCCATTTTTTTAAAACCGGGTCCCGGCGATATAGTTCCCGGCCCATATGATAATACTGGGACCCCTGTCCGGGAAACATAAATAATACTGGATGATTGCGATTCATTTGATTGTAATATTAGTTTTGATAGTTTAAATAATTTTGTCTAAGCTGCCGCCATTGGAAGGCCGGGGACTGTTTTTTAATTTTTTACGCCATGATCTATTTCTAAATCAAATGATGGATAATGACGTGCATGAGAGACAGATCATGAAACAATGATTCGTTTTGACTTCCTATGGCAATTAGCATCAAGAGATTGCTTTTCTTAAGACCCGTTTTATATTCCCTGTATTTACTGGGAACAACCCCAAAATGCCTTTTAAATACTTCTCTAAAATATTCGCTGGTACAATAACCCATTTTTTGAGATAATCCCTCCATGGTAAGTTTTGAAGGATTGCTTAAAAGCAAAGCGGCCCGCCGCATTTTTTCTTTTTGAAGAAACCGGCAAAGGGTGTAATGCCGACTGGCTTTAAATACCCGGGTCAGGTGGGAACGGTCTACATGAAATAACCCGGCCAGGGATGTGACGTTTAGTTTAAACAACGCCGCATCGTCGCAAGTCAGTAAAAATTCAGTCACCCGGTCTGCTAATTCAGTATTCTTCATGATTCATCACCAATTTTTCCGTTATAAATATGCGAAAATTTTCGCCTCTGGAATATTAACAGCCGCCTGGGAAAAAATGATTCGGCTATTAATTACCTGCCGGTTTCAAATATTTCCAACATCGGGAAACAGCTTTGAAAGTAACCTGGTTTCACGCACCATCGATACTTGCATGCGTGCAAAAAAATACTTAAAACTTATTTTATTAAAGAAATAAAGAATAGTCAACCCCAAATTTTGTGTTATTTCATTTCCCCGGTAACATTTCCCGGGAAGCCCTTCAAAAAATGATGCCGGTAGGTTTAAATCGAGTAAACCATTCACATTACACACGGTTATTTGCAAAAAAACGACCTGGTACAAATCGCAAAAATCCCGGCCGGGTAAATATTCTCCGGGTGATTTGTTTAAAAATAACGACATATCGCATTTTTGGGGGGTCAGACTTCAGTATCCCTTATTATAATCTCAACCGGAGGACAAAATTTTACTCAATAAGATCAGGAGAATAATCACCGGCGAGATGTATTTCAACCAGAAAGCCCACAGCCCGGCGAGCTTGAATGTCTTTGTGCCCTGGCTGATTTCCCGGAGCGCATTGGCGGTTTTCCAAACATGCCCCACAAAGAGGGCGATAAAGAAAGCGCCGATACTGAGGGATAAATTCCCCCAGATCAAATCCCACAACCCGAGGAATTTGCCGGAAAGCGCGCAAGGTATACCGAAAAGAAAGGTCAGAATTCCTACCACGAGGTTGGCTTTTTTACGGCCCCATTTCCTTTCATCGATTAAATAAGCCACGGGCACTTCCAGTAAGGAAATAGTGGAAGTTAAGGCGGCCAGGATCAGGAGTATGAAGAACAATGGCCCCACGATGATACCCAGCGGTATTTTGGAAAATATAATCGGCAGCACCTGGAATACCAGGCCGGGTCCTTCGGTGGGTTGGATACCGCCCACGGAAAACATGGCCGGGAATATCATAAACCCTGCCAGCACGGCGACGGACGTATCCAGCAATGCCACCCAGCCGCCGGCGGAAGGGATATTGTCTTTTTTACTCATATAAGAACCATAGGTCATCATCGCCCCCATACCCAGGCTGAGACTGAAGAAAGCCTGCCCCATCGCCGCTATTACCACTTCCGGGTTTATTTTTGAGAAATCCGGCTTTAAATAAAATTCCAGGCCGACGGCGGCGTTGGGGAGCGTTACCGAGCGAATCACCAGCAGGATTAAAATAACAAAAAGCGCCGGCATCATTATTTTGGACATTCGTTCAATGCCTTTGGTAACTCCCATCATAACGATAAGCGCGGTGATCAAGATAAAAAAGCCGGTTAATATAACTTGCCAGGTCCCATTGGCAACGAACGTGGCAAATATTTCACCGGCTTTTGTACTGTCGATATTATTGAGCTCGCCGGTTAAGGATTTCAAAAAATAGCCCACGGACCAGCCGGCCACAACGGAATAGAAGGAGAATATCATGATACCGGTCAACACACCCAGGAATCCCACCAGTTTCCAACCGCCTTTGGGTTTAATGGCCGTGAAAGCGCCCACGGGATTTTTATTAGTGGCGCGGCCCAGCGCAATTTCCGCCAGCATTATGGGCAGTCCGACAACAATAACCGCCCCCAGGTAAACCACTAAAAAAACAGCGCCGCCCATTTTGCCGGTCATATAAGGAAACCGCCAGATATTCCCTAACCCGATGGCCGATCCCGCGGCAGCCAGGATAAAACCGATTTTCGAACCCCAATGTTCCCTGTTTGTCATGCTAAGTCCTCCATATCGATAGATTATTTTTTATCATAAGCCGCACTCATTGTCAATGAAAATTTTCGTATATTTTCAGGAACAAGAAACGCACCACATTGAAGATATTGCTGTATGACGGCCGGCACTGGGCGGGTCCAGGTTGTTTATCAAAAAGGGGCGGCGCCCCTACCCTCCTTGCACGGCCCTGGTTTTTCTTTCTTTGAAAACAATGTCTCAAACCCTTGTTTTTTGGGGATGCTGCGGGTCAAATACCTGCTGCGCTTTCAAGCCTGCGTGCATAAATTCGTTCCCTGCATATTCATCCTCACCCCCTGCGGATTCAAACACGCCCCATGTACATTCGAATAGTGGTACTGTAAATACTGAAACACCACCTGCACGCGCTAAAACGACACCTGCACGCGCTAAAACACCTCCTGCACGCGCAAAAACGACACTCGCACGCGCTAAAACACCTCTTGCACATGCTAAAACGACACCTGCGCGCGCTAAAACACCACCTGCACGCGCTAAAACACCTCTTGCACACGCTGAAACGACTATCGCACATGCTAACTCGGTACTTGCACGTGCGATCTCGTCGTTTGCGCTTGCGTTCTCGACACTTGCGCGCGCCGAGAATAAACCTGGACGTGCGTATAGAACCATAAAAATTGACATTTATTCCGCCCCGCGACTTTTTTCCCCGGTTTCTTCTTGACAAGAACTCTTTTTTTGTATATAGTATAACTTAAATTCAAATTGAAAGGAGTTGAACACCGTGAAAAGAACTTATCAACCAAACAATAGGAAACGAAAAACCACGCATGGTTTCAGATCAAGAATGTCCACCAAGGGTGGCAGAGCCGTTCTCAACAACAGAAGAAGAAAGGGCCGGAAACGCCTGACGGTTTAGCCGTTTGAACCGGGGCGCTCATTAATGAAAATGCCTTTTAAGTTCCCGTCTTACCAGAGAATCCGGCGTGAAGAAGATTTTAAAAAAATGCTAAGGAACGCCGGGAAAATAAAAAATCGCTTCTTTTTTTTTACTTCTTGAAGAATGAATGTGGATGCCATCGCTTTGCCATCTCCGTAAAAAAAAAAATCGGAAGCTCCGTAGAACGGAACTTTATTAAACGAAAAATGAGAGAACTTTTCAGGACAAACCAACACCTGGTGGATCGAAAACACGACCTCTGGATCGTGATGAAAGACAGATTCGCTAAAAAAAATACAGGGGAACTCCGGGAAGTGGAAGACTTATTCCTCCAGGCCCTGCGAAAAATGAACCGCTCCCATGATTACAAGGATAAATAGAGAAAAATACAGATATAAATGGTGAAAAAGTTTTTTTTATTATGCATTCGCTTTTACCAGTGGGGCTTATCCCCCTTATTGGGGAATCACTGCCGCTTTTTACCCACCTGTTCCAGCTATACCTACGAGGCCATCCAGGAACACGGCGTCTTAAAAGGTATTTTTTTAGGCGGCAAACGCATTTTAAAATGCCATCCCTTCCATCCCGGCGGCTATGACCCGGTTCCGAAAAAACATAAAACAAGAAAAATTGAATTGAACGAGGTGAATATACAATGGATACAAAAAGATTAATCTTTGCAGTCGCATTATCGATCATCGTAATTATGGTTTACCAATATTTTTTTATGCCCAAACCAACCCCGGCGCCCCGACCTCAACCGGGCCAAACGGCAGTAAGCGAAACCCCCGGCCAGGTAAACAAAAACGCGGAAACACCGGGACAAACGCAAACAACAACCGCGGAGTCCGGTTCCACCACCCGCGACCTGTCCGAACTATTCTCAAAAGATACGAAAAAAGAGATCGTGGCGGAAAAAGCCCTGGAACCGGTGAAAGAAGATATCAAAGAATCACTGCTGAAGGAAACGGTGGTGGAAACCGACCTGTTCATTGCCGTGTTTACCAATCAAGGGGCCGGCCTCAAGTCCTTTATCTTGAAAAAGTACCGGGATGATAAAGAACAACCCCTGGACCTGGTGTCGGAAAAAGTCGCTAAATTCAGCGTTTATCCTTTCTATTTCTCACCCTTCGGGGAAGATAAAATTTATGCCGAGCTTAACAGTCAAAAGTTCGCTCTAGAAGGCAACGATAATTTGAATATTAAATTGACCGGCGGACAAACCAAAGAGCTCGTCTTCAAATACCAGGATGCCGCCAGGAACATATCCGTGTTCAAAAAATTCGTGATTTACAATAACAGCTATATTATCGGCCTGGAGTACGGACTGACCAGGGACGGTAAAATTCTGGACGCACCCTTTGTTTTCGGCCCGGAACTGGAAAACAATGTCAGCGAACAGCGCTCCATGCAAATGGGCTTGAAAATCAGGGCCTTCGACGGCGCCGATACGAAAGATGTCGAATTTTCGAAAATAACCACGGTTCCCACCAAGGATAAAACCGTTGAAAAAGCCGAGGGAACAGTGAACGGCAATTTCCTGTGGACGGCTTACGAAAGGGCCTATTTTGCCGTCGTGTTTCAAACCACCGGTAAAGATTCCTCCATCAGCTACTCGCTGGTGAAAGAAATACCCGTCATCACGGGGGCCCCAGGCGCCGCACTTCACGGCAAAGAAAAAGGAAATGTCGCCAATATCAAACCCGAACTTTATTCCTATATGGTGGTTACCAACCCCGGCGTCGTCTATATGGGCCCCAAAGACGAAGATACCCTTAATATGGTGAAACCCTCCTTCCCGGATGTGGATACCATTATCGAGTACGGCTGGTTGGGAACGATTGCCAAAATCCTGCTGAAAGGGATTAACCTGGTCTATAAATTTGTTCCCAATTACGGGTGGGCCATCATTATATTCACTGTTTTATTGAAAATAATATTATTCCCCTTAACCTACGCCTCCAGCGTCTCCATGGCCAAGATGCAGACGTTGCAGCCTAAATTAAAGGCCCTCAAGAAAAAATACAGCAACATGCGCGACCCGGAAGAACGACGAAAAATGAACCAGGAAACCATGGAACTTTACAAACGGGAAAAAGTCAACCCGGCCAGCGGCTGCCTGCCCCTATTGCTCCAATTACCCATTCTTTTCGGGTTCTTTAATTTATTGCGCACCTGCATCAATGTCCGGCATGAACCCTGGATTTTATGGATCACGGACCTTTCCCTCAAAGACCCCTACTATATCCTCCCCATCCTGATGGGCATTACCCAGGTCTTACTCCAGAAAATGACGCCCTCCACCGCGGACGGCATCCAACAAAAAATGATGTACCTTATGCCGATAGTCATTACGTTCTTCGTTTTGAATTTACCCAGCGGGTTGACGCTGTACTGGTTTGCCTCCAACATCCTGCAAATCGGCCAACAGTACATCATCAATAAGAAAATATTCCAGGAAAAAAAAGATGAAGATAAGATGAGGAAAGTCCTGAAACGTAAAAAGGGGGTGAAAAGTCTATGAGTATTGTAAAGGAATTCTGTTCAACCTCTCTAAAAGACGCCCTCTCGATGGCCTCCGCCGAATTTAAAGTGCATGAAGATAAGATCAAATATGAAATTGTTACTGAGAAAACCAAATATTTCGGCCACAGTCAACGCGAGATATATATTAAAGCGTGGCCTACCGACGGCGGTGAAGGGGATCGCTTAACGGGTTTCATAAAAGAGTTGCTTAAGCTTATGGATATGAACCTGGAATTTAACGTCTCCAACGGGAAAGGATTTTTGACAGTGGATTTTAACGGCGAGGATTACAAGTTGATGCTCTATCAAAACGGGAAATTACTGAACGCCGTTCAATACCTGTTAAACCGTTTGTATTCGGATATTATCGGTAAGAAAATATACTGCGAATGCGAACGGTTCAGGAAGAACCGCGAATATGAATTGACCAACCTGGCGCACCGTTACGCCCGCACGGTCAGGAAAAACGGCAGGCCCATCAACCTTAAGGAAATGAACCCTTTTGAAAGACGCATTATTCATATGACCATCAACAAATAC
Organism: Candidatus Aminicenantota bacterium; assembly: GCA_026393835.1. Classification (GTDB taxonomy): domain Bacteria; phylum Acidobacteriota; class Aminicenantia; order UBA2199; family UBA2199; genus JAKAGC01. Next base: position 29,293 of record JAPKZK010000085.1, on the reverse strand, counting down.
TCGGACCTGGAATCCAAAAGTAAAGGCGATAGTTTCCAGAAAGTGATTACCATACGGAAGAAGTAACGGGATGCAGGGGGATATGGAAAGCGATACCGTTGCCGCGCTTTCCACACCGTTGGGCAAAGGCGGTATTGCGGTTATCCGGGTTTCAGGGGACCGGGCGACGGACATTTTACATGAGATCATCGAACCGTTGCCCGTCAAAATGACGCCCCGGAAAGCGTACCACGGTTTCGTCAGGGACCCCGAACATAGTCGGCGCATCGATGAATGCGTCGTGGTTTTTTATAAGGCCCCCCACAGTTACACCGGCGAAGATGCGGCGGAAATTTCCATTCATTCCAACCCTTTTATCGTGGAAGAAGTTTTGAATTTGATTTTCAGGCGCTTTACTACCGGCGTCAGGAACGCCCTGCCCGGGGAATTTACCTACCGCGCGTTCAAAAACGGGAAAATGGACCTGATCCAGGCGGAATCGGTCAACGAACTGATCAACGCCAACTCCAAATACTATGCCCATTTGAAATTCAACAGCCTGGAAGGCCGGTTATCCCGTTTTATGGAAGAACTGAAAGAATTACTCATCGACCTGGGCGTGCGCATCGAAACGAAAATCGAATTCGATGAGGACCCATCCCTGGCCGAGGTTTCCATTGCCGGTCGCTTGCAAGAACCGTTAAAACGGGTGGATACGCTTTTAGCCAACACCCGGTTTAACGACCTGCTGGATAAGGGTTTGAATGTGGTGATTGCGGGTAAAGTCAATGTGGGGAAATCCTCGCTTTTTAACACGCTGTTGATGGAAGAACGTTCCATTATTTCCGCCACCCCCGGTACAACGCGGGATTTTATCAGGGAGAAACTCTATATCGATGGTTTCCCCGTGGATATTACGGACGTGGCCGGGATCAACCGGGGGACCGAGGATGATATCGAAGCCCAGGGTATCCGCCGGAGCCTGCAAAAATTGGCGTCCTGCGACGCGGTTATTTTTATGCTGGATGCTTCCGGCCCCATGGATAACACGGATCAAGAGATTTATGACCTGATTAAGAAAAAAAAGAAATTGCTTATCGCCAATAAAATCGATATCCGGGCCCCGGGTGTTACCGATACCATGGCCGCTTGTTTCAAGGAAGAAAAAATCATCGATGTGTCTGTCAAGCAGCATAGGAATATCGATGCGGTTACGGGTTTCCTGGCGGAATGTGCGGCCGAAGCCAGGGGAAAAGAAGGCGATTTTACGGTTAACCGCCGGCAAAAGAGCTTGTTGGAAGAATTGAGAACGGTTCTTCAAACGGTGAGCCGGATGGTGGAAGTTCCTTCGGCGCAGGTGGAAATTATTGCCGAGGAGATACGGCGGGCGCTTGATATTATCGGTCAGTTAATGGGAAAAATCACCCCCGAAGATATTCTAAATAAGATTTTCTCCGAATTTTGCGTAGGAAAGTAAAGTGCCTTCGGCGACCAGGAACCTTTTCGAGAAAAGGTTCCTGGACCTCCAAAAGCTTTTGATTAAAGGTTTTTCCCTATTATCTTCGCGGTCCTTCGCGTTCTTCGCGGCTATTATTGAAATGATTGCCGGTTTCCATTATAATTAGGCTTTTGAAATGAGGTCCCAGTGAAAAAATTATTTTTAAACGGTCATCACAGCGTCGGAAAAAGCGCGGCGATTATACTGCTGTTGGGTTCAACGCTGCTGCCGACGATTAATAATTGTAGTAAAAAGAGCGTCTTCGGGAAAAAGCAAGTCATCCTCATCAGCATCGATACATTAAGGGCGGACCATATGAGCGCGTACGGGTATTCCCGGGACACGACGCCCTATTTATCACGGTTGCTCAAGGATTCGGTCTATTATACCCAGGCTTACACCAACGGCTGTTGGACCATGCCCAGCCATATGTCGCTCTTAACCGGCGTCCTCCCTTCCAGGCACGGCATTAATCAATCCTGGGGCGAGGTACGGAATAAAAAGTATCGCCGGATGAATGAGTCCGTAAAAACCATTGCCCAGGTATTAGAGGCCCACGACGCCAATATAAACACGGTAAATATGGCAAAATTGCCGGATGTTTTGGGTTTCGCTAACGGTTTTGACAAGAAAATCTACCGCGACCCCTTTTATAGTAAGAAAAAAATCGGGCCGCTGCTGGAAGAACTGGAGTTAAATAAAGACCGGGACTTTTTCTTTTTTATACATACCTGGAGGGTTCATGCCCCATACACCGGCGATTATTTCCTGGAAAAGGGCCGCTTGAGCGAGGAGGAGCTGGTTTTCATCCGGCAGCCGGGAAAAGCCATGGGCAAAAGAACCAAACGGGCCGCCAATTACCGTGGCTTCTTAAACAAAGTGGGTTTATTCAACGCCGGGGATTGTATGACTTTATACGACGGCGGGATCCGTGAAGTGGACCAAAATATCGGGGTTCTTATCGAGAAATGCCGGCAACTGGGCATTTATGATAATGTGATGATGGTTATCGTCAGCGATCACGGCGAACATTTTGCCGAACATTACCCAAAATTATTTTATAATTATCACGGGAAAGATTTTTATGAGGAATTTATAAGAGTTCCTTTAATCATCAAATATCCCACGGCGACAGTGAAACCCGGGCCGGTGGATTTCCCCGTTTCCCTGGTGGATGTGGTTCCCACTATCCTGGATTTTTATAAAGTCCCGGTTCCCGGTTTTGTGCAGGGGGAGTCCCTGTGCTTGCCGCGGGATAAAAGGAGAAAGCCCCTGGTTTCCGAAGCGACTTCGGACCGGTTGGTGGAGAAAAAAATGATCCGGGTGGGAGATTTGAAATATATCGTTACCATGAAGGCCCCTCTTACCAACGATCGCACCAATTGGGATACGGTTGCCGAGCGAAGGTTGTTCGATGTGGCGAATGATCCGGCGGAGAAGTCCAATTTGTATAACCAGTTAAAGCATAAAGGGGTTTGTGTTAGTTTCGAAAAAATGCTCAGGGAGATCGTCAAAGCATCGGCAATGACGAACCTGACCACGAAAGAGACCACGGTAGACCAGGAAACCTTGAACCAGATGAAGGCGCTGGGCTATTTATAATGAACCTATGAGAGAAAAACGATTCCAGCGTATGGGTACGGAGAAGATGTTGCCCCTGATCCTGTCTTTTTCCTTGCCTTCCATTATCTCCATGACTTCCATGGCCCTCTACAATGTAGTGGACACCTTTTGGGTAGGCAGGATCGGCACTGAGGCCATCGCCGGTTTGACCCTGTTTATGCCGCTGCAAATATTCGTGCTGGCCTTTGGGTTGTTGATCGGTATTGGGGCGGCATCTTATATATCGCGGAGCTTCGGCGCCCGGGAGTTTGAGACAGCCAATCATGCTTTTTCCAGCGCCGTCTTTCTCAGCCTGGTGGTCGGCGTCCTTATCACTCTTGTAGGCGTGACCCTCTTGAAACCCTTGCTGGAGTTTATCGGCAAGAACAGCACCGTGATTCCCCAGGCGTATGAATATGGCGTGGTTATCGTATATGGCGTCCCGGTCATGATGTTTAACATGGTTTTATCCCAGTGCGCGCGGGCCGAAGGCAATCCCAATATCGCCATGACTTCCCAGCTTACCGGGGCAATATTAAACGTCATCCTGGACCCCATTTTTATTTTCACATTTAAAATGGGTATCAAAGGCGCTGCGTGGGCCACGGTTATTTCCAGCGCCATAGGTTTTCTTGTTATCCTCCGGTACTTTGTCGGTCCCAAATGTCATCTCCGTTTCAAAGTCGGGCTAATGCTGCCGGATGCAAAAATAATGCAAGAGATGGGAAAGTCCGGCATCCCTTCATTTACCCAGCACACCGCCGCCAGTTTTGTGGCCACCTTGACCAACAGCCTTTTGGCCGGGTATGGGGCGTATACCCTGGCCATCATGGGCATTAATAACCGCATGGTGATGATGTTCTTCATGCCCATCGTGGGCACCGGCCAGGGGTACATGCCCATAGCCGCGTACAATTACGGCGCAGGGGACCTGGCGCGGGTTAAAGAGGCTTTCCGCACGGCCATCAAAGTAGTAACCGTCATTTGTCTGTTGGGCTGGGTCCTTATACAAATCTTCCCGGAAATGTTTATCAGGATTTTCAGTAATGATCCCCAGGTGATCCAACAGGGTATTACCTCCCTGCGCATCATCAATATATTTTTGCCTTTGATCGGTTTCCAGGCCATTGGGGCCACTACTTACCAGGCCATAGGCAGGGGGTTGGCCGGGTTTATACTTTCCATTGCCCGGCAGGTTTTGGTTTTCCTGCCGGTGGTATTAATTTTTAAGGTTATATTTGGGTTAAACGGCATCTTCCTGGCATTCCCGGCGGCGGACCTGGGGGCTTCGCTGGTCACTGCCATTTGGCTGCGCCACACCTTCAAACAATTCAATGCCGGGATAGCGCAGCCCAGTACGGTTTGAGTTCCCTCAAATGATTCGTGGATTTGTTTTTAAGCCGCTAAGAATGCGAAGGGCGCTAAGCAAAAAAACAATCCGTGACATCTGCGTAATCTGTGGGCAGGTTTTTCTTCGCGTGTCTTCGCGTTCTTCGCGGCTCATAAAATTAGGCGGCGGATCCAGGTGGAATAATAGGTTTGCTTTCCGAGTTTGCTTATGATAAAATTCTAGCATGGATATAACGATAAGGAGCTAAGCATGAGAAAATTTTCATCCTATGGGCCGATTATTAACGCTTCGAATTATTACGCCCCCAGGGAAGAGCTAATTGAGAAAACATATATCAATTTGATCGGGGAAAATCCCGCCGAAGGCGGCCATTATTTCACTGTCTGGGCTCCCCGCCAAACCTGCAAAACCTGGCTCATGCAGCAAATTTATTTCCGTTTGTTGAAAGACGAACGTTTCGATACCCTGGTGGTCAACCTGGAACGTATGAAAGACGAAAACAATGTGGGAAAAATTCTCGAAATCATCGCCGGCAAAATCGGCGAAGGCCTGGGGAAAAAGTTCCCTACGATTAATACTCAGAACGAATTCCAGGAAATATTTAAAAAAGGTGTATTGAATAAGCCCCTTATCCTGATCCTGGATGAATTCGATTCGCTGACAGAAAATGCCATAAATACCGTAACCAGTTCCTTTAGGAGTATTTATATCGATCGTTCCTATGAAATAAAAAAAAACACGGAGGAAAAGCCTTACCTTCTTCACGGATTGGCCTTAATCGGTGTGCGCAGCGTGCTGGGCATCGAAAATCAGAAAGGTTCGCCCTTCAATGTCCAGCGCAGCGTTCATGTTTCCAATTTGACCTTTGAAGAAGTGGCGGGAATGTTCAAATGGTATGAAAAGGAAAGCGGCCAAAGGGTAGACGACGAAGTAACCCGGGCTCTTTATGATGAAATGCGCGGCCAACCCGGTTTAACCTGCTGGTTCGGCGAGCTGCTTACCGAAACCTATAACCCTGATCCGAAGAAACCGATTACCATGTCTAATTTTGACGAAGCTTACGGCGCCGCTGCACATATCCTGCCCAACAACAATATCATGAACCTTATCAGTAAGGTCGATAAGCCCCCTTATGATGAAACGGTCATTCAATTCTTTGAAACCGGCGAAAAAACCGTTTTCACTTTCGACGACAAAAATCTCAATTATTTATATATGAATGGGATCATTGCCGAGGAAAAAGTCGGCCCTAAGGAATACTATGTTAAGTTTTCCAGTCCGTTTGTACAAAAGCGAATCTTCAATTTTTTTTCCCGGCGGTTTTTCAGTTACCTGGGCCAGTTGATCCATCCCCTGGACGCCATGGAAGACGCCATGGATGAAGAAAATCTTTATCTCCCCAATATCATTAAGCGCTACCAGGCTTATTTAAGTAAAAACCGCGGGGTCTTTTTCAAAGACGTGCCCCGGCGCAAAACCGATTTGAAAATCTATGAAGCCATCTATCATTTTAATATATTTCGTTACCTGTATGATCTCTTGAAAGCCAGGGGAGTGGAAGTGATCCCGCATTTCCCCACGGGCAACGGCAAAATCGACTTGATACTCAAATACCGCGAAAAAATCCATGCGCTGGAATTAAAGAGTTTCAAGGATATGTATGCGTACGAGAAAGGCATTGAGCAGGCTGCGGAATATGGCCGGCAAATGGGTTTAACAGAGGTCGCCTTCCTGGTGTTCGTGGAATTAACCGAAGCAGAGGCGAAACAACTGGAGAAGGAAGTTGTCAAAAACGGCGTCAAGGTGACGGTATTGCCGGTAGCGATTTTATAAACAAAAAGAAGGCCGCGGAACACACCATAATTAGCCATTGATTCTTTTGTAACAGGTTAGGCTAACTAATTGCTCTTACCAATTGAATATTTTTCTTTATCAGTTTATTTACAACGGTTTCTATTTCCAGACCTTTCTTCAATGCTATTTTCTCAACAAACTCCCGGATATCCGGTTCCAGGTAAATAGGCAAATTTATTTTGACATTTTTCCTGCAAAATTTGCCTCTTTCGCCTTTAGAGAAATCATATTCATCTTTCATATTAACTCCTTGTATGTATCCCATTCAAAATTGTAATTGGAGACTTTTTCGCTCATTTTCTTACAACTCCTGGGGCATACAAGTTAGCAGGTTCATTTTGATTTTTACCTCTCTATACAATTATACCACAAGACATAAATTTTTAAATTGCTTAATCCCAACTTTTTCAATTTACAATTCTTAATTCCTTCTTCCTTCTTCCTTCTTCCGTATCTTGTCTCTTCCACAATTGCCTTTGCGGCCCGAAAGTGTTCCCCCGCGTTTATTTTTTTCTTCGAGTTTCTTCGCGTTCTTCGCGGCTAATTGTCCGTGTTTGTCTTTTCTGCGGCCAGGTACTGCTGCAATTAAAAACCGCTAATACCTTATTGGGTCTCACCGCAACGGAACACCTGCAAAAAACCAAAGAATACGCCCTGGATGTTTCGGATATTTCCCACCTCTATTCACCCGTTAAATCCCCCGCGGACGACTTTTATAAAGATATCCCGGAGTACGATATGCTGAAACGGGGAATGACAAAGGAAGAACGCATCCAAAACGGCTATTGGGTGGCCTACCAAATCGCGGAGATATTGTTAAAACAGCCCACGAATGACACGAATTAACACGAATTGAAAAAACAGTCGTCCACTGAGTACACGTCACGGCGATTAACACTGATTAAGGACGAGGACAAGCCACTAAAGCTCGGTTCACCTGGGGAAAGCCCATAACCTCATTCCATTAATATACCTGAAATCTTTCAGGTTTAACGTATACAATTCCATATCGCAGGTAATCGCAGTAGAAGCAATGAGAGCGTCAGGCAAATTAAGGTTGTGACTCTTAGAATACTTTTCGATTAAATCGATTGCCAATTGCGAAATCTCCTGGCTTATTTGAATCAATTCAAAAGCCTCGATGTATCTTTTTATTTTACGCAAGTCAGCTTTATTTAACGCGCCATAATAAAGTTCCATCACCGTAATACAACTTACAGCCAATCTTTCAACCCCGATGGATTTTATAACCGAGATAATTTCCTTATTATTTCGCAAAACTTCAATAATGATGTTGGTATCGACTAATATCAGGTCCGCTTCCATGCTTTGGCTCTTATGCTTTCAATGGTTAAATCCGCCCTGTCTTCCCATAAACCACATAACTTTTCAAAAAGCTTTTCTTTATTGATCTTCCGGGGCATCAACTTTATATCTCTATTTATCGGTATTACCAGGATTTCCAGCTCTTTCCTGACATATCTCTGCGGTATATCCAGCACAACCCTACTAGACAAAGGTCTTCTAAATTCTCTTATAACATCCATTTTGTTCTTCCTCTATATCGTTATAGACTATTTTGAACTTTCTGTCAACCTTTTATACAAAATTGAATTATGCCCGCCAAACACGCGAAACACGCGAAACACACGAAAATAAAAAATCCTCCCTCAATAATCCATTATCCCGCCGGAAAAAAAAATTATCCCGTAAGGAAAACTTAGTTATCCCGTAAGGATCCTAAAACTTCGGGCCACGAAGTTGAAACTTCGGGACACGAAATTCTATTTTCGCGACGCGAAGTTGACTTTTCCCTGGAACGATAATATAATATTCTCCCAGGAAAAAAATGGAATCAAGGAGGTTCCCATGGCTCTTCTTGTTCACGCTTTAAAAGCTTACGCGCCCCGGTTGAAAATCTCCAGCCGCGCTTCCATGAATCAAGTGGTTAATTTCATCGCCAGCCGCACCGGCCTCAATCGCGGCACTATTTCAATGGTCCTTTATGAACTCCAGGACACGCTGTTATACTTTCACCTGACCGGCCGCTCGGTTAAACTGGACGGCCTTGGCTGTTTCACTCCCTTCATCGATACGAAAGGTAATATCGATGTCACCAACCGCCTCCCCCCTGAGTTTAAAGCCGCGCTAAACAAAGCCCACGCCTTCGAAGGTGAAATCATTAACCGCGAAATGATCGGTAAATCTTCACAAGAACTGATCGCCCGCTGGAATGAAGAACACCCGGATAACCCGGTCGAATAATGTTTGATTTAAAAAGGAGGGGCAGAATTTATATAGAATGATGAATGATGAATGATGAATGATGAAAAAAAACAGGAAGAGCGGAAGAGCGGAAAAAACAATTCGTGTTAATTCGTGTAATTCGTGGGCGGTTTTTAATAAGGCTCAAAGCCCTACCATGATTATCTTCTTATCATTGAATTGCGTTTCCCGGTAATAAAGCTTCTCCTCCCACGCCCCTGTCCCGGGATCAAATATCACCAGGTATCCCTCCGCTAAACCCAACCGGTCCAGGTAATTACTCAACTGCAGTTTGGCTTTTTCAATGGATTGCTCGCCGCGTTTGATTTTCAATTCCACGGCGCTGCGCCTGCCGTTGAATTTCACCAACAAATCCACGCGCCCATTCCCTACGGCCATTTCCCTGGTAATCTCGCCCCCGGAATTGACGATCCTCTGCAAAAAAGCCATCATCAACAAATGATGCGCGGACTCCTTGAATTCGAAACGGTCTATCCAGGATTCCGCATTCTCCCGGTAAAATTCCTGGAAAGCCAGCATGATTTTTTTCATGTCGAGATTATTGTTTTTATCCACGAAAAAAGGCGTCTCAATTTCCATGGGTAAAGATTCTTCAAAGGCTGAAGCCATCACCCGGGGAATGATCTCGGCATATATCGGATTGGCAAACCTTAGGGGCGACTTTTGCGAAACGATACCCAGGTCGCGAATATAAGTAATATTCTCATTCAATGAATCGAAAACTATATTGTCGCCGTTAATAATGGCTTGAACAATGGATTTTACTCTTTCTTCCTTCAATTTATCGATGAGGCTGTCCAGGTGGGTGTCCCTGCGCAGGATCAACTGGTTTTTCGCTTCCCATACCATGTCCGGGGTGATTTCCCTGGAAAAATCGTTTTCAAGTATTTCTGAAACGATTTGATTGGCCAGGGCATTGGTTAACCAGGGCTGACCATTGGAAAGTAAAAAGACTTCTTCTTTCACTTTTTCGGAAAAAACCTGCCCGGTCTCCCCGGTATGCTGTTCCAGTAACTCGAATACTTCTTGTTTCGTGAAATTTTGCAATAAGAGGGACTCGGATTTTATATTGAAGGGCGACGCCGTGCCCATGGATTTTTGGTCGTCCCGTACTTTTGCTCTATAATCCCGGACATCCCGCAAACCCACAAGAACGACAGAGGAGGGAAAATACTTCGGCCTGCCCTGGTAGCCGTCTCGCAATTGCCTGAGAATTGAGATAAGCACATCATCCATTAAGGCATCGATTTCATCGATAAAAAGAACGACGCTTTTTTCATGGGCAGCGCTCCAGGTATGCAGGTAATTGTATAAATCGGGAAAATTCTTTTCCCCCGGGTTTTCCGGGCGGTACTTCTCTTCCAATTGACGGGTTGAGGAATTATATATGGCATTCATAACCGTCTCATTGGCGACGTCGAGAGTCATACTGCCAACCCCGGCCCGTTCGAATGAAACCACCAATGCGATGTATTTACCTTCTCCATTCAGTTTTTGCGCCAGCGCGTATAAATAGGTGGTTTTTCCGGATTGCCGCGGCGCGTGTATCGTGAAATAGAGTTCATTCCTGATTAATTGCTCCACTTTTAATATACGTTTCAGGGGGTTCACCATATAATGTTTTTCCGGTGTACATAACCCGGCGGTATTAAAAAATTTACTCATGCGTCACTCCTTCGAAGAAAACAAATCCGCTTACATACTCACGGAACTATTTTATATGAATTCGTGCGTTAATGCAATACTCACTTTTCTTTGTCTGTGTCAGTCCGTGTTCGTCCGTGGCCTTCTTTTATTCGCGTGTTTCGCGGGCCTTTCCAATTCGTGTTAATTCGTGTAATTCGTGGGCCGTTTTATCCTTTTGATGGTAATTTCACGGTGAAAACCGTTCCTTCCCCTTCTTTGCTGTGTATCTCCACGTTTCCCTTGTGCTGCTCCGCCGCCTGCTTGATCAACGCCAACCCTAACCCGGTCCCAAACGGCTGAATCTTCTTGGCATTCTTGGCCCGGAAAAAATCGGAAAACAAATACCCCATGTCCTCTTTCGGGATTCCTATCCCGGAATCCTTGACCTGGATTATGATCCACCCATCGGTCCGATATCTTAACTTGATTTCCACATTTCCCTTTTCAGTATATTTGACGGCATTGGATACAAGGTTCTCCACCATCTGTTCCAACATATCTTTGTCGCCATCGAATAACACGGGGTCCTGGGGCAAGTCCACCTGGAAATCCAGGCCCCTCTCCCGCGCTTTGTCAGCATAGACGCGGCAAATACGTTGATGGATATCCAGCAAATCCACCAACTCCTCCTGCGGTTTCCGGGTCTCTTCCCGGCTCCTGGCCAAAGCCAGTAAATCCTGGAGCATTAAAACCATGGTTTTCAAACGCCCGTCGATCCGTTCGATGTACTCTTTTTGCTTGCCGTTCAGTTCGCCCATGTATTCCCGGTCCAATATATCCAGCATATCGATGGTGGTTGCCAGCGGCGCCTTGAGATTGTGCGCCACCCGCATGATGAACCGGTCTTTCAATTGATTGACGGCCTCTATCTCTTCATGCGACCTCGAAAGATCGATCACCCGCTCTTTAAGCACTTCCATAATGCTGGAACTGAGAAAAGCGGTAATATATACGGCCGCGGCAAAAAATAAAATCAAGATACCGATATGCACGGGTGCATGCGGCAGCAAACCGTAAGCGACATCACGATAGTAAATCCCATGCCAGGGTATGACGTCGAAAAATTCCAGCAGCGCAATGGCGCTCATCCCGATCACGGCCATGTTGGCAAACCCCCAGGCGGCTTCCCGTTTCAATAAAATGGCGGCCAAAATGATGGGGAAAATGTAAAATAATACCATGGGACTGGATATGCCACCGGTATAATGAATGAGAAAATACATGGCCAGGTAATCGAGCCCTTCTTGAAATAATGTAAAAACCCGGAGATTCTCCTTGCTTCGTTTCATCACCCAACTGTGCAAAACAAAAAATAGGGTATTGTAAGCCAGGATAAACACGGCAACCCGTAATACGCCCTGCCAATAAAAATCGAACCCCGCCCCCAACGCTATGCCGGTGGCAAACAACATGCAAGGCGGTACGAACCAACGTATACGGATTAACCATAAACTGCGCTGCTGGAGAAGATGATACAACAACAGCTTTTTCTCTACCAAACCGGAACCGGGGTTTGCTGTTGAAACTTTCTTTTTTGTTTCAGTGTTCATGGCGTATATTTTACCTCATTTAGAATATTTAAGGAAGATTTTAATTAACTAACCAGTTCTGCTGCTTCTTTATATATTTCCTCCGCATACTGCAAAAAATCCCGCTCCAATACCTCGGTCATCCGCTCACTGAAAGTGATATTATCCTGGACCTCTACTGCGAAAATATGAATATCCCGATCCTCCGGGAGCTTTAACCCCAACTTCCGCCCCAACTCCAACGCCGTCGCCAGGTTCGTATCATGGACGCTGTCCAGGTGCATCGTCTCCCGCAAAGACTCGCCCGTAAACCGGTACCAGTCGCCCGGCTTTGCCCCGCCGGTTTTAATCGAATCCAGGATAATCAACCGGTCATATCCCGTTACTACATCCAGGATATTCAGACCCCCAACCGAACACTCTTCCAGCACCGAAAGACCGGGCGCATGGGCAAGCCGTTCTCCAAGGTACTTCGCCAGGCGAATACCTACCGCATCATCGCAGAGAATGGCGTTGCCCATGCCCAATAACAAAGTCTTAACAGGTTCTTCAACAGCAGCGGCGGAACTCACGGTATACCTTGCCACCCTTGTGAATCCGCACTTGAAGGGGCATCTCACCGGGTAAACTGTGGGTCGCACAGCTAAAACAAGGATCGAAAGTACGGAACGCCATCTCTACCATATTGAGAATCGCTTCCGTAGGCTCGACCCCGGGCTTGATCAACGCGGAAGCCGCCTTCTTCGTCGCCATGTGAATCGGCGCATTATTGTTGGTGGTCCCCACAATCAAGTTGGCGCTGGTGCAAATCCCGTTCTGGTCGCAGGTGTAATGATGAGTCAATGTACCGCGCATCGCTTCCACGATGCCCACACCTTCGCCCGTGATTTGCTTCGGCACCACACGGTAATTTTCACCGGTGATTTCAGGATCGGCGCAGTACTTTTGCAGCGTTTCCGCATTCTGCACCATTTCCACTAACCGGGCCCAATGAGAAGCCATCAACGCCTGGCAGGGCTTACTACCCAAAGTTTTATACATCTCTTCGAACGCCTCCTGGGCTTTGGGCGTCGCCATCCGCTCCGCCACATTGAGACGGGCCAGCGGCGAAGCCATGTAAATACTCGAATCGATGCCCTCTACAAAACCCTTCCAACCGCGCTTTTTCAAGTAAGGGAACTTAAGATACGTCCAGGGCTCCACATGCTCGGCCACAAACTGGGAATACTCCAGGGGCGAATACTTATGAATCTCATTGCCCTCGAAGTCCACTACCCGCACCAGCCCATTGTAAAAATTAGGCGCATTGTTCTCATCCACCAGGCCCATGCTGTGGATTTTCAAATTGTAAGGCCCATTCAGGATAAGATCGACGTAGGCGGCGTTGCCCAACACCACTTTTCTAAACAGGTCCAGTGAAAACTGGGTGAAATCGTACAGCTCGGCCACCATCGGTTTGATTTTCTCAAGCCCTTCCTTATTCAGGCCTTTGGCCACACCGCCGGGCAAGCACCAGACCAGGTGGGTGGTCCTGCCGCCGATCAATTGTTGAATCTCCTGGGCCTGGGCGCGGGATTTGATGACTTTCCCGCCGATTTCCAAACCCACTTTGGCCACCACACCCAGGATATTGCGCACCGCCGGGTCGGCGTCCGGGCCGCATACGAAATCCGGCGCCGCCAACGCATAGAAATGAGCAATATGACTGTGAATGTAGTGGGCGTTATAATACATGTCCCTGAGTTTGTGGGCCAGGGGCGGGACTTCATTGCCGAAACAACCGTCTACCGCTTTGGCGCTGGCCATGTGGTGGCTGGCCGGGCATACGCCGCAGATGCGGGTCACGATCCTGGGCAGCTCCTCGATGGGCCTTCCTACCACGAAACGTTCAAAACCCCTTAACTCGGGAATCTGGAAATAACAATCTTCAACAGCGCCCTGGTCGTCGAGAAAAATCTCGATCTTGCCGTGGCCTTCTAACCTGGTAATTGGATCTATACTAATCTTGCGGCTCATTGTTGGAAACTCCTTTGCAGCATCGAAGCCGGTAAACCGAATCTGTAAGCCACGCCGACAAAATCCGGGATACCCGCCAGGATACGTTCGATTTCTTTCGGGTCTTTGCTGTCGATTATCGAGGAAACAGCGGAAAGCAATTTGGCCCCCTGGTCTTTCACATTGGGCATCGGGCCGTAACAGCCGCGGCAGCCCTGCCCGGTGTTGGGACAGCGGACCCCGCAGCCGCCGCGCGTGGCGGAACCGGCGCAGAGAATCCCCTGCTCCATCAAACAAGTATCGAAATCCTGTATCTTCTGCCAGGGGCGATAGAACTTACTTACTTTCTTCTCGTTTTTCTTACGCTGGCACTCGTCGCATACGGCCCGGTCGGACGCCCCTACCACACTTCCTTTGGGGGGTAACTGACCCCCGGCCACGGCCAATAAAACCGCCTTGACCTGGTGCGGCGCCGGTGGACACCCCGGTACATAGTAATCCACCGGGACGATGGCATCCAGCTTGTAAACCCGCTTGTAAAAAGTGGGAAGCTCAAGCTCCCCGACGTCCACTTTGGTCTGGGTATAAGGAACAACCTGGTTCCTGGACTCGATGGAAGGATTATCCAGGTAAGCCGTTTTAAAGATTTCCTCTTTTTTGCACAGGTTGGCCAGGCCCGGGATGCCGCCCATATGGGCGCACGACCCGAACGCCGCCATGATCTTACTCTTGCGCCGCAGCAGTTTCGCGATCTCTTCATTCTCGCTGTTGCGCACGGCGCCGTTAAACAGGGTCAGGTCCAATTCGCCGTCCTGCATATGTTCCAGATCCTTGTATTTCCCGTCCACGGCGATGGGCCAGAGGCGGATATCGGCCAGGGCGGCCACATCCAGGATAAACTCATTGGTATCCAACACCGCCACATCACAACCGCCGCAGCCCGCGCCCCAGTACAGGGCAATTTGTAATTTTTTATCCGCCATGTGTCACCTCTCAGCCTTGTCCAGGATTAGTTCAGCCTTAATCCGGTTGGGACCCAGCTTGCGAATTTTTTCCGTCATATCCGCGATCACTTCGCCAAAACGGACGCCTTCGCTGGCGCTGACCCACTCCAGCCGGACCCGGTCTTCTTCAACGCCCAGGGAACGCAGCATTTTCTTAAGCAGGGCGAAACGGCGCATGGCTTTGTAGTTGCCTTCCACATAGTGACAGTCGCCGGGATGGCAGCCGCACACCAACACGCCGTCGGCGCCGTCGGACAGCGCTTTCAGTATGAACGTGGGATCGATCCGGGCCGAACACATCACCCGGATAATTCGGACATTGAATGGATATTTAACCCGACTGGTTCCGGCCAGATCGGCGCCCGTGTATGAGCACCAATTACACAAAAAACCTATGATACGTGGTTCAAATGCCATGGGAGCACCCCCTCTATTTGAGCGAAAATTTGTTGATCGGTAAAATGCCGCGCCTTGATGGCGCCCGAAGGGCAGGCGGCAACACACGCCCCACAGGCTTTACACATCGCATAGATCACATGGCTGCGTTTCGTAGCTTTATCGTATTCCACAGCCGTATAAGGACACAGTTCGTTGCACATACGGCAGCCGGAACACAGGTCCTCGTCGACCTCCGCATAGATGGCGTCGGCCCAGATTTCACCCTTGGCGATTTTGGCCAGTATACGGGCCGCGGCCGCCCGGGCCTGGGCCACCGTATCCGGGATATCCTTGGGAGACGAACACGCCCCGGCAATAAATACCCCGTCCGTCGTGGTGGCCACCGGGTCCAATTTCGGGTGGCTCTCGATAAACCAGCCGTGCTTATCCCGGCTGATATTCACCAGGTGCGCCACGGACTCGGAATCTTCCCGCGGTTCCATGCCCACCATCAATACCACCAGGTCGGAAGGGATTTCGATTTCCTCGCCGGAAAGCTGCTCTTTCACCCAGATGAACATCCCGCAGTCATCATCCGGCCCGGCCTCGCGAATCCGGGGCGGATGATTCTTCTCATACATTAAAAACATCGTTTTCACTTCGGAACTCTTTCGGTAAAAATCTTCGCAGCCTTTTCCAAACGCATGCATATCGATATACAGGTCGCTGACATACGAATTCGGAATGGCCGACTTCACTTCGTTGGCAAACTTGAGGGCGGTCATACAGCAAACCCGCGAACAATACGGGTGATATTCCAGGCTGCGGCTGCCCACGCAGTGGATCAGGGAGACATATTGGGGAACCTTGCCCTCGTTGGTAAGTATCTTTCCCTTGCGGATCATGTCCTCCAATTCGAAAGACGTGATTACATTGGGGAGCCAGCCGTAAGCCAGGGATTTAATCCTGGAGGCGTCAAACTCCTTGTAACCCGTACAGACCACCACCGAACCCACTGCCAGTTCAAGCACATCGCCCTGGGCGTCTTCCACCCTGGCCTGGAAATTGCCCACATAGCCGCCCAGTTCCACCAGTTTCGATTCCAGCATCACCGTGATTTTGGGGTTCTGGTTGGCCCGGGTGATAAATTCGGTCAGGAGGTCCCGCGCCGAGTCCAGGTAAGGGGCCGTCAGGTCCACCCGCGCCACGTTGCCGCCCAGCCGGTTTTCCCGTTCCACCAGGTAAACCTGCTGACCGGCGTCGCCCAATTCCAGGGCGACGGCCAACCCGGCAACCCCGCCGCCCAGCACCAACGTCGCCGGGCACATCGGGACCGAACGCTTTTCCAGCGGTTCATGATACTGTACCCGCTTGACTGCCGCGCTGGTAAGCACCCTGGCCTTTTCCGTGGCCTCGATGGGATCGTCATGAACCCAACTGCACTGCTCGCGGATATTGGCCATTTCAAGGAAATAAGGATTAATCCCCGCGTTTTCCAGGGCCTTGCGGAAAGTCGGTTCATGCATCCGCGGGCTGCAGGCGGCCACCACCACCCGGTTCAGGCCAAGCTTTTTAATGTCATTGACAATCATTTCCTGGCCGGGATTAGAACACATATACTTATAAGAACGCGCCACCACCACGCCGTCCATTTTACCAAGCGATTCCGCCACTTCTTCGACATTCACCACTTTGGCGATATTGGTACCGCAGTTGCAAACATATACGCCGATTTTAAGTTGTTCTTCCATGGTTCCCTCCTTCAGGCCGCCTGCGCCGCTTGTCGCGCGACGTCTATGGTTTTTTGCGCCTTAGCCTGCTGTTTCAGCGCTTCGACTTCCAGTTCCGAAAAATACATGGCGAATGTTCGATATGCCAGGTGGGCCCACTTACTGAAGGGAACCTCCAGCACCAACATCGGCACCACACCCATCATATGAAGGACATACATAATGTTGGCCGGCGCATACAACCCGACCCTGTGCAGCACGTGCTGTAAGACGCCGGTTACCGATACGATCACTAACAGGATCAGGAACATCCAATCGGACTCATGGGAATGTTTGTGGGAAGGATCGGTCTTTTTGATGCGTCCGCGAATAGCCAGGATGACAGTGACAATAAGACCGATTGCCGCAAGGTAACCGAATGTATGCACCCTCCAGTCGATGGCCGGACCATCCTGCACCTGGCGCAGGAAAAACATGATCAGGATCAGCATCGTTAAGTAACTGAGCATGAGCACCAGGTGTAAAATCCAGGGTCGTTTCCTTTCGCATTCGGAATACCGTTTCTGGGTGAAGAAGTGTAGGAAAAGCACGTATAATTTTTTAATATAAATCGACAGCTTGATTTTAGGGACCCGCTGCTCTTTTACCACGAAATACCACATCCTGAGACTGTTAAAATAGAGGAGCACCAGTAAGAACCCCCCCATGATCCAGTCGAAGGTGTGAATAGCGGAACTGGGCAGGAAAGCCTGTGGTCCGTCATAGATGGAAAGATTTCCCCCGCCCCAGTTGAAACCGTACAACAACAAGCCGATGCCTGTCAGCAAGGCAACAATGAGAACGGCCAACAGTTCGGCTTTCCAGGAGCGGTAGAAGATATCCGCCATGCCGGTAAAGTCATATTGGGCCGTAAGCCAGCGGCGCATGCTCATCATAGTTTCACCCGGCTCAGCGCCGCGGGGGCACTCTTCGGAGCACTCGCCGCAGTAGTAGCACAACCAGGGTTCCAGCGTGCCTTTCAGGCGTTGTTCAAGCCCCATTTGCAAGTAGCGCATCGATCTCCGCGGGAAAACGAAAGGTTCTTTCGAGAAGGGGCAGGCCGCGCTGCAATTGCCGCAGTGGTAACATTTGATGACATCCTGGGCGCCGTAATACTCCAGGTCGTCGATAAGCTTAGGATTTACCCGTACAGCCATGTTGATCTCCTTATAAATTATTAAACGAATTTTTTTGCTGCATACATCCAGTGGCCAGGCAGCCGTTAAACGCTAAACAGCCAGCGACATGGCCCTCTGTTCGATATCCAGGAGGGTCAAGCGTTGACGGCTGCCCTCGATGCTGCCGCTTACGATACTTTTAAGGGCTTTGGCGGCGACGGCCGCCGCTTGCGCCACCGTATCCGGGATATCTTTGGGGCCCTGGCATACGCCGGCCACGAAAATCCCGCCGCGTTCCGTGCTGGTGGGTTCGACATTGTATTCCATTTCGCTGAACCAGCCCTCCTGGACCCGTTCGATTCCCAGCATGGAGGCCAACCGTTCCGCATCGGCGGTGGGCTGCAGTCCTACCGCCAGCAGGACCATATCCACCGGGAGCTCGATGACGGTTTCGTGGATGATGTCTTCGCCTTTCACGATCATCCGGTCGTCCTTCGGCAGTATCCTGGCGGACCGTCCGCGCACCACATGAACGCCTTCGTCTTTGATGCGCTCAAAGAATTCTTCATACCCTTTGCCGAAAGCCCGCATGTCGATGTAATATTCATAGCAAGCGGCATCGGGAAGTTTTTCGCGCACCAGGTGGCCGAATTTCAACGAGTACATGCAGCAAACGCGGGAGCAATAGGAATTGAAGTTTTGGTCCCGGGAGCCGACGCAGTGAATGATTGCCACTGCTTTCGGTTTTGGGCCGTCCGGGTCGAAAACCCATTCTTCGGTTTTGGTGCGTTTGTTGAGTTTTTTAGTTTTGACGACGATTTTCCCTCCCGTGGGGCCCGAGGCGTTGGTGAGGCGTTCGAATTCCAGCGACGTCAGCACATTGGGAAGCACGCCGTAACCGTAGCGGTCCAGCCGGTGGGCGTCAAAGGTATCGTACCCCGTGGCGACGATGATGTTACCCACTTCGAATTCGATCAGTTCGTCTTTGGCGTCGAAATGGATGGCGTCTTTGGCGCATTTTTTCAAGCAGGCGCCGCATTTTTTGCCGTCGCTCTGGACATAGGTGCAGGAAGCGCCGTCGATGATATACGTATTGGGCACCGCCTGGGGAAAGGGAATATAGATGGCCTTGCGGTTGGCGATGCCGACGTCGAACTCGCTGGGAACCGATACGGGACAGATTTCGGCGCAGGCGTTGCAGGCCACGCAGGCCTTGGCGTCCACCCGGCCGGTGCGTTTCAGCACCTTTACTTGATAAGCGCCGGGGCGTCCCTTCACATCTTGAACATCGGCAAGAACGATCAATTCGATGTTGGGGTGTTGCCCCACGGCCACCATCTTGGGCGTCAGGATGCATGCCGCGCAGTCAAGGGTGGGGAAAGTTTTATCGAACATGGCCATATGGCCGCCGATGGTCCCCAGGCGTTCCACCAGGTAGACCTTGTAGCCGGCGTCGGCGATTTCCAGGGCGGCCTGGATGCCGGCCACGCCCCCGCCGATGACCAATGTCGCCGGGTTCACCGGGACCTTCCCGGGAATTGCCGCCAGGCCGAAGGGGATGCCGAAAACAGCGCAAGCCACCACCGCCTTGGCCCGGTCCGTGGGACCTTCCAGGCCCACGCCGTGCTCCCGGAACGAGGCGATTCGAACCTCCTCCGGGTCCCCGCCGGCCTCAGCCATGGCGCGGTTAAACGCCGGTTTGAAATAACCCGGCGATTCCCCAGCGATTACAATCCTGTTGAAACCGGCTTTTTTGAACTCATCCGCCAGGACAAGGGGGTTTAACTTTTTCGGCTCGCTGAATAAAGTTACCCGTTCGACATGAGGCAGGCCTTTGGCGTATTCGGCGATTGCCTGGCTGTCGATGATTCCCTTGCCCTCTTTTCCGTTTTGATAGATATAAACCCCGATTTTTAATTGGATACTCATTGATTATCCTCTTGTATTATTTTTTTTTTAACGATTGTTGTAGGCAAAAAAAGCTTGGCTGTAATACCAGTTTTCATATTGGTCATACCAGATTTTACAATAAAACTTTTGCGAAGTCAATAATTTAATTTAGGATTAAATTTTTTTTCTTTTTTTTTTCACCGCCCACCGGGGAAAAGAGGGGCTAAAAATTCAGCGATTAGGAGGGATTAGGGGACGCTCCAATTTTTTCTCCCCTTTGACTATTACCCGTTTGTTTGCTAAACTGAGACCTGTTGAATTTTCAATATTCATTAATCCCGATTGGGATAGGAGGAACAACCATGTACG
This sequence comes from Candidatus Aminicenantota bacterium, assembly GCA_026393835.1. Classification (GTDB taxonomy): domain Bacteria; phylum Acidobacteriota; class Aminicenantia; order UBA2199; family UBA2199; genus JAKAGC01. Next base: position 8,985 of record JAPKZK010000085.1, on the reverse strand, counting down.
ATATCTTATTCATCGGCGGCGGCCCTGCCGGATACGAAGGCGCCATTGCCGCCAGCAAAAAAGGTTTAAAAACAGCGGTGGTGGAAATGGAAAAACTGGGCGGAACCTGTCTCCAATGGGGCTGCGTTCCCACCAAAGCCCTGCTGCATAACGTGAAACTGCTCAAACAAATCAAAAACGCTGCCAAAGCAGGCATTAACGTGGAAAACGTCGGCATCGATATCGACGCCCTGACCAAAAACAAAGAACGCGTGGTTTCCAAGTTGACCAAAGGCATCGAAACCCTGTTTAAACAGTACAACGTAGAATTGATCCAGGGCCGCGCCAGAATAACCGCACCCGGCGCCGCGTCGGTAAACGGGCCGCACGGTCAACAAGAAATAAACGCCCGAAACATCGTGATTGCCACGGGTTCCAAAGGGGCTGAATTGCCCTTTTTAAAAGTAGACGGCCAGTTTGTCATGGATTCCAACATTGCCCTGGAATTGAAAGATATCCCGGGGAAATTACTGGTGGTGGGCGCCGGCGCGGTGGGCCTGGAACTGGGCCTGATTTACAGTTACCTGGGTTCGCAAGTCGTCGTGGTGGAAATCATGGAGCAAATCCTGCCCGGCATGGATACGGAATTGTCGGAAATACTCAAAAATGAATTAAAGAAACAAAAAATGAAGATTCACACCGCCACTGCCGTCTCAAACCCGGTCATCAACCCGGAAACAAAGACCATCCGTCTCGATTTCAAACCGGTTAAACCGGGACAGAAAGAGTGGCAAGAGGAATTTTCGCGGGCGCTGCTGGCCGTGGGCAGGAGGCCCAATACCGCCGGGGTTTTAGACCCGGCCGCGCAACTGGGCATCGAGATCGATAAACAGGGCTTTATCATGGTAAACGAAAACCTCCAAACCGCTGTTCCCACCATTTTCGCATGCGGGGATGTAGTGGGCAACCCGTTGCTGGCCCACAAAGCGTCGCACCAGGCCATGGCCATCGTGGATTTTATCGCCGAAGGGAAACCCATCGCCCATCATCCCGTACCCGGGGCCGTGTTCACTTTCCCGGAATTCGCATCCATCGGTTTAACCGAAGAAGAAGCCAAAAACCGGGGGCTGAAGATCAAGATCGGCAGGTTCCCTTATTCCGCCGGTTCCCGTTCCAATGCCATCGATGAGAAGGTCGGGCTGGTTAAGATCATTGCCGATGAGAACCACCGGCTGGTGGGGGCGCATATCGTGGGCGCGGAAGCGGGCGAATTAATGCCCATCCTCAATTACGCCGTCAGCAAAGGAATGAAAGCCGAGGAATTCAAGGAAATGACCTTCATCCATCCCACCCTTTGCGAGAACATCTGGGAAGCGGTAGGCGAAATTTCCGGGGCCTCGATTCATATTTAAAATTAGCCACGGACGAACACGGACGAACACGGACTCTATTTTTAACCACTTGACTTTTTTGAAGAATTTTATACAATCTTTATCTAGTTCGAAACATTGAAAAAGTGAGGTAATTATGGCAGAAGATTATTATAAGCTGCTGGGTTTAGATAAAAAAGCCACTAAAGAGGAATTGAAAAAAGCGTTCCGAAAACTGGCAATGAAATACCACCCGGATAAAAACAAAGACGATAAGCAAGCTGAAGAAAAATTCAAAAAAATAAACGAAGCCTACGCCGTCCTCAGCAACGACGACAAACGAAAACAATACGACGCCTTCGGCGCCGAAGGTTTCTCGCAGCGGTTTTCCAGGGACGATATTTTCAGGGGTTTCGACTTTAACAGAATTTTCAAAGAGTTCGGTATGGGTAATACATCCGGTCGAACGAGTTTTTCAGATCTTTTCGGCGGCGGGTCAAGCAGCGGCGATGGTTCTTTCGGTGGGTTTGGGGGGTTCGGCGGCCAGGGCGGATTCTCCCGGGGCGGCCGCCCCCATTCCGGTCAACATCAGCATCAACATCAACCCCAGGCGGCTGAGACCGAAGTGACCGTTAGCCTGGCGGATGTGGTTGCGGGCGCTAAAAAACGGATATCCCTGGATACCGGCCGGGGTGTGGAAACCCTGGACGTGGCCATTCCCATCGGCATCGAAGAAGGACAAAAACTGCGGCTCAAGGGCAAGGGCCCACTGGACCCCATGTCGGGCCAGCGAGGCGATCTTCATGTGAAAATTACCATTGCCCCCCACCCGCTGTTTCAACGCAAGGGGAACGACCTGATGGTGGAAAAAGAAGTCAAATTAACCGAGATGGTGTTGGGCGGCAAAGTCAGGGTTTCTACCATCGATAATCAGCAAATCGAATTGAAAGTTCCGGCCCACTCCAGGACCAACTGCATGATGAGGGTCAAAGGCAAAGGCATCCCCGGTACAAAGGGCAAACCGGATGGAAACCTGCTGGTTCGCCTGCTGCCCCAATTGCCATCCGATGTAAACGAACACCAGGAACAATTATTTGAAGAATTGGCCAAAACAGGACTTTAAGCGGGCGGGCGGGCGGCGCCCGCACCCTATTGTAGAACAATTGCAGGAGGTTGAGCTTCGTTGCATCATCCGGCTCGGAACCTACAAAGATTACTGCCGCGGTACGGCCCCTCCCAAAACTTTTGTTTAAAGGTTTTTTTCTTTTTCTTCGCGTGTCTTCGCGTTCTTCGCGGCTAAAAGACAAACTTCTTGACATTTACTTCACATTATGATATATCTGTATGATGAACAAGAGAAGCGATGAATCGCTGCACCTTTCTTACCTAATGGAATTATCCGGCTTTTTCCACCGGTTAATCCGACTTGTTTCCGGCCCGACCCGGGAAGGCAAGATCAATGGACTCCGGTATTATATATTAAAAATGCTGGAACAAAAAGGCAAGCTAAACCTGACCGAAATATCCGACGCCCTCATCTTCAAGAAAAATACCCTGTCCCAGTTGTTGGACCGCATGGTTAACGACCAATTGATCGATCGCTATGCCGATACCGGCGACCGCAGGAAAATAATCCTGTCCCTTACCCCCAAAGGAGAAGAAGCAATTAAGGAGTTTGAGAAAATATGCGTTGCCAATTATAAGAAATATGCTCTAAATATGCCTGGAAACGATAAAAAGGAGTTTATAGACGCCGTCGAAGTCCTGGTTCGGATTTTAAATAAGAACCGCGAAGAGATCGACAGCTACTTTGCTAAACACCCCTTGAACCCGGAGGATATGTAACATGCACCCCAAAATAAAATATCTCGTTTTAACAATTTTCCTGGTGGCCGCTTTGACCTTCAATTACCTGCCGGCCCAGGAAAAATTCACCTTGAAACAGTTCGTGGAAAACGCGCTGCAAAGCAACGAAGGAATTCAAATCGCCCTGGAAGCGGTAAACAACGCCGAGGCGAAAATCAGCGAAAGCAAGAGCCTGTATTACCCCCAGGCCACACTTTCGGCCAGTTATACCCGCTTAAGCCTGACCCCCGAACTGACCATGCCTTTCAACGGCCAGATGATGACTTTCAAATTCGCCTCCCCAAACAATTACAGCATGAAACTGGGGGTCACGGAACAGGTATTCAACTGGGGCAGGACCGGGAAACTGGTCAAAATGAACGAAATCGGGATGGCCCTGGCCCGCGAGAATGTGGCCCAGGTCAAACACGTGGTATCTTATCAACTGGTTCCTATTTTTTACGGCATCCTCTTTACCGGGAACGCCGTCAAAGTCCTGGACGACACCGCCCGCCTCTTCCGGGAGAAACTGGATATCGCCCGGGAACGCTATAAAGCCGGGCTGGCTTCCGATTTCGATATCTCCCTACTCCAGGTGCAGATCAGTTCCATCGAAGGTCAAAAACTCGATCTGTTGAACAATATCCGCAAATGGAAGTTGACCTATAACAAAATTGCCGGCCGCGCCCCGGACGCCGGGTTCGAGCCCGACGACAGCCTGGATTTCCAGCCTTTTACACCGGATAAAAACCAACTGCTGCAGGAAGCCCTGGCCAACCGCGAAGAAATTAAAATCCTGGCGCATCAACAAAACCTGGCCAGAACCCAGGCGACCCTGGCCGCAACCGGGAATAAACCCACGGTGGTCGCCATACTTAACTACGAATTCCGCAACGGCTTCATGCCGGAAATCGATAAAATCAAGGGCAACTGGAGCGCTGTTCTTTCCGCGGCCTGCCCTGTTTTCGACGGCTTTAAAACCAAAGCCCAGGAAGCCCAGGCGCAGAGTTCGCTTAAAACAGTGGAAAAACAAATAGCCGAACTCCGGGACGGCATCGAACTGGAGATCAACCAGGGCATCGAAGATATTAAAACCTTTGAACAGAAAATCGCAATCGAAAAAATAAAAACCGGCCACGCCGAAAACGCCTTGAAAATCGCCGAAACACGTTACCGCAGCGGTTTCATCAGCACCACCGATCTCATCGACGCCCAGAATGCTGTAGGGGCCGCACAATTGAATTATTTGCAACTGGTTTTCAATCATACACTGACAAAATATAGCCTGCTCCGGGCCGTGGGCAGGAAACTATTTCAAGAAACCCAGCAAGGAGAAGTGACGCCATGAAAAAAATCATCGTAATTTTAATTGCAGTCGCAATGTTGATTTTTGTCGGATATAGGGCCTTAAGGAATTACCAGGCCAAACAAGCCGCCATGATCCGGAAAGTACCTGAAAAAGTTGTGCCCGTTCGGACCGGTAAACCCATATGGCAGGAAATTGTAGATAAAATAAAAACCCAGGGCAATATCCAGGCCGACGCCGACATCATCCTTTATTCCAGGGTGGGGGGCAAGATCGAACGCAACCTGGTGCGCCTCGGCGCCTGGGTCAAGCCGGGCATGGTGGTGGCCGTGGTCAACCGCGATGAAATCGGTTACCAATACAACCCCTTTGAAGTGAAAAGCGATGTTAAAGGCGTCGTGTCCCGCGTATTGCAAAACCCCGGCGCCATGATAACCCCCAGCACCCCGTTGTTCAGCCTGGTGGATATTGATGACGTTAAAGCCGTGGTCAACGTGGACGAAAGAAAAATTCGTTTTGTCAAACCCGGTCTGGGGGCCGTGGTCACTGTCCAGGCCTACCCGGGGGAAGTTTTTAACGCCCGCGTTGCCAATATCAGCCCGGTATGCAATCCCCAGAACCGCACCATCGAAGTTGAATTGACGCTGCAAAACAACCAGCATCGTCTGAAACCCGGCATGTATGCCGAAGCCGAAATGACCGAATCCAGCCGCAAATCCCTGGCGCTCCCCATGGCCGCGGTGGTGGAACGGTTGGGGATTAAGTATGTGTTTACCGTTCGCGACGGTAGGGCGCACCTCCTGCCTGTAACGGTAGGCGAAATCATCGGCGACGCCGTCGAAATCCTCTCCGGGGTTAGCGGAGACCAGCCCGTCGTGATTTCAGGGGCGGATAAACTGGAAGAGAATGACAAAGTTACCGTGATCGGCGATGGAGAGAAACCCGTATGAAAATTGCAGACATTTCAATAAAACAACCGGTTTTCATAACCATGGTCATTATCTTAATCGTGGTACTGGGAATCATTTCCTATACCCGGTTGGGCGTGGACCTGCTCCCGGATATCAATTTGCCCATCGTTGCCGTAACCACAGTCAACCCGGGGGTAGGTCCCGAAGAGATCGAATCGCAGATTACCAAGCCCATTGAAGATGCCATCAGCGCCATCAATGGAATTAAGAAAGTCAGTTCTACCTCTGCCGAAGGGGTATCCGTGGTTATCGCCGAATTTGTCCTGGAAAAAGACGTCCAGGTGTCTTCGACTGAGGTGCGTGAAAAAATCGCCGCCATCCGCAGCACCCTGCCGCGGGAAATTTTAGAACCGGTGATCGATAAATTCGACCCGTCGGCTGCGCCGATACTCTCTTATACTATTACCGGCAAAGGTAATAAAATACCGCTCCTGGAACTGCGCACCCTGATCGACGACAAAATCAAGACCCTGGTGCAGCAGGTGGACGGCGTGGGAGGTGTGACCATCATCGGCGGACTTGAAAGAGAAATTCATGTGGATGTGGACCCCAATAAATTGAATGCCTTGAATTTGTCCATTGCCCAGGTGTCCCAGGCCATCCGGGCCGAGAACCTGAACCTTCCCGCCGGCCTGGTGACCCGGAAAGATTTCGATTTCCTGGTGCGGACCAAAGCGGAATTTATAAAAGTCGAAGAAATGAAAAATATCATTATTGCCAATCCAGGCGGCAGCCCGGTTTATTTAGGGGATGTGGCTTCGGTTAGCGATGAATTCAAAACCAGGCGGGCCATTTCGCGGGTCAATCGGCAGGAGTGTATTTCCCTGGTTATCCGCCGGCAATCCGGGACCAACACCGTGAAAGTGGCCGACAGCGTCAAAGAGTTAATGAAAAAAGTCCAGCGGGAATTTGCCGACCTGGATATCGCCATAGCCATCAACGAATCCGTATTCATCGAGGAATCCCGCGACGATGTGCTTAAAAGTTTGATCGAAGGCGCCATCCTGGCCGGGTTTGTGGTTTTTCTTTCCTTCGGCGATTTACGCAATACCATTATCACCATTGCCGGGCTGCCGGTGTGCATTATCGGGACTTTTGCCGTCATATATTATTACGGGTTTACCGTCAACGTCATCACCCTGATGGCCCTCAGCCTTTCGGTGGGGCTTTTGATCGATGACGCCATCGTGGTCCGCGAAAATATATTCCGGCATATGGAAAAGCTGGGTAAAGAACCCAAAGTGGCCGCCTATGACGGCACAGCCGAAGTAAGTTTAGCCGTTATGGCCACCACTTTCACCATGGTGGCGGTTTTCTTGCCGGTGGCTTTTGCCACAGGTATCGCCGGGAAATTCATTAAACAATTCGGCATTTCCGTAACTGCCGCCGTGCTTATTTCATTATTTGAAGCCTTTACCTTTGCCCCCATGCTGTCCGCTTATTTTTTCAAAAAAGTAGAAAAAAAACCCGCTTCCTCCTTCGGGCAGAAATTTCAACAGCGGGCCAACGGTTTTTATGAAGACCTGGGCCGCAATTATCGTCCGATGCTGCGCTGGGCGCTTACCCACCGCAAAACCATGATTGCCGTGACCACGGCTATATTTCTCCTGAGCGCATATTTATTTACCTTGCTGGGTACGGGCGGCAACCCGCGGGGCGACCGGCCGGAATTCAACCTGGTCATCCAGTGTCAATCCGGCAGTTCCCTGGAAAGTTCCGACCGGGTAGTCACTGCCATTGAAAATATCCTGCTGGAGCAGAAAGAAGTCCGCAGTATTTATTCCATTATCGGGACCAATGATGGGGCGTCCGATGAAGCGACTATTAATGTCCGGCTCAATATTCCCGGGTCTCAGTCCAAAGCCTACCAGGATAAAGTGCGTCCGCTGCTGGCCAATATTCCCGGGGTTACCATTACTTTCCAGGATTCGTTTGCCGTCAGTGGGGCGGCGGCCACCACAATGCAGCAACTGCCCATCCAGGTCAATTTCAAGAGCAGCAGCAACAACCTGGAAAGTCTTACCCGGGCGGCCGAGAAGGCGAAAATCGCTTTTGCCGATATCCCGTCGTTTGTGGATGTCAACTGGAATTACCGCACCCCCAAACCGGAAATCCAGATCATTATCGACCGGGACCGTGCTTCGCGGTTGGGGGTTAACACCTACCAGATCGCTTCCGTGATGCGGACATTTATCGACGGCGATATCGCTTCCAGGTTCCGGGCCGGCGATAGGCAGATTGATATCCGGGTGCGAAGTTCCCAGGATGTCCGCACCGACCTGGACCGGTTGGCCAAAGTTTATATTCCAACCTTGCGGGGAGGGGCGATAACCCTCGATCAAGTGGCCCATTTCGGGGTGGTGAACGGGCCGTCCCAGATCAAACGCAGCGAGCGAACCCGCCAGATCATTGTCGGGGGAAATCTCTTGAAAGGAACCGCCATGAGCGATATTCGTTTAAAGGTTGAAGAGAAACTGAAAACCATCGGTTTGCCCAAGGATGTTACTTATACCTTTGGCGGGCAGATCGAGCAGCAGGGGGAGCAGTTCCAATCCTTGTTTATTTCGTTGATGTTGGCGGTGGTTTTCGTTTACATGATCTTGGCTTCGCAGTTCGGCTCGTTTATCCAACCTTTTGCCTTGATGTTGGCGCTGCCGCTGTCTATTATCGGGGCGGTGTTGGCGTTGTTAGTCGGGAACAAATTGTTCGATATGGTGGCGTTTATAGGGCTTATCATGTTAATGGGGTTGGTCACCAAGAATTCCATTTTGTTGATCGATTTTACCAATGTATTGCGTCGTCGTGGAATGAATCGTCTTGAGGCCATTATCGAAGCCGGTTCGATCCGGTTGCGGCCCATTTTGATGACCACATTGGCCATGATATTGGGGATGATCCCTGTGGCGTTTAGTATCGGGTCCAGTACGGAATTCCGGGCGTCGATCGGGTATGTTATAATTGGCGGGTTGATTAGCTCGACGTTACTGACGTTATTGGTGGTGCCGGTGGTGTATACGGTGCTTGATGATATTGCTTTAAAGTTCAAGAAAAAAACATAATAAAAGTTTTTCGGGGTCCAGGGGCGGTTTTACAAAAAAGCCCCTGGTTGCCGATGGCAAATCTAAAATTGCATATTAATATTTAATCGCATCGGGGGATAACCGATGCATTACGGGGCATAACCTTTGCACTGCGGAGCATGACGTTTGTAATGCGGTGTTATTACAACAAGTAATAGTTAAGGTGTTTCAAGTGATCTTGTAACCAGGTAATCGGTTATTTTAATTGTTTAACTGTAAAATCCCATCAATATAGTAACCGATCGAAAAGGAAAAAAGATGGGGGTAACATCCCCCAGCTTTTTTTCTTTTATTTGTATATTTTATAAGGTTCACTTCTCCTTATATTCATTCTCAATCGTTTTCAGGTAATCATTTTCCAGTTGGTCGGGCTGTTTACCGTCCATAAGATTTACAGTTCGGAAAGGGATTTGAAAAAGGTTGAGTTTATTTTC
>JAPKZK010000159.1 GCA_026393835.1 Candidatus Aminicenantota bacterium | reverse complement strand
TATTGTGGGCATCATGATGGAACGTTCAGTGGGAATGATTGTTGGAATACTGGGTATATTAAAATCCGGGGGTGCCTATTTGCCCATCGATCCGGAATACCCCAAAGAACGGATCGATTACATGTTGAAAGATAGTGGAGCTAAATTGTTGCTTACCACCAACAATAAAGAAGGTGAGAAGGTGAGAAGTTGGGAAGGTGAGAAAGTTCTTTTAAATCATCTTTCTTTTCATCATTCATCATTCATCATTCATCATTCAAGCCATTCAAGCCATTCTAGCCATCTCGCTTACATCATCTACACATCCGGTTCCACCGGTAAACCCAAAGGCGTCCTGGTGGGGCATCGCAATGTGGTACGGTTGGTAAAAAATACCAATTACATTTCATTTGAGAGCACTGATCGAATTTTGCAGAGCGGCGCATTGGAATTCGACGCCTCGACCTTTGAAATCTGGGGAGCGTTGTTAAACAGTTTAACGTTGTATGTAGTAGAAAAAGAGAAAATACTCAATCCCGGATGGTTGAAAAATGCAATACGAAGTTACGGTATCAGTATCATATGGATGACATCTCTGTTGTTCAACCAAATGCTGCAAACGGATATCGAAATTTTCGAGGGACTGAAGAATCTCCTGGTAGGTGGGGACGTGCTGTCGCCGACTCATATAGGTCGCTTAAGGAGCAGGTACACCCGGTTGAAAATAATCAACGGTTACGGTCCTACTGAAAACACCACTTTTTCCACTACATTTTCGATTGACCGGGAATATTTGCTAAATATTCCCATCGGGGATCCGATTGCCAATTCCACAGCATATATTGTCGATGAATATAATCATTTGCAGCCTATCGTGACGGCAACATCGAGTTCCTGGGCAGAATAGACAACCAGGTAAAAATCAGGGGATATCGCATCGAGTTGGGAGAAATCGAGAATCGATTATTAAAGCATGAGAAGATTAAAGAGGTGGTGGTAATCGCTAACGAAGAAATCGTGGGGGATAAATACCTCGCGGCTTATTTTGTTTCAAATATCGAGCTGTCAGTGACTGAATTGAGAGAATATTTATTAAAACACTTGCCGGATTATACGATCCCGGCGTATTTTGTGCAGCTTGAGAAAATACCTCTAACCCCCAATGGGAAAATAAATCGGAGAGCTTTGCCGAAGCCGGAGTTGAAACCCGGCGAAAGTTATATTGCACCCAGGAATGAGATTGAAAAGAAGTTAGCAGAGTTGTGGTCGGATATTTTAGATAAAGATGCATTGCATGTGTCACAATCTCAAGCAGTAATAGGAATTAATGAGAATTTTTTCCATTTAGGAGGGCATTCATTAAAGGCAACGATGCTGGTATCCAGGATAGAAAAAACATTTAATGTAAAAATACCGTTGGCGGAAATATTTAAGAATCCAAGGATCAGGGAATTATCAAGATATATAAAAGATGCGGTGCAGTGGAAATATGAACAGATAGCCCTGGCGGAGAAGAAGGAATACTATGTACTGTCATCTGCGCAGAAGCGGTTGCATTTTTTGCAGCAAATGGACAAAGACGGGACTGCGTACAATATTTCATCCGCATGGATATTGGAAGGAATCGTAGATAAAGACAAACTGGAACAATCCATCCTGCGCCTTATCCTGAGACATGAAAGTTTAAGAACTTCGTTTCATATGGTAGGGGAAGAACCGGTGCAGCGAATTCATGATGAGGTGGAATTTGAGATCGAGGTATTAGGGGGCAGGGACCGGGAATCAGGGGTTGATAGGGGGGACGCTGCATTGTCTGCATGGGCGCCCTTTTTTATTCGCCCCTTCGATTTATCCACAGCGCCATTACTGCAGGTGGGGTTGGTTAAATTAGCAGAAGAAAAGCATATATTGCTGGTGAGCATGCATCACATCATATCGGATGGTATGTCTACCCAGGTCATGATGCATGGCTTTTCAACCCTTTATGCAGGGAAAGAATTGCAGGAAATAAAGCTTCATTACAAGGATTATACCGAATGGCAATACCGGGAGAGAGTAAGTAAAAAAATCCTGGAACAAGGAGAGTACTGGAAAAAGGAGTTTGAAGGAGATATCCCGGTATTGGAACTGCCGACCGATTATGCAAGACCTGCTGTCCAGGGTTTTGAAGGAAACAGTATAAATTTCGAGATAAACAAAGAAATTTCCGCCGCATTAAAGACATTGGCATCAGAGAGTGGAGCGACGTTATATATCGTACTGCTGGCATTATATACCACCTTTCTATCCAGGATAACTGGCCAGGAAGATATCGTCATTGGTACTGCAGTGGCAGCACGCCGGCATGCCGACCTGGAAAAGATCATTGGGATGTTTGTCAATTCCCTGGCATTGAGAAATTTCCCGTCGGGCAAAAATTTTTTTACCGATTTCCTGGAAGAAGTAAAAGAGAAAACATTAAGGGCCTTCGAGAACCAGGAATACCAGTATGAAGATCTTGTAGAACAAATTTCAATAAATAGGGATGTCGGTCGGAATCCCCTCTTTGACACAATGTTTGTGCTGCAAAATACAGGTTCTCAAAAAATAGAGATTCCCGGTTTGAAATTGGTTCCGTATGAATACGAAATCAAAACAGCGAAATTCGATCTTTCATTAACCTGTGTGGAAGTCGAAGAGAAATTGCGCTTAACTTTTGAATACCGTACAAAATTATTTAAACGGGAAACCGTCGAACGATTTATAGCCTATTTCAAGAATATAATAAGAAGCATCGTTGAAAACAAAAATCGGGGAATTTGCGACCTGGAGATATTAGCGGAAGAAGAAAAAAAGCGGATATTATATGAATTTAATGATACAGAAGCGGAATATCCGAAAAATAAGACGATTCACCAATTATTTGAAGAACAGGTGGAACAGGCCCCGGACCGCATTGCCGTTATCGGTTCAACCACTGTAGAGACGCTGCACGCAATGTCTCTACAAATAACCTATCGCCAATTGAATCGACAATCCGACCGGTTGGCCGGGTTGTTAATCGAAAAAGGCGTCCTGGCGGACAGTATTGTCGGCATTATGATGGAACGTTCAGTGGAAATGATTGTCGGGATAATAGGCATCTTAAAATCGGGTGGAGCGTATCTACCCATCGACCCCACTTATCCTCAGGAACGGATCGCTTATATGCTGAAAGATAGTAATGCAAAGATTTTGTTAGGAATGGAAGAATGCCAAAAGGAAATAATTGTTAATTGTCAATTGTTAATTGTTAATGATAAATTATTAATGGGCCCGCCGCAGGCGCCTTTTCATCATTCATCATTTATCGTTCATCATTCAAATCATCTTGCCTATATCAACTATACCTCCGGTTCCACGGGGGTCCCCA
>JAPKZK010000212.1 GCA_026393835.1 Candidatus Aminicenantota bacterium | reverse complement strand
TCGTGAATTTGGTTCTTCATCTGTGCGAATCAGTGAAATCTGTGGGCCCACTTTTTTCCCGTGGTCGCAATGCAACTGTTTTTCCTCTCCGGGGGGTTCCACCCCTTGGATTGAATGTCCGGGACCTTACCACTATATATAACGCCAGAAGCCGGAACCCTTTCGAGGACATCCGGCTTGATATCGTATAATTGTTGTTATCAAGGGAAAGGGGCAAACTAAAAAATACCTTAAATTAATTCATCAATGATTTTATCTCTTTTTCCGTGAGCCCGGTGTATTTCATCACCTTTTCCAAAGAGAAATCATCCATCAGCATTCGTCTGGCTGTGTCATACTTCTCTTTTTTTTCTCCTTCTTTTTTTAATTTCGGGCCTAAGGTTTCGATAAACTCTTCTCTAAACTCTTCTTTAAATTGTTGAGCTAAGGTTGGCATGATATTATCACCGCCATCTATTTTGCTTTTGTCCAATATCGGTGGTTGTGTTTTTCATTGCGATTCAATTATAATCTTTTTGTCGTGTTTTTTCAACTGTTTCAGAATTTCAGCAGCAATTTGGTATGAATGCCCGCCGTCGCCCGGAGACCATGAAAACTTTGCCACCAGGATGTCAAGGGTTTCCTTTCTTTATCTTCGCGGTCCTTAGCTCTTTAATAGAGGGGAAAAAAGGGATAGGGGAAAAATTCCCTTTATTTCTTAAATCTCCAAAGTCTGCCCTATTCCCTCAAGGAATCGGAAAAGAAAACCACTTTATCCTGCAAATTCCTGGCGATATTCCGTCCCGGTAAGAATACCGCTGTCCTCCCTGACTCCCGGGGAAAGTTCCCGCTGCCATGGGGAAAGTTCCTGCGGTCGTGGGGAAATTCCCGGAATTCTCCATCGCCTCTACTGCCTCCATGAATAAATCTTTCTTCAGAAGACCGGCTTCATCCTCTTTTGCGTGGATATCTTTCCAATAAATCGGTCTAAAGGGATATGGTGAGATTAAAATAAGGTCAATATACAACAAAATAGGGTCAACACAAAATGAAAAAAGGTCATCATTCAACAAAATAAGATCAACATACAACAATAAGAGATAAACACACCCCACAAAAAGATATAAAATTACTTAAAATAGATAAACAGACACCGGCAAAGGATTAAACCATAAACAAATAGGGTGATCGCTAATCTTCTTTAAGTGTAATTTTGCCCTATTGGTATCATCAACGACCCCCTTGGTGCGATCGATGACCTTATTTTTGTGTATGATGACCTTATTTTTTAGTTGATTCGCCCTCGTCGGGTATCCATTAATCCTTTTTGTCTATAGATTCACCCTTTTCGCTTATCTGTTTGTCCTTTTTGTTGCATCGATTACTCTTCGAGTTGTGTGATCCTTCCGCATTTCCGGGAAAGTTTTTCAATTGTTGATTATTCTTTTCTTACTTTCCTAATTTCCTAACCATCTCTCGTCTTCACTGCAGGCAATGCCTTTTTCTTTGCAGTACTCTTCCGCTTCCTGGATAAACCCACTGCGGGAAAAAATAAATCCCACCGCCCGTTCTATCCCTTCTATTTTCTTAACTTCCGCAAATTTCCTTTCGAATTCGATGACCTCATCTTTAGAAAATTTTCTTAAGTCCCTGCTCTTCACTTCCCCAATAAGCGAATAATCTCCCGGCGATTGAGCGCGGGCAAATATATCCACATTGAATTTCCTGGCATATTCCGGTGAACTGTCGTACCGCCACACCCGGGAATATTCACAAAATTCGAAATCCCCCGGTAAATTCCGCGTTATCGACTTGAACAAGTCGTTGTTTTCGCGCGCCCGGTATTTTAATTGATCCAGGATCGCATACTCTACGAAATAACCTTTCTGGTAATTATATTTACCCAACAGGCTGTAATATTGTTTTTTGAGCTTTTCAAGCGCTTCATTGTACTCTTCTTTGATGATCTTCACATCAAATGCACGAATCTCTTTTTCATACACACCGCGAAATACTTTATCGAAAATATTATCACCGACGCCGCGGTAATCGAAATTGGTCTGGCCCTGGCTGATAATATCAGCCTTTACCAGGGCTTTAAGTTTTTTTTCCAGTTCACCGTCGGTCATTTTCAGTTTTAATTCGTCCACTAGCTCTTGCCTTGTCCATTCCCGGTCTCTATGTTTGCTGAGATGCAGTACGATATTTTTGGCATTTCGATCGTTGATCTGGGGAAAAGCACTGGAAATATATTCCATCCAGGTGGATTTGATGATGCCTTCGTCATCCAGGGTCTCAAATTCCAGGGTGCGGCTTAAGCCATCGATGGAGGTAAGGTCTTTATCCGGGTAATTGGAGCGTATAACGGCGCTGATATAAAAGGGGCTGCCTTCGGTAAGGCTTATAAGTAAGTATGCCGTTTCCTCGGCGACCGGGACCTCGAAAAACCGGGAGTAATTATATAACATCTCGGCCGCTTCATTTTCCGGCATGGTTCTAAGGTACTTGTACCAGAACCGGGAGGGAAGCATA
>JAPKZK010000022.1 GCA_026393835.1 Candidatus Aminicenantota bacterium | reverse complement strand
TTTTTCATCATGTTTGTCTCCTTTTATATTTGATGTATATTATATTTTTGCCCTTATTACCCTGTCGGCAAAGGGCATTACTTCTTTCCAAAGTATTCTTACTGCCTCTCAAATTTTCCCAACCGCTCAAAACTCTTTCCCCACCGCTTAAAACTCTTTCCCAACCGCTCAAAAGAGTCTCCCATCCACTTAAAACTCTTTCCCAACCGCTCAAAATTCTTTCCCAACCGCTTAAAACTCTCTCCCATCCGCTCAAAATTCTTTCCCAACCGTTTAAAACTCTTTCCCAACCGCTCAAAATTCTTTCCCAACCGTTTAAAACTCTCTCCCATCCGCTCAAAATTCTTTCCCAACCGTTTAAAACTCTTTCCCATCCGCTCAAAGCTCTTTCCCAAACACTTAAAAGAGTCTCCCAACCACGCAAAACTCTTTCCCAACCGCTCAAAAGAGTCTCCCATCCACTTAAAACTCTTTCCCAACCGCTCAAAAGAGTTTCCCAACCACTTAAAAGAGTCTCCCCAGTGCGGCCACTAATTTGGTTTAGGTTCCGTATATCTAATTGTATCCTTTTTCCCCAGCCCGGAGCATTTTTTAGAGTTACCTCATTTGGGTCCTGTTCAGCAAAGGTGATTATTGGTTTAAGAATCAATATTAGTGAAGCTAGCGGGACATTTTTCAGCGGCCCCTCACTTTGAAGAATTTTGAAAAAAATCTGCCGGAAACTTAATGGGGTGATTTTACTCGAAGCCGAAACCTTACCGGCCCCGTATTGATTTTTCGCCGCTCGCTTTGCCTCGCGATCCCATGTATGCATAATTTATTTGTTTAGCCATAGGTTTTATTATATCATAAGCTGCTTAAAAGAGAAAAAAGCTTGTGAGCCCTTTTTTAATGAGAATTACTGCTGAAAAGCAAAAACTCTTGACAATCGAAAGTGAAATTGTTAGACTATGATCTATTTCGTTTAAAGAGCAAAACCGTTTTACTTTAGGAATAAAAACGAGAGGTTATTAATGCAAAACGAGATGAACGATAGAACGGATAAATATTATTCAAGGCTTATCCAGCGGGAAAAGAGGATGAAGCTCCCCTCGAGGGAGCTTTCGTTTTTCGTGACAGCCGATTGCACCCTGGCGTGCGACTATTGTTACCTCCCGGGCAAAAATACCAATACCCGGATGCCTTTCGAAGTCGCTAAAAAGGCAGTCGATTATTTCGTTGCCAATTCGCCCAAAATTTTCACCGAACAGCGCCTGATTCTCGATTTTATTGGGGGCGAACCGCTAATGGAAATCGATCTGATGGACCAGGTGGTCGATTACTTTAAGGTGTTGACTTACAAACAAAAACACCATTGGTTCAATAATTACCGGATTATGATGACCACCAACGGGACACTTTGTAAAAGTAAGAAGTTCGAACGTTTCCTGGAGAAAAACCTGGAGAACATATTCGTCGCCATATCACTGGATGGAACCAAGGAAAAACACGATCGCTCAAGGAAATACAAAGGAACGGGCAAAGGTTCATATGATGATGTCATCGAAGGGTGTCGCTTCGTCCGGGAAAGGACTGCCAATACTAATGTGAAAGCCACCTTTTCTTCGGAGGATTTAAAGTATTTGAAAGACAGCGTCCTCCATCTTCATTCCATTTTAAAAGACACTGAATTTTTTGCCAATGTTATCTATGAAAATGTGTGGAAAGAAGGAGACGATAAACTTTTCGAATCCCAACTGGTGGATTTGGCGGACCACATCATCGATCACGATTTGTACGAGGACATTAATGTCAGTTTTTTTTCCGAATATGACACCCTGGGCAGACCTTATCATCAAAGCCAACTGGATGGGCATTGGTGTAATACCGGACACCAGGTAATCGTCGGGCCGGACGGCGCATTTTACCCTTGCAACCGGTTTATCGAGTACTCTTTATTTAATCAAAAAGGCCGGGTAATCGGGAACGTCAATGAGGGTATTAATTTCGATAAATTACGCCCCTTCCGGGTTATAAATCTTGGCAATTGCAGTGACGCGGAATGTATCGGCTGCGATGTCGCGGTCGGATGCGGCATGTGTTCCGGGCTGTCCTATGACGATTCCGAAGTGGGAACTATTTTCAACCGAACCAAATTTATTTGTAAAATGCACAAAGCCAGGACCAGGGCCCATAGATACTATTGGAACCGATTGGCCAACGAAAAGAACTACAAGAAGGAAAAAACGCATTTTTATATCTCCCAAATTCAAGCGCCGAGGAAAGTCTTGAATGTATTGCTGTCTTCCGGATCCCCCCGGATTTGCGGATACCCCACCGGGAAAGCCAAAACCGAAACCATTGATTTAACTGTTTTAAAAGAAAATCTCAGGTTGTGCAGGGATAATAATTATTTTGTTAATATCCTCTATCCTTCGACTCCGCTGGACGACCGGTACCTGGAATTGCTCGCCGGTATAGACGCCCAAAAAACCATTCCCTATTCCCGCCAGTCGGTGCAATATAAACTT
This sequence comes from Candidatus Aminicenantota bacterium, assembly GCA_026393835.1. Lineage (GTDB taxonomy): Bacteria > Acidobacteriota > Aminicenantia > UBA2199 > UBA2199 > JAKAGC01. Next base: position 17,674 of record JAPKZK010000022.1, on the reverse strand, counting down.
GAAGACAGCGTCGTTTTCACGGTCACACTGGGACAGGAACTGCACCCCGGTTTTTCCTGTATGAATATGATCCTCCTGGCCGATTTGCATGCTATTTCCTCCCTGGGCGATTATGTCGAAGGATTATTTAAGAAGAATAATATTACCCGCATAAACCTGGTTTTCGATTTAAACGAAATCTCAATCGATTTCGATTTCGATACCTACAAAGCCCAGTTGAATAAAATAGCCACTGTATTGTTCGACTGCTATAAATCAAACCAGCCCAGGTATCTGAATGTCTTGACGGATATCTTTGTGCTGGAAAAAATGAACAATTGCAGCGCCGGGATCACCCATATCACCCTGGGGCCTGACGGGAAGCGCTATATCTGCCCGGCTTTTTATTATTCGGGGCAGGCCCTGGAAAGCAGCGATTTTACACCTCCCCACAGGTTAACCAGGCAATTGGATTTCAAGAGCGCCGCCGTCTGTAAAGCCTGCGATGCGCTGCACTGCCGCAGGTGCGTTTTCGATAATTTCAATAAAACCGATGAATACAACATCCCGGGTGAAGTCCAGTGCATTATCTCTCATATTGAAAGAGAGGCCAGCCTCGACCTGCAAAATAGGCTCCTCAAAGAGACAACTTTTAATTCGTTTAAAAATATCCTTACGGAAAAGGACTATATCGACCCGTTTACCAATGCAAAACTATGGTAACGGCGCGGGAGGAAAAAATGCCCAAGAGGGAATACTTAGGTGAAATCGATAGTTCAGAGCTAGGTAAATTGTTTGAGAACAAACATCGGGTACAGGCTTTAATCGATTTAAAGAAAACCTTGCAGGCCCCCAGCCCGGTGGTGGCTCTCATGCTGGATGGGATATCCACGGACCAGGTCGAGGATGAACTAAAGGAAGCCAGGATCGGAAAGGAAAACGGATTTTCCAAAGTCTACAACAAGTATGGGTGGATGCAGGGTACTAATCCAGGACAAATATATATTTCCGAAGACGGCAAAGTCTACAAAACATGCTCCCTGGAAGATTGTCAGTGCAGCTCGAAAACCTGCGGGGACTAATTATGCTTCAAAACGTTTCGATATCGATGACCGCCTCCGGGTTTATTGCAAAGATGGGGCAAGGAGAACAAAAAATGAATACCATGAAAACATTTGTGATTTTTGTCATAATTTTATTTTGGGCCGTTAGCGGTTTTCCGGAAACCATTACGCTCAAAACGGCTGATTTGAATGAGTGCATTGAAATCTCTACCTTTTTGACCAATACCAAAGGTGAGATTTTCCTCTATTCCGGGAGAATGTCCAAAATCTTCAAATTCAAACAAAATGGAGAATTCGAGAAGTCCTATTGCCGCAACGGAATCGGGCCCGGGGAGGTCAAACGGGTTCTATGGCTTTACTATAACCCGGTCACTGACTTTTTATACCTACCGGAGGTATCATCCCTTGTACCAAAGATTTCTATTTTCGACTGCGATGGGAATTTTAAGAATTACCTGCACATAGAACTTTCTCCAACTCAAAAGGATCATGTAGTTAAAATGATCTTTTTGGAAGATGGCTCTTTTTATGCAGTATTGAATGAAAGGATCGGCTGGGAATCCCACGGAGACGTTTACTTAACAAAAGACAAATTTTCCCTCTTATACTTCGATAAAGCCGGGAAGTTAAAAGACAAGGTATTCGAAACCATTAAAAACGATGAAATGTCAAGCGGGCCCCGGTGGGGCGGTCCCGCGATACTCTTTTCTCCTTCGATTATAATAAGGAGTACACGGGAAGGAAATGTATGCTTCTGGAAGTCGGATGAAAATATTTTGCAGTTTTACAGTAAAACCGGCGTTAAACTGGGGACTACCACCCTTGAAATGAATCCCTTACTTTTAAGCGATTCCGAGTTCGAAGCGGCTAAAAAGGAGTTGGTTAAAAACTTTGAAAAAGATTTACGGATGCAGAGTTTAGCCAAAAAAATGATCAAATTGAAATACACACCTATCTATAAAAGTTTCTTTTTGGTTAACGATCATTATATCTTCGTTGATTTCATAAGGGAAAGCGTTGATGATTACGCCAAAGAAACGGTATTGACGACATTCGATAAAAATGGGAAACGGCAATCGAGTAAGAAGGTGAATGGAGTTGTGATGAATATATCGAACAACCGGCTCTACGTCAAAGAATATGATGAAGACGACAACGAGTTCTTCAGGATCGAAGACTTTAAATAAGGCGATTAAAATAAAAAAATAGGAGGTATAACCAATGACGTTTCTTAATTTATTACCTGTAGTTACAACCATTCTTGATGAAGGTTGTTCCGGAAGTTGCAAAGGCGGATGTCAATCCACCTGCCAGGGGGGGTGCCAGGGTTGTAACAATACCGGATTGGTCAAATTGCCGCAAGAACCGGTTAACTAAAAAAAGGAGGTAACTATGACTATGTTTAATGTTATTCCAATCTCCGCCCAAATTGCAGTGGCCGGTTGTACGGTATGCGAAGGTTGTATGGGCTGTGAGGGCGGTTGTCAAGGATGCCAGTCTGTCGCAACCGGTAAAAAGCCCATCGAACCAGTCGACCCAAAGTAATCGATTAAAGCAAAGAAATTTCAATTGGGGCAGACACGGGGGCCTGCCCCTACCGAATTGAAAACTCATGATTATTCCAAATTTCGATTAATTTTTGTAGAAGTGTCGCGGCGTCCCCCCGTGGACGCCCGTAATTTTATAAAATTAGAATTGCTGATCATAGATGCAGAGCTTACTGAGCTTACGCCTTCGACAGAACCAATTCCAACGCCGACGCCAACACCTACACCTACACCAACGCCTACGGTAGTAATAAACAAAGTCCTTGCCGATGAGTTGGAGAGTATCGGAAACAGTCTTATACGCATTGCCAATTGTTTAAGGATTTTGGCAGAGAACCACCCCGATAAAATAGTATAAACAAAAGTTTTTTAGAGGTCCAGGGGGTAGAATGGAAACCAAGATATCTGTGGGCCACGTAAGGCGCGCCGCTGGAAAAAATGGGGGGTTACCAGGAAATTTTCCCGTCTGCTGTAAAAAATAGGACAATATATTTGACATTTACGGATGATTTGCGATATGATAAAGCTTAAATTAAAATATGGAGCAGCTATAATGAGCAGCACGGTAAAAAAACTTTTTGGAGAAAAAACAGGCTTTACCGTCGAAGTCATCGCCGGGTTCACCACTTTCTTGACCATGGCCTATATCATTCTTGTAAACGCCGACATCCTATCCGCCGCAGGCATGGATAAAACCGCATTGATCGCGGTCACCTGCCTCGTCTCCGGCATCGTGACCATTGCCAGCGGTATTTACACCAACTCCCCCATTGCCCTGGCCCCGGGTATGGGCCTTAACGCCTACTTTGCCTATACCCTGGTATTGAACCAGGGAATTAGCTGGCAAGTGGCTTTGGGCATCGTTTTTGTATCGGGGTTTATTTTTCTCCTGGTCACCCTCTGCGGCCTGCGCAAAATGATCGTCGCGGCCATACCCAAAGAATTGCTGAACGCCATTGCCGTGGGTATCGGGATTTTTATCGCTTTCATGGGCCTGCAAAACATGGGACTGGTGATCGATGACCCGGTCACCCTGGTAAAATCCGCGCCCCTGACCAAAACAATCATGATCGGCCTGGCCGGGTTATTGCTCATGATCCTCCTGGAACTGAAAAAAATAAAAGGTTCTCTGCTAATCGGGATATTCTTCGCAACCTTTTTGTCCATCCTCCTGGGGGAAGTGGAGTTGCCCAAAAAAGTATTCTCCCTGGAGACCAATGTTTCTCAAATTTTCGGGAAAATCGATATTATGGGCGCGTTAAAAATCAGTTTCCTGGCGCCCATTTTTGCCATGTTGTTTATCGATCTATTCGATACCATCGGGTCCTTGCTGGGGTTGTCCCAGCAGATCGAGACGGCAGATAAAGGCGGGGAGCTCCCACACATGGACCGGCTTTATGTCATTGACGCTTCTGCTTCCATGTTCGGCGCCGTCTGCGGTACTTCCACCACCACCACCTATGTCGAATCCGCATCGGGCATTGCCAGCGGCGGACGGACGGGCTTGACTTCCATCGTTACCGGTCTGTTGTTTCTTGCGGCTATCCTTTTTATACCCGTGTTGGCCATTGTACCCAGGTATGCCACGGCCCCGGCTTTACTCATGGTCGGTTTTTTCATGATGAGTCACATTCAAAAAATCGACTTTAATAACCTGGAAATCGGGTTTCCCTCTTTCATCATCATATTGATGATCTCTTTGAGTTACAGTATCAGCACCGGGTTGGCCTTCGGGTTTTTATCCTATTCGTCAGTCAAAATTTTCCGGGGCAAAATAAGCGAAATCAAGCCCGCTTTATGGGCAATCAACCTGCTCTGTATCCTGTTTTTTATCGTTTAGTTTATGGTTTATGCATGTGGTAACAATAAGGTAACATCATGGGATTATTTACCGGGCGTATAAAAAAGTTTCAGCATATCATCGGTGAATTGGAACGCCTTTTAACCGACAAAGGGGCGACGCCCTGTCATTTTTTTAAAGATCGCAATCTTTTAAACTATCTCGCCTGTATGCCGTTCAATAATCTTTTATATTCCCTGAATTTGACCAGGGTAAACATTCACCTGGCAGAGGAAGATAAGCAGTTTGTGGATTTCATAGCGCTATACAAGAGAACCCGGGAAAAGAAAATTAATCCTTTATTGGACACGCCGCCCGACACTTTATGCTACGATTCCCCTACGCTTGGTTGGCGAGAGAACCCGAGGTATCAAGAGGAACTGAAGCTGTACCAGGCGAGGTTGGCGGATTATGAGCGCCGGGGAGAGATATTGGAAAAGAAACGCCGGGAGTTGTGGGAGAGTGTGGAGAGCGAGATATTTCAGTATGTAGAGCAAGAGGACAGGTCCGCGGTATGCACCCGGTGTATGGGCCGGGGCCGACGGTTGGCGGTGGGGGATGATAACTCGTCGGCGATGTCGGAAGCGCCGCCGGGAGTGGAAGTGTCCGAAGCAGAATGCCCCGCGTGCCTGGGCGCGGGCAGCACCGGGTATATCCCCCGGGTGACGCGGGAGCAGCGGGAGGTGGCGGACGCTTTCCGGGAAAAACTCGAGAGCCTGGATGAACCGATTTTTGCCGATTTCCCTTGCAAGAAAAAACCCGTGTTTATCCGCTTGACCCATGAAGGCCAGGTTTTTGTCAAATCATGAAACAACCGTTGAAATCCCGAATATTTCGGCGTTTCGTATGTTTCGTGTGTTTCGCGGGACATTTTATAAACCGGTTAACGGAGGATAATATGATGAAAAGAGTCGCAGCGGCATTTGCAGCGGCGTTGATTTTTTGCAATTTGCCGGCGCCCACATTAATGGCCGTTGAAAAACAGGAAGAAACGTTTACCAAAGAGATGGCCTCGCAATTTGCCGGCATGGCCATGCGTTGTATCGAGAAAGAGTTTCCCAATAAACTCGATCATGTCATGAACAATGAAAAAGAAGTACTGGCCCCCAGGACCCTTCATCCGGCCTTTTACGGATGTTTCGATTGGCATTCCTCGGTGCACGCTCACTGGATGCTGATCCGCCTGTTAAAGACATTCCCGGACCTGCCCGAAGCGGCGGTTATCCGGGGCGCATTAAGCCGCAACCTTACCGCCGCCAATGTCCTTACCGAAGTACAGTACCTGGGGCAGGCCGACAGGCAATCGTTTGAACGCACGTATGGGTGGGCCTGGTTTTTAAAATTGGTGGAAGAATTGTATCGCTGGGACGACCCGGAGGGCAAGGCGTGGCTAAAAAACCTGGCCCCGCTGGAAGAAGCGATGGTGGAACGGTATATGGCGTTTTTACCCAAACAGACTTATGCCATTCGCGCCGGCGTACATCCCAATACAGCGTTTGGCATTGCCTTTGCTTTGGATTATGCCCGGGCCGCCAATAACAAACCAATGGAAGAATTACTCATCCAACGCAGTCTTTTTTATTTTTCCGGGGATAGGGACTGTCCTGCCGGATGGGAGCCGGGGGGCGAAGATTTCTTTTCCCCTTGCCTCATGGAAGCGGATTTGATGCAGCGGGTATTAAAACCCCAGGAGTTTATCCGTTGGTTTCATGCGTTTTTGCCGGGCATGAAAGCGGGGGAAATTCGCGGCCTGATGGAACCGGCAGTGGTCACAGACCGCGGCGACGGTAAGTTAGTGCACCTGGACGGTTTGAACCTCAGCCGGGCGTGGTGTATGAAACGGATCGCCGCCGCGCTCCCGAAAAATGACGGGGCGCGGGAGTATTTACTCAGGGCGGCCCGGGTGCACACGGAAGATGCATTGAAAAATATCCACAGCGGCCAATACGCCGGCGAGCACTGGTTGGCTTCTTTTGCCGCGTATTTGTTGACACAAGGCAAATAGACTTTAATTATGCTATTTAAATATCTGCGCCGGTGGAGCGAGAAAATAAAAATGAAAGATATTCTTTCCATATGCCTTATATGCCTGGGCCATACAAACCAGCCAAACAAAAATGTCAACAATTTAAAATATAATATATCGGAGGGAAAGAATGAGTACGATAAAAGACAAATTTAAAAAAATCCATGACGATAAGATAACAATTGAATGGAATAATGGGAAAAGTAAGTTAAGTAAAAAGGGTCAAAAAAAATTCATTGATCTTTCTTCCGCCAAAAAAATCACGGTAACGAAAATAAGTGATAATTGGCCGACTGCAATTGAAGCTGCTGCTAACATTATGGATGCGGCTAAATTTGAAATCTTAAGTGAGGTGAGGTGTACAGTCGAGGACGCCGGGGAGAAAAATGGAATACATAAATGGTCGATTGTACCGAATACCGGCGTCACTGATTTCTGCTTGGAAATTAAAGCTAAAAAAGTCAAAAAACCCCTTGGCAGTGATAAGTCGGATGTGTTTGAGGGGGACCCGGGGGTTACGGTAACCATCGGAGAACCTTAATAATTGAAAAGGGTAAAATAGCGGCGGATAGGAAAGTCTGCCCCTACAGAATGAAAAATTCCTGGGTCATTCGAGCAATTCGATCAATTTATGTAGGGGCGAACCTATGTGTTCGCCCAAATTTTTTTCAAAATTAGAATTGCTGATCAGAAATTACTTTCCTTGTATTTTTTTTTAAAATATGCTATATTAATCTCTCAATATCTGTGCCAGTGCACGCGAGAAAGCAAAAATGAAAAATATTCTTCCTATATGCCTGGGCCATACAAACCAGCCAAACAAAACTGTCAACAATTTTAAAAATAAAATATCGGAGGGAAAAAATGAAATTAACAAACAATTTAAATGGCTGTACGATTAAAATTGGGAATGAAGTAGTTGAGCCCACCAAGACATCTATTAGCTACTCTCTCCCCCAGGAAATCACTATTGCGCCAACTCCTCCCAATAATTTGCCGCCTATTGGTGCTCGGGAAAGCATACCGGATCAAGTGGATATCATCATTCCTAAAAAAAATGATAGCTGGACGATTATACCGATTTCTGATTGTACGGAATTCTTCCTGAAAATAGCTGCTAAAATAAAGCTCACTGGGCAAGACAAGTCTAAGAAAAACGGTGCAGCGGAATCGGAAGTTACAGTAACCATCGGTGAACCGTAATAACAGCCGCCGCAAGTGCTGCGCGCCGCCACCTCGTCATGGGCTTAAATGATACTTCAATCTCCAGGAAAAACTTTCTTTTCTTAGTTATCCTTCTACTTCCTGTATTCTTTTTTGGGGAATCCCCCAATGACTATGCCGGCGCCAATTCATGCAAATATCTTAAAAATTACAGCCCCGATGATTACCAGTTACAACCCCAGAACTGGTTCATAATCCAGGACAAACAAGGCGTCATTTACGCCGCCAACCAGGGCGGTTTAATGGAATTTGACGGCGTTTCCTGGAAAGTGCTTGCAATACCGAATCTAACGGCGCGCTCTATTGCCATCGATGACAACGGGACAATTTATGTCGGCGGAAGAGATGAAATCGGGTATTTGTCCCCGGATTCAAAAGGGACCCTGATATATCAATCCCTGCTTTCACACCTGGAGAATGATCAAAAAAGCTTTGGCCCGGTACGGAAAACCCACGCCCTAAAAGAAGGCATCTATTACTGGACTGCCAAATATCTATTCCATTGGGACCCGGTCTCTCAAAAAATGAAAGTATGGGAGCCAAAATCTCTATTCACCGCCTCTTTTACTTGCAATGGTAAATTATACCTCTGCCAACAAAACATTGGGCTCATACAAATGGTAAATAACTCCCCTATCTTGCTGCCCGGCGGCGACAAATTTGCCGATACAACTATTAACATGATGGTTCCCTGTGATGACCACAGACTCCTGCTGGGGACCCCGTCAATAGGATTTTACCTCTATGACGGGGCAGGTTTCACTCCCTTTCCTATGGGGGCCGGCATAGATGCTTACCTGGCGGAAAAACAACTATATTTCGCCGCCCGGCTTTCAAACGGCAATTTCGCCCTGGCCACCCGCTCCGGCGGTTTACTCATCCTCGATGCCAGGGGAAAGTTAAAAGAAATCATGGACGGCGCCTCCGGCCTCCAGGACAACAGTGTATGGCATGTTTTCCAGGATTCCCAGGAAAATATATGGTTGGCCCTCAATAAGGGGATCACAAAAATCGAATACGCCTCCCCCTTTTCCATCTACGACGATAAATCCGCCAATCTCCCCGGCATCGTCCTTTCCGTGTCCCGGCACGGCCCCCAAAAAGAAATATATGCCGGCGCCACCGACGGACTTTTTATACTCGCCCCCAATGGAAAATTTAGCCTCGTTCCCGGGATTCCCACCGGTTTATACTGGTCGCTCCTTTCCAACGACGACGCCCTACTGGCTGCCGCCAACATCGGGATATTCCAGTTAAAAAATAATACGGTAAATAAAATTAGCGATGTTCCCTCCTATGTCTTAGTCCAATCCCAAAAGCATAGCAACCGTACGTGGGCAGGAACAAAGGATGGCTTGATTTCCCTATGGCTTGATAAAACAACCGGGCGCTGGACAGAAGAATATAAATATCAAAATATTAAGCAGGATATAAGAAGCATACAGGAAGACCCACAGGGGAACCTATGGCTGGGCACCTTAACCCAGGGTGTCATCAACGTCGTGTTCGCCGTCCCCCCCGCTGCACCCGGCGCTCCCGGCGTTGGTCAAACAGGGCCAAACCCCATGACCGCCCAATACGGCCCCGACCAGGGCCTGCCCAAAGGGGAAACGCATGTCTTCTCCGCCGCGGACCATATCGTGTTTGCCACGGAAAAGGGTCTATATCGATTCGATGAGAAAAAAAAAGGCTTTAGCCCCGACCCAATTTTAGGGAAAGAATTCGCGGATGGTTCGCGGAGTATTTTCCGCATTGCCGAAGATCATCGTAAAAATATCTGGTTCCATTCCAAATTGCAAAATTACCGGGCCGAGCCCCAGGCGGACGGGACCTATAAAATAGATGACAAAACCTTTCGCAGGGTTTTTCGCACCCAGGCCAACGCCATTTATCACGATCCCAATGGCCAATTCACCTGGTTTGCCACCAGTAAAGGACTCGTACGCTACGATCCTTCCATAAAAAAAAATAGCAATTGTCCTTTCCAGACCCTTATCCGCAAAGTAGCGACCCCCAAAGCCCCCATCTTTGAAGGCAGCAAAAACAAAGAAGCCAATAACGCCCCGTCCCGGTTACCGGTTATCCTTTACAAAGAAAGAAACCTCCGTTTTGAGTTCGCCGCCCCTTTTTTCGAGGCTGAAATAGAAACCCAATACCAATGCTTGCTGGAAGGTTATGATAAAGACTGGACCGACTGGACTAAAGAGACCTGGAAAGAGTATACCAATCTCGATTCCGGTCGATACACTTTCCGGGTGCGAGCGCAAAATATCTATGCGACAATCGGCATTGAAGACACATTTAAATTTAGGGTCTTCCCCCCCTGGTATCGAACCTGGTGGGCATTTTCCATCTATGCCGCCGCTGCTTTTTTCATGCTGTTCTTTATTATAAAATGGCGCTCCCGGAAATTGGTCCGCGAAAAGCAGCGGCTCGAACAGATCATTCTCGAACGTACGAATGAAATCAAGCGGCAAAGTGAAAAACTGGCAGAAATGGCCAACGTCAAATCCCGTTTCTTTGCCAATATCTCCCATGAATTCCGCACCCCCCTGACCTTGATCATGGGTCCCCTGGAAAAAATGCTCGCCTCCTGCAGCCAGAACCAACAGACCCGGGACCTCAAATTAATGATGCGCAATTCCCAGCGCCTATTAAGTTTAATCAACCAATTGCTGGACCTCTCCAAATTCGACAGCGGCGCCATTAAATTACATGCCTGCCGGCAAAACGTCGTACCATTTTTAAAAGGAATTTTATATTCTTTCGATTCCCTGGCCGAGCAAAACGACCAGGTTTTAACATTTTATACCGCCGCGGCCGAAATAATCCTTTACTTCGATCCCCCCAGGCTGGAAGAAATCATGGTTAACCTGCTTTCCAACGCCGTCAAATTCACCCCGGCCGGCGGGAAAATCACCATGGAGTTAGGGGTGGTGGGCGTAACCAACGGCGTCGCCGGCGCCACCGGCAACCCCGGCGCAAACCGGACGGATTTCCTGGCGATAACTATCCGAGATACAGGACCGGGAATCCCCGAAGAACAATTGGCCCATATCTTCGATCGCTTTTACCAGGCCGACAGCACATATGAACATCATCATAAAGGTTCCGGCATCGGCCTGTCCATTGCCAAAGAAATCGTCGAACTCCATCACGGTTCCATATCCGCCTACAGCAGCCATGAAAAGGGCGAAGAATCCGGCGAACCCGGCGAACCTGCCGGCGCGAAATTCGTGGTGCGGCTGCCTATGGGGGATGCGCACCTGGCGCCCGGGGAAATCGTCGCCGCATCGTCTGTCTCCTGGAAACTGCCGGACGAAGCGCCCCATAAAATCGCCGGTTTATATTTGCCGGACGTCGGCGACACCCGGGAACATCCCAAACTAATCCATAACGCCGAACCGATAATAGCGGGCGCCGATTCCGATAAAGAAATAATCCTGGTGGTGGAAGACAGCGCCGATATGCGGCTTTACATCCGCGGCGCCCTCGAACCCCTCTACACCGTCCTGGAAGCCCATGACGGGGAGCAAGGCGTGCAAAAAGCCCGGGAAATTATCCCGGACCTCATTATCTGCGATGTCATGATGCCCGTGATGGACGGTTACGACGCTTGCCGCGGCTTAAAAAACGACATTGCCACCAGCCATATCCCGGTCATCCTCTTAACCGCCAAAGCCGGGGAGGAAAGCATCCTGGCCGGACTGGAAACCGGCGCCGACGATTATATTACCAAACCTTTCAGCACCCGCATCTTATGCGCCCGCATCAAGAACCTCATCGATTTACGCCGCCAACTCCAGGAAACCTTCAAACGCGAGCTGACCCTGAAGCCGACAACGATAAAGGTATCGCCCATCGATGAAGAGTTTCTTAAAGATTTGTACAAAGTGCTGGGAAAAAATATCTCGGACCCGGAGTTTAACGTCGAAGAATTGAGCCGAAAGCTCTATATGAACCGGGTCACCCTGTACAGGAAAATAAATGCCCTGACCGGCGAAAACCCCTCGGATTTTATCCGCTCCTACCGCCTGAAACAAGGGGCGGAATTGCTTAAAACCAGCGACAGCAGCGTTCTGGAAGTGGCTTTCGACGTCGGATTCTCCAGTTCTTCCTATTTCATCAAATGCTTTAAAGAAGAATTCCACCAATTGCCTTCCGAATACCAGAGGGCGGAAAAAATGAAAGAAGGCTAAAAGTTTGCCACCAAGGCACCAAGGCACAAAGGTTCACCAAGAGGTTCTATTATAAAAGAATCCTTGGTGTCTTGGTGCGCTGTCTCGTGGCGGCAAAAATTTTCAAATGCAATTTTTGCGCCAATCGATTAATTTTCCCTTTTTACGCCCATTTTTAAACGAGATTACCATTTTGCAACATAGGTGCTATCCCCCTATTTTTATTTAAACGAGATTGCTATCATTTTGCATCCCCAGTGATACCTCCAAAAAATTATTTACACTATAATATGGGCGTACCGTTTGAGATACTTAAATCTCAAGGTTACAAGGAGAAAAACAATGAGTCATTTAAAAAGAGAAAATTTAAAAAGGTGCTTTTCCCTGTTAAGGGAATATGTGGAAGAGTCGAAGGCGGAGAACAATAAAAAAGGAACCGCCATCCTGACCCTCAACCAACTGCAAAAAATTATCGCAGGCGAGGAAGAAACACTAGTTGATCCAATCCTGTCATGTAACGGTAGACCCATCGCAGACAGGAGTTAGCTGCCTCGGCAATAGGCGCTAAGGCGCAAAGGGTCGCCGCGAAATTTTGTTTAAAAAAACCCTTTGTGCCCTGGCGCCTTGACGCCCTGGCGGTAAATTTAGGAGGAAAACAATGGAGATAACCAACCTTACTTTTATCGTTACCGACGATTGCAACTATAACTGCTCCTACTGCCCGCAAAAAAAAGAGAAAAAAACCATTACCCATGAAACCATCGGGGCCACGGTGGATTTTTTCTATCCCCTTTTACATAGTAAACATAAAGTCTATATCGGGTTTTATGGCGGAGAACCCCTGCTGGCTTTCGATAAAATACAATCCGCCGTGCGCCTGCTGCTGGAAAAAAATAAAAAAGAAAATAAGAACCTGGAATTCACCATGACCACCAACGGCAGCTTGCTCACCGGGGAAATGTTGGAATTTTTTAACGCGCATCATTTCGCTTTGCAGTTAAGCTTCGATGGCCTGGCCCAGGATAAAGGCAGGAAAAAGGGGTCCCTGGCGCACATGCTCCGGGCGATGAACCAAATCCGCGCTTATCCCGGTATTTCCTTTGATATCAACAGCGTGTTCTCTCCCCAAACCGTTGGCGATTTATCCGGTTCCCTGCGCTTTATCATCGAGCAAGAAGGACCCGATATTACCTTCAACTTAGCGGATAACGAAAAATGGGACCCCGCGCACCTCGACACCTTAAAAAAAGAATTGGCGCAGCTCACGGATTTCCTGGCGCAGTATTATAAGAAAACCGGCAAGGTCCCGGTGAAAAATTTCCGGCCCTCCGCTTCAAAACCCGGGATATTCCGGTGCGGCGCAGGCCTGGACCATATGGCCGTGACGCCCGAAGGAAAACTCTGGGGCTGCTTTCTCTTCCACGATTATTTTAAAACCAGGAAAGATGACCCCCAATACCGGGAATATTCCTTCGGCGCGCTGGGTGATTTTATTGAAAATTATGAGACCGCCGCCGGTTATCCGGCGATCAAGGCCAATTATTCCGAACTCCGGCAGGATTTTTACCGGGTGGAAGGGAACGATTGTTTCCTCTGCCGGGAAGTGGGAACGTGCCGGGTTTGCCCCATCAACGCCGCATACGCCACCGGTTCTTTAGGCAAAATTTCCTGCCAAAAGTGTCAATTGATGAAGATAGAAAAGAATACCGGGACCCTTTTTAATCATACTTTAAAGAAGGAAACCCCGGGGCCGTGCAAAGAAAAGCCCCCATTATTATAATTTAAAAACAGAAGCGACGGCAATAAACAGCAGCAGCACCTGCATATATATTCTTAAATGCTCTTGTGAAATTTTTTCCCCGATTTTCAAACCGATCCAGGTTCCCAACAACACCGCCGGGCTTAAAACCACGGCCTTAAGCATCGGGTTAAACATCGCAGACCCAAAAGTGACAAGCATCAACGCCAGTTGAAAAGGGACAAATATCAAAGAAAAAGCAATAATCGTTCCCCTCATTTTCCGGTTGGACCATTGGTGGGCCAGGGTCCACAAAACCAGGGGCGGCCCGCCGATATTGGCAAACCCATTCAACAACCCCGCAAAGAGACCCACAATATAGCCCCACGCTTTCGGGACATTTTCACGCGCTTTAATCGACCCTTTCCAGTGCAGCGCCAGCATTACCAGCACCAGGCCGCCGATCACCTGTTTCACCACCGGTTGGTCCATCGTCGAGATCCTGGACATCGCGAAAACACCCAGGGGTAGGCCGAACAAACCGACGACGATAAACGGCGCCATCTCTTGCCAATCCAGGTGCTCTTTCAAATATTTCACAGCCGTTATCTTCTGGATGGCGGAGCCGATAACCACCATAATTACCGTGGGCGCAAGGCCGAACCCGAAGAAAAGTAAAATAGGAATCACAAACAACCCGAACCCAAACCCCGAAGAACTCTGGATAATCGCACCCAGGATCAGCGCACCCCCAATTTGAAGAATTTCCATAATATTCATTTTTACTTCGCGGTTTTTCGCACTTTAAGGGCGTCGCCTTTCCTGCCGGGACTTTCACGGCTAAAGCTATTGCTCTTTAATAAACGCATCGATATTGATATCCAGCAGGGCTTTTTTCAATTCTTCCGCCCTGGCCCGGGACGGCAGCGGGGTGGAGATCACTTTGTACATGCCGTTTTGGAAATAAATATCAAAAGGAACATCCGCTAAGATCATTTTCAAATTTTTCAATATTTTCAAAGCATTGTCTTTCTCCGAGAACGCACCCGCCTGGAGATAAAATTTCACCTGGGGCGCCTCCGCCGGAGCTAGATAAGATTTTTCGATTTTCGGTGGGGGCCCGGGTTGTTGCTTCATGGTAAGAGTATCCGTAACATTTCCCGTATCCATGCCGGTAACCGTATCCGCTTTCACAATTCGGAGCGCGACGGGTGCGACGCCGCCGGCATGGCAATCAAGCTTCTGCGCCGCTTCATAAGAGAGGTCGATAATCCTATCTTTGAGAAAAGGTCCCCGGTCATTGATGCGAACAGTCACCCGTTTCTCGTTATCCAGGTTTTCCACTTCCACCAGGGTATTAAAGGGGAGGGTCTTATGGGCGGCGGTCAGTTTGTGCATGTCGTAGACCTCGCCGTTAGCCGTGCGTTTCCCATGAAACCCGCGGCCATACCAGGAGGCGATGCCATCCTGAAATACATTTCCCACAAGCGCCGTTTCACTGATCTTTTGAATGGCCGCGGCTTCTTTTGCGCTGATAGGCGTTCCCATCTTTGTTTTTACCGTTTCCAGCATCTGTTCCGATGCGACTTCCTGCCCCGGTTCTTTTGCCGGACCGGGTTCGGTTTCAACCCCGGGCCCGGTGGAACAAAAGGTAAGCAAAAGAATCGCGGCGAATAGGAAAGCAAACTTTTTTTGTGCCATAAGAAATTATAACAAAATAATGAAAAAATAAAAAGAAAAAATCGCGGCTGAGACTAAAAAAATCACCGCCAGTCGTTGTGAGAGAAAAAAAGTCGGCTGTCCCCTGAATCGCCCCTGAATCCTCGAAACGTACAACCATGACCCAAAATGTACAACTTTAGTTTTACGTTTTTGAAAGAAAATTTTCCACCCAAAAATACAACCAACGGTGTATTGACAGCTACTTCAATCTAGCGGATAATGTAAACTCAAAATAAGAAGATCGAGCTTCTTGAACTGTAAAAATTAAGCATCTTAATTTTTACAAAAGAAAGCCCGGGGTGGGCAATGCGCTATTGCGCAATGGGACATGGTCCCAACATCACAAAGGTCCCCCCGGGCTTCTCCTTTTCCCCCCCTTTTTCATTCTCCATTAATCATTGACCATTAACCATTATTTCTTTTCGTTTTTGCATTTCATTAACGGGGCTCGGGCGGACACGGGGGCCCGCCCCTACGGAATAATGCCCGCTGCCCGCTGGGCTTATTTTCTTCTTTTACGTTTTTTAGAACCCGGTTTTTTTTTGGCAGCGGCGGGGGTTTTTATTGCCGCGGATTTTACTGCAACAAGAGGAGTTGTGGGTACATCGTTAGCGGTATTATCGGTTTTTTCGTCATCTTCCGCCCCTGCTTCCTCATCTTCTTCATCCTCTTCATTTTCTTCCGCCGGTTTGGTTTTTTCTTTCGCTTTCTTTTTATAGCCGATGGAATAGACGATAACATTGAGTTTTTCCATTTGTTGGGGATAATTTTTTAATGATAATTCGCATACTGAAAGAAGTTCCATTAACCAATCGTCCAACTTCTCCAGGACTACATTACGGCGTGCAGTAAGGTCTTGCGATTCACCGATTATCGTATCATGTTTTTCTTTGGCGATTTCAATGCGTAATATCTTATTAAGGATCTCTTGCAATTTCTCCCTGGTTACCCCGTATCGTGACGACAGTTTAGAGACAAGGTCATCATCTTTAATGGCGATGGCATAGAAAGTTTTTGTTTGGATTAGCCAACCGTTAATGGTACGATCTCTTTTATCGGATAAGGTCAGTTCTTTTAATTTCAGGGGGAAACTTTTATAAAGCAATGTGCAGAAGGTCCAGTGTTGTTGGAAATCTGCTTTGGTTTCAATGAGTAAGGTTTCATATTCCATCCTGGCAATAACTTGTTGACCTGCCAATTTTTTCCGTTCCTGGGTCATTTCTTCTGCTTGCACTTGCAAGTCTATGCCTTCCTGGAGTACGGTGTCATCCCAATTGAAAGTCAATATCGCGGTTTTAATGACCGTATCCCTTTTAACCACATCGATGATTCGTTTTGCATACTCGATGAGATCTGCTAAACGAGCTCTTAAAAACAACATTTTATTCCTCCTTTTATGTTCATTTTATATTGTTGACAAATTGTATAACTACTTAGATCAGCCACAAATTGGCATCCGATGCGTGCATGAAGACTTCTCACGCGTGCAGGGACACTTCTCACCCGTGCATGAAGACTTCTCACGCGTGCATAACCACTTCTCACCCGTGCATGAAGACTTCTCACGCGTGCAGGGACACTTCTCACCCGTGCATGGACACTTCTCACGCGTGCATGAAGACTTCTCACGCGTGCATAACCACTTCTCACCCATGCATAAAGACTTCTCACGCGTGCATGGACACTTCTCACGCGTGCATGAAGACTTCTCACGCGTGCATGGACACTTCTCACCCGTGCATAAAGACTTCTCACGCGTGCATGGACACTTCTCACCCGTGCATGAAGACTTCTCACGCATGCATGGACACTTCTCACCCGTGCATAAAGACTTCTCACGCGTGCAGGTACACTTCTCACGCGTGCATGAAGACTTCTAACCCATGCATGCACACTTCTCACCCGTGCATAAAGACTTCTCACCCGTGCATAACCACTTCTCACGGGCGCACAAAGACTTCTCATCCGTGCATGACCACTTCTCACCCATGCACAGACACTTCTCATCCGTGCATAAGGACTTCTCACGTGAGTGCAATGACCTCTACCGGATGCATAGATGCCTCTAGTGCACGAATAATGACTTCCCAGGCACGCATCGAGACAGGCCATGAAAACATCGTCGCTTATTGAGCCTGCATAAAGGCGTCTCACATGCGTGGAAGCCGAATGTGATGTTGATATATCCGTGTGGTTATATTTTATGGCCTGTCCTGAATGTCACTAAGATAAGCCTATATTTCGGATTTATGAGGCTTTCCAGGCAAATGGATAAATGGCACACTAACGGGGGGAGGAATGTAGCCCTATCCAGTTTTATCGGGTTTTATTTTTCTAATCACTTGATGATTATGAA
>JAPKZK010000148.1 GCA_026393835.1 Candidatus Aminicenantota bacterium | reverse complement strand
TGTATGAAGACTCTGTCTGCCCATAAAGATTACATAACGTGGCGTGTGGGAAAAATTCCCGGTGCATTTCGATATCATGTCGCCGTACGGCTTCACCCCCCAACACAATCAAGCGCATCCTGGGAAATAAATCATTTATGTTCACGGTGTTGACAAAATACCGGAAAACTGTAGGAACCGAATGCCAGATCGTTATTCCTTGTTTTTTCAGCCATCCGGCCAGTGATGCCATATCTGCATCATTATTTATATTCAGCGGATAAAGTGCGGCGCCGTTAAACAATGCCCCATAAATATCCATTACGGCGGCGTCATGGGCAAAGGACGAGAATAAGGTCATGCGGTCATTGGGAGTAATGGCTAAATCATTTGTATACTGCTCGATAAAATAGAGGACATTTTCATGGGTCTGCAGGACGCCTTTGGGATTCCCCGTGGACCCGGAGGTGTAAAGTATATAAGCCGGTGAATTCCCGGTAATCCCGGTTTTTTTTAGCAAGACGGCCCCGCCGTTACGATTAAGCCCACCTACCTCCCCTACCTCTATGTGATTTTCCTCCGCCAATGCCGCGGCTAACGGCATGTTTTGTGTATTGGTGAGCATTAACGACGCCCCCGAATCGGACAGCATATATGAAAGACGCTTTACCGGGTAAGACGCCGAAAGCGGCGCGTATATTTTTCCTGCCTTTAGCGTCCCGATTATGGCGGCGATCATATCGTAACCATGCTCGAATAAAAGCCCTACCCGTTCAGAACCCCGCTTCAATTTGCCCTCTATAAAATACGCAATCCGGCCGGCGTACCGGTTGAGTTCACCATACGTGAAATGGGAGTCCCTTACAATTATTGCAATTCGATCCGGGGTCTTTTTAACCTGGCCTTCAAAGGCCCGCGGGAGTGTTTCCAGGCCGGGCGCCAATGGGAGCGCTTTTCTTTCCGATACCGCTTTAGCGGCTGTGTTTGACCTCCGGTAGTCGATATAACTCCCACCCGGATTCCTTGAAAAATAATCCATCAGTTGGATATATTCCCTTGCAATATAAGCGATGGTCCCTGGACGAAATACGTTTTTCTTATAACTCCAATATATTTGCAGACCATTTTTGTATTCGCTGATATAGGGTTCTAAATCGAATTTGACCTCCACCGGGTTCTTGACATGGCCGTTTTCAATAGTCTCCAATTCATGGGCCGAAAGAGATTCCTGCAGATTCAACATATTAAAAGTAACGGAAATTTCCGGGTATTTCATTCTTAGTTCTTCAAAAACCAACTCCAGCGGATAATCCTGGTGTTGAAACAGCTCCAACGTATCCGCCTTCACCCCTTCAAGGAGATTAGCGAACGGCGTTTTTAAATCCACCCGGGCGCTGTAGATAATCGAATTGACAAAAAAACCCACGATGGGATGAAGAGACGCATGTTCCCTCCCGGCGCCGATAATGGAACAGGCCACGTCCTGCTCCCCGGACAAACGGGACAGTAAAAGAATATATACTGAAAACATTACCGTAAACAACGTGGTGTTGTGATGTTCGGCCAATCGTTTTATTCCGCCGGTAATATCTTTTTCGATAAAACATCGGTATCCCGCCCCTTCCCTGGACTCTCGCCCACCGGCAAAATCCACGGGTAGTGTGAACCCCGGGATGCCATTCTCCAATTTGGTTTTCCAGAACGAATGGGAAACGGCCTTATGTAATGGGTCCTGCAACCGGTCATTATACCATTCTACAAAATCCGTATACCGTATTGGGATAGATTCAAGCCCCACTTTATTCCCGGTCCTGGCGCCTTCATATAAAAGGGTAAAATCTCTTTTAATGATTTCCATCGACCAACCGTCGGTAATGATGTGATGCAGATTGAACATAAACTCGTAAACTTGCTGATCAAGTTTCAAAAGAACAGCCCGGAAAAGAGGCGCTTCCGTCAAATCGAAGGACGCCACAGCCATTTCATTAAAAATTTCCTCTTGTTTCCGTTGTTTTTCCACACTCGCCAACATGGATAGGTCTATTTTTTTTAAGGGGATGGGGGCCTCTTTTACCAGGCGCTGGACCGGTTGATCACGAATGATTTTAAAGCAGGTTCTAAAACTCTCATGCCGGTGCGCCAATTGGGCCAGCGTCTTTTCGATCCACGCATCTTCCACATGATGATTTAATATAAGTCGCCCCGGCATATTAAAAGCCGAACCGGCGGGGTCCATTTGCCGGATAAACCAGAGCCTCTTTTGATTATAACTAAGTTCATAAAAATCTTTTTCTTCCGCATTTTTAATATCCGAGAACAGGGTTTCCGCCGATTCGGAAATAGTCGCTGCTATTCCACGTATCGTTGGGGCTTTAAATAATTCGGCCAGGGATATTTTTACATTGAAGGTTCGATGAATCCGGGCCGTCAATTGAGTGGCCTTTAACGAGTGGCCCCCAAGGTGAAAAAAGTTATCATCGATTCCTAGCGAAGTTTGCAATTGAGAGGCATGCAATGCGTCTCTACTTAAAATCTCCGACCACAACTTTACTAATTTTTTTTCAACCTCATTCCTCGGCGCCGTATAACTTTCACCAATTTTTAATCCCGGTTTCGGTAAGGCTTTGCGGTCTACCTTACCGCTGGAAGTTAACGGGATTTTCTCAAGCGGCACAAAATAAGCGGGTATCATATAATCCGGCAACTCCATCGCCAGGTATTCCCGTAATTCTGAAATCGCATTTTCAACATCGGAAACAACATAAGCACATAAATATTTATCGCCTTTCTCTTCCTCTTGCACCAACACGACGGCCTCTTTTATCCCCGGGTAACTTAATAAACGGCCCTCGATCTCCCCGGGTTCAACCCGGAACCCCCTGATCTTAACTTGCTGGTCCATCCTGCCCAGGAACTCGATATTGCCGTCGGGTAACCATTTGCAAAGATCGCCGGTTTTGTAGAGAATATAGGTCTTATAGGACCTATTAAATTTTTCACAAGTTAATTCGGGGTTATTCAAATATCCCCGCGCCAGGCCTTTACCGGCGATGCATAACTCGCCGCCGATACCCGGGGGCTGGAGGTTCCCAAACTTATCGACGATATACACCCGCACGTTGGCCATGGGTTTGCCGATGGGAACCGTATCAAAATTTTTAGCGCATTGGAAATAAGTCACATCCACGGTGCTTTCAGTGGGGCCATAGGCATTGATTAACGTTGTATTATTAAACCTCGCCAACGTTTCCCGGAACCGTTTCACCAGGTTCAAGCTTACGGTTTCCACGCCGGTAAACATCCATTTCAGGCTTGCCAGATCATCATAAGCTTTATGTTTATCCACCTGGTCCAGGATAAGAGTTAGTACAGAGGGAACAAAATCAGCCGTGACAGCGCCATATCGGGCGATGGTTTTAACAATCAGTCCCGGGTCCATTTCGCCGCCGGGGGGGAGAAGGCACAATCTTGCCCCGGCCGGGATCCACCGGAACAATTCGCAAACCGAAACATCGAAAACAAAAGAGGCGGCCTGTAATATCACATCCCGTTCATTTAACCGGTATCTTTCCTTTACCCAGAACATCCGGTTGACCACCGATGCGTGTTCGATTAGAACGCCTTTGGGTTTCCCGGTGGAACCGGAAGTGTAGATAATGTAAGCGAGATGGGTAGAGCGATTTGAATGATGAATGATGAATGATGAATGATGAAAATTAAAAACGCATTCCGCTGCGGTTAACAGGATTTTGGCGACGCTGTCTTTCAGCATGTAATCGATGCGTTCTTGTGGGTAATGAGGGTCTATGGGCAAATAAGCGCCGCCTGCCTTTAAAATGCCAAAAATTCCAATAACCATTTCAATGGAACGTTCCGTCTTTATTCCCACAATATTGTCCGGCAGGACGCCTTTTTCAATTAACGACCCGGCCAATCGATCCGATTGCTTATTTAATTGGCGGTAGGTTATTTGTAAATGCGTTGGGGGTGGTGTTGGTAGAGACGTTGCGCGCAACGTCTCTACAGCGGTTGCCCCTACCAGGGATATATGGTCCGGCGTCCTTGACGCCTGCTCCGCGAATAACTGGTGGATCGTTTTGTCCGCCGGGTATTCCGCCGCGGTATTATTAAATTCATATAATACCCGCTTCTTTTCCTCGGTGGAAATTATTTCTAATTGCGATAAAACCGTTTCCGGGTTTTCGATAATGGCCTGGATGATGCCTTTTAAATGCCGGGCCAGATTTTCAACCGTCTCTTTAGCAAAACACCCCCGTCTGAAGTTGAAATTAATTTCGATCTCATTAAACGGTACAATGCCCACTGATAAATCATAATGGGTTGTTTCCACCATGGAATACGAATGAACAGTGGTAGAGACGTTGCGCGCAACGTCTCTACCGACCGGTGGATAATTCTCAATAACCACAATGGTATCGAACAGCGGAGTGCCGGCCACGGGACTAAAACTCCCGATATCCACCAGCGGTGTATTCTCAAACTCTTCACGCTCCCGCAATGCTTCATCGGTCCTATAAACCAGGGCGCCTATTTTTTCACTGGGGGTTGATTGGATTCTCAAAGGAATGGTGTTGATAAACAAACCCACCATATCCTCTATGCCTTTTATCTCACCTGACCTACCGGATACGGTTGTTCCGAAAACGACATCTTCGCCGCCGCAATATTTTTGCAGCAATATCCCCCAGGCTGTGTAAAAAACAGAGGCCAATGTAACCCGGTTATTTTTGACAAAAACATCCAACTTACTCCTTATATCTTCGTCCAGGATAATCGAATAATCTTCCGCGTTCGCGGTCTCTCCCGATCTCTTTTTTATGGGCAGTCCCGTCGGTGTTTCAAAACCGGCTAAATATTCTCTCCAAAATTTTTCTTGTCTATTTCTATCCTGGCCCTGGATCCATTTGAGAAATTCCTTAAAGGGAGTTTTCAGGGGCGGCTTTAGCGGTAGGGTTCCGCTGCACAATGCGTGGTATGTTTTGAAAAATTCCTTTAAAATGATCCCGGCGCTCCACCCATCGTACAAAATATGGTGGTTACTGACCACCAATTGGTATTGTGTTTCAGTCAGTTTGCACAAAATGATGCGAAAAGGGACCTCTCGTAAATCGAAGGTGTCATGTCTATCATTATTTTTTATCTCAGCCAGGGCTGTTTTCTTTCGGTTGTTGTCTTTAGCGGACAAATCATAATAAATCACCTGGCAATGGCGCTCATCCAGGATGATTTGAGAAGGTTTTTCTAATTTTTCCCAGCGAAATACGGTACGCAGCATCTCATTGGTTTCGATGACAGTATTCCAGGCTTTTTCAAACTGCCGCACATCGATTTCCCCCGATATTTCCAGGCTTAATTGTTCAAAATAATAATCGCTCCCGGGATTTTTTAAATAATGAAACAATATCCCTTCCTGCAGTGGGGTTAATGCCAGTATATTTTCGATTCGTTTTGGGTTTAATTTTTCCATCTTGTAACTCCAGTATTAAAATTGTTCATTCCTGCCTTCATTCATAAGATTAGTTGAAATTTGAATAAGCTTCCGCTCTTACAATCTAAGCGAAGTTTGTAATTTATTTTTGGATCGTGGCTTTCAAAATGAATTCGGCCATTAAAAAGAATACTATTGTTTGAATATAGTACAATATCAGTTTTAGCGTTGTTTTACAATCCACAAAATTGTTGCAGCTCTTTAAGTGGGCCAGGATATCTTTTAAAAATTTTCAAAGCCACCGCAATGAAACTTTAATATATATTTAGTAGGCAACAATTATTGTTTGCAGCAATGTAATGCACCTATTTCTCACCGTATGTGATTTTTCTACCGGCAGATTTTCCAATCGATGGATTTATCTACCAATTTCCATCCTTTTTCCTCGTTTATCGCCACGTGGAGTCTCTTTAACCCCTATTTTTGCACGAATCCATCAGGAGATTCATTTTCATACGATTTATAGTTGTACGTATCGACCGATTTCGTCCACTCTGCAATTGTTTGGCGTGGGTTTTCGATTATAGAACCGGGGGGACGTGCAAACCCCGGTAAGAAATACGGGTTAAAACCTTGACTGTAAAAAAATATGAGGTATAATGGTTCCATGATACTAACGATCTTTGGATACCCGAAATCAGGTAAAACATTGTTATTTAATATGCTGACCGGTAAGAAAGAGGATATCTCAAAATTCTCTACCTCGACGCATGAATTTCACAAGGCGGTCATCGATGTACCGGATGACCGCTTAAAGCAATTGGCGGATTTTCATAAGACGCCCCCGGTTTACGCCAAAATCGAGTTTTTAGATACCGGGGCCATCGCTTTCAGGGATAGTAAAGACACCACCTTTATCGACCTGCTTCGGCGGGCGGACGGCCTGGTGCATATGGTCCGCGGCTTTGAAGACCCTGAACTCCTCCACCCCGAAGGCGCCATCGACCCGCTGAGGGATACCCGGGCCATGGAAGATGAATTGATTACCCTGGACTTTATTACGGTGGAAAAAAGGCTGGAAAAACTTCAATTGGATAATATTAAAATCAAATCGAAAGAACTGGCGGAAGAACTGGAACTGTTCAAACGAATAAAGACCTTCCTGGAAGAGGGAAAACCGTTAAGAGAATTTGGTTTTGCCCCCAAAGAGGAATTGCTGATCCGGGGATTTAAGCTGCTGTCGCTAAAGCCCCTACTCAATATTATTAACGGGGATGAAAATACGTATGAAAAGTACTTGAAATTGGCAAAAACGTCGGAAAACAATAGGGAAACACTTGTTTTCTGCGGCAAAATCGAAACGGAATTGCTGGAACTGGCGGATGAAGACCGTCAGGTTTTCCAGGAAGAATACGGGTTGAAAGATTACCAATACATGAGGGACAATTTTATTAAAGCCTGCTATAAACTGATGGACTTGATTTCCTTTTTTACGGTGGGCTCGGATGAGACCAGGGCCTGGACGATTAATAATAACACTACCGCTTACGATGCGGCGGGAAAAATTCACTCGGATATCCAACAGGGCTTTATCCGTGCCGAAGTCATGAACTGGAAGGAGTTCCTGGAGATGGGTGGGTTTTCGCAAGCCAAAGAAAAGGGTCTCCTGCGCCTGGAAGGAAAAGAATATATCGTAAAGGACGGCGAAATCGTCCACATCAGGTTCAATAAGTAATTCGCGGCGCTTACGCGTTTACCTTTCCCCTTTTATAATTTAAAGTAATTTTCCAGGAGAATCTTGAAGTCGAATTCGAAATTGGGGGTAAAGACGCCCTTTTCCAGCGATTCCTTGATCTTTTTGATCTTCCAAAATTTGCCTTCCTCGATCTCTTCCCTATTGATGATGATGGTTTTATCGTAACGGGATACAAACATAAATACCAACTCGGATTCCACCGGGGTTTCCCATACATACCTGGCCAGGAATAGGGCTTTGAATTCGGTAATGCCCAGTTCTTCGGCGGCTTCGCGTTTCAGTCCGTCTTCGACTTTCTCGCCGGAGAGCAGGTGGCCGCCGACGGCGGTATCCCATTTGCCGGGCTGGATTTGTTTTGACATGGCGCGTTTTTGTAAAAAGATGCGGTCGCTGCCGTCGATAATATGGACATGCACCACGGGATGCATCAGGCCGGGGCCGGAATGACACACACTGCGGGGCGCCCTGTTAATGACCTTGCCTTCCTTATCCACGATATCGAACCACTCTTCGTCTTTATATTGTTCAATGGTCCCTTTCCCCCGGTTCCTGGCGCGGATCAGTTCAATGACAAAATAGACGGCGAACAATATGTAAAACAACCCGCCGCTGATAAAAGCCCACGCGCCTTTGGACATGAAAAAAGCGGCATAAACGATTAATACGGTATGGGCCAGGAATAGATAAAATAATACCCGCAAACCGCGGGTAAACTGCTGCATCTGCGCCTCATTGAGCTGGATGTTTTTCATATAGCGCCTGGTCATCAGCATCATGATATTGACGGGCGAGAATACGGATATGCCCAGGATAAAACAAAAGATCAATTCGATCAAGGCGGGTTTTAATTTGAAAAAAATATCATTCTCCAATAATATGGACACGACGCCCAGGACAACGATCAACCCGAGGTCCAGCAAAATGAACTTATCGACGACTTTCTCTTTGATGTAAGAAAAGATAAATTCGATGATCCCGAATACTACGGCGACGATGAGGCCGATATGGGTCCCCCAGATGGAATCGGCCAGGATGAAAATGATTAACGGCAAGAAACCCGGGGCCAGGGTTTTTAGTAGGTCCATTTTATTCATAAGCTTAACCATCCTTTGTATCTGCCCCGGAAGCCGGCCACCCTGGCGGCGAGACTGATTTTGATTTCTTTTACTTTGCGGGAAAAGGGGATTCCCCCGGGTGTTCGAAAAAGGATGTAGATCATATCTCCAAGGAATTTGAAAATAATGCCGCCGGTCATTAAGATAAAACCGATAATGAGGGCGCTGCATTTGTTTTTAAATCGAAATGGGGCCTCGGCCTCCCCTACTTTCCGCTTAGTCTCCATCAGTTGCCGGGCGGAATAGTTGTGGGAATGCCGCACCATGGAAGCGGGTTCATAAAGTACAGCGAATCCTTTCTTTAATACCTTGTTTACCCAATCCTGGTCTTCGGCAATAATGATATCATTATCAAAGGGAAATTGCTTCCAGGTTGCTCTCGGTATGGCGGCGCTGACAGTGGAAAAGAGCATGAAATCCATTTTCCCGGTTTTGGTCCGAAGGATTGGTTTATCCGGCATGGAAGCCTGGAGGTCGCGCACCATGTAGAGGAAACAATCGTCTTTAGGGATATGACGACTGAATACCCCGGCCAGGTTTTGATTTTCGCCTAAGGGATTGACGAGGTTGGTTAACCAGTGGGAATTGAAAGGGACGGCGTCGGCGTTTAGGAAGACGATATAATCCCCTTTTGCCATTTCCGCGCCCAGGTTCCGGGTTTTGCCGTGGCCGAATTCCCCGGGTTTTATTTGCACCAGTTGGACCGAAGGGTATCTTTTGATAATATCAATGGTAGTATCCGCGGACCCGGAATCGATGACGATAATTTCAAACGTATAGGGCGTATCCTGGCTATAAATAGCGCCCAGACATTGGGCGATATTTCCCGCTTCGTTTTTGGCCGGGATTACAATGGAAACATGCATATTACTCTCATCATAATAATAATAAGTTTTAGGGGGTCCAGGGACCTATTTTCAAAAAGGGCCCTGGCCGCCGGGGGCATTCTAAATGGCCTCGTTGCCCTCCAGGGCGGCGTCGATGCCTTCCGGGAAACGCCCCGGTAAGCCATACCAGTTCCCCTCGATTCTCTTTGGGTAGCCGCGATCCGTTTTATCTTTTTCCCAATCATAACGAATATATTGGTTGTCCCTGAAAAAATAAGCCTTACCCGCAAACGACCCGCTGCCCGACATCGCCGCATCGATTCCTTCGCTGAATGCCGCCGGCCAACCCGGCCAACCATCGCCGATATTCTTCGGGTACCCCGGGTCGGTCCTGTCTGTTTCCCAATCATAGCGGATATAGCGGTCGCCCTTGAAAAAGTAAGCCTTGCCTTTGAACGGGCCGGCGCCGCTTACCGCCGCATCGATTCCCCGGTTGAAATCCACGGGCCAGCCGTCCCAGCGGCCGGCGATCATCTTAGGATAACCCGGTTCCACTCTTTTTTGCGCCAGGTCAAAACGGAAATACTGACCCTCTTTAAAAAAGTAGGCCTTGCCTTTAAAGGGCCCTTCCCCCACCACCGCCGCATCGATGGACGCGAAACCCGCGGGCCAACCTTGCCAACTGTCTTCCGTCATCCTGGGGTACCCCGTATCGGCGTTGTCTGCACCCCAATCATAGCGCACATATTGGTCGCCCCTGAAAAAAAACGCTTTGCCCCCGGAAAAACCGCTCTCCACTGATTCATCCTGGCGCTGTTTGACGTAACGCGAAACACCGCCCACCATGATGGGGTTTATCTCCTGGGGAAAACCCGGGTCCACCCTATCTTGTTCCCAGTCATAGCGGATATAGCGGTTTTCTTTAAAAAAGAAAGCCTTGCCTTTAAACGGGCCGTCGCCCGGCAGCGCGGCGTCGATTTGTTCGTAGAAATCCGCCGGCCAACCCTGCCAACTCTCCGTTATATTCCTGGGATACCCTTTATCCACTTTATCATTTTCCCAATCATAGCGGATATACCGGTTGCCTTTGAAAAAGTAGGCTTTCCCTCTAAACCGGTCGCCGCCGGAAAGCGCCGCGTCGATTCCTTCGTTGAAATCCAGCGGCCAACGTTTCCAGGTGACGGAGATGGATTTTGGATAACCGTTATCCACTCTTTGAGCGGCCCAGTCATAGCGGATATATTGATCGCCCTTGAAAAAATAGGCTTTCCCTTTATACGGGCCGTCGGCGGACAAAGCGGCGTCGATGTCCCGGCTAAATTCCGGGGGAAAGCCCTGCCAGTAGCTTCTTATGAGTTTTGGATAGCCCGGCTCGACCCTATTTGTTTGCCAGTCAAAACGGATAAACCGGTCTCCTTTGAAAAAGAAGGCCTTTCCCTGGGCCGGGCCGTCGCCCAGCAGGGCGGCGTCGATGGGCAAGCTGAAATTACCGGGCCAGTCCCGCCAGTTACCCATGTCTTGTTTTTTATAAACCGTACCGGTTTTTCCTTCAAACCATTGGCAAGTGACATATAGAGGTTCGATAAGAAATACCGATATAATCAAAACCGCGATATTAAAGTGTTTTTTCCATATTATTCTTTTTCTCATGCGTAAATAATAAAATGAATCGGAACAATTGTCAACCTCCCCTGGGGGAAGGGCCGCAATTCTCATTTTGTGGCGCCAGGTAAGTCCAGGAAGAGGGGATGCGCCTCGCTCAGGTAGAGCGTTGAAACTCTTCATCGAAACCCGGTGGGTATTCACTCCCATCCGGTAAAGGTTGACCGCCAACGCCATACGCGAAGCGAGTCTTGCGTAGTCGTCAGTAATGGCGGCACGAAGCGTAGACAGCAGGTACAGAAGCCATGACATTGAGCCTCGAAATGAATATGATCGATGGAGCCTTCGCCGTCAAAATAGCGGGGGCAGCACGGAAGCGCCGAAAAGGTCTGGCGTGGAAGTCCGTACGGGGTCTGAGACCCTGGCAAATGTACATGTGGGTTTCCTGGAAACCTGGGAGATCCGAAGTCTCCTTCCCCATAAAAGACCGGAAGGGAATACCGGTACAACAACATCCCGGTACTGCCAGGCAATGGTTCCCTGCCAGCAGTAAGCCAAAAGGAAGACACGAAAAAGAGGAAACCAGGGAAGGTATCGCCAGCCGACAGAGAGAGGAGGCGAGAAGGATTATCGGAAGTCTTAGCACCTTCATAGTACCGTTAGAAAGCAGGGAAACCGACCCGCGGAAGCCTGTGAGTAGGGAAGGAGGGTGTCGGATTATGGAATCGTTGCCGAGAAACAAACCTTACACAAGGAGGTAAGATGAGTTTGTACACAAAACAACAACGAATAGCGGAAATTGCAAAGCGACACCAGAAGGAGCCCATAACGCTCCTTCATCATTACATTGACGAAGAATGGCTAAGGACGGCCTATCACTCACTGAGAAAAGACAGCGCTCCCGGCATTGACTACCAGTCCTGGGAGGACTATGGCAAAAATCTGGAAGAGAATGCGAAATCTCTGCTGGACAGAGCCAAATCAGGAAGATACCAGGCCCCGGCGGTACGAGGGGTAGAAATACCCAAGCCCGGAAGTCAGGAAAAACGACCATTAGGGATTCCCACCATAGAAGACAAAGTACTACAAAAAGGGGTATTAATGGTACTCGAACCGATATATGAAACGGAATTTTATCCCTTCTCCTTCGGATTCAGAAAAGGCAAGTCACCCCATCAGGCGCTGGAATATCTATGGCAAGGAATAATGGGAAACAATATCCAGTGGATAATCGATCTGGATATACGGAAATTCTTCGACACTGTAAAGCATAACATATTAAGGCAGTTACTTTGCAAGAGGGTACGCGACGGAGTGGTAGTACGGCTGATAGGTAAATGGCTAAACGCAGGTGTACTGAAGGATGGCAGTATCAAGCACAGCGATGAAGGAACCCCTCAAGGAGGAATAATATCTCCCCTCCTCAGTAATATCTATCTACATGAAGCATTGGACAAATGGTATGCAGAGGTAGTGCTAAAGAGAATCAGAGAGCGCAGCATTATGGTAAGATACGCCGACGATGCGGTAATGGGATTTGAAAGCAGAGAAATAGCAGAAAAAGTACTACAGGCATTAAAGAAGCGATTCGCGATGTATGGACTGGAACTTCACCCCCAGAAAACACGCTTGATCTACCTCGGGAAACCTAAGCCAGGCTTAGGAGCAAAACCTGGCAGCTTCGATTTCCTGGGATTTACCCACTTCTGGGGAAAATCCGCTAAGGGTAACTGGGTCATCAAGAGGAAGACAGCCAGCAAGAAATTTCGGGAAAAGCTAATTAAGATGAATGAATGGTGCCGAAAGAATCGGCATATGCCTGTAAGAGAACAACACGTGAAACTCACCCAAAAACTCAAAGGGCATTACGGGTACTATGGCATCACTGGAAATATGAGAGGGCTGCAAAGATATCTGAACGAGGTAAGAAGAATATGGAAGAAGTGGTTAAACCGCAGAAGTTGGAGAGGAAGTAGGTTGAACTGGGATAGATTCCAGCAAATGCTAGACGAGTATTTAAAACTGCCATCAGCTAAAGTCGTACATTCCATTTACAAGCGTAGCGAAACCATAATCTGAGGAACCGGATGCGTTAATTGCGCTCGTCCGGGTCTGTGGGGGTGCCAGTGGGCAACTGCTGGCACTACCCGGAAAAAATAAAAGTAGGGCATAAATTTGCCTGCCCCCAATGTCACTCCAATATCACTCCAAAGCAGGGTAAAAAAATGATGCAGATGAGAAAACCACCAGGGGGAATCACGATTCCCTTGAGGGGAAAGGCAAAACCACCGTGGGAAATGTCTTACCCTCCGAGGGAAATGACAAAACCACCAGGGGGAATCACAATTCCCTCAAGGGAAATGACAAAACCCTCAAGGGAAATGACAAACCCCTCAAGGGAAATGACCAAACCCTCAAGGGAAATGACAAACCCCTCAAGGGAAATGACCAACCCCTCAAGGGAAATGACAAAACCCTCAAAGGAAATGACCAACCCCTCAAGGGAAATGGCAATTCCCCCGATTACATGAAGGAATGAGTGTTCCTTTTTTATAAAACAACGATTTCCTATCAAAAAGGTAGGATTCCCTTGTTCAGGATGTCGATGACGGCGAAATTTTGCCGATGCCCGCGAAACACACGGAAAACACGAAAGAAAAACATAATTCCTCCGTTTTCACGTTTACAAGATTTTATAGATTGTTTTTTTCGCTCTTCCGCTCTTCCGCTCTTCATCGCTTCCTTTTTTCCTGCCTCTGATTCACAGTTTCGGTCATTTTAATTTTGGTCATTTGGATTTGTTTGTACACGCGATTTCGAGTTTCGGGTTTCGAATTTTCCATTCATCATTCATCATTTTATTTTCCCGCACAAGCCTGTTCCTCAAATGCCCTGTTGGGACAGACAATCTTTTACCACTCACCATTCACTAATCACCAATCACTTTTTTCCGTCCGTGTTTGTCTGTAAGGAAGCAGTTTCTCAAAAAAGGAAGGTGTTATGGTGGCTTACCCGGGACAGGCAAAATGAGAATTGCGGAAAAACTCCCTTGTATTTTTATTTTTTTCCGGTTAAAATAAGGTATTGGAGAAACAGAAATGACCCATGGTATTGGAATCGAACGTGTCCTGGTATTGGCCCCGCATACCGATGACGGCGAGTTCGGCTGCGGCGGCAGCATCGCGAAATTCATCGAAGAAGGAAAAGAAGTCTACTACGTCGCCTTTTCCACCGCTGAAAAATCCCTGCCCAAAGGCTGGCCCAAAGATATCCTGGAAACGGAAGTCAAAGAAGCCACCAAACGCATCGGCATCCCCCCTACCCACCTCATTATCTATAAATACGAAGTCAGGAAACTAAACTACATCCGCCAGGAAATCCTCGAAGAACTGGTCAAAATTAAAAAAGAAATAAACCCGGACCTGGTATTCCTCCCCTCAAGCAACGACCTGCACCAGGACCATACCACCGTCGCCGCGGAAGGAATACGCGCCTTTAAACAAATCAGCATCCTGGGCTACGAACTACCCTGGAACAATATTACCTTTCATACCCAGGTTTTTATTAAACTGGACGAAACACATGTCCAAAAAAAAATCCACGCCATAAAAGCCTATAACTCCCAAAACCAGAAAGATTACGCTTCCGAAGATTTCATCCGGAGCTGGGCAAAAACCAGGGGAACCCAGATCGGGACCAAATTCGCCGAAAGTTTCGAAATTACCCGCTGGGTAATCGATTAACAAAAAAGGAGAACAGCCATGCCCATTGTAACCATTCACATGTTAAAAGGAAGGGACAAAGAAAAAAGAAAGGAACTGATCAAAAATGTAACGGCTGCCGTTACAAAAACCCTGGATGTCGCCGAAGAAAGCGTCAGGGTCATTCTTAATGAAATGGAGAATGAAAATTTCGGCGTGGCCGGGCTCCCCATTATGGAGTACCGCTCGAAAAAAACAGGCGCAGGGGAAAAAGGTAAAAGTTAACCATGAAATGCATTAAATGTGGGGTCGAAAATACAGCCCTGGCGCAATTATGTAAATCCTGCGGCGAAAAATTGGAACCCGAACCTTCAAAAGAAATTACAACCGTAAGCGATCGCTTAAAACCGGGTGAAATGTTCATCCGAAACCGTTTCAAAGTAGTCAAAATACTGGGCAAAGGCGGCATGGGTACGGTCCTACTGGCGGAAGACATTATTCTACAAAGGAAAGTCGCTATAAAAAGTATTTTAACCGGTACATTAGTCGATTCATCGGCCAAAGCCAGGTTCTTGCGCGAAGCCCAGACCGCCTCCCGGCTGGATCACCCCAATATATGCACCATCTATGAAGTCTATGAAGAAGATGACCATGACTATATCGTGATGCAATACGTGGACGGCGCCACCCTCGAGCAAATTATTAATATGAAACCCCCGGGCATCCGGCGCACACTGGATATCGCCCTTCAACTATGCAGCGGCATGATCGAAGCCCATGAGAACCGCGTCATCCACCGGGATATCAAACCCGGCAATATCATGGTGGATAAAAAAGGGGTAGTGAAAATACTGGATTTCGGCCTGGCAAAATTCGGCAAAGAATCCCCGTCAAAACAGGAAGATACCATGGATATGGATCTCACTGAAAAAGGCTTTGTCCTGGGCACCGTCTCCTACCTCTCACCCGAACAGGCCAGTGGAAAACCCCTGGACCACCAGACGGATATTTTCTCATTTGGAATCCTCATGTATGAAATGCTGGAGGGCAGCAACCCCTTTAAAGAAGAAGAACAAATCGAAACCCTGTATAATGTCCTGAATAAAAAAGTAGAATTTACCCGGGACATCCCGGGGGAACTTAAAGCAATTATCCTGAAAGCCCTTGAAAAAGATAAAAAGAATCGCTATGCCAGTTTTACCGAAATGAAAAATGCCCTGGAACAATTCCGCCTGGATTATGCCAGGTTAAACGGAAAACAAACGATTAACAATGGGACGGAAATCCTCGATCAACAGGAACAGGAAAAACTCCTGGAAGAGAGGCAGAAATCCTCGGATAACGAAGGACTGGGCGACCTGGTCTACAAGATAACAAAATATAAAGCCCCTACCGAACGTGTCCCTACCCTCGAACATCAAAAAGGCCGACGGCTCCGGTGGATCGCCATCCTGGTTATTATTATCGCACTATTGGCGGCCGGTTTTTATATTATCGACAATATGGCTAAAAAAGAAAACGCCGGGCCGGAGCCGCCGGGGAAAAACGCGGGCCCCGGGTTCTATGTCTATCTCCAACCATTTGCAAACGATACCGGCGAAAAAGACCCGGCGGAAAAACTGGACTACCTCCTCACCGAATCCCTCAACCAATTCAAAGAATTTAAAGTCCTCCACCTGGAATCCACCGGCAAGTTTAAAGCAGACTATAAATTGACCGGCAAAATATCGGCCCTCAACGACCTTTACACCATCGAAGCGCTGCTGTCCCCCACCGATAAAAGCCGAAAAGAAAAACAATTAACCATTACCGGCAAAGGCAAAGACTCCCTCCTGGCCGACCAGGTGGATAATTTAAGCAAACGCATCTATACAACATTTTTCCCAACAGAAAACTTCCAAAAATTCCCCTTCAAAAAAATGTCCGGAATATTCGGCGCCGATTGGCAAACCTTTAGCGATTTTTACCAGGGAAATCTCTACAAGAACAGGCTGGAAGGCGATAAGGCCAAACGATTCCTGTTGAAAGCCGACGCCCTCTTAATCACCAAATACGTCCTGGCGGATTTATTGTATTTTGAAGGCAGCAGGAGCAATGCATTAAAACTGGTAAACGAAATGATGCCCCACATCGATCTACTCGCCGAATCCATGAAAGACCGCGTCCTGGGCCTGAAAGCGCGCCTGGATTTCGACTTCCGAAGCGAAATCGAAAACCTGGAAAAGCTAAAAAATAATTTCCCCTTTTCAAAAGACGCATTCTATGAACTGGGCAACGCCTATTTCCATCACGGCAGCGCGGAAAAAGCCCTGGAATACTATCATAACGCCCTGGAATTGGACCGCAATTATTCCATTGCCCTGAACCGCATTGGATATTGTTACTCCTACGTGGGCAATCATGTTAAAGCCATCGAAGCCTTTGAAGAATACAACAAACTGGACCAGTCCGCCAACTCCTTCGATTCCCTGGGGGACGGTTATTTTTATGCGGGGGAACTGGGCTCCTCCCTGGGCATGAAAGAACTGGCCATTTCCACCGATGAAAAAAGTGTGCCCTGGGCTTATGAGACTTTAACGGATATCGAAATTTTGAAAGCACGCTATCAAGAAGCCGAAAGAATGCTGGCAAAATACCGACAACTCAGGCGGTCAAATATCGATCAGGCCACTGTGCTGCGAAAACAGGCCTATATGGATTACTTAAATAAAGATTATAAAACAGCGGCGCTTAAAATAAACCGGGCGCTGACCGCTTTCGATTCCGCGGAGATCAATGATAACAGCGCGGAAGCCCATTGGTTGAAAGGAATTATCCTGTCGGCCTCCGGCCAAACCAACGATAGTAAACTGGAACTGGACTGGCTGAAAAATTTTAAAGAGAAATACAAACTGACGCAAGAAAATTTCCTGGCCCCCTACAAATATTATATCCACCTGGAAGCCCTGCTCAAAGAACAAGATAAGGACTTTGCCGGGGCCGAAGAAAATTATAAATCCCTGCTAACCATGAAACCCCGGCTCTCTTACTGGATCACCTATTATAATTACCAGTTCTTCCACAGCCAATACGCGGCGTTTTTAATGCGCCGGCAAAAATACCCGGAAGCCCTACAGGAAATCGACCGCTGCCTGGAGTTTAACGCCAATTATATCCCGGCGCTGTGGTTAAAAGCAGAGACCCTGGAAAAAATGGGCGACCCCCAACGACTGGCGATCTATAATAAAATAGCCGAATTGTACGGCGAAGCCAGTGAAAAAAATTATCTAAGAGACCTATTAAAGGAAAAATTGAAATGAAAAAAAAGGCCCACGAATTACACGAATTAACACGAATGAAAGACAATGTACTGGATATGTTTTACAAAAAAGGATTGCCGCCCCTTGAGCAATTACAAAGGATGATTGCGGAACCCTTAAAAAGCGCCGGCGATTTCAGTGAAATCTATATCGAAGACCTTGTCAGCCGAAGCTACCGGCTCAGCGAGCGGATTATCTCCGATATCTCTTCCACATATGTCACCGGCGCCGGGATACGGGTGCTGAGGGGTAACAATACCGGTTATTCCTATACCGAGGACCTCTCCCGCGAGAGCATATTAAAATGCCTCGGGGACGCCTCCGAAATCGCCGGTTCGGCAAAAACTTTCAAGGTTCACAATCCCGGCAAGAAACACAACCTTTACGATATTGCCGCTTCCGTATACGACCCCCCGGACGCTAAAATCGAGTTACTGAAACGGGCGGAAGCCAGGGCCTTTTCCATTTGCCCGTTGGTGGAGAAAGTCGAGGCCCACCTGTTGGAGAACAACAAAATCACCCTGGTCATTAACTCCCGGGGCGTTGTGGCCTGGGATATAAGACCCATGCTGACGTTCGGCGTAACCGTGATTTTAAAAAAGGGCGCCGCCAGGGAAGGGGCGTACGAAGGCGGCGGCGGCCGGGTGTCCCTGGACTGGTTTAAAAAAAGAACCCCGGAACAAATCGCCGTGAAGGCCGTTCACCAGGCGCTGGTGCTGCTGGATGCCAAACCCGCCCCGGCCGGTGAAATGGAAGTCATACTGGGCGCCGGCGATTCCGGTATCCTATTGCACGAGTCCATCGGCCACCCCCTGGAAGCCGATTTCAATTACCGGGGCAGTTCCGCTTTTTCCGGCCGCATCGGCGAGAAAGTCGCCGCGGACCAATGCACCATCGTGGACCAGGGCGACCTGCCCAATGAACGCGGCTCCCTTAATATCGATGACGAAGGAAACGCTTCCGGCAGAAGCGTTCTCATCGAAAACGGGATTTTAAAAACCTACATGTACGATCTCATTACGGCCAACCATTTCCAACAGCCCTCTTTTAACGGCCGGCGGGAATCATTCCGGGAGATACCCATGCCCCGCATGACCAATACCTTTATGATGGCCGGCAAATACAGCGAAGAAGAGATCATCAAAAGCGTGAAAAAAGGCGTATATGCCAAAAGCTTTTCCGGCGGCCAGGTAGATATCACTTCCGGCGATTTCGTATTTTCCATTACCGAAGGTTACCTGGTAGAGAACGGCAAGATCAGTTGCCCCATCAAAGGCGCCACCCTGATCGGCAACGGCCCCGAGATACTCAAGCGGGTCCGGATGGTGGGCAATACCCTGGTCATCAGCGAAGGCAAATGGACCTGCGGGAAAGAAGGACAAAGCGTGGCCGTGGGCGTCGGCCTGCCCACCGTGAAATTATCACATATTACAGTCGGAGGTACCCAGAATGGTTAATGTAAATGCTCAAGGAATAGCCGAAACGATTTTAAATATCGCCAAAAAACACCGGTGCGGCGCACAGGTGACCATGTCCGAAAGCGATTCCAAAGATATCGCCGTCAGGCAAGGCAAGATCGAGCGGTTGCTCACTTCCGTGGCCATCTCCACCGGCATCCGCTTGTTCAAAGGCAAAAAAAGCGCCATTATCGCATTTTCCGGTAATGATTTCCAGGACATGGAACCCAGGATAAAAACAGCCGTCGATACACTCGATTACCTGGGCCAGGAGGACGCCAAACGGCTTTTAACAGGTGCGGAATTCGGGGCCGGCGTTAAGGAACTGCAACTGGATGACAATCATTTCGAAGACCTTAAAATCCCGGCAATCGTGGACGTCTTAAAAAATATCGAAGCCAGCGGGTTGGCTGTCGATAGCAAGTTAATCCCTTCCGAAATGGCGGAGTTTTCCGCTTCCCGGGCCCGAGTGCATCTCTTTTCCAGCGAAGGTTTGGCCAAATCGTTTTCCAGGTCCTATTATTCCTTTTCCTATAATGCCGTGGCCGAAAGCGAGGATAAGCGCCAGAAAGAGGTAGATTCCTGGTATGAGAACAAGCGGTTTTTCAAGGAACTGCCGGCCGAACTGGTGGGTAATATCGGCAAAAAAGCAGCGGAAATGGCGTTGAAACGCCTGGGTGGGAAAAAGATAAGGTCGGGTGAAAAACCCGTGGTTTTTTCTTCCAGGACGGCGGCTGCGCTTCTCAAATTACTCTTTGATGCCATGAACGGCGAAGATGTTCTATTGCGAAATTCTTTCCTGGTGGATAAACTGGGTAAAAAACTATTCCCGGATAAAATAACCGTCATGGACGATCCGTTTATGCCCGGGTATATCGGTTCATATCCCTTTGACGGCGAAGGCATGAACGGCATGACCAAGGCGGCCATAGAAAAAGGAAAATTAATGACCTATTTACACAATTCCTATTCCGCCGGGAAATTGAATATGGCCTTGACCGGGAATGCCTCCCGTGAGATAAGCGCCGCGCCCGGGGTTACCTGCGGCAACTTTTACTTACAGCCGGGCCGGGGAACAATGACGGACCTGCTGCTGGAAATGAAAAAAGGGTTGTTGGTGGAAGACCTTTTTACCAGCGGCATGAATGATGTGACCGGCAATTTCTCCTTCGGTTGTTCCGGTTTCCTGGTGGAAAGGGGAAAGATCGGCGCGCCGGTTAAGGAAATCACCGTTGCCGGGAACATCCTGGAGCTTTTTAAAAACGTCCTGGAAATTGCCGACGATAATGAGTACAAAACTGCCATATCGTCGCCTTCGTTCCTGGTTTCCCAATTGGCCGTCGCCGGGACATAATAAAGTTAGCCACGGACTTACACGGACGAGCACGGACGAAAATGAATTTAGTGCATGGTTTTTCTCCCGTGACGCCGCAGCCGGTGTGGGCGCTGCGGAAGTACACGGATGAGCAATTGGCGGAAGTTACCGAGCGGTTGATGCAGCAGCACAAAGAGCGGAAGAAAGAAAAGGATTTTCTTCTTTGCGCCAACTGTTCATTCATTATCACATCGTTGGATTATAAGATCGAGATCGACGGGCGGTACAGGTACACCTTTAAAAATCCCGCGGGTATCGTATATACCATCGGGTGTTTTTCGAAAGCCGTCGGTTGTTTCAATTTCGGGGACCCCACGGAGCAGTTTTCCTGGTTTCCTGGGTTTGCCTGGCGTTATGCCAATTGTTTGAATTGTTTTATGCATTTGGGGTGGTTTTACCAGTCGGGAGAGCGGCATTTTTACGGGTTGATCCTGGATCATTTGACCGCGGGTTCTTCTCCTACCTCTAGCGCCAGCAATTAACATTTATAATTTATAATTTATAATTAATAATTTATAATTAACTCTTTAAAATGGAAAAAAAATGGAACTAAAAGTCAAACTGATCGCTGAAAAAGCAATTTTGCCGTGTTATGCCCATCCCGGGGACGCCGGGTTGGATTTATTTTCCGTAGAACGAAAAACCATTCAACCCGGTGAAAGCGCCCTAATCGGGACCGGGATTATTATCCAATTGCCGGCCAATACCGAAGCGCAGGTCCGGCCGCGGAGCGGGTTGGCGTTAAACCACCGGGTGACGGTATTAAATACCCCCGGCACCATCGATCACGGGTATAGGGGCGAAGTCAAGGTCATTCTCATCAATCATGGGAGCGCACCTTTCGAGGTAGAAGAGGGCATGAAAATCGCCCAATTGGTTATCCAACCCGTGCTGACGGTTGACGTCATGCAAGTGGACGAGTTATCCGCAACCCGGAGGGGAGAAGGCGGGTTCGGTTCAACCGGGGTTTAGGAGTTGTTACCGAAGAAGCCATCGGCGCACCAATTCGACGGCAATACGAATTTTATCTCCTGTTTCCACGATCATATCGCGGCGTTTAAGGATTTCCAACGCCGCGGATTTTTCTTCTCCCGGTAGATCGATTTCGATCTCGGTAAATCCGACTCCTTCATCCGCGTCTTTTTGATTTAAAGCGATGGCTTTCAAAAGGTTCTGCGCATCGGGTGGAAGCGCGTTGTAAACGGCGCGGAAATATTCGGAGGTGTCGAGAATGTTTTTAATTTCCGCTTCGGCGTCTTCGAGTGTTGCGGTTGGAGCCATTTCCGGTCCTCCCCGCGCCAATCGCTCATTGACCCGTTCCAAAATCCCGGAACAAATACTCTGCGTCAGCAGCGGTTGCCCGCACGCGGCTTTTATAATGCTTTCTACCGCTTCTTTACTGTATTCGAGCGAGAAATCTTCCCATGGGTTGGTGATGAGTTCATAAGACGCGGAGTGGGAGAGATACCCGACTTTGATTAGGCGGGCAATGTTGAGCAGCGGACTCCAGTAGTCTTGACGCATTTCGTCCAGGTGGTGCGATCCCGCAAAAACCAGGACAAACCTGGGATGATGCTGCATGATATTCCTGAATTGGAGCATCAGGTCTAAAGGAAATGCGCCCTGGTTGAGCTTTTCCTCCACCAATTCAAATTCATCGATCATGAGCACGGCCCATTTGCCGGGAGGAATAACTTCTTCAGCGACTTCGATGTATTTTCGAAAAGCGATAAAGGGTTCATCGGTATAAAGGTCCCGTGAAGGAATAGGAAGGCCCAAACCGGTTTTATTGAGTTGATATGAAATGCTGTCCGCCAGGTTGTAAAGAAAAGCGTCGTGTGAGGTTACCGTGGCCAGGGTTTGCATGTCCAGGAATATGGGGAGGTATTGGGAGTCGAGGTTGGATTCCATGTGCAGGAGAATGGAGGTTTTTCCCATTCGCCGCTGGCCATAGAAAACAACGGTTTGTTTGACTTGCTCGTTGCTCCACAGTCGCGTCACTTCGTGATAGATGTCGTCGCGGCCCACGAAAAGGCGGCCTTTTTGGCCGCGAAGCGCGGGTCCGACGATATAATTGTTGGGAATTTTGTCGATGGGTAATGCACTTCGTCCCACTTCGCCCCCGGCTTTGGTGATAATTTCGGTCCAGCGGTCGATAATGAGACCGAGGAGAGTTTTTTCCGGTTCGAAGCATTCCTGCGATGCGTATTCTTTGAGGGTACGCAAGGTATCGGAAGCGCGGGCGGTGGCCGCCAATCGCCCGGCCCGCGAGGTTTGTTCCGTCAATATCCCGGCTTCGCGCGCAACGGATCGCAGTTCGCGTAACACATATAATAATTCAGGCCGAAGTTCCGGTTCCGGTAGGGAATCAAGCCATTTAAAATTACTTCCGCCCTTTTTTAATTCGTTCAGCGGCGTATCAGGTTTCGTCGCCAGTGCAGCGATGTGACCGGCGGTTTCACACCCCAGGCAATCTCTCAACAATGCATAAGAATGAATGACTTCATAAGAGTGCTGCAAATGGGATTCAATATTAAAATTATCGATCGATTCATCCATTGATTCATCGATCGAATGAATGAGTTCTAGAATGGAATCTATTTTGCGTCGAAGATCTCTCATTATTAATCCATAGCTTTGACAAATATGGTTCCATGGGCTATTGAGAGGTAAATCTTCACGCTGTTCTAAAAGAATAAATAATTCGTATTGACTTAGTAATCGACACCAAATGTGTATACGGTTTTGATCGTTGTCTATGATATTATAGACCACTTGCTTTACGCTGGAATGTTGCAGAGAGTAGTTGATGTATTCTGCGCATAAGGCCACCCCTGACTCTGGCGATTCTTTAATGGTTTCGATTAATTCTTTCTGAATCCCCGGAATAGGTAACAAGTTCAAACCATCCAGTTTTACAGCGGGGTTTGGATGATTTTTTTTTTGAAAACCAGCCATTCCCAATTCGAAAATATATATCGGTAGGCGGGCTATCCTAATAAAATAATTCTTCAGAAACTCAATACCTAAAAACATTCCTTTTATTAACGTGACCTCTATGCCACCTGCCAGCGCGCCGAATCCTGCCCCACCAAATAAGATGGATACAATGGCAAACCAAAGAATGCTCAAATCCTCGAAAACCACACCTTTCACAATCCTAGGAAACTCGTTGGAGGCTATACCGATAAACGCTCCGAATCCCACACTTGATGCCACGCAGAGCACCACACCGTTCGCTACACCGAATGCCAGGCAGAATACCACGCCGTACGCCACGTTCACCAAAACGGCTATTGCCACCGCAATCAAATTTACCGGCAATCCTATCGCCTTCAAAAAAAACGATATGACAAAAGGAATAATGATCGCTGTCAATATTGATTGAACGAAGAATGAACGGACACGCGCATTGCTTTTTAAAAGTATCAACCTTTCATTATGGCGTGGTCTATCCGGGTAATCCGGCGCGAGCCATTTCACATAGTCCCTT
This sequence comes from Candidatus Aminicenantota bacterium, assembly GCA_026393835.1. Taxonomy (GTDB): domain Bacteria; phylum Acidobacteriota; class Aminicenantia; order UBA2199; family UBA2199; genus JAKAGC01. The sequence continues at coordinate 6,652 of JAPKZK010000148.1, read as the reverse complement.
ATCCATTGGGAATGAAAAAATACCCAATAAAGAATACGTAAATAATCCAATGGATTCCACAGCGATAGAGAGCTGGTAAAGGTCGGCCCCAACCTGTACGGAGGCTCCGCTAATTTTTGATGAGGGGGTTTAACGTATGAAGGGTCCATATCATTCCGGTAAAATAAGGCGTTTAAATCGTTCCCAGAATAGGCTAAGAATGATTGTAAATAATAGCGACGCCGATAACGCGATGAAACGACTGTGAAGAAAATAAAAGGGACCAAGATTAATGGCGTACCACCCTGTTTTGATCATTTTGTTAGCGGAACTTTCAGCTATGAATTGAAAGTTCAATATTTTAGCTTTCGGAGCGTCATTGAGTATAAAGCCAATTTTTTTCGTAAATTGCGCATTAGCCTTAAGATCGGTTACCTTAAACGACGTATTCCCCTTGCTTTCCGATGTGATACTTAATGACGCCGGTTGTGAAAATGCCAGCGTAATCGTTCCATTGAAAACGGCATCGGACGTATTCACCACCGTTACATCGATGCAGTTTTTATTGGAAATAAACACGTATTCCGGCGCTGAGAATCCCAATGCGATACTATTACCCGGCTCTATATCAAACGTTTGAGGGGGATGATTTTTTTGCGGGACAATATACCAATTCCAGAAGAAGAGCATTACCATAATTGCAATTACGAACAATATCCTGGGCCAATGACGCATGAACCATGAACGGTTATCTATCGGTTTTGGCGGCTGCAGCAGTTGAACAAAAAAAGGGGATTTGCCGGAACCTAAATGAGCGACGTTTACAAGCCCGGGATTTTATTTCCCGGCGTGTCATTCCCCCATTGGACGATTTACGCTCTTCTGAGTTCATGACTTTTTCTCCAGGCTCCGAACCGCCATACCATATATAACGCGGCAATAACAACGGCCAATGCAGCGATTATTTTAAACAACCAAAAATCACGGGAAATAATCATATAAAACAATAGAACACTGAATATAAACAATAGGCTTGAAATTACTTTCGACAACCGATCCGGCTTCAACCCTGCTTTTACTTTTTCTACCTGTATCTCATGGTACTTTTTTTCAGCGCTCTCCATATTGAAGTTATTTTCAAACCAGCACCATCCAAAATACTGTACATTCCAGGGGAAGTAATCGCCAATAACTTTAAGGGCCTTTGAAATTTCACCCGGCGTAAAAACCCTACCTACGCGAGCAGCAGCGGAGGTGAGTAATTCCCGGGCGTCCTCTTTCGCTAAAGGCCCCAAATACAAGGGAGACGGGGGAAAGATGTTATGAAGCGGAGATGTCATCCCCTCCCCGGAATATTCGATAAGGGGAATTTTGGAAGCAACGACCAACGATAGATTTCATCCCTGGGAGAGCCCGCGTAAAATGGAAAAGAAATCATCGGAAAATGCCTCATTATGCGCTGTGCGATCGAACTCATCGATGCATAAGATAATACGTTTGTTTTCCAATGCCCGTTCCAATTGCAAGGAAGTTGGGTCCTCCGCCTTAACCAATTCGCTCAACCGCTCGAAAAATTGTTCTTCGCCGGATATAAGCTCCATATCGATATAAAAGGCTTGAATTTCGGGTTTTGTCGAATCGTGAGGTATCTCATCGTGGGCTTTTTCTTTAATACGCCATAAAAGCGATGATTTTCCTCTTCTCCTTGGCGCCACAATAGACACATTCGAACCTTTCCTCAAGTATCCCCATATCGAATTTAATTCGGATTGGCGACCGAAAAAGAGGGATTCATCCCGCACCATACCCTGGATATGGAACGGATTAACGCCGGCGGATTCCTGTTCAGTCATATCATCCTCTTTCATAAATTGCAAAAGCAATCATCATAATATATTGTCTTTTTATCATTTCCATTATTATGAAATAAAATACCCTGTTTGTCAAGTAATTACGCCTCATTTCAAGCTAAACGGTTTTGTAACACTGACCTTATCGTTGGCGATTTTATCGTAGACAGAGAGGGTCATATAATAAGTACCCGGGGCCATTTCCAGCGTGGAGTAAAAGATGCCGTAAGGGGAATCCGCGATATCGTTTTCAAGAACGATATGACCATTTTCTCCCAGCATTTTTTCCTGCTTCAGGACCTGTTTTCCTTCCGAATTTTTCACTACCATATCGATATCGAAAGAGTGTTTCCCTGAGGCGTCTTTCATGAATTTTCCCACACTGATAAAGACCAGGTTGACCTTTTCGCCCCTGGAAAATGTGGCATCATTGACCGGGTTCAGTGTGCCGTCGCTTCCTTGTTTTGCAAAGATCGTTTTTTGGTATGACAGGCCCGGGGAGAGGGTGAAAGGTTGGGTAGTAGATAGCTTGGCGCCGCTTATTATATCGCGAATCGTGAGAATCATTTGGTATTGGCCCGGTTCCAGGCCCACGTGGCTCTCGAAAATACCGTAGGGAGAGGAAGCGATCCCATCTTTTAGTTCGATGTGACCGTCTTCCCCCAGCAGGTTTTTTTGATCGAGGATAATGTTTCCTTTCGGGTCTTTTACTTTCAGGTCGATATCGAAGCGGCATTTCCCGTCCTTGCCCATTTGAAAGGTTTTCACCTGGCGAAGCACCAGGTTTACCACTTCGCCCCTGCGGAACACCCCTTCGGGGGCCGCCACCATTCGGCCGGTCTCATCGTTTCGAGCCCAGAGGGCTTCTTCAAAGGTTAGTTGTTGTGCTGATAAGGTTTCACCGGCCAGCAATGAAGCAGTCACAATGAAAATAGCCACAAAGGCACGAAGGCACAAAGGTACACCAAGAGGTTTATTATTAAAAAAAGCCAATAATTTAATTACAGGATGTTTCATATTTTCCTCCGATTGTTTCTTACGGTTTTAGGTTACCATATTTAAAATGGAAATGCAAGGCCGCGGCGCCTCCACCCTGCAATAAATTAGCCGCTAAGGTCCCGGCGGGGCGCCCATAAAAAGCGAAGGGGCGCGAAGGTTCCAATCAGCCTTCTACCCAATTGATCACTTTAAGACCGGGTATTCTTATAAATTCCCTGGTGTTATTCGTCACCAGAGTTGCATTTAAACTCAGGGCATGTGCTGCAATAAGAGTATCTAACGGCCCGATGGGTGTTCCTTTTGCTTCCATTTGGGCACGAATTTTACCATAAGCGATCGACGCCTTATAATCAAAAGGAGCGATCTCTAAGGGAATTATAAACTTTTCCAATGCTTTTTCATTACGATCGGGTAGTTGGCTTTTTTGAACGCCGTATTCCAATTCAGCGACGGTTATTGACGATAGCCCAATTTCTCCAACCGGGCAATCGGAAAATTTTTGTAAGACCTCGGGCGGCTTTTTCTTTATGATATATATGCAAATGTTTGTATCAAGAAGGTATTTCATTAAAAGATTTTTTCCCTGGTTTGTTCTTTCGGTTGTTCCCGTTCGGCCATGAAATCATCTGAAAATTCGTTAAGACTATCGAATAAGGATTTCCATGAATCGTGGTACGGGATTAGGACAACAGAATTTCCTATTTTGTTGATATAAACCTTATTTTCACCCGGGCAAAAGTCTCGTGGCAGTGTGACTGCCCGTTTCTTGCCGAGCTGTGTAATCTGTGCAACCGTCATTTTAAACTCCTATGCGAATTTTTGATACGTTTTATAATATAATGGTTTTTGCTGGACATGTCAACTGCTTTTTAAATTTAAGGTAAAACTAATTTTGTCTTGCTGTGAAAATAGTCACAAAGGAGCGAAGGCATAGATTGTTTCACTCGTAGGGGTTTGATTCATCAAACCCAACAGCGAACGAAAGGGCTGTTACGAAACGGTTTTAAGATAGTTTATTATCTCCTTTACTATTTTTAAAACCCGGTCCCGGTCACTTTCGTAAAGTCGTTTGAAAGATCGCATACAATTGGTATGGCTGCTTTTTCCGGATATTAAACGACTTATCGCCTGTTGAGCCAACTCTTTGTGCAAATTACTGGGCGGATTATAGAAGCTTTCCAGGGATTGGAATAAATGGCTAATTTTTTCCGCACGTTCGCTAAAATGCTCATCCCGGTCATTCAAATTGAAAAATATAATAATCACTCGAGCCCGATCATAGTTTTCCCCTATATTTTCTACCGGGACGGCGACGATACCTTCGTATTTTATAATGGTTTCCGGGTCGGCGTCGAAATCTCCAATCGGGTAAACCAGGTAAGCTTGTTCGGATTTTAGATTCCTGGGGTCATCCTTTTCAATATCCCGGGCGCCGCGGATGGGGAAATAACTATTTTTGAAGTAAGTATTGCATGGTTTACAGGTAACGGTATAATTGAAAGGATGATAGGGAAGAAGATAATAACCATTATCGCTGCCTGCACTTTTTGGGAAGTTACCCGGTAAATTGAATTTTTCTATGATTGCCGTTGTAGGCCATGCTTTGACAGAGCTTTTGGGGCGAAAATGTTCGATATGGCTTTTATGTTAAGTTCCCGCATCTTTTTTCTAATTCCCGGGGCACGGGTCGAATCAAGACCGAAATATTCGCTGAGCAATACCTGGTCCGCATTTAGTCCATATACACTCCGGGACAACTTAAGTAATTGGGATTGTGAGCCTTCCATTTCCGCCACAATGATATTTTGAGATTGCATGCCGACGGTTACAATGGGACTATGAGTGGTAAATATGAATTGAAGATTAGGGAAGGTCCCGGAGATTATGGGTATCACCACTCGCTGCCATGCGGGATGAAGATGGAGGTCGATTTCATCAACCATGACAATCCCCCTGCAATCCACCAATTGTTTGTTCTCCGGGCAGCCCGTGGAAATATGGTATAATAAATCGGTGACCCACCCGATATAAGATCGGTAACCGTCGGACAGCGCATCGAAAGGAATCTTTATTTTTTCCTGGATGAATAAGTATTCAGGGTTTTCAAAATGGCCATGAAAAGAAAAAGGTTCAGGCAGCAGTCGATCGATCAAATGGATAACTTCCCGGTACCGATCCGGGTTGGCCTTTTCCAATTCCGGCAGCCAGCTACCCAGGGGGATCAGGGAGTAGGAATCTTCGAAAAGCCCCTGGACTCTCTGGTATCGCAAAGAACGGCGTTGTCGTGATCCGAAATCAAAGTTTTCCCGCGTCTCTACCCGGCGAGTGGCGCCGTAACCTACCATTAAAAACGCCGGGGATTTATTCTCATACATATTCGACCATAATGAGAGATCAACCGGTATAGACGATTGAATCTCCTCCAGGTCGCCTCTCCGTAAAATAACCACCTGGTTGGTGTGAACATGTTCACTGCTGCCAAGCTTGTTTTTAATATATTGAGGAGCCACATCTTCATCATGAAGTAAGAAACCGCCGGTCAAAACTGCAGTCCCGTTATCGATGTTATGTTGGGCTTTGGTAGTTTTAGATTCATCAGGTTCGGTTTTACTCACCAGGCAATAAGGTACAAAACCGGAACTCTTGATGATGGGGAAAAGTGCGCTGAGTGCAATGGCTTTTAGTAACGTTGTCTTTCCCGACCCGTTACTTCCCAATACCAGATTTATATTTTTAAATTTAGGGATATTATCGTTGTCGGTGCTTGCCGCGATATCAGGATAAAGGAACTACGCACGACTATTGACAAAGGTGCGAAAGTTTTTCATTTGAAGCGAACGTATATACATAAATTAATTTTACAGGAAATCGTTTAAAATTTCAATAGTTCGCCCATAATTTCAATGGAGGTTAGGCGGCTAGTAAACCCGCCACCCCATTTCCCATTAACCATTGACAATTAATAATTATTCGATGAAATTAGCCGCGAAGAACGCGAAGGGGCGCGAAGAAAAAACCTTGGCACCCTGGTGCGCCGTCTCTTGGCGGCAAAGTTTTTATGGGGAAGAAGGCGGGGGCAGTCGGTCACTGATGATTCAGGATGTTTCGTTCCGATAAGAGGAATACAACGTACTGGTTAAGGCTGACATTTTCTTTATAGGCGTTACGGGCGAGTTTCCTGTGAAGTGTTTTGGGAAGACGCAGCACAAACTTCCCGCTGAAGTCTTCCTCATCGAGAACCGGCTCAGGAATAACTTCACCATCTTCTATCGCGTCTTCCAACCATAATTCCATGGCTTCCCGGATATATTTTTAAATGCTTCTTCGTATGTCTCACCTTGCGCCATACAGCCTTCCAATTCTTCAATTTTAGCAAAGTAACCGCCATAAGGGTCTTTACGGATAATTATATTGTATGGAAGCTCCATAAAATAAGCGATATCTTTTTTTATCATTCTAATCCTCCAGACCTAGTATATTTCATCAAATCTCATCCCTTTGGGTTTCTGCAGCAATTTTTCAATTAGTTTCACTTGTTTGGTCACGCCAATATAGTACTATAGTTAGTATTATTTCTCAACTTCTTGCCTGCGGGGATAAAAATTGGCCTGTCCCGTATCTTCTTTTGGTCCACAGATTACCCGGATTTTCACTGATTGTTTTTTCCGCTCTTCAAAAACTTTGCCAGTAGAGTAGTTGCGGGGGTTTCCCGCGTCCCTCATCGAACCGTACGTACAGATTTCCAGTATACGGCTCACCGATAGTCTTCTTCCTCTAAGGCATGCACAGTAAAGTCGCGGATTCGTTTCATAGATAGATTAGTC
>JAPKZK010000002.1 GCA_026393835.1 Candidatus Aminicenantota bacterium | reverse complement strand
CTATTATTATATGAGTGATCAAATCAATTCTACTCGGATCATCACGGACGACCTGGGGAACGTTGTTTATTCCGAAGCGTACGGGCCTTATGGAGATGTTCAAAAGACATGGACAAAGACATATGACCCCAAGCAAAAGTTTTCCGGCAAGGAACGCGAAGGGTATTCCGAACTGGATTACTTCGGGGCTCGATACTTCGATAACAATTCGTACCGGTTTATTTCCGTTGACCCGATTATCAATAAGGAAGGTGCTATAGGCAATCCCCAGTTATGGAACCTATATGCTTATTGCGCAAATAATCCGATTACCCATTTTGATCCGGATGGAAAAGAAATAAGACCTGGTACACCCGATGATATGCCCAAACCTCCTGGTTGCAATGAAAATAACGGTTGGAATTTTGATAAAAATAAGAATTATAACCCAGATATAAAAGATCAAAGACCAGGCAATTGGCTTGATCCAGAAGGAAATAGATGGCAATGGGATCCAGATCCAAAAAACTATCATGGTGGCCCACATTGGGATGTAGATAAACCTGAACCGGGAAAAAGCGGTAAATATAAAGATGATGACAGGCGACGGTATAAACAAGATGGAACTGAAATAAAAGATAGTAAAAGAATAACTCTTAATAATACCGTAAAAAATGTCATTTTTGGCGCTAGTGTTGGTTATATTACATACAGAATTATTAGATTATTACCCTCTCTAATTCCACCCTTATGGCCAACCATACCAGCAAATGTAATAGTACCCTGATAAGGAGTTAAAATGAAAGAAATTATTAAATGCAAGAAATTAAAAACCTCATATAGAATAGATATACTGGAGTCAATAAAAAATGTTTGCGGGTACGATATAAAAAATATAACAAACGAATTTTGTTTTTTTTCATTGACTCCCGATGAAATTGAGGGTATAGACGCAAACTTAAATAAAAAGATGAAAGCTCTTAAGCAAATAATCCCAATACTTATTGAGCGAATGAACGATCAAAATGATTGTGTAATGCAATTATTTGGAGCTCTAAATGAAGGAAGCTCATTTCCAGAAATTTTCCCATATATTTTTTCAGGTCAGCCCAATCGAAGATATTATTTTCCATGCTATAAAAGGGATTGGAAAGATGAAGGATATCAAGAAGCCTGGTTCAGTTTTGAATTCAATAAAGAACTAATGAGCGAATTACCTTTAGGATTTGATATTATTATAAGAGGCTTTATTACAAAACAAGGATTTCCAAACTTATATGAAGAATTTTTCATGAGAGATTGGAGTAAAAATGTTCTAAAAGAATTATTTACAAAAGCCATAATTTATTTTGAGACTGATTTTGACCTTGAATTTTTTAGCGTGGCGTCGAAGATTCCAATGGAAATAATTATCAAAAAATGGCAAGAAGGGTTGGATTTGTACGATAAAGAATGAAAATTGATCTTCCCCAACGGCAGCGCCGTGGATATTGAGAATGTCAGGTTGGAATATTCGCCGGATAATGGAACCACGTACCTACCCATTGCCGATCGAGTCCCCAATACCGGGTCTTATGAATGGCTCGTTCCTTATCATGTATCGCCCCATTGCCTGGTGAGAATAAGCGCGGCGTATCAACCCGATGATGGTAATGAAAAACAGCCGGGGTTCGATCTCCTTTATGAGTTGAAATTCCGGGTGGATGAGAGTGAATTGGAAAATAGAGGTAATGATTTTACTATCCACCTGGGAAATGCGAACTCCATTCCCTCGATATCCTTTAATGGTGAAGCCAATGGAAAGGAATATATTTCCTTTGACGCAGTGACAGTGGAATTAGGAGACTGTAAGGAGTTTCGCCAATCGCTTCACGCCATTCAAATAAAGCTGGATAATGGCAACGAAAAGGTTTCCATCAATTTGGATGGCCGGCAAGTATTGGAAAATATTCCTC
>JAPKZK010000056.1 GCA_026393835.1 Candidatus Aminicenantota bacterium | reverse complement strand
GTAAAAACCCTGATGATAAACGAAAAAGGAAAGGAACTGGAAACAGATATCTATATCCTGATCGAGCATAAGTCCTACAAGGATGAAGAAATATTTATCCAATTACTATTGTACATGTACTTAATGTGGCAGAAAGACCTGTCCGATGGCAACCCCCTTCGCGTGATAATCCCCCTGGTATTCTATCATGGAAAAGACGAGTGGGATATACCGCAATCGTTTCTCGACAAGTTTGCCGTCAGCAATGAGTTGAAAAATTTTTTACTGGATTTCTCCTATGTGCTATTCGATACAAAGAATTGGAATTTTAAAGAGGAAAAAAATGGCGGGTTAAGAGACAATGTATTCCTGTTAACCGCCGTAACCTTGATGAAAAGTGCGTTTAATGAAGATTTTGAATCGATACGAGAGATATTCAAATTCTGGCATGAGAGCGGATTCATCCGGGAAAAAGAGAATATGCTTTTTTTCCTTGCATATCTATCTGAGACAAAAGATATAGACCCGGAAAAATTAAAGATAATACTTGAAGAAAGCAAAATAAATGGAGGTGATATTATGCCAACCTTAGCCGAACGATTAAGAGAAGAAGGAAGAAATGAAGGAAAAGAAAAATGGATGAACGAAGGAAAAGAAAAATGGATGAACGAAGGAAGAAATGAAGGGAAGCTTGAGGCAGCCAGGAGATTGCTGCGTGAGGATTTTACCATTGAACAAATCGTCAAATTTACGGGCCTTTCGGAAGAACAATTAAAGAAGGCTTTTTCAGAAAAATAGTCGTTGCCATGAAAATAGCCACAAAGGCACGAAGGCACAAAGGTTCACCAAGAGGTTTATTATAAAAAAATTCTTGGTGCGCCGTCTCCTGGTGGTAAAGTTTTCATAGTCATAGGGCGACGGGTCACGATGAGCCGTCAGGATTGGCTGTCCCGCCAAAAGGTTTGATTTCTCAAACCCCGGTGCTTTTTTTCTTTTGATAAGGTATAATATCCCTTAATAAAATAATAAATGTGCGAGGCAGCGGATGGCGAAGGTTTTTACCAATCCTGGGCCGATTGCCAAACCCATATCCTGACCCTGGTGGCCTGGGGCGGCGTGGGCAAAACCGCGTTAATAGACCAATGGTTGAATCAAATGAAAACCGATAACTACCGCGGCGCGCAAAAAGTGTACGGCTGGTCCTTTTACAGCCAGGGCGCAATATCCTGTAAAGACGTTGCGCGAAACGTCTCTACGACGACGGCGTCCGCCGATGAATTTTTCTAGGAGACCCTGCAATGGTTCGGCGATGCCAACCTCGAAACCGGACGCCTTTGCCACGCACAGGGAAAAATGGAAGACGCCGCGGAACACTTCCTGGCCGCAAAGAAACTGATCGAGGAAACGGGATACTTTCGAAGGAAAGAGGAATTATAAATTATAAATTATAAATTATAAATGATAAATGATAAATGGAAGCGGCGCCCTTCGGGCTATAAAATCTTCTTGACGTTTAATCAAGGCGAAGAACGCGAAGGACCGCGAAGAAAAAAATCCCTGGGGCCCTGGTGCCTTTTGGTAGGGGTTTGATTCATCAAACCCGAAAGATGAACCGCCTGTGCGCCTGTTCCGGGCTTGATAAATCAAGCCCCTACGCCCCTAATGCCTGAAGAATCGAATTGTTTATTGTCAATGGTTAATTTTGGGGAAAATTGAGAATTCGTATTGACAGTACATCACTAATAGTGTATATCATAACCGTGAAAGGAAAAGACATAGTACGAAAATTGAAAGATCATGATTGGCAGGTCGTGCGAACAAAAGGTTCCCATTTCATGATGGAAAAAGATGGTTTGGTGATACCGGTGCCATGCCACAATAAGGATATGAAGATAGGCACGTTAAAGGCCATTGCTAAAATAACCGGTGTGCCGTTGCCTTAAGGAGGAATTATGGTTATTGAAACGTTTGAACCTACTGCTGTGTATCGAAAAGAGGCAGATGGAGGATACTTTGTATTTTGTCCCCAGGTGAAGGGAGTCTTTTCAGAGGGTGATACCCTGGAAGAAGCTCGCGTCATGATTAAAGAAGCGCTTGAAGGTATTATCGAAGTTGTTTTAGAAAAGGATTTGAAAAAATATTTTACTCCTAATGATGAAAAGAAAATGCCGGGAGATATCGAGGAACGTATTAATATAGAAAAGAACTTGCAGATTGCAGTATCTATTAAAATAGCCAGGGAGCGGGCGGGAATAACGCAGGATGAGTTGGCCCACCGGCTTGGAGTTCGCCAGCTCTATATTTCAAGATATGAAAAAGGCGTGGCAATTCCCTCAGTGGATCGTTTTTTAAAACTCTTCGAGGCGCTAATCCCCGCTTGAAACAATCAAATAGATAGCTCAAACTTCCACCCCTGCGAATATCACCTGGAAGAAAAAATCCCTGGAGCCCTGGTGCCTTTTGGTAGGGGTTTGATTCATCAAACCCGAAAGATGAACCACCTTCATTTTAACAGCATGATATCGTAATTCTTGATTTCCAGCAGGATGCGGTTGATGTCCTCCGGGAGGGCGTCGTAGGGAATAAGCACGTAATCTTTTAATCGATCGCTATTCTTAAGCATCAACAAATCATCCCTGGAAAAAACCACCAGCCGGAGAATTTTTTTCTGGTTGAGTTCGTAAGCTTCAATGGGAATAATTTTTTTCTCCAAACAAAAATCCTTGCCGATCATCTCCACCAATTCATGGTCCACTTCAAAATTATCCAGGTCCAGCCGGTCGATCCATTTTTGTTCCATCAAGTACAACGATAACTCCTCCGGGGTTATCAGGTCCATCATGATAAAAATCTGGCCGATACGTTTATTAAAAGATTTCTGCTTATCAATAGCCGTTAAGAGATTGTTCCTGGTGATTTTCCCGGCCCGGATCAGCATTTCACCCAATTTCAAACTGGTCTTACTCTCCCGGATCAATTTCTCTTCCAGGATTTTTTTCGGACAATTTTTCATGAATTCGCTTTTATATTCTCCCGGGGCGTCGCAGGCGCACTTGAGACAATACGGACAGATAAGGGTCGCATCGATATGACTGCAAAACGAAGTCTCATCAACGGCAAATTCGCTGGTACAAAACCAACACTTTAACAGACACTCTTCCGCCATAATTCACCTTACTCTTACTTTAAATCCCGCCGCCGCCGCCGCCATCCGGCAGGATGGGTCACGGGGCCATTATATTAAAAAAAACAAAAAAAAGCAAATTGCAAAAAAATAAAAATAGTAATATAATTAAACCTTGAAATTCCTAACCTGGAGCACTTAAATGGAACAAATTGAACAAAAAGCGTATGAAGTCGAAATGATGTATATCCAGAACACCTCCGGCAATAATTACTCGGTAGAAGTGGGGGGCAAGCGCTGTAAACCCCTGAAACTGAATTTTTCCAATACCGAAGGAGTGGAATTCTCCCCACAGCGACCGGTGGAAGTCAAAAATGCCTACACCCAAATGGCGGAAGGGCATAACAAAATGTGGAGCTTGAAATTTGCCTACCCGACAAATTTCTCCATCAAATATGCCATGAATCGTATCGTGATCGATTTACTCTAAATATAACCGATTAATAACAACGAAAGATGATTGCAGAAGAAATATTAAAAAAAGTAAGACGGATCGAAATCATTTCCAGGAAGTCGTCGAAAGAACTATTCGCCGGCGCATACCACTCCACCTTCAAAGGCAGGGGCATGGAATTCTCGGAAGTCAGGGAATACACCCCGGGCGACGATATCCGCTTCATCGACTGGAACGTCACCTCCCGCATGGGCAAACTCTTTGTCAAACAGTTCGTGGAAGAAAGAGAATTGACCGTTATCCTGGCCATCGATCTTTCCGCTTCCCTGGGTTTCCTTTCCCAGACCCGGAGCAAAAAAGAGATCATCGCCGAGATTTCCGCTATTATCGCCTTTACCGCTGTCCTCAACAACGACAAGGTAGGACTGCTGATATTCACCGATAAAATCGAACGGTTCATCCCCCCCAAGAAAGGAAAAACCCACCTGCTGCGCATCATCCGCGAAATCCTGACCTTCCAACCGGAAGGAAAAGGCACTTCCATCCATAACGGCCTGGTCTACTTGAACAAAGTACTTAAGAAAAAATCCATCCTGTTCCTGCTGTCGGATTTTATCGACGCCGGGTTTACCCAATCCATGAAGATCGCTTCCAGAAAACATGATCTCATTGCCGTAAAAGTCACGGATATGCGGGAAAAAAACCTGCCGGACCAGGGCATGTTTGTTTTAAAGGACAGCGAGACCGGGGAAGAATTCCTGGCGGACTTCGCCTCTCCCCAAACCCGGGAACTTTTCCCGACAGACTATATTAATAGGGAAAAAGAACTCCTGGAGATCTTTAAAAAATACCGGGTGGACATTATCCCCATCGAGGGGGAAATGGATTATGAGAAACCTTTGTTCGAATTCTTTTTAGAGAGGAGACGGAAATTCGCCAGATGAGAAAAAAAACTATATTCATTTTATTATTCATTCTTACCATACTTACCGCGTTTTATTATACCGGGCATGCCGCGCCGGAGGCGGCCGGCACGCAAGTGTCCATTTCAGTTTCGGAAAACCTGGCCTTTATCGGCGACCGTATCCGCTTGAAGATCATTGTCAAAACCACTTCCGACGCGGATAATATTAACGTAAAGATCATGACAAAGGAGTTCGATATCCTGGAACAGGCCGCCGCGCAAAAACGAACAGAACAGGATTCCCAGCTTTTTGAAAAGCATATCGAAATCGCTTTCTTTAAAACCGGCGATTTCAACGTGGGACCTTTTACCATCGAACTGAAAAAGAACGAAAAAGTGATAGAAACGCGGGAAACTAACTCCGTACCGGTGACCGTTAAGTCCGTCCTTAAAGAAGAGGACAAGGATATCAAGCCGCTAAAGAACCTGTTGGAGATAAAAGGGAACCCGCGGTACCTTTTAAACTATATCCTTATTGTCCTGGGGGTCATTATCGTCTTGTTTTTAATCCGCTTCTGGTTAAAGAGAAGGAAAATAAAAGCGGCGGAAACACCCAAACGGCTGTTATCCCCGCTGGAAGAATTGGAACTGCGTATAAAAGAATTGTATCAGCAGTCCTTATTTGAGAAAGGCAAGATGAAATTGTTCTTTTTCGAATTGACTATCATCTTGAAACAATTTCTCCACCGGACCTATCGCTTCAATGCCGAGGATTTCACTACCTATGAGACGCTTTACGATTTGAAGAAGCGGGAGGCGGAGGTTTTAATTTTAAATAACCTGGAGTATTTGTTCAGTACGGCGGACCTGGTGAAATTTGCCAAATACATCCCGGATGACGGCGCATTGAGCGAGTTGGCCAAAAAGATCGAAGATACCGTGGGGATTTACAAAGCGCGGGCCGCGGCGGCCCTGGAGCAGATGCAAAAGGAGAAAGTCTCATGAAAGGGATAATGAACAATCTCCTGGAGGTGTTCCGCTTTGCCCAACCGGGTTATTTCTGGTTGCTGTTGTGGGTTCCCCTGTTGATATCCTGGAATATATTTGTCAATAAGAAGGGCAAGCGGTTTATTACTTATTCTTCTAAAAAATTGATCGCCGATTCCAACCACACGTCAAAAGCGTATTTTATCCGGAACCTTTATTATTTCAAGTTGGCGGCGTTGGTTTTATTTATCGTGGCGTTGGCCCGGCCGCAGGCGTTGTATTATTACGACCTGGAAAATAAAAAAGGCATCGATATTTTGATCACCCTGGATATTTCCGGGTCCATGGCGGCGGTGGATTTCAAGCCCAAGAACCGGTTGGAAGTAGCCAAAGACGTAATTTCGAATTTTATCCAGAAACGGGAGAACGACCGCCTGGGCCTGGTGGTATTTGCCGGGAATTCCTTTACCAAATGTCCGTTGACAGTGGATTATGATATTTTGAAATATTTTTTAAAAGAGACGGCCATCGGGGACCTGGAGGACGGCACGGCGTTGGGTATGGCGTTGGCAACGTCGGTAAATCGTATCCGGTTGTCCAGAAGTCGTACGAAGATTATTATTTTGTTAACGGATGGGGTTAATAACCGGGGTGAGATCGATCCGCGGGACGCGGCGAAGATTGCCAGGGATTTTAATGTCAAGGTGTATACGATTGGGGTAGGGACGAAAGGGCAGGCGCCGTACCCGGTGCGGGATGCGTATGGCAGGCAGCAGTATGTGATGATGGATGTAGAGATCGATGAGGAGTTGTTGAAAGAGATTGCCAATAAGACCGGTGGGTTGTATTTTCGGGCGACGGATAAGGATTCGCTGCAGCGGATTTTTACAGAGATCGACCGGTGGGAGAAAGAGGAAATCACATCGAAGCGTTTTTATACAGCGCAGGATTTTTATATGTATTTTATAATAAGTGCGTTTTTGATTTTGTTGTTGGTGGAGTTTGCCAAACGCAAGGTTTATGGACTTCATAAAACTTTTAAATAAACAAATTTTTTTTGGGGGTCCAGGGGGCTATTTTAAAAAAAAGCCCCCTGGTTTACAATTTCAACCTTTTCAACCTCAAAGCATTGGTCACTACACTAATACTCGAGAAAGCCATTGCCCCAGCCGCTAAAATAGGATGCAACTGCCGCAAAAAAACCGGCGCCCAGGCAAACGGCGCCAGGATACCCGCGGCAATCGGAATAAGCAATATATTATACCCAAACGCCCACCCCAGGTTCTGTTTAATATTCCGCATCGTACCCTTCGAAAGCCTGATGGCCTGACCCACACTGCGCAAATCCCCACGCATAAGCGTCACGTCTGCCGTTTCCATAGCCACATCCGTACCCGTACCGATGGCAATTCCCACATCCGCCTGCGCCAACGCGGGCGCGTCATTAATCCCGTCCCCCACCATGGCCACAACCAACCCCTCTTCTTGCAGCGCTTTCACTTGTGCCGCTTTTTCTCCCGGCAAAACCCCGGCAAACACCCGGTCGATGCCGACGCCGGCGGCAATTTCCCGGGCAGTCGTTTCATTGTCCCCCGTTATCATTACCACTGACAGGCCCAACGCTTTCAGTATGGCCACAGCTTCAACGGAACCCGCTTTTATTGTATCCGCCACCCCCAGCAGAGCGCGGGCGTCATCGTCAACCGCCAGCCACATCACTGTCTTGCCCTGGTTTTCCAGGTGCATTGCATCCCGTTCCAGGTGGTGAAGGGGAATCGATTCCCGGCGCATCAGGCGTAAATTACCAACCAGGATGCGGCGACCTTCGAGTTCCGCGCGGATACCGTGGCCGGCGATGCTTTCAAAGGCGGACGGTTCGCTTAAATTCAACCCTTTTTCATAGGCCGCCCGTACGATCGCTTCGCCCAACGGGTGCTCCGAGCCCCGTTCCGCGGAAGCAGCCAAAAACAGCAGCCGGTCTGCCGGTAATTGCGCGTCATCCCGTGAGAGAATGTCCGTCAATGCCGGTTCGCCTTTGGTAATTGTGCCTGTTTTGTCAAGGATAATCGCATCCAGTTTATGGGCCTGTTCCAGCGCCGCGCTGTTTTTAAAAAGGATGCCGTTTTCAGCGCCCTTGCCTACGCCCACCATAATCGACGTTGGGGTTGCCAGGCCCATGGCGCAGGGGCAAGCAATCACCAACACCGCGGTCAAACGAATCAGCGCCGGGACAAATCCCGCCCCACTGAGCAACCAGATCGCAAATACCAGGACCGCCGCACCCATGACAAAAGGAACAAAATAAGCAGAAACCCGGTCCACCACGCGCTGGATCGGCGCTTTGCTGCCCTGGGCCTGTTCCACCAACCGGATGATCTGGGCCAGGGCCGTTTCCTTACCCACTTTGGTGGCCTCGATTTTCAGCAGGCCCTGTTTGTTGATAGTGGCGCCGATGACGGCGTCGCCCTTTTTCTTGCCTACCGGCAAGCTTTCGCCCGTGATCATGCTTTCGTCTACAGAGGAATAACCATCGATGACCACCCCGTCCACCGGGATTTTTTCCCCTGGGCGCACCGTGATGATATCGCCCGTTACTACCTGGGCGATGGGGATATCCATTTCCGTCCCGTTTCGCATCACGCGGGCCGTTTTAGGTTGCAGGCCCATCAGTTTCTTAATCGCTTCGCTGGTATGCCCTTTGGCGCGGGCTTCCAGCAGTTTGCCCAGCACGATGAGGGTGAGAATAACCGCCGAGGTTTCAAAATAAACATGGTGGCCCAGGGCATGGGAGCCAAAGGTCGCGGCCAGCAGCACGGCGATACTATAGAAATAAGCCACCGAGGAACCCATGGCCACCAGGACGTCCATGTTGGCGTTGCGGTTGAGCAGGCTTCGCCAGCCGCCCACGTAATAGTCGCGGCCCACATAGAATTGCACCGGGGTAGCCAGCGCCCAGAACAGCCAGTTCACCCAGGGCGCGTGCGCCCAATGCCCCAACAATTGAAGGTCCCGCGCCATGCTCATTAAAAACAAGGGCAAAGCGAAACACAAACCCACGATGAAACGTTTCCATTGGTGACGCACTTCCGCTTCGCGGGCCGCGGCTTCGGCGTCTCCCGGGACTTTGTCCGCGGAAGTTTCCACCACTTCGTACCCGGCCCTTTTTACCCGTTCAACTATTTCGGCAGTGACCGTTTGTGCGTCGGTCAAGGCCGGGTCATAGATTATCGTAACTTTTTCGCCGGCGAAATTAACCACCGCATTCGTGACGCCGTGGGCTTTTTTCGAATTACGTTCCACTGCCGCGGCGCAGTTGGCGCAGGTCATTCCCACAACAGGGAAAGTTAATTGTTTTTCCCCGGGCATTATTCCACCGGAGGATAGTCTATATCTTCCAGCAGTTCCCGGATATCGTTCCAGGTAAGGGGTTCTTCCCATTCAACCGTTACTTTTTTAGAATCGACTTCGGCTTTCACGTTGGTGACGCCGTTCAAATCGTTCAATTCTCTTTCGATGGTGCGGGTGCAGTGCCCGCAGTTTATATTTGGAACATTAAAAGTTTTAGTCGGCATTTTGCGCCTCCTTAACGATTTCAATTAAATCGTGGAATGTATTCTAAATGAAATCCATTTTTTTGTCAATTCATGCCTCAATCCCGCGGCGCACCCCACTGAGTGGGGTTCCTATGGTAGGACCAATACAGAAGGTTTAATTTCCGGAAAGCTACTCCATTCCGATTATTTCTTCTATTTTTGCCAAAAATTCCTGCCTTTTGTCCATATCATTAATAATCGACGTAAGATTAAAAATCGAATCGATAAGTTTGTCGGAAGGCAGTCGGGCTCCCATTTCTTTGGTAATACAGCTAACCAGCAAAATTGTTTTGACATCCGGGTTATCGCGGCGGGCCTGGTCGAAACTTTTCTTTATAGCGCCCAATCGTTCCAATGCTCCTGCGGGGTCTGTACCGCCTTTTACTTCTATGACAGCGATAGATTTACCCGACTTATCTATAAAACTGATATCCGGTTCGCTGAAAAATAAAATGGATTTCTGATTTTTTAATTTTGCCCCTTTATATTCAAGGATGTTGGCAATATAATCCACCTTGTTGTCAAATGGTTCAGGAGAACGGTTTCGGTCGATCATGGAATCGATTAAATTTTCATTGAGACACAGGCGAATAATAGAGCTATTAACCATGGTTTCAGCCTCTTCACCGATTTTATTTCGCCATGCCCTATCGATGGCTGCGCCTGCTGAACTGAACATCAGCGATTTAATATCCTCGAAGCTGATGGTAAGCGTCGATTCGATAATCGCTGAAATATGGGAATTAAAAAGTTTTGCCAATGCAAGGGCGTTCCGGTATTGAATCAAATCCCTGTTGCCGGTTTCATAATCGGTAACATTAAAAGCCAGGTACTGCACGCCTTTTAATGGGATTGCGGCAACATTACGGTAATAACGGATCATGCCGGGATGTTCCACCAGGATTTTCGGGTGAGCAAATACCCCTATGAAATCGATTTTTTCCTTTTCAATCGTTTCCCACGCATTGTAGGTGATGTTCCAGAATTTTTTATCTTCCCATGAATAATTGCGGCTATGCTTAACGATTTTTTCAACATCTTTTACAATCCTAAAGTATCCCAATTCTCTTAGTTTTCTATAAAAAAATGTAGCGCGGAGCGAATAGTTGATTCGGTTGGCTTCCAGGATCAACTCTAAGTCATTTTCTTTGGTTTTAACCATTTATCACCTCTTATTTTCTCCAAACATACAAGCATTTTATTAAATTTTCTCTACCATGAGTTCCCATTTGTTGGCTGCTGTTGCCTTTTCCATTACTCAGTATCCAGATTTTATCGACATTAAAGCCGACGGCTTCGGAAAAATCGGATAAAATCAAATCGACCGGGATCGTCTCACCTCATACCTGACATTATCGTTTACCATATATACGATGCCGTCTTTCTTTATTACCCTGAACATTTCAAATATCACCAGGCACATCTCGAAAAAGTAATTCTTTACCATCCTGACAATAGTGGAGTTATTCAGTTTATTGTCGATTTTGTAACTTTCAAGGATTGTAAGAATTTCTGCCAGGGCATTTTGTGAAGTAAAGGACTGAAAAATTCTATCAAAATCGTCTGCCCTATTTTTCTTCAAATAAAAATCTTTTAGTTGCTCAAATTTCTCCCGGTTCTCAACCGTGCTGGTTAATTGAGATTGTCTAAATTCTTTCAACGCTTCATTGTTTACACCCAGGAAAGCCAATTCCAGGGCATAAGTCCTGGTATAATCGTACCGGTTGCAATAGGGCGGTGATGTAATCACCAGGTCAATGGAATTTTCTGCCAACACTGGAAGTCTATAGAGAATAGAGTCGTCATAGAGAGTGAGCTCTTTTCTTTCTTTATCCTCCCTCTTCACAATGGAAATATCGAAAATAATCTCATCCAGCTTTTCCGACAAAGCTTCTTTGAAAGAATATATCTCTCCCTTATTGAATTTGGCATTACCGCCATTTTTATTGGCCCTATCATCCCATCTTAAATATTGCTCATCTTTACGAGTAAAGCTAATGGTTTCAAGGATTGAAAATAAAGCAAAAAGCAGCAGTTCTTTTATGATTGGGTCAGTTACTTCCCGGTAGCAGTAATTCCGGAAGCCATTCAGAAACTTTTCCGTATCTCCAGGGAAAGCGCCCCTGGTTATGTTCAGGTGTGTAAACCCATAATTGCCTGCCTGCTCAAACTCAAGCCAATCGATATTTTTTATCTTTTTCGAGATTTTGATCAAATCGTCTATATTTACTTTTTCAGCATCGAGGCGGGTTTTGATGATGAATAATCCAACCGGGAGTACTTCGATACCGACCGATTTTAAACCCTTTTCCCTGGCGCAAAATAAAGCGGCGCCCGAACCGGAAAAGGGATCCAGGAGTATTTCTCTTCGGTGAGCAGGGGTTTGGTCTATTAGATAGTTTACCAGGGGAGCTGAAAACCCTTCTTTATACTTGAACCATCGGAAAAAAGGCAGACCTTTATTGGCTTGAAAACTCACGAGTTGCCGGTTCAAATTTGGATTAACAGAGATTTTGCCTTTGTATTTTTCTTCCAGTTCAAGTCGATATTTTCCGTTCATTTTTCACCATTCTCAGTTATACAAGAAAAAGCAGCTTTTGTCAAAGGGAGGCGGGGAAAAAGGGCCCTGCAAGAAAAATCCCTCACAACGATTTTTTTTAAAAAACACCTTCCTTTTTTGAAACATAGCTTCCTTTTTTGGAACATGCCTTCCTTTTTTGAAAAACATCGATTTTTTTTGCCGCACAACGATTTAATTTGGAAATCATCGATTTTTTCCGGTGCACATCGATTTTTTTTGCTGCATAGCGATTTTATTTAGGGAAAAAATTGGGCTGTCCCCTAATTAGTCCTGATATTTTTTATACTTTTTTGAAGAGCCTTGATAATTCATGTGGGGGGATCTGAATGGGGGCAAAAACGTTGCGGGACATTCCCCACACCTTGCGCTAATCGAGCTAACCCTTGTTTTTTTTGCACACTTTTTTGAGGTATTAATAAAAAAAAGGTTGAGGCCAAAGCAGGGAGTTTAAATTTTAACTTTGACCTCAACCTTCAGAACTTCACTTTGTTACTCTTGAATTACTTAATTTTATGGCCAATATTCGGATTGGTGACGGGGTTAATATAAGGCACCGGATCCGGGTCGATGGTTAAATCCAGGGCATCGACATTAATTTCCGAAGGACCGATTACCGGTAATGGTCCGCCTCCGGCTACATTGGGCATATTTCCTACGCCCATATCGCCGGCATAGAGCCAGGTGCAGAAAAAACCGCGGAAGTCTGTTACAAACACATCGCCGGCGGTCAAACCCAGCCCACCGAGCCTCAGTGTCGCGGAACCCGGGGCCAGTGAGAAAGCCACATAGTCGATCCTCGGCTCCAATACTCCTATTATGCCGTTATCCCAGAAGGCCATTCCGTCGATGCTGTCGGTGCCGAATCCAAACCTATCGAGCCCCATCATACCTGACGTGGCAAAAACCGGCACCGGGAAGAACAACCCACCACCGGCAGGACACATAAAAATATCAGCCGGCGAAAAACCCATGGGGATCGCAGACGCAGGGGGGAGCGAAAAGAAAATATTCGTAGTCGTTAACGAACCCGGCCATTCATGGAAGGCGTCGACGTTGTCGTGGGAACCCGGGGTAATGGGTGGGCATGGCGGCGGGGGCAAAAAGCCGAAAGTCCCCCAATGGTCATACATCAATTGATTGACAGCATTGGCGGCAATTCCCGTTCCGGCAGTAGGCAGGGGCCCGCCCCAAAAAGCAGGCGGCGGCGGGACCGGCAGCGGAACAAAATTACCTACATGGGAATACGGACGGTCTGTCCTGAAGATGTCCCCGGGTTGCTCGTTGTTAAGCGCCTGCTGGTAGCTGGCATCGCCAGGTCCGCCAGGTCCGGGAGGTGTGCGACCGCCGGTTGCCCGGTCGACGCTGAAACGAACGAATAAACCGCCCGGACAGGGCTTCATCGCACGGTGGTCGCCGCTAATGGCGTCCATGTAAAACGGCTGCGGGGGAAAGGTCAAAAATAAATTCGGACCGGGAATAAGCACATCGGAGTCAAAAAATCCCCTGGCAAGTAATGTGGGTGATGGACCGACAAATCCTGCCAGCGATGCGGGAAGCCCCAAACCAAATTCATCCTCGGCGCTCATATAAGGCATCACAAACGGCGCGCCGGGACCCCAGGGGCCAAACGGCATGACCAGCATATTCGACGGATGGTCATCCAGGGAAACCTCAGGCTGCGGCGCCTGGGCAAACAAACTCACGGTCCCAAGGCTCAATACCAGGGAAACAATGAGTACTCCTAAAAAACTTTGTTTCATAACAACCTCCTTTCTTTTATTTGGTTAAATTTTTTATGCAGCCTTTATATAAATTATGTATGAATAAGTATGAATAAGATTGTTATTTACTATAAACAAAAAACATTGTCAATACAACTTTAGTTGTATTTTTGGTAGTATTTTTTTTTTTTTTAAACGTACAACCAAATACAACTAAATTTGTATTCCAAATTCTTGGATAAAAATTCAAATTATTGAATTTATTTGCCCGGTATTTGGCAGAGAGTCTTATTATATCATATTATATCATCTTGTTTATTATTGGTATGTATCTTGCTCGAAAGTAAAAATCAAAGACATTCTAAGGACATTTCCCATGATAAAAAAAATTATAACATTAATGCTTTTAACATTTTTAATTATTTTAGCGGGGTTTGGCCAGACCGGTCAGACAGGCGTCATTAATGGAACCGTAACAGGCCCCGGCGGCGCCCCGCTGCCGGGTGTACTGGTTATCCTGGAATCCCCCGCCCTGGTGACGCTGGAATTAACTACCATTACCAATACCAACGGTGAATACCGTTTTCCCGGGCTGGCGCCCGGTAGATATCGCCTGACCTTTAAACTGGAAGGCATGACTACCCTGGTACGCCAGGGAATCATGGTGGGCATCGGTAGAACCTCCGGCGTGGATATCGAGATGACATTACAGGCCCTGGAAAAAACGATCCTGGTGGAGGGAAAATCCCCCACCATCGACCGCCAAAGTGCCGCGGGCGTGACAAACCTGGATATTGAACTGCTGGACATGATCCCTACCCCGGGCCGTACGGTCATGGATTATTTCAACCTAACCCCCGGCATTACCGAGAATACGGCCCATGGCAGCGGTCAAATGGAAAATTCCTATAACCTGGACGGCGTAAATATGGGCGATCCGGTCACCGGGACTTCATATGTGACGTTTGCAATGGATGTCATGGAAGAAGTCGCGGTTCAAACCGGCGGTTTATCCGCCGAATACGGCAGCGTAAAAGGCGCGGTTTTGAACGTGGTAACTAAATCCGGCGGGAATTCCTTTCACGGTTCTGCCGGTTTTTACTTCGACCACGAAAGCCTACAAGCCGATAATACCAAAGGAACCGATCTCTATCGCCCGAACCAACCGGAAAAAAACGGCCGGAAATTTCAAATGGAACCGGGCTTTACCCTGGGAGGACCGATTTATAAAAATAAACTCTGGTTCTTCGGGAATCTCAGTATGATCTCAAAGCAAGAATATATCCCCGGTTATCCCCATGACAGACCCACGCAGCAATCGATCCCCCTCGATCAAAAAGAATATTTCCCTTATCTCAAACTCACATTTCAACCCCGGCCGGCAGATAAATTTGTTTTTTCATATAACTATTCCGATTTAAGGTCCCATCATCGGGACGCCAGCAGGTATTACAATGAGGATACCACGCTGCTGCAGACAACGCCGACCCATGTATTTAATGTACACTGGACCCGGACCTTCGGGTCCAACCTGTACACCAACTTGAAATTGGCTTTCATTAAGTTTAATATGAATCTCCACGCTAAATCCCCCGGGGTCCAGTACAGCGATTGGTTGACCGGTCTCCAAACCGGCACCAACTGGCGGAACCGGGATGATTACCGGAGGGACCGGTACCAGGTTAATCTTGACGCCACGACATTTATCGATAATTTAGTGGGGTCTCATGAACTGAAGATCGGCGGTGAACTTCAAGCAGCTAAAACAAACTGGATACTGGAAACCAGGCCTGATCCCACCACCAATTTGGTCTGGGAATTCGATTGGCCGGAATATGTCGGGGGCAATGGGATCTATTATGGATTTCATATTAAATCCTTCAACCACAAGGAAAATATGTTAAATTATTCTCTATTTCTCAACGATACCTGGAATGTGACCGGGAATTTGACCCTGGCTCTCGGGCTTCGCTATGATTATAACAGCATTATCTGGCCAGCCCAGAACCAGGCTGAAATTCCTATTTTTAATCCCTGGGGTATATTGGTAGACCGCCGGATATTTAAAAGTGTAACCCCGTTAAAATGGCGAAACCTTTCTCCCCGGCTAGGACTCGTTTATGATATCTTCAGCGACGGCAAAACCTTGTTTAAGGCTTCATGGGCCAGTTACGTAATGCCGAATACCATCCAGTGGGTGAACCTGGCTCATCCCAATGGTTGGTATTACTGGATAGATGTATTCTATGGCTATCCTTTTGTGCAAATATCGCAGAGCCTGACCAGGCCCGGTGGGACCAGGGTAGGTTACAAAGACCATAACCTGGTCGCCCCTACTGCCAGGGAATTAACCCTGGGCATTGAAAGAGAATTATGGACCGACTGGTCCCTGGGAATCCGTTACATCAAGAAATGGGACAAAAATTTGATTCACGTTGTCGATGCGGCTTCCCTGGATATCGATGCCCTCATGGATCATGGTCAATTGGTATGGCTGGATTGGGAAAAAGTCCAGGCCGTCGATCCCTATAGCGGCAGGCCCGTAACTTTTTACAACAACTTGAACCCCCTCCGTTTGCCTGAAAAATATATCGTTAACCCCCCGGGCGCGGAAAGAAATTACGACGGCATCGAAGTTAAAATCAGTAAAAAATATTCGCAAGGCTGGGCAATGGATGCATCATATGTTTATTCAAATGCCAGGGGTTTGATTGCTTTAAACAGGGATGATGTCGACGGCGCCCAGTCTTTAGGGACGTCCGATTTGTGGTCGAATCCCAATGCCCATATCAATGCCGAAGGCCGGTTCCCTTATGAAAGACGGCACCAGTTTAAAATCACGGGGTTTGTCAAAGGTCCCTGGGGCGTCAATATCGGCGGTTATTTCCGGTGCCTGTCCGGGCAACGTTGGACACGGGCAATCACCAGTAATTTCCTGGATGTTGAATTGAACCAGGTCACTGAAACCATTAAAGCGGAAAAACGAGGCGCCAATGGCTATCCCCCCGTCACCATCCTTGACCTTAAAGTTGAAAAAGAATTTAAAATCGCTAACCGGCGCTTAAAAATATTTGCCGATATTTTCAACCTGTTTAATAACAACACGGTAATACAAGAATATTTGGATTCCAGTAACCCGGCCCAGGTATTCGGGTATGACCTGGCGATTTTATCGCCCCGTGTGATGAGATTGGGAGTGAAAATCGAATTTTAGGTAGAGACGCTACGCGCTGTAGAGATTTTTATAGGACAGGCGGGAATATTTTCTCACTGCCCCATGCCCGAAGGGCTCCGTTTCCATTTTTAATTTTTCATTTTTCGTTTTTACTTTTTTATTGTTTTGGATTTCCAGCCAGCCAGCCGTCGGTCCCCTGATTTTCATCATGGTATAGTAACCTGTTTCCACAAAAGATGAGAGCCAGCTTTTTTAAAGTGGTTTGGCCTATTGTTTTCCGGAATTTCTCATCGATACCGTAGCGGTTTAGTTGAGATTCGGCTTCGGCGCGCAGGGCTTGCAGTTTCTCTTCGCCGTCTTCTTTTTCAAAGTCGGCAGGTTTGATGTATTTGATTTCGATGATGTAGGAAAATTTGAGCCCCGGGTTTTGGGCCAGTTGGGGTTCCAGTACCAGGTCGGCAAAACCCTGGTTTAGTTCTCTCTCGGAGTAAACATTATATAATTTGTTTAGCCCCAGGTAGATATTCCAGAAAACCTGGTGAACTTTTTCGCCGGTCATAAGATCGCGTAAGCTTAAGGAAGCTTCCATGCGTCCTGAAATATATTCGATGAGACCTTTCCAGTTTCCTTTATAGGCCAGGTCCCTTGCCAGGCTTTCGTATTTTTCGGTATCCAGGGATAAGATGCCTGTTTCTTCGTATGTTTCTTTGATGTAAGCGTAGTAGAGATGTTTGACCATTTCGTTGGGGATGGAGAGGATGGGGGTATTTTCGTCATCCATGCCGCTGAAGGTCAGGAGTCCGAAGTAATACAACAGCGAAGTAAAGTTTTTTGGATGGGATAATTCATGGATTGGGAAACTTGTTTCGATATCGGAATGAATCGCGCCGTTTTCGATGATATACAGGAGTTTGGAGAAGTTTCCATTGGTTTTTAGCGCCCCTTGTTTATCGATGATAATTAGTTGACGGAGTTTGCTGTAATCCATGCGGGTGTTATGGTCGAGGAGCAGATTAGGGATGCGTGATTTTTTCAAATATTCACGGATAAAGTATAGTACAGAGATAGTATTGAAAACTTCACATTCGGAATCCATTGAAAACCGGTAATGGTTGTACCATTGGCCCATAATGTCCACCAGTTCCGGGGTGGGGTGTTGAATTTTACCGGTTTGCCGGTAGTATTCGATCAAGGTTTCGACTTCGGTTTTATCGAACCCCAGGATTTCGTTGATATCGTCATCCAGGGAGATGTTGGTGCCGATGTTAAACCCGGAGGTGACGTCGTCCAGGGTAATGGGGGAAACGCCGGTCATGAATAATCGGGAGATGGGGGTATCGCTGCCGGTGGTTCCTGCTTTAATCACATTGAAGAAAGCGCGTAGAAAACCTTCTCCGCGTGTTATGGAGCGGTATTCTTCTTCCCCGGAATCGGACAGGCTGGTATTGGCAAAATTGTCGTATTCATCGATAAATACATATAATTTATATTTTTTCCCTTTGAAATAATTTAAGAACGTGCCCATTAAGGCGGATGCACCTTTAGAGGAATCGATTTGTTCCCGGGCTTCTTTAATATCGATATCCAGGTGTTTCCCATATTTATCCATAAAATACCTGACACTATCGCAGATATGTTGAAGAAAAAATTTCTCCAGGTGTAATTTATCGGGAGCCACCGCTGAAAAGTTGAAAGATAATACCAGGTAATTATTCTTTTCTTTGGTAGGGTTTTGGTGGATAGCGGTCCCGTTGAATAAATAGTCGAATTGGTCCTTTCGGTTGACATCATAATAATATTCCATCATGGAAAGGAAGAGGGATTTCCCGAAGCGCCGGGGCCGGATGAAGAAGAGGAAGCTTCCTTTTTTTTCGATATTGCGGATGAACCGCGTTTTGTCTACATAGTAAAGTTTTTTTCGACGAAAATCTTCGAAATCGGCGATACCGTACGGGATTTGTTTTAAATCGCGTTCGTCTATCATGGGTTAATATTAAACCACAAATAAAAAAAAGTCAATTGGTTTTTCGGGCCTGGAATGGGTATTTTCGGGACAGGCGGTAATATTTTCTCACTGCCCCATGCCCGAAGGGCCCCGTTTTTACTTTTTAATTGTTTTGGGGTTTCAGCCCGCCTCTCCCCTGTCCCCTGATTTTTTCAATTGAGATAAAAGTTCTTGAATTAATTTTTCTTTTTCTTCAAGCTCCTTATCTTTTTGCAGCAGTTGCCGCTTCATGTCGCCAAAGGCATTTTCCAACTCTAAATCAGCCAGTTCTTCTATCTCTAACTGCTCTAAAAGTTTATTATCCCCGGCGGCTTTTTCCAATTGCCTCAATATTAACCGCATCAATTCGTCTTGCGGCTCAAAATCATATCTCTTCACCCGCCGTCTCATGTTTTCGATAAAATTCTCTTGCTTAAAGACCGATAACACATACTCCAATTCCGTCTGCATCTTTAAATCCAGGCGTTTTACCTGGATCACATAGGAATCATGCGTTAACCGCTCGATAAAATCGTTCTTCTCCGTGATTTCATTTCCCCCCAATAGGTCGATGTACTTCCGGTTGACTTTAATCACTGCCGGTAAGTGCCCATCAAGATTAAATCCCAGGAAATAGATGGTAATTATAGGCAATGCTTCCTGGGTGACCGTACCGTCTTCCAGGAGTACCTCGTCCGGTTGGGTATATTTCTTGCCCAGGTAACGCCGGAACCGTAAGATATCATAGGCTAAGTTGGATTTTTGAAGTTCAATTAAAACATTTTTACAACCGCCTTGTTTCAGTCGTATTTTAGCGATGAAATCCAGGTGGAAAATCATTACCGCCGGTTCGACCGTTCGATAGGTATGCTCCTGGGCTGCCAGGCCAGATCCAGGGTAAGGATTTCTTCATCGATGATGGTGGAAATGATGCCTTTGGCGACTTTAAGATTTTCCATCAGGTATTTAAATACCGTATCGTAAATGGGGTTTGCGATCAACATAGGCGTCTTCCTCCTGCTTTTGGAAAATAATGCGTTTTATATTTTTTCATTTTTCGTTTCACGGTACTAATATAATATAAACAGGGGGGATTTGTCAATGCTGGGGAAACTTTTCCGGGATATTTAAAGATTTTTATGGGACAGGCTGGAATATTTTCTCACTGCCCGATGCCCGAAGGGCTCCGTTTCCATTTTTAATTTTTCATTTTTCGTTTTTACTTTTTAATTGTTTTGGGATTCCAGCCAGCCGTCGCCCGGAGACCATGAAAACTTTGCCACCAAGACACCAACTATTTTTGTATTTATCGATCTTCACCTTCGCGGTAGAATACAAATTCTCCTCCCTTGCTGCTGTCTAATGTAATCCGCTGCGGCGTCAAACCGGCCTCTTTCGGTACATACGTTTTCAGGTACAGGTAGAGTTCTGTTAATGAAATAACCCGGTTTTGATTATAATCGGCTTCTCCATGTAAACCCTTTAACAGGTAATAGGTATAAACGCTGTGGTTATTCCATTTCGGCCCCATTACCGCTTTTTCATCGGCGGTTCCGGCAGTCATCACGTCTCTACCCTTGTTTTTGATAAAGGTTTCGATTTCTTTTTGGGTTTCTTCGGGGTATACGCCGTCTTTTGAAATGATTTGTCGGATGTTCCCGCTGAAACAGGCATCGATAACAAAAAGCACCTGCCTGGCTTCGATTCGTTCGGCTAATTGAGATAAAATATCAATGGATATGCCGGTGGAATATAAGTTGTCCTTTTTCCCATCATAGGGGATGAGGTAGCTGTAGGTTTTCTCTGCATCATCTGTTTTTTGGGTTTCTTTACCGCCGTGACCGGAAAAATAAACCAATACGCGGTCATCTTTTCCTACTTTCCCGCGGAGGTCTTCTCCTAATAACGCTCTTATTTTCTTTTCCGTCGCCTGCGCGTCGATCAGGGTAGTAATATTAGCGGCGTCAAACCCCAATCCGGTTATCAGATATTCTCTCACAGCCTGTACGTCGTTCAACGCATAAGGTAAAGGTTTCATTCCATTTCTTTGGAGCGAATAATCTTTAATTCCAATAAGAACCGCCCAACTTCGTTTTTTCCCAAAAGCAAATTTTACCATCTGCTGGAGGGGGGATGCTTTGGTAATTGGCTTTTGAAAGGTAATGACTTTTTCTTCAATCCCCTGGAAGCCCATTGAATTAATGGCAATTATTTTGATGCGATTATTGGAATCGCCAAGGTTAAATTTATGTTTTAGTTTATAACTTTTGCCGGAGAGAATTTTTTCAAAGCAGATAGTGTCGTTGACGGCAATGATTACCTTCTGAAGATCTGTTTCATTATCTTTTACCGTGGAGGTGATTTCAACTTCTGCAAAATCTACCACCGGGTTATCCTCTTCGATCATTTTGCCGTTGTTTAAAAAATGATTGATTACCACTACCGGTGGGGGAATGGATTTGTCTATATTGGTCTTCAACCTATTGGCCACAACCTCGGCATTATTGTACAGTGCAGAATATTTTTGGGCATCATATATGGTATTCCCTACCCTGAAGGTAACGTATTTTTCTCCGCCGGGAGAACATATGTAATAGTTGTCCGGGGTATAGGCTACCCACTCATTGTCATCGAAAGCAACCAAAGATGCCAGTAAATATCCCCTTTGCAGGTCCCATATTTTTATCTCGCCATCGAAACTTCCAGAGATAATATAAGTGGAATCGGTGGAAAAACAAACAGATGTAATGTAAAATGTATGCCCTATGAGGGTACGGATTTCTTTGCCGGAACTGATATCCCATAAACGCACAGTGTGGTCATAACTCCCGGAGATCAGAATCTGGCCGTCAACACTCAGGGCCACGGATGTAACACAATCCGTATGCCCCGTAAAGGTACGAATTTCTTTCCCGGTTCTGACATCCCATAATCGCACGGTATTGTCTTGACTCCCGGAGACCAGGGTCTGACCGTCCCTACTCAGGGCCACAGATGTAACGCCAGCAGTATGCCCCGTAAAGATACGAATTTCTTTCCCGGTTCTGACATCCCATAATCGCACGGTATTGTCTTGACTCCCGGAGACCAGGGTTTGGCCGTCCCCACTCAGGGCCACAGAATTAACATCACTTGTATGCCCCGCAAAGGTACAGGTTTCTTTGCCGGTCATAACTTCCCATAAGCGTACGGTTTTGTCATCACTCCCGGAGACCAGGGTTTGGCCGTCCCCACTCAGGGCCACGGATGTAACAAGATTCGTATGCCCCGCAAAGGTACGGATTTCTTTCCCTGTCTTGGTATCCCATAAGCGCACGGTCTTGTCATTACTCCCCGAGACCAGGGTTTGGCCATCTGCACTTAGGACCATAGTTCTAACCGATTCCGTATGTCCCACAAAAATACGGATTTCTTTGCCGGTACTGGCATCCCATAAACGCACGGTCTTGTCGCTACTCCCCGAGACAAAGGTCTGGCCGTTCTCACTTGGGGCTACGGAACTAACCCAATCCGTAGGCTTCACAAAGGTACGGATTTCTTTGCCGGTTCTGATATCCCATAAATGTACTGTATTAGACCAGCCTCCGAAGGCCAGGATTTGGCCGTCCCCACTCAAGGATACGGATGTAACATCATCTCTATGCCCCGTAAAGGTACGGATTACTTTGCCCGTTCTGACATCCCATAAGCGCACGGTTTTATCATCACTCCCTGAGACCAGAATTTGGCCGTCAACACTCAAGGCCACAGAGTTAACAGGGGCCTTATGCCTCGCAAAGGTACGGATTTCTTTGCCGGTCCTGACATCCCATAAGCGCACGGTTTTATCCGCACTCCCGGAGACCAGGGTTTGGCCGTCTCCACTCAGGGCCACGGATTCAACGGCACTCGTATGCCCAGAAAAAGTACGGATTTCTTTGCCGGTACTGACATCCCATAATCGCACGGTTTTATCCACACTCCCGGAGACCAGGGTCTGGCCGTCTCCACTCAGGGCCACGGATTCAACGTCACTCGTATGCCCCGCAAAGGTACGGATTTCTTTGCCGGTACTGACATCCCATAATCGCACGGTTTTATCCACACTCCCGGAGACCAGGGTTTGGCCGTCTCCACTCAGAGCCACGGATGTTACCCAATCCGTATGTCCCGCAAAGGTATGGATTTCTTTGCCGGTTCTGGCATCCCATAAACGCACAGTTTTGTCAGTACACCCTGAGACCAGGATTTGGCCGTCCCCACTCAGGGCCACGGATAGAACCACATTCGTATGCCCCGCAAAGGTACGGATTTCTTTCCCGGCCCTGGCATCCCATAAGCGCACAGTATTATCCCAACTTCCGGATGCCAGGTATTTTCCATCCCGGCTGATGGCAACCGAAATAATATAATGAGAGTGCCCCTTTTGTATCACCATCTCCGGCGCTTCCTCTGCCTGGATAGAAACATTGAAAAGTATTACCATTATCCAGACTCTTATAATCAAATTATACATCCTGGGTTTCCTCATGTTTCATTCCTTTTCCGGCCCAGCCTAATAAAGTGTCCCATTCTGTGTTTGCCTGAATTCCAATAATTCCCGATATTACTGGAACCGATTGTTCCAGAAATACGTATTTGATAATGTTTCAACAACCGCTTTACCCCAGTCCAGTTGCGCCTATTGGTTATGGATACGGTCATTAATCTGCCTCCAAATTCATATTTCACTCCTTTTCCGGCCCGGCCCTGTATAACAAGGTATGCCAGAAAAATCCGTTCTGGTACGAAATAAGAAACAACATAAACGCCGAAATATTTTCCGGGACCTGGGACAAAATCGCGCCAAAGATAATGGGCGAAACCAAAAAGGGTTTTAAAAATTGCCATTTGTTAAAGGCAATACGCCGCCGCTTCTTTTCACCGATCACATCGAAAAGGTATTTGGAAGCCATGCCCAGCAGCATGGCAAAAAACATTCCCATATCCTTCCACGGCAAATTGCCCAGTATCTCTCCAACTCCCTTGGGAATAACCGTGCCTTCTCCCGGCACCAGGTATTCCACCGCAAGATATCCCACTATCCCGGCCAGGAGTACCGCCAGGATAAACAGGACCTGTTTCGCTCCCGGCCATTCTTTTTTTACGATGATAACCGCCAGCCACCCAATTAAGGTTAATACGATATAAGCCATTTTTAATCCTCTCTTTTACGAAGATGAAAAGTACTTTTCACAATCAGCATGTCATATTATACAATAGGAATCATACCAAATACAATGGAAACAAAAAACTTTGCCACCAGGGCACGCCAGTACAAGGCACAAAGGTTCACCAAGAGGTTTTATACTGCTATTGTTAACGGGAAAATGGCAGCGCCGCATGCCGGGCTTCTAAAATGAAATTACCAGTTCACTTTTGTATCCTCTGCCGGGGGCAAACAATTATGATACACTGATTTGACAGTATTTCCGTTTAATGGTAAAATTTACCATGTAAAAATAAGAGGTGCTTATGTTATCATTGAGAATAGAAAATCCTCAGGTAGAGGAAATTTTTTTAGATGGCTTTTGCAGTGATAAGGAAAGTTTTTTCCAGTTTATCATTAATGCTTATGAGAAACAGAAATTTTTGGCCAGTCTGGATAAATCATGCAAGCAGGCTATCCTGCAACAAAATGGCGAATTAGAAGAGACCACTCTGCAAGATTTGATTAATGAACTGTAGAATAGTACCAACCCCTGAGTTTGCAAAGCAGGCGAAAAAACTTTCTAAAAAGTATCCTAAACTTTCCGAGGATTTGACCACTTTGAATGACATCCTGATGGAAAATCCAGCAACCGGTACTCCTTTAGGGAATAATTGCTATAAGATCAGGCTTCAAAATACATCAACGAATAAAGGAAAACGTGGGGGGTTCAGGGTAATTATTTTTTTCATCGAAGCAAACAATGTTGTAAGATTGTTGGCAATTTATCCCAAGACTGAAAGAGACAATATATCGGCAGAAGAGATCAGAAAAGTATTAATAAATAATAACCTTATTTAGGAAACCATTCTCCACTTCCAGAGTAAAATGAAAAACCTGGGGATGAAAAGGGACTGGTTCGCCTATCCCGTCTTGATTCCCTAAACCGGCAAGTTACTTTCAAGGGATTTTCGTAGGGGCGAAACCCCGGATTTTGTCTCATTAAAAGAACATGTTCCTGAGACGGAAATCACCCTGATAACAGACAGGGAGTTGCAATAACCTTCTTTTTATTTTATAATAGTTGTACCATGAGTATAAAAAAACATATCCGTTTTGATTGGGCCATTAAAAAATTACTGAGGAGCAAAGCCAATTTCGATATCCTGGAAGGCTTTCTCAGCGAGCTGCTGGCGGAAGATATTAAAATCCTGGAAATCCTGGACAGCGAAACCAATAAAGAAACCCAGGACGATAAATTCGACCGCGTGGATGTATTGGTAAAAGATGCTTCGGGCCGGATCATCATCATCGAGATTCAGAACACCAGGGAATTGGATTATTTTTTA
The DNA here is from genome assembly GCA_026393835.1 of Candidatus Aminicenantota bacterium. Taxonomy (GTDB): domain Bacteria; phylum Acidobacteriota; class Aminicenantia; order UBA2199; family UBA2199; genus JAKAGC01. Next base: position 16,090 of record JAPKZK010000056.1, on the reverse strand, counting down.
AAAATACTCTACAGCACCTCTAAAGTCATCGGCGAAAATATGAAAGAAGGCATGCCTTATAAAGAAGTAAAAAAAGTTATCACCGTCAGTGTGGTCTACTTTTCACTGGGCCAGGGGGTGGATTATATTTACCATGGGGAAACCACATTCCTGGGCCTCCACAAAAAAGATCCCCTGGAACTTTCGGAAAAACAGAAACAAATATTCAATAGACCTTCCGTCAGTTCCATTTTTCCAGACCATTACATCATCAAGGTCAATGATTTTGATGATAACGCCCGCGATACCCTTGACCAATGGGTTTATTTCTTGAAGAACAGCGAAATAAAAGACGAATTCAATGCCAAGGGCATGGCGGCGGCCCGGAAAAAGTTAAGCGAAATTAACCTGGGTGAAGAAGAACTCAGGTCTTATCGACATTACCTGGAGCAACTTCATTATGAAGCCAGCATTGCGGATACCATTAAATTCGAAGCGGAATATGATAAAAGAAAAGCCCGGGAAGAGGGAAGAGAAGAAGGGATAAAAGAGGGAAGAGAAGAAGGGATAAAAGAGGGAAAAGAAGAAGGGATAAAAGCAGGAGAAGAAAAAGGAATAAAACAAGGAGAAGAAAAAGGAATAAAAGAAGGGAAAGAAGAGAAAGCCAGGGAAATTGCCGGGCTATTGAAAGCCGCCGGCGACCCGCCGGAGAAAATTGCCGCAATTACAGGACTTTCCCTCGCCGATATCGAAAAGCTGAAAATGAACACTTCCTCGCTTCAATCGGCGAAATCTCCATCCGCATTATAATCGATCCGGACTTTCCATCCTTTTACTCATTAAATGAATTGACCCGCGAAACACACGAAACACACGAAATCCCCGGGGAGAAGATAATTTACAATTTAATATTTTTTCAAGCTGTCGCACCCAAAAGCTTGAAAACCTTTGCTTTCACCGCTTTTCCTTGCGAAAACTCAATGGCCTCATTCAGACCTTTTTTTATACTTTCAAAAGTTTCTTTCATTTGATACCTCGCTTGTATGATTTTACCAGCAAAGTTGTTAACTTTGCCAGGTATTATAATCCATTGGATTACATTTTGCAAGTGTTTGCCAATTGAAATTTCTTATTTCTGGGGAAAAAGGGACCTGCAAGAAAAATCCCTCACAACGATTTTTTTGCTTTACAATGATTTTCATGGTAGTTCCTCATGAGGGCAGCCGTCGCCCGGAGACTATGAAAATGTTTGCCACCAAGACACCAAAGCACCAAGGATTTTTTGTTTTTTTCTTCGCGGTCCTTCGCGTTCTTCGCGGCTATTTTCATAGCAGGCGAGAAACTTTCTCCAAAACCTGCGCGTCAGTAAAGAAATCCTGCGCAGCTTTATTGCATGCCTGAGCACCAGTAATACAATCCTGAGTGGCATTATTAAAATCCTACGTAAGTTTATTACATGCCTGCGCGTCAGTAATACAATCCTGCGCAACTTTATTACATGCCTGAGAATCAGTAATACAATCCTGAGTAAGTTTATTATAAACCTGCGCAAGTTTATGAAATCACTGCGTAAGTTTATTATGGCACTGCGTAAGTTTATGAAATCACTGCGCAAGTTTATCATTGCACCGGCCGGCAGGAGCACATCCGCGCGCAAGCCCATAATATTTCCATCTTTTCGGGACATCAACCCAGAATTTCCCCCCTATTTTTTCCTCAGCCCTACCTTAAACCACTCCATTATGATAAAATACCCACGGAGAATTAAATGATACCAACAAAGAAAACTATATTAAAAGAAATGTCCTTAAGATTCCGGGAAATCCGCAAACATCTCGGCTGTTCCCGGAAAGAATTGGCCCAGGGCTTGAACATTTCCAGCGACGCCTATTATAAAAACGAAAACGGTTTCAACTTACCCGGTTTCACGACGATGTACCGCTTATCCGAGCATTACGGCATCTCCATGGACTGGTTGCTCTTCAACAAAGGCTCCATGGATTTCAAAAAAAGTGAAGCGCGCCTAAAAGAATTGGAAAATACCGTGGCAATGCACAAAGGGGAAACGGCAAAAACAGGAGAAGAGAAAGCATCTCTCATGCTGGATACCCCGGAAGTAAAAGATCTATTGACCGCCATGAAACAGGAACCGGTACTGTACCATAAAATCATGCTCTATTACCAGGAATACAAAAAGGGAAAAGAAGGAAGTTGAGAAGTTAAGAGGGTAAGAAGGTGAGAAAAAGAAGTCCCCGAAGGGGGCCGCTTTCATTTATAATTTATAATTTATAATTTATAATTAATAATTTATAATTTTATAATATCTAAAAAAAAGGGGAAGGCTTTCGCCTTCCCCTCCTTGTAAAACCTATCAACTATCGTTACTGGATCGTTGCCGTATAGTCTTCCACTTCGCCGTAGGTAAAAGACCCACACGAAGCAGGCGCCGCACTGTAACGCATGGCGACTCTCATGCGCGTGTCGCCGACAGTGGCCGACGATGAAACGGTGAAATTGCCGGTTACGGCCGAAGCGCCCGAACTGCTAAACACTTCTTCACCGGTATCGGCGAAATCGCCATCCACGTTATAGTCGATCCATACTTTCCAGTATTCCGTATAAGAGCGACCGGCAAACCCCGGGGTCAAGGTCACGGAAGCGCTGGACCCTTTGGTTAAATTGGCCTTCTTAGCGGTAAAATCGGAATAGGCCGAAGCGCCGGTGCTGTTGTCTAAATTAGCGATCTGTACCCGCGCACACCATTCATAATTCTGGTTTTTGCCATAGGCTGAACAGTATGTAACCGGGCCGCCGCCCCCTCCGCCAACGGAATCCGCCGGCAAGGAAGCGCCCAGGTCGGTGATAATGGCCGTCACCGGGACCCCCCTATTGGGACAGGTGCCGCAGTGATGCAAGGACACTACCAGGTTATCGGTGTAGGCAATAACGGGCGAACCGGAACTGCCGCCGGCCGTGTCGGCGTAATAACCGATGTCCCCGGGGCCGCCTTTACAGGCCGACTGGTTGGTGCTGTAAATCTTGGCGTACGGACCATCCGTATCGCTGTTCACCGCCAACTGTTTCCCGTAATTCCCGGGATGCTGGGGAATATAAATCCTTTCCCCGACCGTGGGCAGCGTACTGCGAAGCTGCAAATAACCATAGGTGCCGCTGACATTGGTGGGCAACAGGACCAATGAATAATCCAGGTCTATATTGGTTTTAATCATGGTACCCGAGGTGGCCGCCACGGTTCCGGGGCAGGCGCCCCAAGTGGCGCAACTGGTGGCGCAGGTGGCCCCTTCGGCCATGAATTCAAAGTCCGTATTGTCCGCGTCGGCCTGGGTTTCGATACAGTGCTGGTTGGTCATCACATGACCGGCGCTGCCCATTAACCATCCGGTGCAGGCCGTGTTGCCGTTAATCAATAACCGGCAAACCGCTTTGGATTTGTTATACATGGCGGTGCCGTCGTAACATTTGGCCCATTCCTTATTATCGGTGCTGCAAATGGCTTCAATACCGGAGATATCCTCTTCTTCCAATCCCGACATGGCCGCATCGATGTACCCCTTCTCATAGCCGTGTACCCACTTATCGATCACAAATCCATACCCGCTCTTATTGCTCTTGTTTATCAACCTGACAATGGCCCGATCGCCCGGGATATGCGTGGCCCAAAACGCACTGATTTGACTCTTTTGGGCCTTTTTATCCTGTACGTCTTTTCCTTTGTCTTTAAACGTATAGACATATTTTCCATCGGGGCTGGAGATTTCCACGTAGTCGCCCTTTGCCAGGTCGAACTTCGCGAAATGTACGGCGATATACCCGGCATTGGCATAATAAAACTCCTTTTCCCAGACCAATCCCTTGACCGCGTTATACGGATGTTGGGTTTCAAATGCCTGGACGACCGTTTCCCCAACCTTTACGCTGGCCAAAAGACCGGGAGCCGTCATAACCGTCATTACCAACGCCAGGAAAATCATTACTATTAGTGACTTTCTCATTTTGTCCTCCTTCATATTTCCGCTTACGCCGTTATTGGATAATAACAGCGTAATCCTCGACTTCGCCCCAACCCGAATTGACATCGCAGGGGTTCTTGTAGTTCATGGTATCGATGTGAATACGCAGTCCCAATTTCTGTCCCGTTACCACGCCGGACGTAGGAACCGTAATGGTCCCGGTAACCGTTGTTTTTTGCTTTTTTTCAAGCACTTTCTCGCCGGAATCGGTAAAATCGCCGTCGCGGTTATAATCGATCCAGATCCGGGTGTAAGCGTAATAAAAACTATCATCCACTTTTATGCTGACACTGTAGGATTGACCTTTAATCATATTGACGGTCATACCGGTAAAGTCCGAGTACTTGGTCTTGCCGGATGAATTGACGAAATCACCGATGGTCACTTTGGTAATGGAGAAGGAGGTGCTGGAACTGGAAGAGGCGCAGTAAGTGAGCATGCCGCCGCCGCTGACAGCGACGGATTTGGAAGTGGCATTGGTCGCCCCGTCATCGTCGGTAACCGTCAGTTGCACGGTATATGTCCCGGCAGTGGTATAAGTATGAATCGGGTTCTGCTGCGTGGAAGTACTGGTGTCCCCGAAATTCCATGACCAGGAAGCAATCGTACCGTCGGAATCCGTACTGGCGTCGGTAAAAGTGGCGGTCAGGCCGCTGGTGGTGAAGGTGAAATTGGCCGTGGGCGAAACATTGGTTGCCACGGTAACGCTCTTGGAAGTGGTATGGGTGGCGCCGTCGTTATCCGTGACGGTCAATTGTACCGTATAGGTCCCGGCAGTAGTATAGGTGTGAACGGGGTTCTGCTGCGTGGAAGTGCCGCTGTCGCCGAAATTCCACGCCCAGGAAGCGATGGTGCCGTCGGAATCCGTGCTGGTATCGGTGAAAGTGGCCACCAAGTTGTTGGTGGTGAAAGTGAAATTGGCCGCGGGCGATACATTGGCCGCAACCGTGACGCTCTTGGAAGTGGCATGGGTGGCGTTGTCATCATCGGTGACCGTCAGTTGCACCGTATAGGTCCCGTTGGCCGCGTACGTATGACTGGGGTTCTTCTGGGTGGATGTGCCGCTGTCGCCGAAATTCCATGACCAGGAAACCACGCTGCCGTCGGAATCCGTACTGGTATCGGTGAAGGTGGCAATCAAGTGGTTGGTGGTGAAAGTGAAATTGGCCACGGGCGGCGTATTGCCGCCGGTATTTACCGTGACGCTCTTCGACGTGTTACCGGTGGCAGCGTTATTGTCCGTAACCGTCAGGGTTACCGTATAGGTGCCGGCTGAAGCATATGTATGCGAAGGATTCTGCTGCGTGGAGGTCCCGCTGTCGCCGAAATTCCAGGACCAGGCGGTAATACTGCCGTCTGGGTTCGCATCCCTGCTGAGGTCCGTGAAAGTAACCGTGGAAAGGTTGACGCTGCTGGCAAAATCAGCCGTTGGCGTGATATTGGAATTGCTGACAGTTACATTTTGAGACATGGTATCCATGGAACCGTCGTCATCGGTAACGCTCAGGGTGACATTGTAGGTGCCGGCCGCGGTAAAGGTGTGGCCGACTTCTTTGGCCGTAGAAACCTGGCCGTCGTCGAAATCCCAGGTCCAGGCCGCGATGGAACCGTCGGTATCGCTGCTCAAATCATCAAACAGGGTGGTCAGACCGTCATTGGTGAAAATGTAATCCGCCGTGGGCGCGACATTGCCGCCGCCGCCGCTGCTGACGGTTACGTTTTTAGAGGTGGCATCGGTAAGTCCGAGGTTGTCCGTGACGGTAAGGGTAACGCTGTAAGTGCCGGCGGCTTCATAGGTGTGGCTGGGGTTCTGAAGCGTGGAAGTTCCGCCGTCGCCGAAATTCCAGGACCTGGAACTGATGGAACCGTCCGGGTCAACGCTGGTATCGGTAAAAGAGGCCGCCAGTTCGTCGGTGGTGAAAGTGAAATCGGCATTGGGCGGGACATTGCCGCCGCTGCCGGTAATAACTACTCGATAATCTTCAACTTCTCCCCATCCGGAACTGACGTCGCAGGGGTTCTTGTAATTCAATGTGTCGATGTGAATCCGCAGCCCTAATTCCTGGCCCGTTACAATGCCGGAAGCAGGAACCGAGATAGTACCGGAAATAGTCCCGGTTTGCGCTTTTTCAAACACTTTTTCATTGGCGTCGATAAAATCGCCGTCGCGGTTGTAATCGATCCAGATGCGGGTATAAGCGGAATAGGAACTGCTATCGACCGTGATTGTGGTGGTGTAGTTTTGCCCCGCATTCATGTACACGATTTTATTGGAAAAATCGGTATAAAGGCTCTTACCCGAACTATTGGTGAAAGCACCGATGACCACGTTGGTAATACTCATTACCGTGCTGCTGGCGGAGGAAGCACAGTATTGTAACGTCACCGCGATGTTCTTGGTAACGTTGCCCGCGGCGCCGTCGTCGTCCGTAACCGTCAGGGTCACGTTATACGTCCCGGGGATGGCATAGGTATGGGAAGGATTCTGTTCCGTAGAGGTGGTGCTGTCACCGAAATTCCAGGACCAGGCGCTTATGGTGCCGTCCGCGTCCGTACTGGCATCGGCAAAAGTAACCGTGTTGCCGCCCACGGTGTTGTAGTTAAAATTAGCCGTAGGACTTTGATTGGGCCCCACATAAACCTGCTGGGACGTAGAATCGTTGGCGGAGCTTTGCCCGGTTATGGTCAGGGTGACGGTATAATAACCGGCGGCGGCATACGTATGGGTGGGGTTCGCCTGCGTGGACGTCCCGCTGTCGCCGAAATTCCAGGACCAACCGGTTATCGTGTCGTTATACACCACGCTTTCATCGGTAAATTGAACCTGGTAATCGCTGATCCGTGAATAACCGAATTGGGCGTTGACATAAGGGGCGCTGTCGCCGGAGCGGATCGTATACCAGGCCAATTCCTGGCCGAGACCCGGGGTGCTCACGCTGAATCCCTTCATCTGCACCCAGAGATACAACTGGCTGCCGCCGCCGGTATTGGCGGTCAACACGCCGCTTGCATCGGATATAAAATCATAATTCAAATCCCAGCGTTTCGCCGTAGAATAGATATTCCGGTCCAGGGTAGCCAGGATCTGTACTTTATCCGCGCCCTCCACCAGGGAAACCGTAATGGTGGACCTGCCTTCTACGGGCACGCGGTAAATCATGAAACCCCAACCGCCGATCACGCCTTTTTGTTCGACCCCATTGGGCAGAACCGGCAGATCGTCTTCATTGGTGGAATTGTTGGTGTAACTGGTTCCGCCATTGCGGCCGGTCTGGGAGTCGTTCAGGGCGTAGCCGTGGTGGCTGTCGATAACGTTGGCGTCTCCCGAAGGCCGGGCCGGACCGTTCCAGGGAACAAATAAATTCATCAAGGCCCAGGCCGTGGCCGAGTCGCCATAAGTACAAATAAGCGGGTACGAGTCCGTATCTTCCGCATCGTTGGTGGTGCCGTTTTTCAAGGGCGACGATGTGTGGGTGCCGGTGTTGGACCCGGGCGGTACGCATTTAAAACCGTTGTCGAAGAAACTGCCGTCATAGCTGATACCTTCGCACTGCATATACTCGTTAATCAAGTAATCGCCGTAACCGCTGATAACAATGGGGCAAATACTGCCCTCGGAATGGGACGTCGTGTGGCTGGTATAAGGACGGTTGCTGTCGAATTCATACCAGTAGCTGTCCCACCAGTTGGCGTCCAGCGGGTGGATTTCCGGTTGATCCAGGAACGATTCGCTCCAGCAGTGGAAAGAAGAAGTCCAACCGTCGCCGCCGATGGCATGCTGGCAGCGGGAGGGAATACCCAGGGCCCGGTTCATGGCCGTTAAACAGGTGCCGTAGTTAAAACAGGCGCCGGCGTTAAATTGATAACCCGAAGGAAACCGGTTGGTCCAGCCCAATCCCAGGGCGGCCCGTTCCGCCGTCACCACGTCCAGTTCGGTGATGGTCTGTACACCGCTGGGGGCTTTAGTCGTACCTTTTAACGTATTATCAAAGGTATTGACCACGCCGCCGTCTTCGCCGTACCAGCCCTGGCCGGATACCCAGTTGACCCGCTGGCCCACCACTTCATACGAATGCAGCGCCGCTTCCAGGGTGGTAGCGGCCCCGGTCCCATGGATACTGCAGGCCATTTCAACCCAGCGTTGTCCGAACACGCCGCCGTTGGCCCCGCTCACGGAACTGTGATCGCCGCGGTACCCATAAACATACGGATACGAACCCAGGGGATACCCCGGACCCTCGTAAACATAGTTCAGGTAATTTTTCTTATCCGCCAGGGTACTCCAGTCGTCATCGGAATAGGCCCAGGAGCGGTATTCGTTAGCATCCAGGTAAGTGGAAGCATACGCCGGATCGAAAATAACATAGACGGTTACGTAATTGTCCGTATTGGTGCCGACGCGTACCTGGTAATCGCCCACCGGGGCCGAGGCGGGAATAGTCACTGCCGCCGCGCCCAGGGATGAATTCCAGGACACGGTCCAGGCAACCGTTTGCCTGGGGTTGCCCGGATCGGAGGGCTTTAAGATGGTCACCGGGGTGGAACTGGTCATACCGGCTTCGTCCTTGACATACATCGTGCGTCCGCGGCGAACCACGGCCGCGTTTTTCACGTTATCCGCGCCCGAAGCGTTATCCGTAACGCCGTCCCAGGCGCCGGATTTACCGCCGCTCCAACACTTGTAAAGCTTCGTTTGATAGGAATTATCATACAGCACCACCACCTGCGTGCCGTCGTCCGGGCTGCCGCCCAGGAGTTCCTCGTCGCCCGATTGCGGCTCGGAAATAGGACTTTCCTGCATAATGGTTTTCCGGCTCAAATCGATCTGGGTGCCGCGATCGAAACGCAGCCCGTAAACCCGGCCCGGTAAATAAGGCGCGTCGTCCGGCAACTGGACATTGTTCCCATCCGAGTAAACGAAAGAATGGGAATTGGCGCCCTTTAAACCGTGGGCCTGCAAATCTTTCAAATGCAGGACTTCATAACCCAGGGGAACCGCGAATAACCGGTACCGGTGGGGATTGAATTTGGATGGCGCATAAGTCGGCATCGTACCCACCAGGATCAAATTTTGACCTACGAACTCATCCACTTTCAAAACCATGCCCGCTTCCAGGGTCATGCTGTTGGTGACATATTCGCCCGTGTTGGCGTCCGTCGCCGCTTCGAAAGATTCCAGGGAACGCAGGGCGGATTCCACCGTGTTGGGAGAAAATTCCAGGGAAATTGGCACCAGGCCGCCGAAGTTTTCCATAACCAGGCGGGCCGCCAGGGGGTAGACATAACTCCCGGGCCCGGTGGCTTCCACCCGGTACACAAAAGACCCCGTATCGCCGGGCTTATCGGAAAAGAACGTTTGAAAGCCCGATACTTCGGTTAACAGGGTGTAAGTGTAGGGCGCCCCGGTAATCGGGGCGCGGAAAACCCGGTAGCTTGAAGCGCCGGCCTGGGGTTCCCAGGAAAGCTGGACGCCCCCGTCGTTGGGGGACAGGACCGCCGACAGTGAAGGCGCGCCCCCCCATCCCGGCTTTGGCGGCGCGCCGCCCAGGGAACTTAAAGCCAGGAGAACAGGAAACAACAAAAACAGAAAAACCGTGATTTTGCCATAATGGCGTAACTTGTTCATATGACCTCCTTTGTTAATTTATTTGGTTTAAAGTCTCAATAGCCTTTTAATGGAAAATAGTTGTAATATTGGACATTTTTAGCCTCAATATACAATAATAGAAAAGGGAATCCTCTTTGTCAATACAACTAAAGTAGTATTTTTGGGTTGATTTTAAAAATTTTTCGACGTACAACCCCCCCCATGCTGGGGGTCCCGTTTGTAGGACTGTACCGGACGACTCCACTTTGAACCTTTTCCGGCTCTTCCCCAAATATGGGTTTGATTCAGAGACTGTGTCATAATTATTGCCTCCTCAAAAGAATTTTTGGATAGCCATGGAGGTAAATCAAACGAAAAGCATTTTTTATCCAAGATTTTCGCCTCCAGTATTCGCAGCTCCCGAAAATTAGAGAGGGCATGCTATCACAATGTATCGTTTATATGGCTGATGGGAGGTTTAAAACCAGACCACAAGACGATATCAAATTTTAGAAGAAATAATCTCAAAGCCTTAAAGCAAGTATTGAAGCAATGTGCGCGTTTATGCATGCGGTTAGGTTTGATAGATGGGAAAAATGGTTTGATAGTCAATAGCGAGGTAATCAGCCAGAGTAATGATACCAATCAGTTTTCAGATCAGGTAAAAAAAGCGGAAGTCGTATTAGAGAAAGAAGTGAATGCAGCATGTGCAGATGCAGGTTACTGGCAATTAATAGAGAAAGATAGATGTCGGGAGTATTTAATAATTGGCAGTAAAACATGTAGCAATTGTAAGCACTTTGAGGTCTGCACGAAATCGGAGCAAGGTCGGCGCATCAATCGACTATTCACGGAAGAATTGAAGGAAAATTTAAAGAAATTATATGATAGCTCAGAAGGGCAGAAGATTTTCAGAATGCGTAAAGCAAGAGCAGAATTGCCTTTTGGGTATATTAAGAGAAACCTTGAAGCCGGTTATTTTCTTTTAAGAGGTCGCGAAGGTGTTAATGGAGAAATGGGTTTACTGGCTACAAGTTTTAATATCAAGAGAATGATAAATTTGGTAGGTATATCGGCCCTTTTAAATTTCCTGATAGGGAAAAGACTGTAGGGAGTTTAGGGAGTGTTTGATGACTTACTATGGAGATCAATGATGAAGACAGATAAATTAGTGGATAAAATTTATACACCAGGGGTATTATTTTTATGTTTCTTTAATGAAAAGAGGAACAAGTGGCCGTAAGTAAATTTTATAAATCACCATGGAGGGGAAAAATCGTATTATGACACAGTCTCTGAATCAAACCCCTACCAAAAGGCACCAAGGCGCCAAGGATTTTTTTTCTTCGCGGGTTGAAAGTGTTCAGCGGCTCTTTAAGTATGTTTTCAAATCCCGGTAATAGTTTTCGTGAGGGCCAATTGTGATTAACTCGATGTTCCCTTGATGAAACCGATATGATAATAGGTATTGTATATTTTGGAGTCTAAATTTGTAGACATAAACGCCCTTTAGATCGCCTTTTTTCTCCTCGCCTATGCCGGGATTTTTCATAATTCTATGGATTTGTTCATCCAAACCCGATTTTTGATTTTTATTGAACTTTTTGATTTTCCGTTCAAAGAGTGGGGATTGAATAATTTTCATTATTGATCAATCATCACCCAAATTTATATTCTGAGCCTAAGCCTTCATCCAGTTGTTCCATTCCGATCATGGTTTCTTTGATCAGATTAAGGCTTAAATCAGGGTTATCTTCGGCATATTTCCCGATTTTTGCCCAATATTCGATCTGGCCGCTGATAGAGCGATGTTGAACGGTACTGAATACCCTGGCTTCTTTTATCAATTGATCTGAGACTCGAATGCCGATGCTCATGTTATCCTCCGATGCAGTATATATCATAATATAAAAGAGTTCAAAATGCAACTTTTTTTTAGAGGCGCGACGGGTAATGCGCCAGGGATTTGTTTCTTCGCGGTCCTTCGCGTTCTTCGCTTTGATTAAACGTCAAGAAGATTTTATAGCCCGAAGGGCGCCGCTTCCATTTTCCATTTTTCATTTTTCATTAATAATTTTTAATTTCTTTTTCCTCTTTCCTTCGAAAGTATCCCGTCTCTTCCACTATTGCCTTTGCGGCCTGGAAGTGTTCCGCGGCTTCTTCCATTTTGCCCTGGGCGTGGCAAAGGCGTCCGGCTTCGAGGTGATAGTCGCAGAGGTGGAGTTTCATTTCGCCCAGTTCGGCGATGTCGCGGGCTTCGGAAAGATCATCCAGGGCAAGGGCATATTCCTTCATATGGCGATAGTATTCGGCGCGGGCCAGGAGGCCGCGAGGTAAATGTTGTTTACTTCCATATTTTCTGAGTCCCTCCACAGCCTGCGTCAGATAGTTCAGGGCGCGAGAAAAACGGTCGCCTGGCGGCGGTTCATTTGGTGTATCTTTCACTGCCCACATCATCCAGGCCCGGCCCAGGATTAGCTTATCTAATGCCTTTCCCAATAGCCAATCTTCTTCTTTTGAAATCTCCATCGTTATATCCGCCCTTGAAATCACCTCCCGGATGGTTTCCGGCGTGTAATTTTCCAGCAACAGGTCGCAGAATTGATAACCAGCCAGCGAATATAGGAGGGGAAACTCAGGGCGGCGATTTTTTTGCATTTCTTCGGCCTCACGGAACCATTGTTCCGCTTCGTCAATCTCGTCGGACTGATGCAGGGCATCGGCGAGGGTGGTTCTTGCGGCTTCCTTCCAAAACTCATCCCCGCTTTTGTCGGCATAGGTGACGCTTTGCCGGGCGGCGGTCACTGCTTCCTTTACATCTCCCAGCGTCAGCAGCAATTCGCTGAGGTTGGATGCGTCCTATGCGGCTCCCATCCAATCACTCTGCTGAATGCCCATTCCCAGTCCCGCTTTCATGGGCTGAACCGCTTCGCGGAGTCGGCCCAGCGCACGAAGACGAAATGCCGCCCAACTCAAGACCAATGCCTTGTTTACGTCGGGAAGCCCCACCGCCAACTCGCCCCAGGGAAAAGCGAAAAAATGAGATAGGCAGACTAAATCGGATCCAAAGGCGCCAAGTTTACTTGTACTATAAAATTCTTTTGTTCGTGATATCCGTTTCCAGTACACCTCATCCAACGCCTCTTGGTGCAGCCCGGCCCGGCAGCCGTGGGCCACGGCGGCAAACAGCGGCTCCATTTCCGCTAACGTATCGGGCAACTTTTTCTCCGGCAAATCCTTGAAATATCGGTAAAGCCGCTCATGCGCCTTTTTCCAACCGGCCGGGTTCTCCTGCCGAAGCTTCTCCCCGAAATACTCCCGCACCAACGGATGGCAGTCCAGGGTTCCTTTTTTTTGCGGGCTCTCTCTGGCCAGGAGATTGGCGTTTCGCAGATTACTCAGCGCCATTTGCCAATCAGCCGCTGAAATACCCTGCAACTTATCGGTCACACCCGGTATGGCCGGTTCCTTTTTCAACGCCTCAATGGCCCCGGCTTCCACCGGACGATCGAAAAGTCCGATAATATATAGTATGTCTCTTTCAGGTGAATTCCCCAACCAGTGCATATAGGCTTCCATTACTTTCTGGGCGTGATGCCCTTCTTTTATTTTCCCTTTGGAGGATTTGACAATCTCATCTCTTCTGCGGATGTCGCCATCCAGGATATTGGCAATATATTGTCCCAATAACGTCAATGCCAACGCATGGCCGCCATATTCAGTCACGGCGTCATGGAAATCTTTTTGCGATCCAATAGTTACCCCCAGGCTCTTTAATAATTCCTTTCCCGCCTCTTCTGATAGATGCTCCAATTGAATTTCCTTGACGCCGTACCCTTTGCGATTGAGGAGATCGGTCACCGGTTCTCGCGTGGTAATGACGCACAATACTTTTTGTGCGCCGCTGCCGGGCTTCTCGCCACCCCCACCGGGGCAACCGCAAGCCAGTTCTTTTAAAAAAGCGGCCAGGCCGGCGTCTTTTAATTTGCCGTTAAATCCGTGAATTTCCCCGGGCGGGTATTGCAGGGGTTCCAACCCGTCCAGGATGAGTAAGGTCTTTTCCTGCCTGGCCAGGCGCGCCAAACGCCGGCCTTTGTCCACGGTGGAACCGGTTTCCGGGTTTGCATCGCCGAACCATTGCAGGGTCTCTTGGAAAAATTCATCGGCGGACGCCGTCGTCGTAGAGACGTTGCGCGCTACGTCTCTACAGGATTTTGCGCCCTGGCTGTAAAAGGACCAGCCGTACACTTTTTGCGCGCCGCGGTAGTTATCGGTTCTCATTAGATTCAACCATTGGTTTACTAACGCGGTTTTGCCCACGCCGCCCCAGGCCACCAGGGTCAGGATATCGGTTTGGCCATCGGCCCAGGCGTCGTCCAGGATTTTCAATTCCTTTTCCCTGCCTACAAAACGGTCGCCGGTAACGGGCAATTTGTAAAGGGAAATATGGGCGCCGGACAACACGGCGGGTTTTTTACGATTGCCCAGGCAATCGCAAACCGTTTGTGCCACCCCGGCCAGGGCGCGGTCAATTTCAGACGGCTGCATTTCGGATAATGCTTTATCCCCTTTGGGCAAATGCTGTATTTCCAACAGCCATTGGATTTTCTTCCAGGAGCAGGGCCTCACAATTACCGGCAAAACAATCAATCCCTGCTCTTGCCGACGCTTCAATATAAGTGGAACTTCGACTTCGGTGATAAATTGGGAAGCCAGGAAATCGGCGGAGATTAACATAACTGCTACCTGCGCCTGGTTCAATGCCGTTTCGATTTCCGGCCGCCAATTGGAACCGGGTGCTATTTTCGCATCGTCCCAGGATTGGTAAAAACCTTCGATTTCCAGGGATTTCAGGTGGGTTGCCAATTGTTTTTTCCACGCATCATCCTTATGACTGTAACTGATGAAAACAGTTGCCATCCGCTGCCTCGCATATTATGATTTAATAGTTCTTATTAAGGTTTTATATTACTTTATCAAGGGCAATGATGGGGATTTCTTTTATGACTTCCAGGCGAATATCATTGGTCAGGAAAAAATCGGCCCCCCCATATAATGCAGTTCCAATTTCTATGGAATCCGGTGTCCTAACCCGGTAATCTGCCCTGAGTTTTGCCGAAATTTCGCAAATTTCAGGATTAAGGTCAACCAAATCAATCCCTGGGGATTCTTCAAAAATAGCCTTATATTCCTTTATCAAATCCGCTCTTGAATTTTTGTATGGCTGTACGAGTACTTCGAGTAGGGTAATCACCGAGGTAATAATACTGAATTTACCTTGTTGGTTCTTTAAAAAGAACTCATTTGTGAATTTCGAATACCTTGGATTTCCCTCTATAAAATATATGAAAACAGACGTGTCAACACCTATTAGTTTCCCGTTGAATTGATTGATTATGTCCACGAATTTCTTTCCTGTTCCAGGTAGGTATTCGAATCGACTGTTTCCCAGATTTCTTTTCCCAACCCTCTTAAATCAAGTAAAGTGTGTTCTTTTTTTGTTACCAGGTAATCAGACCTTTTTATTAAGTGAACGAGTTTTTCCAGGATTTCCATTCTCGCATATTGGTCCAGGACCTGGATGTCATTAATAATTCTATTAATATGTTTCACGTTTGCTGTTCTCATAAGTTATTTATAGTACATTTTCAAATAAAAATCAATACTACCCTGGATTTACTATGATTTTTTTTCAAAGGACTTCCAATCATGGAAGGACGCCCGTAATTGTTTGCTACGGACAAAACGGCAACATGGACAAACACGGACTAAAAAATGATATATTCACGGGAAGATGAGGCTAAATCATTGGGAAAAACGGTATTTCCGCTCAAAACATGATTAATTCGCAAAAAAAAGAGGCGCATCCGCCCAAAGATGAGGCGCATCCGCCCCAAACCATGATAAATTCACCAAAAAATGCGACACATTCATGAAAGAAAAAGGCGTATCCGCCCCAAAATGAGGCGTATCCGCCCGGAAATATCATTCGTTCGCACATTTTTTATTAATTTTGCCCGAACGGAACACATTTTTGGGCGGATACGCCTCTTTTTTTTAGGAATTCCCTTTTTTTCGAGCGAATATATTGTTCTTTGGGGCGGATACGCCTTTTTTTCGGGCGAACGCGCCTCCTTTTGGGGCGGATACGCCTCTTTTTTTAGTGCATTTTTCATAATCTCGGACAAAATCTTGGTGTTTGTTGGTGTCCTTGTGGCTATTGGTAGTGGTTTGATACATCAAACCCGAAAAATGAACCGCCTGTGCGTCTGTGAGCCTGTGCAGGGTTTGATAAATCAAGCCCCTACGGCATTAAGAATCGAATTGTTAATTGTCAATTGTCAATTGTTAATTGTTAACGGGGAATGACCAATGACTAATGATAAACGCGATCCAACAGGAGGCTTATTATAAACCGCGCCGCATCCTTCTGGTTATCGCTGCCGCGAATCGGCGGACCAACACAAGACGGACAACCGCGTTCGCAACTGCA
>JAPKZK010000045.1 GCA_026393835.1 Candidatus Aminicenantota bacterium | reverse complement strand
TAAATATTTCTTCATCCTTGTAGGACTTATGCTCGATCAGGATATAGATATCTGTTTCCAGTTCCTTTCCTTTTTCGTTTATCATCAGGGTTTTTACAATGATATCCGAAAAGCCTTCTTTGAATTTTTTCGATACGTAATTGGTGCAGTCGATGGACATCTTTGAGAAATCGATGGCTTTTATAAGGGTTTCGGGCAGTGTTTTTTGCAGGAATGCTCTCGTATTATCCACATTTCCGAAAACATTTTTAAACAGGTTATCGTGTACGTTTTTTATTTCTTGCATGGTGGTATTATATTTCAAATGCCGTTTTTTTTCAACCGGTTATATTGGAAACGTTGGCCCACGAATGATACGAATTAACGCGAATGAGAATAAAAGGTTATGACGGCCAAAAAGTTTCCCGCCGTAGGCGTTTAAAACAGCCCGAAGGGCGCCGCTTCCATTTTTCATTTATAATTTTTCATTTATAATTAATAATTTATACTTCCTTTTTCCTTCGTCCGTATCCCGTCTCATCCACAATTGCCTTTGCGGCCCGGAAGTGTTCCCCGGTTTCGTCGGTCTTTCCTTGCGCCTGGCAAAGACGTCCGGCTTCCAGGTGATAGTCGCATAGGTGGGGTTTCATGTTTCCCAGTTCCGCGATGTCGCGGGCTTCGTTAAGGTCATCCAGGGCTTTTGCATAATCCTTCATATGGCGGTAACATTCGGCGCGGACCAGGAGGCCGTTGTCTTTCAATTTCCCTTCCAGGCCCGTTATTTCTCCCGGCGGGTATTGCAGCGGTTCCAACCCGTCCAGGATGAGCAGGGTCTTCTGTTGCCTTGCCAACCGGGCCAGGCGGCGTCCTTTGTCCACGGCGGACCCGGCTTCGGGGTTTGCAGCGCCGAACCATTGCAGGGTCTCCTGGAAAAATTCATCCGCCGACGCCTGTTTCCCTTCTTCCGCGCCCTGGCTGTAAAAGGACCAACCAAAAACTTTTTGCGCGCCGCGGTAGTTATCGGTTTTCATTAGATTCAACCATTGGTTCACTAAAGCGGTTTTGCCCACGCCGCCCCAGGCCACCAGGGTCAGGATATCGGTCTGGTTATCGGTCCAGGCATCGTCCAGCAGTTGCAACTCTTTTTCCCTGCCGAACAAGCGGTCCCCGGTGACGGGCAATTTGTAAAGGGAAACATTGTCGCCGGGCAACACGGCGGTTTTTTTACGATCGCCCAGGCAATCGCAAACGGTTTGAGCCACTTCGGCCAGGGCGCGGTCAATTTCATGCGGCTGAATTTCGGATAACGCTTTACCTTCCCAGTGCATGATTTGTATGGCCGACAGCCATTGGATTTTCTTCCAGGGACAGGGTCTCACAAACACCGGCAAGACGGTCACGCTTCCCTCCCGGCGGCACTTCAATATGCACGGAACTTCTTCTTCCATGATAAATTTGGAAGCCAGGTAGTCGGCGGAGATCAACATGACCACCACCCGCGCCTGGTTCAATGCGGTTTCGATTTCCTCGCGCCAATCGGAACCCGGCTTTATTTGCGTGTCATCCCAGGATTGGTAAAAGCCTTCGATTTCCAGGACTTTCAGGTGGGTCGCCAATTGTTTCTCCCACTCTTCATCCTTATGACTGTAACTGATGAAAACAGTTGCCATCCGCTGCCTCGCACATTTAGTATTTTATTAATTCTGAAAAAGCCTTCTTTAATTGTTCTTCCGAAAGGCCCGTAAATTTGACGATTTGTTCAATGGTAAAATCCTCACGCAGCATTCTCCTGGCTGTCTCAAGCTTTTCTTCATTTCTTCCTTCATTCATCCATTTTTCTTTTCCTTCATTTCTTCCTTCTTCTCTTAATCGTTCGGCTAACGTTGGCATAATTTCACCTCCATTTATTTTGCTTTCTTCAAATATTTTCTTTAATTTTCCGGGGTCTATATCCTTTGTCTCAGATAAATATGCAAGGAAAAAAAGCATATTCTCTCTTTCCCGGATGAATCCGCTCTCATGCCAGAATTTGAATATCTCCCGTATCGATTCAAAATCTTCATTAAACGCACTCTTCATCAAGGTTACAGCGGTTAACAGGAATACATTATCTCTCAAGCCGCCATTCTTCTCCTCTCTGAAATTCCAATTCTTTGTATCGAATAGCACATAGGAGAAACCCAGTAAAAAAATTTTTATCTCATCACTGACGGGGAACTGGTCGGCAAACGATTGCGGTATATCCCACTCGTCTTTTCCATGATAAAATACCAGGGGGATTATCACGCGAAGGGGTTTGTCTTCCGACAGGTCTTTCTGCCACATTAAGTACATGTACAATAGTAATTGGATAAATATTTCTTCATCCTTGTAGGACTTATGCTCGACCAGGATATAGATATCCGTTTGCAGTTCCTTTCCTTTTTCGTTTATCATCAGGGTTTTTACAATGATATCCGAATGGCCCTCCTTGAATTTTTTCGATACGTAATCGGTGAAGTCGATCGATATCTTTGAGAAATCGATGGCTTTTATAAGGGTTTCGGGAAGTATTTTTCGCAGGAACGCCCTTGTATTATCCACGTTTTCGAAAACATTTTTAAACAGCTTATCGTGTATGTTTTTTATTTCGCTCATGGCAATAGTATTATATTTCAAATGCCCTCTTTTTTCAACCCACTCTTCTGAAAAAACCCAAACGTGCCACAGTTCGCCCTTTAAATGAATAAAAGTGAAGGGAAAGGGGACAATCAATCAAAAAGTATCTCCTGCGCGGGTGAATAAGTTGCCGGGCAAGGGAAGCCCCGCGCCGCGGGGCTCCTTAATAAATTGGCAATCCGAACATAACTGGCGGCAATAATATCATACTCCTCAGCCAACTGCTGGTTCAATGTCCCTGTTGGAACCGGCGTCGGCGCCGGTGTGGGCGTTGGTACCGGTATCGGCGTCGGTGTGGGCGTTGGAGTTGGCGTTGGTACCGGTGTCGGTGTAGGCGTCGGCGTGGGCGTCGGAATTGGTTCTGGCGTAGGAGTCGGCTCAGTAAGCTCAGCCTCAATGATAGCTGATTTTTCAATGTAACATGCCGGGTCTTCATTCCTGGTGAAAGTTCCAACACCAATGATTCTATCCGCTGTTTGCAGCAATCCAAAGAACCCACCTTTGGATGGGTATTGACCCAACTGACCCCAGGTTGTCCCATTGTCTTCGGATACCAGGGTTAACATATCCCCACCTGTGCAAATTACATATTCATCGAAACAGGTTATGCCCATGATATTTGCTTTTTCACCATAAAACGGTTGCAGGTCAAATACCTGCTCCCAGGTCTTCCCACCATCCGTGCTCCTGCTGACGGCATGCGCACCGGCAAAAAAGGTATTGTTTTTCTCATTATAAGCAAGTGCACGCGCCCCTTCGGATTGTGTGTTTACCAGGTTCCATATTTTACCGTCGGCGCTGCGCCATACCTTTGACGGACTGGCGGCGTAAAAGGTATCTTTAAAAAACTCCAGGGTTCGCAAGGCGCCCAGCTTTTTATCCATGTTATGCGTCCAGGTCAACCCGCCGTCATTGCTCATATGATACCCTTCTTCCTCATCCGCGGCGATAACGATGTTATTTTTCCCGAAAACGACTTTGAAAATGGATCGGTCGCTGCTTTTCTGTTTAACCTGCGTCCAGGATTTGCCACTGTTGGAAGACGCCAAAATGACGCGACCCCGGCCGACTGTCACAAATCGCCCGTAACCATCCGTGGCCACACCAAAAAGATGGAACCAATCGCCAAGCCCACTGTTAATGGTCTGCCAATTTTTACCGTTATCCGGGCTGCGATATAATAAACCTTTATCCCCGGATAGAATGATGACGCCGTCTTTGCCGACAGCGCCGTCCCGCGTTACTCCAGGTCCTTGAATTAGACCCGTTTGCCATGTTGTTTCTTTTTTCTCATTCATGTTTTATCTCCTTTTAAATTCCCCCATGCTGGGGGCTCAGACCCTCTTTTGCGGGTCAAAGTAATCTTGCATCAACCATTCAGCCTTTGAGATTCCCAAATTCGTGATAATTAACGATTTGTCGAGTTGGCGAATCAGGCCTTGATGATCTAATTCATTGAGAATGTCGAAAGGATAACCTTTCCAGGCCCTCATAACCTTGCCGCCAAATATTCTTCGCGAATCTTCTTCCCACCCGTTTAGATAAATTAATACCAGGTTCAGGTTCAGCCTGTCTTTTTCCAGTTTTCCTTTTGTGATTGTCATTGTGGACTCCCACTGAGCGACACTTCATGCACTCTTTCGTATTCCCGGATTCGATCTTTGAAAATAGTTTTGAGTTTGTTAAATTCAGTCATTATGTTTTGTCCCACTATGGGCACCCGCATGTGGTTGAAAAGGTCGTCGTAAGCGAGAGTTTTTTTAATCGTGATTTGTTCCTCACCGGTAAGCAGCCAGTTTTTGTTGATTCCCAGGAAACGGTACAATTTGTTGCCCCATGGGATAGGTAGAAATAATTTCCCCTGTTCGACTTCGGTAATTTTAGCGCCTGAGGTCCCCAGGAGTTCTGCCAGGACCTGGGTGGTGAGTCCCAGGGATTGCCTCGCCAGGCAAAGGCGTTGGCCCACTTGCAGGGCGCATTCCCGGTCAGTTAATAGCGGTCCGTCATTTACGTCATTTTGATTCATTTGCTTTCCTCCTCAAACGTCACATTTTACATTTTAAAAGTAATATTGAAAAATAGGACAGGATCACATGATGAACGGATGAACCGGGTGTTTTGACTATTTACACCCGGTTCATCCTGTAACTCGGAAATCCTGGGCGACCACGGATTACTTTTTACTCTTTTGTTTCTTTTTTGTCTCTTGTTTCACCTGGACTTCCTGGTCCTCTTGAACCTCCTGCGCTGCGTGCGCCGCTTGTGCTTCTTGCGCCTCCCGGGCTTTTAGGGCCGCTTGTTTCTTTTTCTCTTCGGCGGCGGCCTGGCTCTTGGCGCTGACGTACCCTTTGGTATAAACGACAATGCCAAGCTTCTCAAGCAACTGCGGGTGGTCTTTCAGGGCGATCCGGCAAATGCCGATAAACTCGCTCCTGAACTTATCCAGTATGTCCAGGGCCTTATCTCTTCTATCGATGGCATCCTGGGCCGCACCTTTCTTGATCTTATGCTCCTGGTTTGCCGCTGCCACTCCCGCTACTTTCGCTTCCGCTGCCTCCAGTTCTTCTTTGCTAATACCATAGCCGGCCATTTTCGCTAAAGAATCTTCATCGTTAATGACATTGGTATAAAAGGTTTTGCTCTGCGTCAACCAGCCCGAGATTCTCTTTGCCCGGCCACCGGCTGCATCCAGTTCGTCAAGTTTTCTAACGTCGTCCCTGTAAGCCATGCGCATGAATTTGACATGGTCCATGTACAGTGGATGGGCCTCAGCCAACAATTTTTCAAAAATTGTCTTGGCCCTGAACTGTTCACCATGAAGTTTGACCTGCTCTTTTTCCCAGGTATAGGCGTCGCCGCAAAATGATAAACCCTGGTCACATCTTTCAGGGCCTACATTGTATCGATCCAGGAGTGGAAGGATCGTCTTATCCTTGGCATTGGTGAACATAAGCTCTGAATGTTCCAGGTAATCGCTAACTCTTGAATTTGCATACGGCATGATAATCTCCTTTTAGATAAATATTTGTTTTTATTGTTTCATTTCT
>JAPKZK010000179.1 GCA_026393835.1 Candidatus Aminicenantota bacterium | reverse complement strand
AAGGCCTGATACCGATCCTTTGGGAATCGAATTAACCTCTGTAAGGATTGAGATTGATCCTTTTGGATGTAAATTTACATTCCCCAGGGGGATGATATAATACCTTCGACGGCTGATATAGTAGAAAAAAGGAGTGGTCCGGGCGTTTAAAGGATTCAATTAATAGTTCTAAGGGTTGGAATAGGAGCTCGAGGCATCGATCTATCGGCAAAAAATGTGTACGCGCCTGGCCCTTTTTTACCCTCTCCAATAATTAGCATAATTAATTGAATTAAATGGATAACCGGTGAGAAGAAAAATGAGACCTGCCAAATGACGTCTTGCCAAAAAAAGAAGTATTGGGTATACTACTACCCGGAGGTCCTGAATGAGAAATAAATTCTTTCAATCGACAATTTTCCTGTTTTTTTTAACCATCATACTGATCACGTTTGTATCCGTATCGGTATCCGCAGCCGCATCCGATAATAAAAAAGAACAATCCCAATCCGCCGACCTGGTACTAACGGGCGGCAAAATCATTACCATGGATGATGCCAAACCCACGGCGGAAGCCCTTGCCGTTTCCCAGAGCCACATCATTGCCATCGGCAGCAGCGAAGAAATAAAACCGTATATTTCGAAAGAAACCCGGGTAATCGATTTAAAAGGCAAAACGGCCATCCCGGGCCTGATCGAAGCGCACGGCCATTTCACTTCCCTGGGCCGCGCGAAAATGGAACTGGACCTGACAGGCATCAAAAACTGGGATGAAGCGGTGCAAATGGTGAAACAAGCGGCTGAAAAGGCCAAACCGGGCGAATGGCTCATCGGCCGCGGCTGGCACGAGGAAAAATGGGACCATGCCCCGGAACCGAACGTGGCCGGCTTACCCCTACACGATTTATTGAGCAAAGCTTCTCCCCAAAACCCTGTTTTATTGACCCACGCCAGCGGCCATGCCTGCCTTGCCAACGCAAAAGCCATGGAACTGGCCGGGATCGATGAAAACACCCCCAACCCCGGCGGCGGCGAAATTGTCAAAGATAAAAACGGCAAACCCATCGGCGCTTTCCGGGAAAACGCCCAGGACCTTTTGGATAAAGCGTTGAATGTGTCCCTCTCGAAACGGTCCCCCCAACAGGCGCGTGAATACCTGGTTAAGTCCATCGAACTGGCCGACCGGGCTTGCCTGGAAAACGGCGTCACTACTTTCCATGACGCGGGCGCATCGTTCGGTACTATCGATATGTACAAGCAACTGGCGCAAGCTGACAAATTGGGCGTCCGGCTGTATGTGATGATCGGGGAAGCCAACCTGGAACTGGGGAAACGCATTGCCGATTACAGGATTATCGGTTTTGGGGACCATCATCTCACGGTGCGCAGTATTAAAAGACTGATCGACGGCGCCCTGGGCTCCCACGGCGCGTGGCTGCTGGAACCTTATGATAGTCTTCCCGGCAGCACGGGCCTGAATACGGAACCCATCGACGCGATGAAAGAGGTCGCCCGAATTGCGATCGAAAACGGCTTTCAATTGTGCACCCATGCCATTGGCGACCGCGCTAATCGCGTCACCCTGGATATTTATGAAGGGGCCTTCAAAACCCACCCGGATAAAAAGGATTTACGCTGGCGCATCGAACACGCACAGCACCTGCAACCGGTCGATATCCCACGCTTTAAGAACCTTGGCGTGATTGCCGCAATGCAGGGGGTTCATGCCGCGTCCGACGGCCCCTGGGTCCCGAAACGCCTGGGAGAAAAACGCTCCCGGGAAGGGGCATACGCCTGGCGGAAATTGCTGGATGCGGGCGCGATGATCTGCAACGGCTCGGATGTGCCGGTGGAAGACATCAACCCTATTGCCGGTTTCTATGCCTCGGCGACCCGTAAGATGAAAAACGGGGCTGTTTTCTACGGGGAACAGCGCATGACCCGCGACGAGGCGCTGCGTTCTTATACTATCAACGGCGCTTATGCGGCTTTTGAAGAAGATGTCAAGGGTTCTTTAAAGCCGGGGAAATTGGCGGATATTACGGTTCTCTCTAAAGATATTATGACGGTCCCGGATGATGAGATTTTAAATACCCAGGTGCTTTACACTATTGTGGGTGGAAAAGTACTGTATAAAAAATAAAATTCCACTTGAAAAATTGAAATGTTTTATTGTATACTGCTTTCGGAAGTATTAGGAGGAGTAACATGAAAATAACAAGTTCCGCTTTTCAGCATGAAGGCATGATTCCCGAAAAATATACCTGCAAAGGGCAAGATATTTCCCCATCCTTGAATTGGGAAGGGGCGCCCGAGGGAACGAAGAGTTTTGTCATGATCTGCGATGACCCGGACGCGCCTTTTAAAACCTGGGACCACTGGCTGTTGTTTAATATCCCGGTTTCGGTAACTGAAATCAATGAGGGTATCCCGGATTTGCCGGAACTGGCCAATGGTATCCGGCACGGCAAAAACAGTTGGGGAAGAAGCGATTACGGCGGCCCCTGCCCCCCATCGGGCACGCACCGGTACTTCTTTAAACTCTACGCCCTGGATACCCTGCTGGACCTGAAACCCGGCGAAAATAAAAAGACAATCCTGCGTGCAATGGAAGGTCACATTCTTGACAAAGCAGAATTAATGGGAAAATTTAAGAAATAATTAGACTGTCGGAGGCGCTATGGACGCAGGGTCTCCAATGGCCGGCGCAGGCTTTCAATACTGATCCCCAAACGCAGGGCTTGCAGCAGACCCGCCGCTTCCGGGTAACTGTTCACTTCGTAGACGTTCTTTAAATGTAGTTTATCATAAGTAACGTCCAGTATTGTTTTGTTTTCCCGAACCGCAATAATGGGGATATTATATTTTTGGGCGTATAACATGGGGATGCCGCCCAACGTCCCGGCGGGCGCCACAACCGCCGATAAATTATTGATATTGACGATATCCTTGATGCGATTAAGATTGCTCCAGGACAACTGGGGGGCCTTGCTTAACCCGATCAGTACGCAGGCCAGGCCGCTGGGAGAAGCGAATTCCCCGGCGCCCCGGGCATCCACGATATTGCTTTTTAAAGCCAGTTCCTTGATATTGATCATCGGGGCATGGGCCGCGGGGATGCGATACTTTTCCGTGATTAAATGCGAAATGATGGCTTCCGCCCCGCCGATTGGATTGGGATGCAGGCCGTCAAAGTGTTTGGCGTAATTTTCCCTGGGCAGGTCCTGGATATTGGAGGTAATGCCGATGGCGTTCACGCCCCTTTCGATAAGGTATTCCGCGGCTTTAAACAACACCGCCGGTTTATCCACGATACCTACATAAGCGCCGGATTTGAGCTGCACACACCGGCCGCCGAAAGATTCCCCGGTCACCACCACGCACCCGGCATCCATATCCACGCCGTGGACGGCCCTGACGGTGTTAATAATATTGTAAACGGTCTCCAGGCTAACCTGGTCTTCTTTTTCAATAATCAACCCCACTTTGTTGGCGTACGGCTTGTAAAGGTTTACCTGCCCCTTGCAAAACAGGTCGATGGTAAAGCCTTCCGTGTACAATACATTGTCTGCCATGGATATGAAATTGGAGGCGTTGACCGCATTGGGATTGGTAATCAAATAATCGGCGCAAGAAGCCAACAAATTGGTGGCCGGCGCGGCATCGGCGGCATACCCGCCGATATCGCAGCCCACACCCGTGGGCACTGCACTGAGTACGACATTTTTACCGGGGTAAATAGTCCCTGTATTCTCTTCGGGGAACCCTTTCCCCGCTTTCTCAAAAAGCGTGGCCTCGACAACGATATCATCCCCGGTTACCCTGGAAATATGCCACCGAAGTATGTCACGGCCTGCTTTGCGCTCCAGCAAAGTGGGCAGTTCCTCTATCCTGTGAAATTCGGAACGGTTGATGATGTATTCCTGGTTTTCTATCATGATTATAACTCCCCTATAATTTTTGCTAATGAATCGGCTTTTTCGTTTAATTGTTGGTAAGTGATGTGATGTTCCTCATACACCACGGCGATATTGTCCGGCGTCCGGGATACCTGGTCTTCGAATATCTCTTCGATTCGTTTATCAAAAGGGTATTTGCCGGGTTCGGGGTCCCAATGGCTCCATCTGAAATCTTCCAGTATCAGGCGCTTCTCTTCCAGGCCGAGGATTTCGATGTCCGCGATGCGCCGCCCGGGGTTAGACGCCGCTTCTTTTAATATATTCACATAATGAGCGGCCAGGCGTTCGATGGTATCCGCTTTGAATAAAGCGGTGCTGTATTCGATGTGGAATTTCAACTCCCCGTCTATTTCCACGGCCTCAAGCGTCATATCTAATTTGGATTCCTTCGAATAATAGGGGACCGGTGTAAAGGTTAATCCCCCCAGTTCCGGTTTGGGCATATCCACGTTCTGGACGATTAACATCACGTCGAAGAGGGGGTTGCGGCTCATTTCACCGGCGTCGCCAATTTTTTTGATCAATTCCTTAAAGGGATAAGCCCCATTCTCATAACCGGCCAGGGTACGCGAACGAACCTCTTGCAAGAACCCTGCGAATGTCTTTTCCCCGGAGGGATAGTTCCGAAGGGCCAGGGTCTCGATGAACAACCCGATCATGCCGGCCAGTTCCGGGTGACTCCTGCCGGCCACCGTGGTCCCGATAATTATATCCTCCTGCCCGGTATACCGGTGCAGCACGATATTAAAAGCGGCTAACAGCGCCATGAACAAAGTGACGTCGTTACGCCGGGCCAGTTGATGGATCCGCCGGGTGATTTCTTTATCCAGTACAAAATGGACGCGGTCGCCTTCAAACCGCTGCACCAACGGCCGGGGATAATCGGTTAGCAAGTTCAACACGGGGAGGTCCCCGGAAAGTTCTTTTAACCAGTACTCTTCCCGGTCCTTTAACTTGCCTGACTGCAAACGGTTATACTGCCACTCTGAAAAATCTTTATACTGCTTCTTTAAAACCGGCAGCGCCCCTTCCCCGGACGGGGCGCATAGGGCGACGAACTCTTCAACATATATATTCATTGAGAAACCATCGGTAATGATATGATGCATGCTGAGTATCAATTGGCAGCGACGGTCGCCGGTTTTTACCAGTTTCACCCGCATCAGCGGCGCCCGGGAAAGATCGAAGGGGCGAATGAATTGCCGGATGTTGAACGCCGGTTGCTGTTGTTCCCCGGCCCCGGTTTCTTCATATTGGAGTTGGAAGGCAATTTCCCCGGGATCGTGAATCTTCTGCATGGGCTCGCCGTTCACCAGGTGGAAAGAAGTGCGCAGGATTTCATGTCGCCGGATCAATTGGACAAAGGCGGTTTGAAACATGGCCTTCACTTTGTCGTCCACTTGCCCGGTTACTTCCATAACGGCAGTGACGTTGTATGCCGTGCTGTCCGGGTCCAATTGCTGAAGCGCGTGCAGCCGCTGCTGCACGGAAGACAGCATATAAAATTCCTTTTCCCCGGCCGGCCCGATGGCTTCATACGCCTCGTCCGTCTTTGCCGACGTTTCCCTTTCCCTGATGTATTGGGCCAGATGGGCAATGGTGGGACCTTTGAAAATTTCCTCCAGGGGGACTTTTACATCGAAGTCCCAGTGAATCCGCGCCGCCAGCAGGGTGGCTTTCAACGAATGGCCGCCGAAATCGAAAAAATTGTCGGCGACGCCGATGGACGTGTGATGTTCGTCCCTGCGCTCGATATTTAATACTTCGGCCCATACCTTTGCCAGTTTCTTTTCCAGCGTATCCCGGGGGGCCACATACTCTGTCTCCTCTATGCCGCCGCTCTCTTCCAGGGCGGCCAGGCGTTCCAGCAATTTTTCCCGCTCCGCTTCGATTTGCACCTCTATCTCTACCGCGGGCTTAAGGGGATATTTCAGGATTTCCTCCAGGACAACGATGTACTGTTGGGAAATACGGTTAAGGATTTCCTCGGCGAATAAATCTTTATTGAAAGTAATATTCAACTGGATGTCGTCGAAAATCGTAATAATCAAGGTCACATCGTAATGGGTCATCCCGGAAACGGCGTAGGAGTCCACGGTTAATTTGCCTTTCTCCTGCATCAGTTGTTTGTCCAGGGGATAATTCTCCAGGACCAGCACCGAATTAAAAAGGGTTTCCATCTTTTGCAGGGAGGCGGCAATCTCCACGTATTCATTGATATCCGCCAGGGGGGTGTTTTCATAGGCTTCCCGCTGCCGGGCCTCCGCATACTGCCTCACTAACAAATCGCAAATGCGTTCCCCGGTCCGGGTTTGGACCCTAAGGGGCAGGGTGTTGATAAACATGCCCACCATATCCTCGATTCCTTTTATCTTTGCGCCGCGGCCCGACACGGTGGCGTCGAAAATAACGTCATCCGCCCGGTGGTACTTTTGCAGCAAAAGACCCCAGGCGCCGGTAAGCACTGAAGATAACGTGATCTTATGCTGCTTTGCAAAGGATTCCAACCGGTCTTTGAGGCCGGCGGGAAATGGGTACAGGTATTGACCGGTATTAACGATCTCCCTCCGCTTTTTCCTCTTGGCAATGGTTGGAGACGCCGGGCCGGCGGTTTCCCGGTTTCTGCCGGAAAGTAAATAATCCTTCCAGAATTTTTCCTGTTCTTCTTTGTCCTGCCGCAGGCCGATCCATTTCAAAAACTCCTTGAACCCGGGTTTGTCGATTTTCTGTGGTTCCCGGTTTTCCAACAGGTCGTTATAAGCGCTGAAAAATTCTTTTAAAAGGACGCCGTTACTCCAACCGTCATACAGGATATGATGGTTGGTAATAATCATTTCCGCTTTATTTTGGGCCGTCCGGCATAAGGTAACGCGAAAAGGCGGTTGGCGCAGGTCGAATTTTTTCTCCCGGTCGGCGGTTTTGATTTCCGCCAGGAGTTTTTCCTTTTCGCCGCCGGGTGCGTCGCTTAAATCATGATATTCGGGGTTAACCGGATGATCTTTCAGTATCACCTGCACAGGTTTCTTTACTTTTTCCCAGCGGAAAATCGCCCGGAGCATTTCATTGTTGCGTATCACCGTATTCCAGGCCGCGGCGGCGGCCGGCGGATCGATTTCACCGCTGAGCTGCAGCGCCAATTGTTCGACGTACCCGGAACCGTCCGGGGATTTTAAATAGTGAAAGAGCATCCCTTCCTGCATCGGGGTTAAAGCCAGGATGTCCCGGATATTTTTGTTTTTATCTTTTTCTTTATCTTTTTCTTTATCTTTTTCTTTTTCTTTCTTGCCTGGGTTTTCCACTTTATTCATCCGTATTTCCTCACGTTTTATTTAAAAGTATGATTGCAATTCACCCCTTCGGCGAATATCCAGGGTGGCGCAGTGGAAAGCGCCGCCAAAGGCATTAAAGTTGATGAAATTGCAGGGGATGGGTTTTAGTCCGAAATTTTTTAATGCCTTAATGAAGTCTTCTTCATTTTTCTCCACCATCACCCGTTCATGGTCCAGCATGAACACATTCATGCTGACCCAGGCGCTGCTCATATAAAGGGTGCGTTTGATTGTTTTATTCGGTTCCGGCGCATACAGGACATCCCAGGATTTAAACATTTCAGGGATCGTTTTAATACGTTCCGGGTGGACCAGCAGTTTCCCCGGGGCCAGGGGCATAAACGAGGTATCGATATGCATCGGGTGGGAGTCCACCACTTCCACCTCATGAATCGTGAAGCGCTCCCCCAGGTGCCGCCTCAGCCATTCGATCCCCAGTCGGTTGGTGACATGACTTTTTTGCACAAATAGGTCTTTCCCGCAGCGGACAAAATCGGCCGCATCAAAGGTGGGTTCGAATTCGGTGATGGCGTAGGGCATGTCTTTGCTGTAGCCTTTATCTTGATAATCAGGGTTATATAATTCATCCGTCAGTTGGGGTTTGGGCGCCGCGGTCCAGCGGGCCCCTTTTTTAAAGTATTCCGTCAGCAGCGGGCGATACGCATTGACTTCGAAATACCGGGACCGCCAGGGCATGGGGGTCTCGATGATTTCATCCCCGATTACCAACAGGAGGTCCCTGGGCATTGCGCTGTACAATCCGCATGCGCATTGCCAATCCGGTGCGGCGTAAGGTTTGTCGCAGCGGATCTTTTCGGGCCGGCGCACCATAACCCCTTCGGCTTCCAGGATATGGACAAATTCCTCCAGGTCCCTGGCGGCGGCCCCGATATGTTCACTGGGGAAAGGCTTACCGCTGTATTCCTGGAAAAATCCCCACTGTTTTTCCGGTATAGTGGCTTTCACCGTGATATGCCAGGGCGGGACGCATGCACCTTCGATCACGCCGACAATCACTTCTTCCAATAAATCCCATTCATTGTAGGAATTCACTACCGGGTAGCTTGTTGTTTTTTGTTCTGCGCTATTCATTGTTAATGTCCTTTTAGTTAATGGTCTTCCTGGGGCGTAGGCGCGGTCTACCTTAAATATTACACCGACCGCAGCGCTTTATACCTGTAGGGATCGATGGCAAGGTACTCCTGGAATTCCATGGCAAAATCAGCCGTCCGGGGGAACCCCAGTTTGTTTGAAAGTTCCTCCACGGATATCGCTTTGTTTTTTTCCAGGATAAATATGGCCCGGTGGATTTTTTCCCTGGTTATAAAACGTTTTAAGGCCATGCTTTGCTGCGTCATAAATGTTTTCAACAAATATGACGGCGTCACTTTAAGGTTTTCAGCGATTTCTTCTTCGGTCAGGGCGCGCAGCGTTTCGATGTCCCGGGTCAAAATAAATTCCACTGCCCTGTCGGCCAGCAGGTTATTTTTCTTAGTTTTTTTATATCCCATTTTATCACCCTAAAATACCATGATTATGAGAATTTGAAAATCGGGAAAATTATGAACCGGCGATATCTTAAGCCCAATAAATCCATACCCGGCAGGTTCAAGCGTTCTTTGCATTCCTGTCATTTTATATCCCGATACCTTCAGTCGCGATTTTTGCCAGTTCATTTTTTTTAGGGGCCGCGGGATATTGCGCATGCGTTTTAGAATTTTTGCAGTAACGGTACCGGGAGGGAGAGACGCCGTAATGCTTTTTAAAAGCGCGGATAAAATAATCATAGTCTGAAAATCCCATCATGTCGGCCAGGGATTTTATGGTTAATTTCCGGTTGCCATGGAGCAGCAGGGCCGACCGGAACATTCGTTCCCTGAAAATAAACTTACCCAGGGTAAAAACTTTATCTCCGGTGAATTTCCTGGACAGGAAGGATTCGCTGACCTTAAAAGTCCTGGCTATTTCCGACACCGTCAACTCCCCGAGTTCTTCATCCTTGCATTTCAATATGAATTCCACCGCCAGGTCGGATAGGGATTTTTTTTTAATCATCTGGCGTTTGACGACTCTGCCGGTATTGCGTGTACTTTGAATAATGCTGTCCATTGCCTAATACATACCACGATTCCAATGACTTGAAAATCCTGAAAAGAATGAACGTTGTTACAAAACACTAAAGCGCCGTCCTGTTTTTCGCTGAGTCATTTATCGACTTTTCTGACGCCGGTTTCCACGCATTTTTCAGCGGTCAGGGACAGTTCATTTTTTTCAGGGTACAGCAGCTTTTTTTTACATTCCCGGTATCTGCCCGGGGAGATCCCGAAATATTTTTTGAAAATAATGGCGAAATAGTCGGTATCCAGGAACCCTATTTTTTGCGACAACTCTTTTACCGTCATTTGCGGTTCATTTACCAACAATAAGGAGGAGCGTATCATTTTTTCCCTCAACAAGTATTCTTTCAGCGAAAAATTCCGTTCCCGTTTGAAAATCCTGGCAAGGTAAGAACGACTTACGTCCAGTTCCCGTGCAATTTGCTCCACGCTCAGTTCACCCAGGTTTTCGTTTTTTTGTGTCAGCACAAATTCTATGGCAAGATCACAAAGAAAATCTCTTTTCATCATCATTCGGCCTCCTAAAGCCCATGCATACTTAATTATGTGTATATGTACAGTCGAAGTCGGTTCACTGCCATTTGCCCAGGGTTGGGGAATTAGAGTAAGATATTATCATTTCCAGGCTTTCTTTTTAAATTGAATATTTTTTCCTGTTATGATATATTCTTATTTCTAACACAGGGAGTGCTTATGAAAGAAATTATCGCCGTTATTTTCGGGTTGGGCCTGATGGCCAATGCCGGGTTGTTCGTGGTCCAGGCGCTGAAGATTCTCAGGACCAAAAGCGCAAAGGGTGTTTCCACACTGACGTTTGGCGGGTTTTCATTGTTGCAGGTAACAGGTATACTGCACGGATATTTTCAAAAGGATATGTATCTCCTGACAGGGATGGCAGCCAGTTTGTTGGCCTGTGGAACCGTGACGGTTTTATCGGTTATTTTCCGCCATAAATGAGACGGGTGCAGGAATCCCCGGCCAATATGAGGTTGAATTACCGGGAGAAAAAATGGCTATGGATATTGTGAACCCGGCCATTGCGAAATACCTGGACGATCTCCTGCCGGCAAGGGAACCATGGTTCCTGGAGATGGAAAAAATGGCGGAGAAAAACAATTTCCCCGCGGTCGGCCCCCAGGTGGGCATGCTCCTTGAAATCCTGGCCCGCGCCATCGCCGCCAGGCGGATCATGGAACTGGGCTCGGGGTTCGGTTATTCCGGGCTCTGGTTTGCCAGGGCTTTACCCGAAGACGGGTTCCTGCTGCTGTCCGATTTCGCTGAAGAAAACCGGCGTCGGGCGGAAGAAAATTTTAAAAAGGCGGGAAAGAGCGGGATCATGGAGTTCCGGGTGGGGGACGCCCTGGAACTGTTGAAACAGGAAAAAGGCCCGTATGATTTGATCTTCAACGATATAGAGAAAGAATTTTACCCGCAGGTGATCGATCCGGCTTATCGCCTGCTGCGAAAAGGCGGGTTATTTATAACGGACAATACCCTCTGGTACGGCCGCGTGACTGCCGGGCAGGCGACGCTAGATAAGAACGCTGCTTTTATTCGTGAATTCAATACCCGCTTAATGGCCCATAAAGGTTTTTTAACCGTCATCATCCCCCTCCGCGACGGAGTCAGTGTGAGTATTAAATATCAATAGACAGCGGACAATTTCAGGATATGTTCCTTGATGATTTCCCTGAGCGGCGCGGGTTCCAGGACCTCGACATCAGCGCCGAAACTTAACACCTCCCGTACGATTTCCCGGTAATCCGTCACATAAAAAGTCAACAGCAATCCGCCGGCCGGCGCATCATCGATGGTCTGAAAAGGAAACCATACTTGCTCCCGGACATAATCGGCCACCCGGTCTTTGAATTTTAATATCACCTTTTTCCGGGCGCCCTCGAAAAAAATGCCAAAAGACTCAGCGATATTTTCTTTTATATCAAGGGTTTTCAGGTTTTCTTCGATTGCGTCATCCAGTATTTCGATCTTTTTGATGCGGGAGAGGGCAAAGTCCCTGATCCCTTCTTTCACTTCGCAGTAAGCGATAATGTGCCAGTTTCCCATGTAGAGAATCAAGTGCAGGGGATCGATTATTCTTTCAGATATTTCTTTGGAGAAAATAGAGTGGTAAGTAATCCTGAGTTTCCGGTTCCGTTTCAGGCTTTGCAGAACGGCGTCGAAAATATCCTGGCTCACGCGGTGGTAGTGAAGACTTTTAAGGGAAATTTTTTTTTCCAGTTCCGCGATATCCAGGTCGAAATAGTTGGAAAGGTTATCGAAAAAGACCTGCAGTTGGCGTTTCCGTTTTTCATCCGGTATCGTTACCGAGATACGTTTGGCGATCATCAGTGAAATAACTTCTTCCTCAGTGATCATGGAGGCGGGAAATTCAAAGCTGTCGTCCGAGTAATAGTATCCCAATTCCGCGTTGGAGTATTCCACCGGGGCATTGAAGAAGAGGCGCATATTTTCAATTTCCCTGGCGGCTTGACGTTTGGATATTTCAAATTTTTCCATCAAGTCTTTTAGTTTGGGAAAGGCTCTTTTTTTTAGTTTCTGGTGAAACCATAGGTAGCGTTCGTAGGATAATCGTTTTGCCATGTCAACGTTTTACCAGAAATGGAATTTATTTTCAAGGGGCCGCAAAGTAACTATCCGGTTCCGGGAAGTGGGGCGCGGGAAGTGGGAAAATGAGGATTGTCGACTAATCGGCGGCAATGACGACTTCCAATCTTTTTAAGATGGCCGCCCGGTTTTTCTCCTCCTTTACAAATATAAAGTTGTAGGTTCCGACAAACCCCGGTCCCGGCTGCCAGTAGAAAATGCCGTTCTGAGTATCGAGGGTAGAACCGGTGGGCAATGGCCGGTGTGTATTGCCCACTAAGAGAAATCCTGAAATGTCGCCGCCGGGGGCGGCGTGAGACGCCCCCAGGTCCGCCTCAACCCGTTCCAGTTCCCGGATATTTATCCTGCTGACTCCTTCTTCGGATACAAACGCCGTTTCCGGGGCCCGGTCCGGATCGAAACCTGTTTTGAAACGCACCGGCTGCCTTTCTATTTCAATATTCTCCAGGTCCACGGGGGCCTTGAACCGGCGGTCCGCGGTTTCCGGGTCGCTTCCCGCCGTTTGATTGCGAACCTGGAAATAGCGGCTGCCGATGCCATCGGCGTTACCCGCATCGTCCACCACCGACCAAGCGATGGTATGAACGCCATTGGCATATTTCGTGGTATCCAGGACAAGGTAACCCACGGCGCCGCCGCTGTTGTTCAAACCGGGGAACAGGTCGGCCAAGTCCTGGCGATATTGATTGTACACAGGCTGTCCGGCCGCGACCCCATCGATCCAGGCATGGATGGTGGATCCGTCCACGGGAATGGTATTGGGCAGCGGCGTCAGCGCCCAACCGAAATTAAGATAACCCCTACCCGAAACGGTTTCCCCCTGCCCCGGGGTATCGAGGGCGCCGAAGGGTTTAGCGGAATTGGCATTCGCGACCGTTATGGCGGTAGTCCCCAGGGTGACGCGGTTGCCTTCGATATCGGTGGCCACTGCGTGAAGGGTCAATGGGCCGTCGCCGGCGGGTAGATTCCGGGTGAGCAGCATATACCCCCAGCCTGATTTGAAACAATTGGGGTAATCCGGGTAACGTAGTTCTACATCCGGCCGGGCGCCCTCTACGAATACGGCGTCTCCCACAAAGGCAAGCTGGTCCCCGGCCCCGCGATAGATTTGCACGCCGGCCACGCCGATATTATCCAGCGCCCAACCGGTTACCGGTACACTGCCGCTGACAACGGTATTGGCCGGGGGAGTAGCAAGCTCGCCGAAAGGGACATTGGGTTCTGCATTTTTTTCGATAGTAATAGAGACCCCGACGGTTAACCCCGAATTCAAGGCGTTGGGCGCAGAGATGGAAATAGCTCCTACGTCTAAACTGCCGGTTCCTGTTTCAATCATTTCCTCTATTTTGGCCGGGTCTATGGAAACCATAATCTCTGTACTGCCGGTTCCACCGGTCTGGGAGCATTTAATCCAAGCGATTTTTGCAGTGCGCATCCAATTCAGGGTTTCCAATGACCATGACTGCTTATTGTCGCCGGGTGTATCGACGGCAAGAGATTGTGGGGGGGTAACGCGGCCCACGTTATCGGCATAGAAGCGCAAATAGCCGCGGTTCACCCGCAACTGGGCGGGTATAATGCCCGGTTTGAATTCCAATATTTCGAATCTTCCACTGTCGCCCGCGGCCAGGTAGATATATTTCCCATTTACCGTCACGGCGCCCATTGACGCAATGGCGTCATCCAGGCGACCGGCCAGGCTGGGGGTGCCGGGATGCGACACGTCCATTACGTCAAGCCCGGAGGCGGTAACCAGGTAAGCGTAATCCCCGTTTACCCAGACGTCATAAATAAAACTTTCCATAAGGAATCTCCCTGTGCGAACCGGGGCTGCTGGGCGGCTGAAATCGAAAATATCCAGGCTGTAGAGTGAACCGCTATTGTTGGCCACATAGACATATGGGGCCCGGGCATAAACGGCGTCCGTCCGCGTATACCTTCCCCCGTATAAATCGGTAACGAGGACCGGGGACACCGGGTCCGTTATATCTACCACAGCCGCCCCATATTCCCCGGACAGGAGGGCATAATTACCGTAGATATGGATTTTAGCCGCCCCGGCGACTTCGATTGTACCTCTGAGCAATGGGGAGACCGGGTTTGTCAGGTCATAAATCGCGAACATTTCCGGGTATTGGAGCAGGTAGGCGTAGTTTCCCTTGACCGCCACATCCAGGAGTTTACAGCCGAAACAATAGGAGGGGGCCGCCGCCGGGTTTGCGGGGTCTGTCACATCGATAATTTGCAGGCCGGAGTTGGAGGTCGCCAG
Source organism: Candidatus Aminicenantota bacterium (assembly GCA_026393835.1). GTDB lineage: Bacteria > Acidobacteriota > Aminicenantia > UBA2199 > UBA2199 > JAKAGC01. The sequence continues at coordinate 14,969 of JAPKZK010000179.1, read as the reverse complement.
GTAGGCGTAATTTCCACTGACCGAAATCCCCACTATCGAAGAAGGGGCGTTATGGTTACCCAATACCACGGGCGAGGCCGGGGTAGTCGTATCGAAGATTTTCAATTCCCCGTATGAGTCTACCACATAGGAGCGGTTGCCGGTCACGAAAACGTCCAGCGGCGACCATGAAAAATCGTATCTTTTCAATAGTCTGGGAGAAGCGGGTTTACCGACATCAAAGATAAATAATCCATATTCCTTTACCGTTATCAAAGCCGTACCCCCGGTCACCGTCAACTGGGTCGGGGCCGCTGAAAACGTGCAGCCCCCTGAAACGCCGGGCGCCGCGGGATTGGAGACGTCGATTATTTGTAATTGCCAACTGAATTGATTGGCTATCTTCGTCAGGTAGAGGTAATTTCCCGCGGCGAAGACGTTTTCCACATCATAGTTGACGGCGTAGGTCCCGACCTCCTGGGGGTCTGTGGGGTCGGCGATATTTAAAATCTTCAAACCGGTATTATATATAATATAGGCGTAGTTGCCGTTTAAAGCAAATTTGTCTACCGAATCGACGGTAGTTTTGTGCAGCGGGGAAAGGGGGTTAGACACATCGTAAATTTCCAGGGTGGAATCATAGGGTGCGCGATAGAAAAGGTAATTGCCCTTTTTTTGGAACGGGAGCCTGGCGTCCGGCTGGTACGAATCGCCGATATAAATAGAGCTCCCGGTTGAGTGCGGCTGGGCCGGGTTGGCGACATCCAATATCTCGATGAAGCAAGAAGCATTTCTATTGTATTTAATCACCAGGTAGGCGTAATTTCCATCGGCAATAATGCCAATGGCCGTTTCGCCCGGAGAACCCAAATAAGTTGAGAAGGGATAAAACCCGGCGGCCAGGGGAGATGCCGGTATCGACACATCCACGATATGCAGGCCGTCGGAACAGACCACATAAGCGTAATTTCCATTCACATGCAGCATGACGGCATCCGCATCCAGGTTTAAGTTCCCCACTGCCGAAGGATTTGAAGGGTGGGTGATATCGATAATATCGAGCCCGTTCCAGCCCGCGGCGATGTAAGCGTAATGGTCTTTTGTAAAGACATCATTATACAGGCCCGTTCCCCATCCGCCTATCCGGGCGACATTACTGTCGCCGCCGAAGAGCAAGGAGTTCAGCGCGATAATAATAAAAATTAATATTCTTCTCATGGGTCTTTCTCCTTTTTAATCGATTGAGATCATTATTCCAGGAGAACATTATAATATTATTTCCCGGGAGTGTCGTTAAGATTTATAAAAGTTTACATTTTTTTTTGGGGGGCGCACGCTAAAACTCTGTCGGAAAATACCCGGGGCTTTTAGAATGAATCAAGGGGGGAACTTTTTATTCGACTTATTCGTCAGCCGAACCAGTGGCTAAAAACTTATCCTTACTTTCGCTTTCGTTTCACCCAGTCGATGACATTCCGCTGCTTCTGCCTGGCCACACCCAGGGAATCCGCCGGCACTTCCTCGGTGATGGTGGAACCGGCGGCCACGTAGCTGTTCTTTCTTATGGTCACGGGGGCCACCAGTTCTGTTCCTGAACCGATGAATACATTATCTTCGATGACGGTTTTATTTTTGTTAACGCCGTCATAATTGCAAGTAATGGTTCCTGCGCCGATGTTCACTTTCTCGCCCACCTCGGCGTCCCCGATATAGGATAAATGCATGGCTTTGGAACCTTTACCCAATGTACTTTTTTTCATCTCGACAAAGTTCCCCATCTTGGCCCCTTCTCTCACCAGGGCGCTGTTTCTCAAATGGGTATAAGGGCCTATTTGAACATTATTTTCCAGGGTTGAATCGTTGACGATACAGCCGGGCAAGACCGTGCAATTGTCGCCGATGATGGAATTCTCAATATATACATGGGGATATAGGACGGTATTTTTCCCGATTTTACTTGCCCCTTTGATCACGACCCCGGAGGCAATCCGCGCGCCCTCGCCGATGGGAACCGACCCTTCCACGTAAAAATGGCGGTAATCTTCGATGATAACGTTGTTCTTTATGAGTTCCCCCGCCTGGTAATTAAGGATGAAACTTTCGATAGCCTGGAAATCCTTTCTTAAGTCCAGGGTTTTATAGGCGCTTTCCAGTGAGATATCAATGACTTCGGCGGCGGCGTCCGGGAACGAGGTAAATATGTTTAAGCGGTCAAGGTTTGGTTTCAATCTTTCGAAGGTTTTCATGCGCATGGCAAAAAACGGGCGACCTTCAAGAGAAAGAAAGGGCCCCTGGACGAAGCCCTGTACTTCTTTCTCTTTAAAGATTTGTTTCATGTGGGTGAATATCTCATCGATACCCCCCGGTTCTATCTCCAAAAAGGTACCCGGGTTGAAAAGCACCAGGAAATCGATCTTTTTATCGGCAACGACGTCGGAGAGACATTCCGCATCGTTGTGTGCAAAGATTTTTTTTTGCCAAAAGCTACAATCTTTTCCCCGGAACAAAATCCGGTTTATGTTTTGCGCTCCCGATGCCGGGTATTCACAAAGGACAATCATGGCTTATTGGTTCATCTTTGAATGATAGAATGAAATTCCTCGTTTTCAAACAACTCGTCGAAATCCGATTCATTATGAGCAATGATCCGATAGGATTCATCCTTTTTCACTGCTTTTTTCAGGTGTTCCAGCGAGGCTGCGATATCCCTTTTCTTAAGGTAAACAATCGCCAGGAGATAGTTTACGTAAGCTTCCTTGAATTTCTTTTTCCCAAGGGGTTCAAGGAATTCCTGCGCCTTATCGAATTTTTTTAGGTTCAGTTGGAATATACCCTGACTCAAGTAGTCTTCGTCCGTGGTACACTCTACTTTTACCGGATGCAACTGTGTATGGCAGATATTTCTATACACTTTCGCACGCGCCTGGATCTCTGAAACGCTGTAATATTCAGAATCCTTATATTGCTCGACAATGTTTTCAAACGCACCGGCGGCTTTCGCATAATCCTTTTTCCGGAAAATACGAACAGCCTCCGTCAGGTCATCGATGACCTTTTTTAGTTCTTTCTCTTCATTTAGTTCCATACGACCCACAACCTCCTTATTTTTCGAATCCTGAGAGTCTGAGCACTTATTGTACAATTTTTTGCAGTCATTTTCAAGTTCACTTCAATTATAATACCCTCAGGCGATCGGTAAATAAAGGGCAATTATTTGGGGTTTGTTTCATACTGTTGTGTATAAACACCCAGTACTTCGATGCCAGCTCCTCTTGAAGCGTCAATGACTTTCAGCACTTCGCTGTAAGGAACGGATTTGTCTGCTCGGATAAAGATTGTCTTGTTGGTACGATTTTGAAATTCATCTTTTAACCTGTTCAACAATAAATCCCTGGAAACCGTTTCCGCATTGAGCTTAATCGTCAAGTCATCTTCTAAGGTTAGGATGATCGAACTGGTAGTTTTAGTGATATCCGTGGCCTCCTGGGTTTCCGGTAACCTGATATCGATACCCTTCTGTGCGACCGGTGTAATGACCATGAAGATGATTAACAACACCAACAAAATATCACACAAGGGCACTACATTTGGATCTGACTTCGCTTCGCTAACTCCAACATCAACACTCATAAGACCTCCTTCTTAATATTACATATTTATCAAATATGCGCGTAGTTGTCAAGTGTATTTCATAGAAAAAATTATCATCTTTGTCTTTTTATATTCAACCAAAACGGGAATGGTTCACGAGAGAAAACCGGCTTTCATCTACTGTAGAAGGTTCTAAACTTTTCCGCGCCTGCTCCACCGGGGGGAAAAATTTCCAGTTGACAGGAGAAAAAAAATATATTATTCTAAATCCTGTTTCGGTTGAGGATTTTGAGAGCAAGCAAATCGAAAGCGTCTTGAATCTATTAAGAATGAGGTATGTGAACATGAGAAGGTTTATTATCCCGGTTTTTATTATATTAACGGTTAGCGGGAGCCCGGTTTGGCTGTGGGCGGCGGGGGTATCCATGGAGGATGCCATTCAAAAAGGCCTGGAGCGGGCCGGCGCTTACCGGAACCTGGCGCTGGAAGAGAAATCGTTGGAACTGGAGAAGAGAACGGCGCAAATGAAAAGATTCTTTTCCCTGGATGCGGCGGGGTCCTATCTTTTCAGATCGGAGCAAATGGAGATCACGTTCCCCGGTATGTCCCTCAAGGCGGGCGCCAGGCATAATTACGATCTGAATCTTTCGTTGAAGCAGCCGCTTTTCACGGGGAATATCCTGTCCAATGCGGTTAGGTTAAGCGAGCTGGAACTGGCTGCGGCCCAAAACCGGGCCTTGCTGGAAAAAATCGACATTGCGGCTGAGATTAAATCTTCATACTTTAATTACCGCCTGCTGCGGGACAAAAAGAATTCGCTGGAGACGTTGATCCGGCAGTTGTACCTTCATTTGAAGAAGCTGGAGAATTTTTACCGGGAGGAGTTGATTCGCAAGACGGATTTGTTGGAGACGCGGCGGAAGCTCCGGGAGCAGGAACTTAATGTTGAAGACTTGAATCAGTTGATCGGATCGGAGGGGATTCGTTTTGAGAGGTTGTGCGGGTTGGATATCGGCATGATGGATGCGGGTTATGTGGAAAGTGTGGATAATTATGAGGGGGCGTTGGCGGCGTTTAAGGCGTCTCATCCTCTTTTGAAAACGTTGGACCGGAATTTGGCGATGCTTTTCATGCGGGGGAAAATGGTTAAAGGGGAATATTTGCCCCAGGCGGCGGGTTTTGCCGAGGTGCATTATGGCCGGCCCGGGGTGGATTTTTTCAAGAACCGGTGGCAGTTGTATTTCCAGGGGGGGATTAGTTTCAGTTTCAAGCTTTTCGATTGGGATAAGAAGAAGCGGGAGTTGTTGGTGTTGGATTATGCGGGTGAGAAGGTGAAGAACCAACGGGATGATTTTATTTTGGAGGGGGAGAAGTTGTTGAAGCAATTGTTTGCCGGGAAGGGGTCGCTGGAGAAGAAAATCGGCATCCTGGATGACCTGGTGCGGACGGCGGAGGAGGATGTGGGATTAAAGGCGGATTTGTACCGGGAGCAGCAGGTATCCAACATCGATTACCTGGATGCGCTGACGACGAAGGAGAGGTATGAATCGATGAAGAAGGAATCGATGATGCAGCTTGAGTTGGTTAAAGTCAACATCAACCGGATAATAGGAAAAGATATTTAGCCACGGACGGACACGGACTGTTTCTCTTCACGTCCCTTCGCGTTCTTCGCGGCTACTTTTTGATTCGAAGGAGGATCGATGAAGAAATTAATTATCATTTTGATATGCGCACTTTTAGTCCCATTTTGTGGGAAGCGGCAGACCGCGGAGATTAAAGCGCCGGGGGTAGTGGACGGCAATATTATTACTTTGAAGTCCCAGGTTTCCGGGGTTGTCGATGAGGTCCGACTGGTAGAGGGGCGGATGGTCGCCAAAGATGAGGTATTGGTAAGCATCAACAGCGATAAAATTAAAAACCAGTTGGACGAGGTAGGCATCACGCTTAAGGAGATTGAAAACAACCGGGAAAAACTTAAAAACAAGGCCGTCTTTCTAAAGTCTAACCTGGCGTTCCTGGGGAAGCAGGTGGAACGTTTCAGGAGGTTAAGGAAGTCCGAGTCGATCCCGGGAGAAAACCTGGAGGCGATGGAACTGAAAAAGCTGGAAGCGGCGACTTCGCTGTTCGATATCGAGAAAACTCTCCGGGACCTGGAGCTGCAAAAGGAAAAGATCGAGAATAAGCAGAAATATTTAAACCTGGTATTGGCCGACCATGTGATTAAGTCGCCGGTCTCCCAGGGGGTCATTATCGAGACCTTTGTTTCCGTGGGCGAGACGGTCTTTCCCGGGGCTTCCATCGCCGACATACTGGATTTACCGGGTCTTTACGTGGAAACCTTTTTAGAAGAACGGGAAGTCGCTTCATTAAAATTGAATATGAAGGCGCGCATCCTGGTAGACGGCGACGGGCAGGGGAATAAGGAATTATGGGGCACGGTTTCCTATTTCGGCAGGAAAGCGGAGTTCTCGCCCAGGTATATTATTTCGGAAAAGGAGCGGGAGTCACTCCTTTACCAGGTGAAGATTAAAGTCGAAGGCGATACGGGCATTTTCAAGATCGGCATGCCCGTAACGGTGGCAATTAAAAGAGAATTGGAATGATGAATGATGAATGATGAATGATGATGATTGAATTAAAAAATGTGTCGAAGACATTTGGCGATATCGCGGCCGTGCGGGATGTTTCCTTTGTTATCCCCGAGGGCCGAACCACCATTATTGCCGGTGCGGATGGGGCCGGGAAATCCACTATCTTTAAAATGCTGGTGGGGCTGGTCCGGAAAGACAGCGGCGCTATCTTCTTGAAAGGAGAAAATATCGGCCGGGACTATCATAAAATAACCGCGATTACCGGGTATATGCCCGAACGGTTCTCCCTTTACCAGGACCTGTCCGTGGAAGAGAACCTGAACTTCTTTTCCGATATCTACCTGGTTCCATATCAAAAAAGAGAGGAACGTAAGCAGCGGCTGCTGGAAAAAACCGGCATGCTGCCATTTAAGAAACGCCGGGCCGGGGCGCTTTCGGGCGGCATGAAACAAAAATTGGCCCTCTCCTGTATCCTGCTCTCCGCCCCACAATTTATCATCCTGGACGAACCCACCACGGGCGTGGACCCGCTTTCCCGCATCGAGTTCTTTAACACTATCGCAGAACTGAAGGCCGAAGGCAAAACCATCGTGATTTCGACCCCTTACCTGGATGAAGCCGAACAAGGCGATTATATTGTTTTCTTAAAAAGCGGCCGCATTCTTAAACAAGACTCTATGAAACTGCTGAAAGAAAATTTCACTGCCCGCTTGTTCAACATAACCCCGGATGGGAACATCTACGCCATCCTACAGCAATTGAAAAAAAATGAGCAGATAAAGGATAAGGTCTATATCCGCGGGAAATATATTAAGTACCTGCAGCCGGAATCGGAACAAAATCTTGTTTCACTTATCCCCCATACCTACGTGGAAGAGGAGAAACCGAAATTGGAAGATATTTATATTTATTATGAACGAAGGAACAATCCATGAACGAGGTCGATCATGCCGGATATTATCGAGGTTAAAAACTTGACCAAATGTTTCGGCCACTTTACCGCGGTCAACTGTATTAACTTTAATATTAAACAGGGCGAAATCCTGGGGTTCCTGGGCCCCAACGGCGCCGGCAAGACGACTACGATTAAAATGATCAACGGCCTATTGAAAAAGTCTTCGGGCGAAATCCTGGTCAAAGACCTGGACGCAGATACACACCGCAAAGAACTGAAAAAAATCATGGGCTACATGTCGCAGAAATTCTCCCTCTACCCGCTGCTCAATTCCCTGGAAAATATCGAATTCTTCGGCGGCATCTCCGGTCTTCCGGGGAAAATCATTAAGGAAAAACAGACGCTTATCAGGGAAACCGTCGATCCGACGGTGCTGAAACTGAAATCCGCCGATATCCCACCGGGCATCCGCCAAAAAATAGCCCTCTTCGTCTGCCTCATGACCGACCCGGAAATTATCCTGCTGGACGAACCCACCTCGGGCGTGGACCCGGAAGTGCGACGGAATTTCTGGTCCGAGATTTATACCCTGAAACAACAAGGCAAAACCATCCTGGTCAGCACCCATAACCTCGATGAAGTGGAATACGCCGACCGCCTGCTGATTATTCATAAAGGAAACCTGATCGTGGAAGGCGAACCGGAAACGCTGCTGAAACTGCATCGGAAAGAGTCTGTGGAAGAACTTTTTAAAGATGCGATATTAAAGTACGAGGAAGATGCCTCCGGCGGCCAGGGGGCTCTTTTGAAAAACCGCCCCCTGGACCCCTACAAAACTTCTGATAAAGCTTGAAAAGGAGTAGCAATGAAACGAATTAAAGCGGTCATCGTTAAAGAGTTTGCCCATATCCTGCGCGACCCTACCAGCCTTACCATCGTCTTCCTCATGCCCCTCGTCATGATGTTTATCTTCGGCTACTCCATCAACTTCGACCTTAAACACATCGACGCAGGCATCATCGACCTCTCCAAAAGCGAAACCTCCCAACAACTGGTAAAGAAATTTCTAAATAACAAATACTTCATCCTTCAAGACCTGCAAGAAAACCACCCCCCCTCTATCTCCCCCCTGGAAACCGGCGAACAACTCCTCAAATCAGGCGATCTAAAAGAAATCATCATCATCCCGGCCGACTTTTCCCAAAAAATCAAAGACAACCGCATCGCCGAAATCGGGATTATCATCGACGGCAGCGATTCCAACGTCGCTAACCTCGTCTACCAATACAACGAACTCATTATCCTGGATTTCATCTCGGATATCCGCAGCCTGGATGAACTGGTGAAAATACATACCAAAGTCCTGTTCAACCCCGAACTCAAAAGCGCATTCTTCTTCATCCCCGGCCTGATCGCCACCCTACTGGTCATGATATCCGCATTATTAACCTCCCTCAGCATCTCCCGCGAAAAAGAATCCGGCTCCATCGACCTTCTTTTTATCTCCCCCTTAAAATCCCCTGAAATTATTATCGGGAAAACCATCCCTTACATTTTCGTATCCCTCATCGCCGGGTGCATCATCCTCCTGTTTGCGCGGTTCTGGTTCGGCGTGCCCATCAAGGGGAATTTGCTCGTGCTGCTGATTTTCGCCCTACTATATATAATTACCAGCCTATCGTTGGGAATCTTAATTTCTACCGTCGCGCCCACCCAAAAAATCGCCATGTTCATCACCCTGCTGCTGACCCTGCTGCCTTCTTACATGTTATCCGGGTTTATATTCCCCCTCCAGTCCCTGCCGCCGGTGCTGCGGGCCATCTCCCGCATCATACCCGCCACATATTTTTTAAAAATCATCCGCGGCGTCGTGGTGAAAGGGGCCGAATTGAAGCATTTTATCCCCGAAGGCGTCGCCCTCGTCGTTTTTACTACCCTACTCCTGGCCATCGCCAGCCTGAAATTTGCCCGGGACAGGAGAAAAGCAAAATGAGAATACGGTACCTGGTGAAAAAAGAGTTTATCGAAATTTTTCGACAGAAAGAACTGCTGCCCATGATTTTCATTGCCCCCATGATTATGATTACCATCCTGGGCTATGTCGTTAAGACCGATGTCGAAAACCTCTCCATCGACATCATCAACCTGTCCCAAAACAAAGCCGCGGTTCGCATCATTAACCGCCTGCAGCAAAGCCCGCTTTTTAATGTCAGGCACATCTATTATGAGAACCGGGACAATGTCGATACCCTTAAGAGAGGCAATATCAAAGCCGTTATTATTTTCAGGGATGCGTTGGAGAAACCCTTGAGTAAAGACACCCCTTCCAGGTACCCCGAGATCCAGGTATTGCTGGACGGGGTCGATTCCAACACATCGGGTATTGCGGCCGGGTATTTCAACGGCATCTTGAAAAATTACATACTAACCGATATAAGTCGCTGGGGTGTGCGCCTGCCCGTCGAAACCAAAACCCTTATCCGCTACAATCCCCAGTTAAGGAGTATCAATTATATGGGGCCAGGCATCGTGGCGTTGATGTTGACCATCATTGCCCTCTTTTTCACGTCCCTTTCCATCGTGAGGGAGAAAGAGCAGCAGACCATGGATACCCTTTTGATATCGCGGCTGACGCCCATCGAGATTTACATCGGCAAAGCCCTCCCCATGGCCATCATCGGGCTTATACATATGACGATCGGCATATTGGTAGTGATATTTTGGTTCCAAATACCCGTGCGGGGGAACCTTTTATATTTGTTGTTGGCGGCGCCCATATTCCTGGCCGCCATTTTATCGTATGCCCTGTTAATTTCAACGCTGGTATCCACGCAGCAGCAGGCGTTGTTCTTTGCCTGGTTTTCCATGATATTGTTTATCTTGCTTTCCGGGTTATTCACGCCCACCGAGAATGTGCCCGGGGGGCTGCGGTTCCTGGTAAAGATCAATCCCCTGGCGTACCTGATAAAGATCATCCGGGAGATATTTTTAAAGGGAAACGGCATTGAATATTTTTATAAAGAGTTGTTGTCGCTGGCCGGGATAACCACGGTTATCCTGACCATATCGTTATTAAATTTTAAACGGATCGTTTCCCGATGAAACCCGGGGAAAACATTCACCTGGTTCGTTACAGCTCCCTGGCATCAAAGGTATTGCCCTGGTTGATATCCCCGGTTTTCCATCCTTTAAGAAACCAGCGGGTTCGCTGCGCAGAGGTGCCGTGGGTAAAAGAATCCGGGACAACATAGCCCCGCGTCTTTTTTTGGATGCGATCGTCGCCCACTGCCCCGGCGGCATTGATGCCCTCTTCAATATCACCCTCTTCCAGGATGTTTTTCATGCGCTGCGCGTGGTGGGTCCATACACCCGCCAGGAAATCCGCCTGGAGTTCCAGTTGAATCGAAATGCGATTGAATTCACGTTTGTTCAGCCGTTCCCTCATTTGGTTTTTTTGGTCCATGATCCCCAGGAGTTTTTGGACATGGTGGCCGATTTCGTGGGCAATGACATAGGCCATGGCAAAATCTCCCTGTGCATCCAGGCGCCGCTGTAATTCTTCGAAAAATTCGAGATCAATATAAACTTTTTCGTCACCCGGGCAATAAAAGGGGCCGGTGGCTGACTGGGCATAGCCGCAGGCGGAACCCGTGGCCCCTGAAAACAATACCATCTTGGGTTCGCGGTATTTGCGCCCCGCCTTTTTAAATAATAAATTCCACACATCCTCGGTATCCGCCAGGATAACCGCGGCAAAATCTCCCAATTCTTTCTCATGGGCAGAAAGGGTTCGTACCCTGGAGGGTTCGCTTTTTTGGAGGGATTGGGTGATCTGGGTAATTTTATCGCCCTTGCCTCCGAAAAATAGGTAAATAACCAGGGCAATAACAGCTCCTACTCCTCCGCCTACCGTGAGACCCCGACCGCCCGTGCCACGGCGGTCCTCGACATTCGAACTTTGCCGTCTACCTTGCCAGCGCATTGTATCCTCCTTTTCTTAACCGAAGTGCTTTTTAACACGATTAAATTATAGAGGATTTACTTTCATATTTCAATAGCCGGTATTAGGTATTACCCTGGATTCACCGCCAATATTTTAAAGCAGCGGAGGTCCGGGCCAGGACAAGCAACTCCCCTAAAGGGGGGAATTCGCCTGTCCCTTTCCCCTTCCTTCTTTGAAAACAGTGTCTCAAATCTTTGTTTTTTTGCACGCTTTTTTGAGGTATTAGTAAAAAATATCAGCCGTATGCCTCGTACCATTTGGCGCAAGACAGGAAAATGTTGCTGAACGGCAAGTATGAATAGCTGCAAAGCAATAAATAGTTGTCGTTCGGAAACAATCTGTTGCTGATCGGCTTATGAAAGTTGTCGCATGACAACAAACAGTTGTCTCATGGCTTGTACCATTAGACGTATGGCAGTCTATTCCAATCGGCTCCTTTTCCGTTTTTAGTTTTTCATTTTTCGTTTTTAATTTTTACTTTTTAATTCCCCGTCCTCGTTAAGAAAAAGCGGATACACAAGAAATCACCAGGAAACCATCCTTGAACATCCGATTCAAAAGAGGTATAATGGTTTCTAATCCTATTGTTGTTTAATCCTTATAAAGGGGACATACGCCATGATCGATGAGTATAAAGGAATGCGAACCGTTACCTGGCTTCACCTGTCGGACTTGCACCTGTGCAACCCGAAAACCGGCTGGGAATCCGGGAAAATTTTAAAGAAATTACAGGAAGATTTCAAGCAACTCCACCATGAAGAAGGTTTAACCCCGGATATGATCTTTTTTACCGGCGATGTCGTTTTTGGCCACCTGGGAAATGAGAAGGGCAAACAAATCGTAGAGCAGTACGAAGATGCCGCTAAATTTTTTGATAGCATCCGCGCCTCGTTTACGCCGGAGATTCCCAAAGAGCGCGTTTTCATTGTCCCCGGCAACCACGATGTCAATCGCGGCAAAACAAATCGCTATCTTCACCGGGGTTTCGATAGCCAGATGACCGGTGATTACCATAATATCGAAAAAAAGCTGAACAATTTAATTGGCGACACCGACAAAGACGATTGGAAAGGTTTTATCAGGAGTTTGAAAGAGTACCGCCAATTCCTTGAGTTAAACGGTTACGATCATCCATTAAAAAAAGACCGCGACCGGTTGATTTACGCCGTTGAAACCGAAATCAACCATGTGAAAGTGGGAATCGCGGGTTTCAATTCCGCCTGGTCGTCATGGCAGGATAATGAAAAAGGAAAACTCTGGCTGGCGGGCCACTGGCAGATTCAAACTTTAAGCGGTCGCATGAGTTCCCCCCAATTGAAGATCGCGTTAATGCACCATCCCTTTAATTGGTTTAACCCGGCGGAAGATTCCATTGTTCAACGTGAGATGTCAAACAATTTCGATTTTTTCCTGCACGGCCATGAGCACCTGGGCTGGGTAGAGGAAATAGTTGGGGGCTATAAACGGATTTCAGCCGGGGCCTGTTATGGCGACAGCGAAGAGGAAATGGGCTACAATATGACCCGGCTGACATTCGGCAAGGATGGAAATTTTACCGGTAAAGTCTGGCTGCGCAGATACGACCGTTCAGGCGAAGGATGGGTAATACGCCCGGTTCACGGCAAAGCCGAGGATGGCGTCTGGTTTATTAAAAAAGGTTTGGAACCCCCGGCGCCGGTGGATGAGGAAGAGGGTGACGAGGCGCATGAGACAACCGGGGAACCGGCGGTGGAATTTCCAGGGGATACCCCCGAATCCAGGGGCGTTTTCGGTAGAGAAAAAGAAATCGCTAAAATTGCCAAAATAGTGAATGACGTTCCCATTACATTTATATATGGAATGACGGGCATCGGGAAAACGTCGTTGATCGATGAAGTGCGCCGACATCCCTTGCTCAAGGATCGCCAATATTACCGGTATCCCATTTCCCAGGGTATGGGCCTGGAACAACTTTTCGCATTAATAGCGCCGGCCCTGGGAAACCGGGATGATTTTCCCAAAGAGAATTTTTATTTGTTTGGGAAATATGATTTTTCTGCTTTGAAAAAGTATGCTAATTCTAAATACAGTTCTCCATGCATTATCCACCTGGAGCATGCCCAACGGATAATAGATAACGGCAAATTCAGGGATAAGGGAGTTGCAGAATTTTTCAAAGCCATTGCCAATTACCCCCAATTCAAGATAGTTATCGAGGGTAGGGAAGAAACGGAGAATATTCTTCCGCCAAACATTTACAAGAGTTGGGATGTTCATGGCATCGACGGGGAAAGCATGGCGACATTTTTTCGCCGGCCCTTCAAGGACCGTCCGCAGGTAAGTTGGAGTCTTAATGACCCGGATAAAGAATTCATATATAAATGGTTGGGGGGAAATAAATCAAAGGGCCGCGCCCATCCCTTTGCCATGGCGCTGCTGGCGTCGTTGGCGGACGGCAGGCGTAAAACCCCGGCCCGGATATTGAAAGACTTTGAAGAACGGAACGTGATGATTAAAGACCTGGATAGCCAGCTTTTTACGGATTTATATGAGCAAGTGCTGTCACCGGCGCAGCAGCACCTGTTGAGATTGTTTTCCCTGTACCGGGAAGGGATTCCCGATCTTCATATGAGCCGGTTAAACGAGGCGGTGGGCGATGAAAATGCGTTTCAAAGGTTGAAACAGCGCTGCCTGCTGACCGCCAATGACAGGGGGGATTGGTATAATCTTCATTCCCTTATTGCAGAAATGACGCAAAAGCGTATTGTCGTTAAATCTCCCCATTATTGGCGGGATCACGATATTATCGCCGGTGCCTGGCGCACCCAATTAAAAATAAGCAGTCATATCAGCCCGCCCAATATCCAGGCCGCGGGTCATGTTCTCTACCATTTAACGGAAGCAGAGAATTATGAAGGGTATTATGAAATATCCGATAAGTTACTGCGTAAAGATGTGATTCCTCACCTTGCGCAGGTTTCAAGAAATCTTTTCCAGGCTAAAAAATATAAAGAGGACCGCTGTGTATTGGATTTGTTGGTTAAGCTGGAACCCAGCGAACCAAAATACCACCGGTTCCTGGCCCAAAGGATTGAGATGCTGAAGGGCAAAGGAGATGATGACGCTTTTAAGCATTATAAAGAGGCATACAATTTATTACCCACATTTCCTCAGCATCTGGCCGACCTTGGCAGATGCCTGCTGGTCCGGCATGAGCCGAAGATTTTCAATGAAATCGTTGAGAAATTAACGCCTCAAGAATACAACGGCGTAATGGATAATCATAACCTGGCCATATATGCGACATGCCTTGAAAAAGTCGGTGATGTAGAAGAAGCCTCACGCTTGCGCCGGGAACAAATCGACGCCGGTTCAAATTTTCCGTCTTTTTACGCTGATGAGGCCAACGATTTACTAAGTCAGAATCGGTATAAAGATGCGCTGGAGATCATTGGCAAAGCCGAAGCACGAAAATGCACCAACAATCATACCCTGGCCATTAAAGCAAAAATACTGGAAGAAAGCGGCGAAGAGGACGAAGCCTCACGCTTGCGCCGGGAACAAATCGACGCCGGTTCAAACAATCCGGCCTTTTACAATGATGAGGCCATTTATTTAATGAAAAAACACAGGTATGACGACGCCCGCGCCATCATCGAAAAAGCCGAAAAGAGAGGCTGCGCTAACGAGTATACCAAAGGTATCAAAGCAAAACTCCCGCCGCCGCACGACTGAGAAAAGAAAAAAAGGACAGGCAAATTGTGGGCCCCCGGTACGCTTTTTTCATGGATTATTAAAAAAGAGGGTTGACAAAAACCTGATAATTGAGTATAAATATTGACAGGAATAAGGAGGTCAATATGCCCCAGGCCAGCACATTATCTGTTCGAACTGACAAAGACTTAAAGGAAAAAGTTGGGAAAATACT
>JAPKZK010000119.1 GCA_026393835.1 Candidatus Aminicenantota bacterium | reverse complement strand
CGACGGCGTCCAGAAAAACCAAATTTCCGGTACGGTAGATTGGACCCAGGTATCGAACAATATCGCCGCCGGGACCCATACGCTGAAATGGACCTACAGCAAGGATGCCAGTACCGTTGGCGGTTCCGACTGCGGTTGGGTAGATAAACTGGAGATCGCGGCCCCGGCGTCGGACCCCATTGCCGAAGCAGTAGACTATCCCGGCTTGACTTTTACCCTGTCGGGGACCGGCAGTTGGTATTCCCAGGCCGCCACCACCTATTACGGCGGCGACGCCGCCCAGAGCCCCGTGATTACCCACAGCCAGAGCTCTTCCATGGAAACCGCTATCACCGGTAAAACCACTGTTAAATTCTACTGGAAAGTCTCCTCGGAAGCCAATTACGATTACCTGAGATTCTACATCGACGGCGTCCTAAAAACCTCGATTTCCGGTACAGTCAACTGGACACAGCAAACCTATACCGTTACCAGCGGCGCCCATACCCTCAAATGGACCTATGTCAAGGA
This sequence comes from Candidatus Aminicenantota bacterium, assembly GCA_026393835.1. Classification (GTDB taxonomy): domain Bacteria; phylum Acidobacteriota; class Aminicenantia; order UBA2199; family UBA2199; genus JAKAGC01. The sequence continues at coordinate 55,577 of JAPKZK010000119.1, read as the reverse complement.
CGGCAGTGTCAGCAGCGGTTCGGATGCAGGTTGGGTAGATAAACTCGAGTTACTATAATCCATTAATAAGTGAACGTTTAATAGAATACGTTCCCATTAAAACAAAAGGCCGGGATGCCATTTCTCATCCCGGCCTTTTTCTTTTAGGTGGATTTTCTAAGATTTTCTTGACTGAGTTTCTTTGTATTGTTTATTTATTTCCAACGATAGGAACCGCCTGGAAAGTTATCCGGGCCAATCGCTTTATCCAGTGACGTCATTATATTATTAAAGTCCTTTCTCAGGTTTTTTTCACCAACAATAACGCGGAAACCCTTAAGGATATTTTTTGCGGTATCCTTTTCATTGCGTATACTTTCACCGGAATAAGGGTCAATGAAATCCGGCTTCACTTCCGCCAGGATATAAATGGAAAGGGCCCGATATATTAAGTGTTTATCCGCCTCCAGGACCTTATCGTCCAAATTGAGCAACGCCCCCCCAAAACCCCTGGCGCCTGCTTTGTCATAATCCATATCATGCAGCTTAGCTGCCATATCGGCCAGGTTCAGCGGTTCAACTTTACCGGAAGTCGGGTTATTCGGCCCGATATAATTGGAGTTAAACCAATTTCTTCTATATACTTCAAGCAGGTTTGATCCTGTCTTATAGAATTTGTTTTTATCTTTGTCATAGGCATAATATTGGACTTCTTCAAAATTTTTTCCCCTTATCATTCTGTAAGTACGAAAGTTTGCATCATATTCCACTTTATCTTCTATGGGTTTATTGGCTTCATTTATTGCTCGCCTGATTAGTATTGTTTTGCCATCGACAACCAGGTATTGTGTAACATAATTGGCATTACCATTCCCAATTGTGAGTTCAATACTATTTTTAGCCTTTGTTAACAGGTTTTTATCAAATTTGTAGATGTCAAATATTCCCTTCATATAAGGTTCTAGAACTTTATTGGATATACCCATCTTCGCTATCTCTCGAACTAATTTTCGGAAATCCATATCATTTTCACGTTTTTCCCTGGCCGTAAGATTCTGTAAAGCTCTTCGCCTGGTCTCTCTCTGGCTTTCCCTGGCATAGGCGTTTGCAGCATCATGTGAGTATATTACTTCATAATGATCCTGGGTTACCCCATTTGCATGTTCGTTACTTATTGAGTTTTGTTCTGAAGTATAATTGTCATTTCGCTTAGAATCTTGAATTGTTTCCCATGATGGCCCGGGGTCTATGGAAGACGAATCTCCACCGCTTGAATGATCATTATCGTTATCATGACTTGAGCTACCCTGGGATGAAGTACCGACCTGACTCCCGGAAGATATACCGGGTACATTTACAGCACCTACGCCAAATTCATTCAACTGACCTACAGCGGAAGAACTGGAAAAACCCTTATCCCACCTGTCAAGGTCAATAGCTACAGGGAAAATTGTAAGAGTAAAAGATGCCAGGTATAATATTATTAAAATTAACATTTCCTTTTTTAAAGTGCTTTTCATTTATTTTACCTCCTTACTTGTACCTCTTATTTGTATATAATAGAATGTATTCCGGCTTTTGTCAACTTCCTGAAATTGTCTGTCAGTCAAGCCTTGACAAAAATTCTTCATAGTGGTACTATCACTTCTGAAACTAAAAACAAGGAATAGAAAATGCGAAAAGTCGGGTATTTTATAACATTTATGATTTTAGTTACGACTTGTTCAGAAGCCGGGACAATAAAAATGATGGCTGGGATGGCGGCGTTGAAATATAATTTTGAAAATGCCCCGCAGAGTTCAAAAATGGTATTAACTGGTGGCTTTGGGTTTGAGGGTTATACCAGGCTTAGGCTTGAAGTTGATCTCCTGGTTCTAGGCGATAAAAAAAAATTCGATATCGGCGGCAAGAAAAGCTACTACAAATTTATAAACGGCAATATGGATTGCCTGCTGAAATACAAATTCAAAAATTTCAATTCCCCTTATTTCCTGGTGGGAGGAACCATTGGATTTCTGTCGCCCCAAAAGACCGACTCAAAATGGCAAGCTTTAAAAAATATCCAGGTGAAAAGCTTTGTTGACTATGGCGCTGTAATAGGACTGGGGTTGGAACTTGATTTTAAAAAGAGTTCCATCATGATGGAGGGAAGGTATCGAATCGGATTGGCTAATCATGAATTAGAAAATAGGAAATTTAAGTGTAATGGGTTTTTCATGATGTGCGGGTTTAGATTTTTCTGAATAAAGCATGACAAAAAGGAGAAAATAAATGAAAAAAATTATTACAGCATCTTTGTTGGTGATGTTAATCCCACTTTTCGCCGAGGGCGGGATAATAAAGGTTATTGGCGGTTTATCATCCGCAAAATATAATCCCAGGGTAGGTAGTTCCGATTCAAAAATGGGACTTACTGGCGGTGTTGGAATTGAAACCGGCATTGCAAAAGGTAGATTTGAAGCGGACATATTATTTTCTTACGACAGGATTGACTTTATATCCTCCCCTACTAATGTAAATTATTACAAGTTTTTAAAATTCACCATGCCCCTATTGTTTAAATACAAATTTAAAAAGTATAACTTTCCATTTATCGTTGCGGGTGGTTCCTGTTCTCTTACTTTTGCGGAAAGGACCGATAGTCTCGGGAAAATTTTGAAGGATGGAAAAACCGATACTTTCATGGACTTTGGCCTGGTGGTGGGCGCAGGCATAGAAATTGACCTTAAAAGGTCAGCTTTAATGATTGAAGGAAGATATTATAAGGGCCTGGCAAATCTAAAATTAGGGACATCTGAGTTTAAATCCAGTGGTTTCTATGTGCTTTTTGGCATTAAGTTTCTTTAATGAATTTCTTAACATTTTTTCATTTTTCGTTTATACTTTTTAATGGAGTGTAAATTGGTAGGGAACAGGCAATGCCTGTTCCCTACAATAGTAAATATCAAAATCTCCATACCTTTTCGGATAGGCCCTGGCCCCAAAAACCATCTTCTTATTGAGAGTTGAGATGATGTGTGCAATGTAGGAAATCCCCAGGCCCTGCAAAGCGGGTCCAGCAGCATGCTGGCTAATGGGCGACGATGCCTAGTTTTTCTCTCATTTGCGGGTCGTCTACCAGGGCGGCGGCTAACACATTGATATACCGATTCATCCATTTCGAATAAACCATGTAGGCGTCATTTTTCGCCGCCGTGGCCCGTTGGGCTTCCGCCCTGGCGTTTTTGTGGGCCGTTTCCGCGGTTTGGGTGTTATTAAAGGCCAGCTTTGCCTCATCTATCATTGCCTGGGGCACGCCTATTCCCGCCAACAGCCCGGTTACCGCCGGAAGATCCCCTAATCTGTTGAAAAAGTACCGGTTGGCTTCGGACCAGGGTCCGTAGGCTTTTTTCCTCAAATCCGCCGGTTTCAGATTGGCCAGGGTTTTGGGGTCGTCTCTTAAGACCAGGCGGAGCGCCTGCACGATACGCGAGCTTTTTTGCCTGGACACTTTCATCAAGTCCAGGAATATCGTGTGGGCATTCAACTGCGCGGTAAAAGCGGTTTTCTGCGCCTCGTAGGCTTCGTTAAGCGCATCGAAATAGGCCTGGCCCTGGGCTATGGCCGCGGCGTCGTAGCCCACGCTTGCCGCATCGGCTTTGAGCCCGGGGTCGTCGGCCGAAAGTTTGAGGGTATTTCTACCCACGGCCAGATCTGTTTCAAAGGCTTCGCCGGAGTTTCTTCTTTTCTTAGTTTTTTTTGTATCGTCCGGGGTGGTTTCGCCCGGGGTGTTTTGTTCGGTATTGTTCTCTTCAGTCATTTATAAATCTCCTTATATATATTTTACGGGAACAGGGTCCGGTAGTATTCGCGTATAGTGGATGGTGGAATACAGGGGAAGGCTGCTCCCGGTAGTTTTGCCGTTTCCGCGGGTCGAGTTGCGATATAAAGCACCCATTATGTGGCAACTGGGGGTCGAGTTGCCATATAAAGCACCCTTTATGTCGCATCTGGGGGTCGAGTTGCCATATAAAGCACCCTTTATGTCGCATCCGGAGGTCGAGTTGCGATATAAAGCACCCATTATGTGGCAACTGGGGGTCGAGTTGCGATATAAAGCACCCTTTATGTGGCAACTGGAGGTCGAGTTGCGATATAAAGCACCCATTATGTGGCTTCCGGTGGTGGGGGAATGGCGGGAGAAGGGAAAGGTATCGCATCCCCGCGGCGGTAGAGCTTCGGATGTCATGTTTCTTGCTGTCCATTTTCCAATTATAAGGGATAAGGGGACAGTCCAATTTTCATCCCTTGCATTTCCTGGAATTTTTCTTTAAAATATTACCATGAATGATATGCAACCCAAAAACATTTTAATATACCGGGCAGACGATAACAGTATCCGTCTGGAGGTAAAACTTGAAGAAAAAGCCATATGGCTTTCTCAAAAGCAGATTGGAGAACTATATCAAAAAAGCAAGGCCACAATTAGTGAGCATATTAAGAATATTTATCAGGATGGTGAATTGGACCCCGTGGCAACTGTTCGGAATTTCCGAACAGTTCAAAAAGAAGGTGATAGACCGGTTGAAAGGCTGACCGAGTGCTATAACCTTGATATGATTCTTGCCATCGGTTACCGTGTCAGGTCACATGTCGGTACTAAATTCAGGCAATGGGCGACAGAAGTATTAAAGGAGTATATTATAAAAGGGTTTGTTCTGGATGATGAACGGCTAAAAAATCCCGGCCGGTTTGGAGATGATTACTTTGATGAATTACTCCAAAGAATCCAGGATATTCGTATATCAGAGAGGCGGTTTTATCAAAAAATAACCGATATTTATACGCTGAGTATCGATTACGATCCAAACCACGATTTAACCCATGAGTTCTTTCAAACGGTCCAGAACAAACTCCATTGGGCTATTACCGGCCAAACAGCCGCTGAAATCGTTTATTCCAGGGCTGACAGTTCGAAGCCGAATATGGGGTTGACATCCTGGAAATATAAAAAAATCAGGAAACCGGATACTTTGATCGCCAAGAATTATCTGGCAGAAGATGAATTAACCGCACTGAAAGGTTTGGTAGAACAATACCTGGTTTTTGCCGAAACCCGAGCCAAAGAAAAAATTCCAATGCGAATGATCGATTGGATCAAAAAATTGGATGGATTCTTAGAGTTAAATGAAAAAAATATACTGGAACATGCTGGAAAGATATCACATGAAATGGCTGTGGAAGTTGTGGATAGGGAATATGAAAAATATTGTGAAATTCAAAAAAATGAGGCCAATCAGATTGAGTCTGATTTCGATAAGGCCGTCAAACAGTTGACGGGAGAAAATTATTGCAAGGGGCGCCGATGACTAAAGCGCCGGATTTGGCTGAATCTGAACCGGATTCACATTGACACGCTTCTTGAGGAAGGAAGGGTTTATGGGGGTGGGTTATATAAGATGGAACCGCGGGAGTTGGCGAATATCCCGGCCGATGACTTGTTGGATTTTATTCCCGAATCGATGCAGTTTGTTCCGAAGCAATTAAAATTATTTAGTGAGTCAAACTGGCCTGGCCCCTAAAACCCACTTTTCGCCGAAGGCGTATCAGATTGCCCGAAGGGCGCCGCTATTCTTTCCCTCTCTTTTCGGGGGATTAGGGGGGATTAGGGGACAGCCCAATTTTTCACCGTGTGCCGTGCACCGTGTACCGTGTACAACCAAATCGTTAAAATACAACTTTAGTTGTACGAAAAAAAAATTCATTTTCAACCCAAAAATACAACTTTCGGTGTATTGACATATTTTTTTCATTTCTTTAGGATGGAAATGAGGTATGATGAAAGTGATTTTTTTTGTGTTTGTTGTGTCGGCGTTGTGGGTATCGGGTTTTGTAACCAGGGGATTCAAATATAATTTTGTGAAAATGACAGGGGCAGAAGCAGAAGACTCGATTTTTTTAATTTTTGATTCGAAAAATTTTCAAAAATAAAAAATGGAGGTTTCAAAATGAAACAAAAAAACCAGGTTTTTAAGGGTAAAGTTCTGTTTAATTTTACTCTTGTGTTTGTGTTATGCTGCTTTATGGCCACCAGCGCCTGGGCAGCCAAAAAAGTCGATTTGCTCTCGGCAAATTCCGCCGGTTATATCATGAAGATGAATAACCAGGGCGACCATGGCCGCTCGACAATGGGTGCGATTTTCGGCCTGACCCAGGGTGAGAAATTCACACTGCTTCGACAGGTAACGGATTTCAACAGCGTCACCCACGCCCGGTACCTGCAAACGTACAAGGGTATCCCAATCTGGGGAATCCAAACTGTCGTGAGCAGGGACCACACCGATGAAGTGGTTAGAATCAACGGCGCCGTGGTACTGGATACGCCGAAAGACATTTTGAACATTCCCGGGACATTGGATCCGAAGGGCGCTTTACAGCGTATGCAGAAACAGCATAAAGCAAAAGACGCCAACGCGGTATGGAGCTTTAGAAACGAGGAATACGGCACGTACATCTATATCGATAAGAAGAATAAAGCCATTCTCACCTATGTTGTTTCGTTTTTTGCGGATAATGAAGTAGGCCACCCGTCACGGTATATTTACTTTATCGATGTCAAATCAGGCAAGGTCATCGATTCTTTTAATCGCTTGACCAACGCCTCCGGTACGGGTCCTGGCGGAAACCAGAAGATCGGTCAATATGAATACGGCACCGATTACCCGGCTTTTGGCGTCGCTGAAGCCGGCGGAACCTGCACCATGAATTTTGGTAACGTGAATACCGTAGATTTAAACCACGGCACCAGCGGCAGTACCCCTTATTCTTACACATGCTACAGGAATACCCATGAGACCATCAACGGCGGCTATTGCCCCCTGAATGACGGCCAGTTTTTCGGCCAGGTGATTTACGACATGTACCAGAACTGGTACGGTCTCCCCGTGCTCCCGTTCCAGCTCACCATGAAGCTCCATTACAGCACCGGTTATGAAAATGCGTTCTGGGATGGTTCCTCCATGACTTTTGGCGATGGCGCCACCACCTTTTATCCCCTGTGTTGTCTGGACGTTTCCGCCCACGAAGTCAGCCACGGTTTTACCGAAAATCATTCCGGGTTAATTTATTCCAGCCAATCCGGCGGTATCAATGAAGCCTTTTCAGACATGGCCGGTGAAGCGGCTAAATATTACATGAGGGGCACCAATGATTTTATGTGCGGTTATGACATTTTCAAAGCCGCCGGTCAAGCCTTGAGATACCTGTGTAATCCCCCCCAGGACGGCATCTCCATCGATCATATCAGCGAATATTACGAAGGCCTGGATGTTCACTACAGCAGCGGTCTTTTCAACAAGGTGTTTTGTTTGGTCGCCCAATCCCCGGGTTGGACCACCCGGATGGCCTTTGATATCTTTGTCAAGGCCAACACCAATTACTGGACCCCCGGCACCACTTTCCAGCAGGGCGCCGAAGGCGTCATCAGCGCCGCAGTAGATTACGGCTATAACTGCCAGGATGTCGTTAATGCCTTCGCAGTCATCGGTATTACCGTCGTATGCCCCGGTCCGCCCGTGGCAAACTTCACCGGTACACCCGTGGCCGGCGGTATCCCGTTGACCGTCAATTTCACCGACCAATCCCAGGCCGGCACCACCTACTCATGGAATTTCGGCGACGGCGGCACCTCCACCCTCAAGAATCCTTCCCATACCTATACCACCATCGGGACTTTCACCGTCACAGAGACCGTTACCAACGCTTTCGGCTCCGACACTGAAACCAAAGTCAATTATATCACAACGACAGCGCCCCAACCCCCGATTGCCGATTTTATCGCCAGCGCCACCGATACTTATGTCAACGAAAGCGTCATATTTACGGACAAATCCCTTGAAAACCCCACTTCCTGGTCCTGGACTTTCGAGGGCGGTACACCCGCTGCCAGTACGGCCCAGAATCCAACGGTTACCTATACTACCGTGGGAACGTATGACGTGACACTGGTCGTCGCCAATGCCCAGGGCAGCGATACCGAAACCAAATTGAATTATATTAATGTGGCCGAGAAACCCTACTGCGCATCCATGGGCAGCACCTACAGCATGGAATGGATCGCCGGCGTCCAGGTAGGCTCCATGAATAATGCCTCCGGCGCAGCCGGGTACACTGATTTCACCAATATTACCTGCAATTTGACCGGTGGGACTACACCCGGCGTTGTCCTGACCCCCGGTTTCTCGGGCGGCGTTTGGACCGAATATTGGACAATCTGGATCGATTACAACGATGACCATGATTTTGATGAGGCCGGTGAATCGGAATTCACAGGTTACGGCACTTCCACGGTTTCCGGCAGTTTCACCGTTAACCCCGGCATCGATAAAGTGACGCGGATGAGAGTTTCCATGAAGTACGCGGCTTATCCTACCTCTTGCGAAACCTTTGCCTATGGTGAAGTGGAAGATTATACCGCCAATGTCGTCAGCGGCACCGGCAATCTCCCGCCCGTGGCCAACTTTACTTTTACCACCAGTTACCTGACCGCCACTTTTACCGATACCAGCACCGACCCCGACGGTTCGGTTGTGGCCTGGTCATGGAATTTCGGCGACGGCGGTACATCCACCTTGCGGGACCCCGTCCATACCTATGCGGCGGCCGGGACATATAACGTCACCCTGACCGTCACCGATAACGACGGCGCCACGAACCCAATCACCAAACCCGTTACCGTGACCGCCCCCACGCTGCAAATGTATGTTTACGACATCACCCAGACCATCACAAGGTTATCAGGAAGATACAGATCAACCGCGGTGGTCACCATCCGGAACACCAACAACGCCGCGGTTGCCAATGCCAGGGTCTATATCACCTGGAGCGGCGTGGTGACGGGCACTAAAAACGCCGTTACCAACTCCAGTGGAAAAGTGACCTTTACATCCTCCAGGGTCAGACAAACCGGGCCCTTTACCATTACCGTAAACAACGTTACCCACGCGACTATTCCCTACAATCCCGCGCTCAACGTCGAAACCTCGGATACTAAGTCCTATTAAGGACCGATCCAGACCTGATAGAGTAATTAAATAAAAGCCCGGGGGGTTTTTCGGCCTCCCGGGCCTTTATTTATTTTAGTCAGAAAGCGCCGTGATACCGGTTATTGGGAAACCTTAGAGAAAATTCTAGTCTTCATTTGGGCGGCGGCGGGGTTCGCGGGTTCCATTCCCAGCGCTTGTTCGCAATCATTAAGGGCGTTTTGATAGCAACCATTTTTTATAACCTGGTTTGTTTCCTTATCGCCCATTTGTTCATAAAGCATGGAGCGGTTCATTAATGCGGAGACATTATTTCCTTTAATCGCCAATGCTTGCGTGTACTTTTCCAGGGCGTTTGTATAATCCGTCCGGTAATGGTAGATCATACCCAATGTATTGTAGTCGTCGGAATCGAACGGATATACTTTAATGGCCTTTTCAAAAATGCTTTCCGCATCATCGAGCTTGCTGGTTTGCATATAATAGATGGCGAGGTTCTTAAGCGCCGAATGTTGGTCGCCTGCGACAGAGAGTGCTTTTCCCAGGAAATCGACGGCTAAATCTTTTTTATTCGTTTTATCCAGGTACTTGCCCCGGGAAAAATAATACTTCCCGATGGTTTCTTTTTCATTGGCGCCGGGGTAGGGTCGCTCCAGCCCGCTGCGGTCGTATTTTTCCCAGGGGTCTTCAATCTTAAAATTTTCCAGGTTTTCACTGCCGAGAATGGCCTTATATAATACGCCGTAATCCGCGAACCTGAAATTTTGGAAAATGGGGTTGGTGAAAAACACCGGTTTTTTTCCCGTAAGCATCCGGTTGACGAATTGATATAAATCGGCGACGGTAACCGTTTTTTTATCTTTATCCTTTGTTTTCATGGCCGGGATATAAAAAATATTCTGCATGGCGTCATACACTTCCACATCGGGTCTCAACCCTTCCACTATCTTTAGATAAGCGGCGATAAAAAGCTCATTCTCGCCATCGATAATTAAGGCGCTGTCTTTTTCCAGGGTAGAGATCATATTCCGCCCATAATTGCGGGCCAGATAGTTGCCGCTCTGGTCGCATTTTGTCCGGTTGACGGCCAACGGGAGCAAAGCGATAATCGTTAATATACCGGCGACGACCCAGGGGAACCGGTTTTTTTTACCTTTCCGCATCCACCGGTACAGGCCATCCAGGCTCATCCCCATAATAAGCGCCAGGCAGAGGAAAATGTAGATGAACTGCGGCTCCACGTTTGTAATAAAATATGCCAATGAATAGCAAATGCCCACCACCGGGAGGGCCAGGAAAAAAAATACGATTTTCTTTTCCCGCTTCAAACCGGCGATCACCCCGATTACGGCCAATATAAGCAAGATAAAAGGGAATTGTTTCAGCAGGGCATCGACAAAAATATGCCACTGGAACATGACGCCGGCGGCGCCCTGTTTAAGAAACAGCCCGTCAAACTGTTTGCCGGTTACATGGTTGATCATTCTTGAAAACGTTTCCGGGTTTCCCCAATCATTCAGGGGATTGGCGGCGGAGCGAATAGGCAGGTACAGGTATAAGAGCAGCGGCAGCAAGAATAACGGGATGCTCCTGGCTATTAATTTCCAATCTTTAAGTAAGCCCGGTTTATTGAGCAGGATAAATATCAAAAAAACAGGAAGGAATACGGCAATAATCACATGGTGCGTCATGGCAAACCCGGCCGTTAGCGCCAGCAGCAGGAGCCAGTGTTCTTGCCGGTCTTTTAGCCATAATAGGGTAAAAAGTATCAAGGTGCAGAAAAATAGGGCGGCCAGGGTATACACCTCTGCCACTACCGCCTGGGACCAGAAGGTAAATGAGAAGGCCGCGATTAATGCCGTTAGCGTCGCCGTCAGGCGATGGTGGTTTAAAGCCCTGCCGATGAGATAAACCAGTACGGTCGTCAGCGCGGCAAAAACAGCAGAAAGCAGGTTCATGCGCATGGCCATATCGCCGAAGGGGACAAGCAGCATAAATAATTTTCCCAGCAGTAAGTAGAGCGGGTATCCGGGTGGGTGGGCAATGCCCAGGTTATAGGCCGCTGCGGTAAGCTCGCCGCTGTGGCCGAAGTAGACGCTGGGGGCAAGGGTGGATATATAGACCGCCAGGGTTATAAAAAAGATGCCGCAGCAAAAAAGGACCTCCTTCTTTTTGGAGAGAATCTCGTCGACTACCCCCGGTTTTTGTTTCTCTTTTAGATTGCTTTTTTGTTTCATTTTGTCCTCGCAGATGAAATCTCATATGATAAAGGAAAGGAGATTTGATTTTATTTCTAAGGGACTATTTTAGAGAAAATCAGCTAAAAAGTCAACCAAAGTGGGTTGGAGATTTTGGGATATTTATTTTAATGTCAGGTTGTGATAGAATGACCGGGAATGAAAATATATTTTACCGACAAAATAACAGGCGCCTTTTTGGTGTTGTGAGGTGATACATTGGGATTACCAGGAAGAATAAAAAAAATATTTGAAATTAATCGGGACCATGTGCATGATTTGTTGGAATCGCCCCGGACAAATACCGTCCACATCGAATTTACATCCCGCTGTAATCTCAGGTGCGTGTTTTGTTTTGCCAGTCAGCCTGGGTACAAAGGGAGCGATCTCGATGCGGCATCTATCGATAATATAATCGAATCGTTGAAATCCCGCAATGTCAAAGTCGTCAGCGTAAATGGACATGGGGAAACGACAATTTATAAAAATTGGCATTTATACTGCAACAAGATGCTGGACTCCGGGATGCCGCTCCATATTATTTCCAATTTTGCCAGGGAATTCTCCCCGGAAGAGCTCCATACCCTGTCGAGGTTTAAAAGCATTGAAATTAGCTGCGATACGAGCGATCCGGGGTTATTTAAGAAACTAAGGCGCGGGGCGGACCTGGGAACGCTGTGCATTAACGTATTAAGGCTGCGGGGCATGGCTTTAAAAGAAAACCGTCAATTACCGGTAATCTCATTTAGCTGCGTTGTTTCCGATAAAAATGTATTGAATCTATCGGATTATGCGGCTTTTGGGAGGGCCCTGGGAGTGAATCATTATAATTTCTGCAACCTGACAAAATACCCGGAGTTGGAAGATACACTGAATCCGAATCACATTACAGAAATGCCGGATGAATTATTACCCGAAGTAGAAGCGTCTTTGACCGAGACGTTTGACTTTTTGAAGCGTTCTAATATTTCTTATAATTTTCAAAGGGGATTGTTGGATTCTTTGAAACAAAAAATTCGCGGTTTAAATGCGGCGCCTGTTGGCAAAGAGAATAGTATTCCCGTGGAGGTGGAAACGGCGCCGGCGGTTGAAGCCGGGACTCCAAGCCGCACTCAACCCGCTCCCGCCGCCGCTGCCGTTCCTCATCGATATTCTTCAAGCAGGGAAGGGGCGCAAACGCGAGATTGCCTGGACCCCTGGGCGTTCCTGCTGGTCCAGGCGAATAAAGATGTACAGCCGTGCTGTTGGCATCAGCCCATTCATTCTTTGGGCAAAAATCAATCGTTGTCTGAGGTATTTAATAACAGGCAGATCAAGGAACTTCGCCGGCGTCTTCTTACCGGTGAGTTGTCCTCTTATTGTATGAATTGCCCTTCCAGGGGATGGACAACCATCGCTGAACTGAAGCGAAAGGTATGGAACTATCTGAACCCGGGTATCAATAGATTATTATCCCCGCGAATCCCGGGCATTAAACCGGATGTTTTAAATGCCTTTGAAGTGGTTTACAGGGAAGGGTGGTATCCTCTTGAAACCAATTCGGATATAGAAGACCCTGATTGGCAATCCTGGAGATGGACGTCGAAAAAAGCGGTTTGCCAATTAAAAAATCCGGGTAAGAATGCCTTGTTAATCATCCGGGGATCGGTTGATAAATCGGTATTCCGGGATCAAACGATTTTTTTTAAGATAAACGACACACTCCTGGATGAATTTATTCCGGGTACGGCAAAATTTTTTAAGGAATATATTATCCACCCGGAAATGATGGGCAAAGCGGCTGAGTTTTCTCTTATTTTAGAAACCGATAAAGTATTCTCACCCTCGGCTTTGAACCCGGGAACCGGTGATAACCGGGAGTTAGGGGCGCAGATCTACCACCTGTTTTTCGGTGAGAAGGGCAGGGCTTTGTCCCTGGCGTAATGAATGCCTGCCGTCCCGGAGATATTATCGGCCTTCACTGTGCTGTTAAATTACATAATAGTTGACCGGGAAAAAGTGAACTGATTATGGTGCAAAAGGAGCGCCTCATTGCGCAAAAGGGCGAATCCCTTATCAATATCCTTTACCGTGAGCGGTTGGAGTTTGAGCAAACAATCTCAAAACAGTTTTACAGTCAGTATAAAGCAATGCGCGTTGAATTATTCGAGCATTTAAAGCTGCACAATCCCGGTAAAGACCCCCTTCTGCTAATAACCAAAACCCAGAAACTGCTGGATCGCTTTATTTTCGTATGTTTTTGCGAAGACGCCAACCTACTGCCCTCTTACACTTTAAGGAAAATAAAAGATATTTTGACCAATGCCTTTGATTTTGAGCCGGACAAGCTGTGGCGGCAGTTCAAAGGCTTGTTTCGCAGCATCGATATCGGGAATCCACCCCTGGATATCACTAAATTTGACGGCGGTTTGTTTGCCGGGGATGATGAACTGGATGCACTCGCCATAAAGGATAGTATTCTTTTAAAAATGATCGAATTTTCCAATTTCGATTTCGCCAGCGATCTGAACGTCAATATTCTTGGCCATATTTTCGAGCAGTCGCTTTCCGATATTGAAGAAATGAAAGCTCAAATAGGCAATGGTAAAGAATTATCCGGCGATGAGAAAGTCGAAATTCGCAAAAACGGTAGGCGTAAGAAAGAGGGAATTTTCTATACACCGGAATATATTACCCGCTACATTGTCAAAGAAGCCATCGGCGGTTGGCTCGAAGACCGTAAACGCGAATTGGGGTATTACAACCTGCCGGAATTGGCTCAAAATGACCTTGATTCGATAAAGTCGGTTCGCCGTAAGAGCAAGAAAGACGGCAAAATGTATGAGGTGTTGGAATATAATCAAACCATTGAACAGCACATTGCCTTTTGGGAAGGGTACAAAGAGCAATTACGGAATATTAAAGTACTGGACCCCGCTTGCGGTTCCGGCGCTTTCCTAAACCAGGCTTTCGACTATTTGTATATCGAGGGCCGTAAAGTGAATGACGAAATCAGCGGTTTGAACCTCGGGCAGCGTGAAATTTTTGAACTGGACCGTCATATTTTAACCAATAATATCTATGGCGTCGATCTCAACCCCGAATCGGTCGAAATCACAAAACTCTCGTTGTGGCTTAAAACCGCCAGTAAGGGCAAGGAATTAACCGCCCTCGATGAGAATATAAAATGCGGCAACAGCTTGATCGATGATGCGGCGGTGGCGGGCGAAAGGGCGTTCGATTGGGCCAAAGAATATGTGGAGATTATGAATGGGGGAGGGTTTGATGTAATAATAGGGAATCCGCCTTATGTCTTTGCCAGGGAAAAAATAAATGAAGCCGAAAAGAGCTACTATGTGCAAAACTATTATACAGCGCAATACCAGGTGAATACCTACATCCTATTTATTGAACGGGCATTTAATTTATTAAAGGCCAGGGGTTATTTTGGTTTCATTGTTCCTAATGCCTGGTTAATGGTCAGTTCAGCCAAAAATCTCAGGGAAATGTTCTTAAACAAATCCCGGATTTGTGAAATTGTCAATTTAGCCGGGTATTCCTTTGAAGGCGTTAACGTTGAAACAATCATTATCGACGCTAAAAAAGAAAAGGTGGCGTCAAACACATTAACTGTAAAGTTAAGCAGCGGCTGTGATTTTGTTTTTTCGCATACCCGAAACCAGGAAGAATTCTTAAAGAATGAGGGTTTTGAGTTTAAAGTCTTTTCCGATGACAGCAGCGATAGGATAATTGAAAAAGTAACGCAAAACTCTATTATTTTAGATGAAGTTGCAACCGTAAAGGCCGGATTACAAGCGTATGAAACGGGAAAAGGCGCCCCGGCGCAAACCCCGGCAGATGTTAAGGGCAGGCCTTTCGATTTTAAGAATAAGATCGATGCCAACACATTTCCCTACCTGGAAGGGAGAGATGTTAATCGATATTTCATTAAATGGTCCGGTGGTTATTTAAAATACGGGGAACATTTAGCGGCTCCCCGTTCATTCGATATTTTTAGCAATAAGAAAATAATAATCAGGGAAATAACCGGCTCATATCCTAAGTCTATAAATGCAACATATAGCGAAGATGTTTTACTCTTTAACCGGAGTAATATAGCTGTTATTGAAAAATCCGGTTCGCAATTATCCCTGGAATACATCCTGGGTATTTTGAACAGCAGCCTAATGTCATATTATTTTATAAAGAATACCCCTAAAGCCGTTCGGCAAATGTTTCCCAAAATCATTTTACAAGATTTGCGGCAGTTTCCCATTCGTATTGCAGATAATCAACAACCGCTTATTGAGAAAGTCGAATTTATGTTGGCTGAAAACAATAGACTGCATACGACCGCGGAAGAATTTATCCAGTTGCTCCGGAGCGAGTGGTCAAATCTGAATATTACCGGCAAGCTTTCCGATTGGTATACCCTATCATTTGAAGAGTTCCGCAAAGAACTTGAAAAACAGAAAATAAAGCTGTCATTGCCAGGGCAGGCCGAATGGCTGCAATACTTTAACGAACAAAAACAAAAAACCGAGAACATCCGGTCCTTAATAACAAAAACCGATAATGAAATCGATAAGATGGTCTATCACTTGTATGAGTTAACAGATGAGGAAATCAGGTTAGTCGAGCAAAGCCGTTGATTTGCATTGACGCACTGACACACTGACGCACTGACGCACTGACGCACTGACGCACTAACTCCGCGAATTAACACGAGATTAACGGGAAAAGAGACTCACGAGTAATTCCCCCCTTTCCAGGGACGTCACAAAACTCTGAACCTTGATCTGACTTAGCTCCTGTTTTTTTCCTTTTTTCATGTTTTCCTCCTTTTTAACATTATTTGAAAACGTGCTTAATCACGCTTTCAATCGATTAGGGGCATATTCCGTGCCAGGCGGTTTATTTACCCTGGCAATAAAAGGCTTCCACACCGCCTCCCAGAAACTATCACCGGTCTTTAACCGCTGCCGTAGGGGGGGGGACGTTGATTTCAAGGACGTTCAGCCTGTAATAAAGGTCTTGCCGGAACTCCTTATCCGCCACGGCTGTAAGCACATTTTTATTGGAAGCGGCAATAATACGGACATCCGCTTCCTTTTCCGTGGATTCGCCCAGGACATAAAACTTCCGGGTATCGATAAAGCGCAGTAATTTGGCCTGGATATCCATGGGGACTTCGGTTATTTCATCGAAAAAGAGCGTCCCTTTGACCGCTTCTTCCACCAGCCCGGTTTTGTCGAACCTGGCGTCGGCGAGCCCGCTGAAGTCGGCTCCCTCCCGGACCTGAATAATGATCTGTTCCAGGAGTTCCCCCAGTATCTTAAATGTCTGCCGGTGAGCCAGTAATAGACGCCCATTAAGCGAAATGTTTCGGTTCGATAAATCGCGCATTTGGCAATGGTTTTCACTGCCGCTTTCCCACTGCGGCGGGCAACTTCCCATGACTGCATAATATTTAATTTATCGCCCTCCCGGAAATTTTTCCCCAGGCTGTAGACGTCGAACAAAAAACAACTGAGGCGGTAACTGCTGATATGCGCCGGCGTTACCCTCTTTTCACGCGAGAGGAGTTGTTTTACCTGTCCCAGGGATTCCGCCGCCCTCCCTATATCCCCTTGTAATACCTGTATATTGGCTTTGAACCCGTAAAAGTTCAAAAGAAAAATATCCTGGCCTACCTTGCCGGACAATGCGATACCGGCGTCTACTACCCGCAGCGCTTCGAAGAGCTTCCTGCGCTGCAATACTAAGGCATTGTAATGAAATAACTGGATCATTTTCGATGCCTTTTGGAACAAATCATATAGTTCCATTTTCCATGAGAATCATTCCTTTCAACCTTTTAACGGGAAAAATCTTCATTTTACGCCATTCTTCACCCGGGAAATAACATTCCAACTCATGAAAATGACATTCCCACCAATGAAAATGATCTGCCCACCATTAAAAACGACGTTCCCACCAATGAAAACGATCTGCCCACCATTAAAAATGACGTTCCCACCGGTTAAGGATACTTAAAAAGGCCGTATGAAAGGCAAAAAACATCGCAAGAATACCTTTATTGTACCGAATGCTCTGAATTGTTCTTAAAATTTGCCCTTGATTTGAGGGAAAAATTCCGAAAGCTAAAACGATCAATTTATTTCATTACAACTCCTAACCGTACGTCCAGCAGGTACTTTAAAACCAAAACGAAATCGTTTTCATAAACTGTCCCGATTTCCTGCAATCGATCGATATATTCCCGATCTTAACTCCTCATTTGTCAGCCTCATAATCATGCCCGGCACGAACGGGGTATACGTCGGTATCGAAATATAATCGAAATATAACGGTATTTATCCGCGCAGTTCCCGGGGTAACATAATTATACTATTTTTGAGAAGAAAAAGAAATTCATGCTTGCCATAGAGCAGACAATATCTTATAATACTATCCTGGGAAAAATAAACGAATACCCGGAAATAGCAAATAGATATTTGGAGGTACGATGAAAAAGACGTTGATTTTTGTTGCGCTGATCCTGGTCACATCGGTTTTTGTTTCGGCAAAAGATTTTACAGTTACCCTCTATGGCGATTACTTTTCAGTCGCAGATGCCGCTTATAAAGACACCTACGGGGGGAAGAAATTTTTCCCGGAGGTTAAAATCGCTTACAGGTATAAAGGAAATTTTTATCTGTGGGGCAGTTGCGGGTACTTGCCGGCCAACTTTAAATGGGACAAGTGGAGTAATAAAGGCGTGGTGGATGCTGACCTTAAAATGAAGAACGCTTCGAACAAATTGTTTTTCTCCACCGGGTTAGGGTATTGGATCGGCTATATCGATCGTGGTCAAATCGCCGTAAAAATGGAATTGGGCGCTTGCAGCACCTACAATCCCACTGAAATAACCGAAGATAATATCATCACTAAAAAGGTCACCGTAACCGATCGAAACAAACAATGGGGCCTCGGCTTAAGAGGAAATTTCGGCATTTCTTACGGTCTTACCGGGACCATATTTACGGAAGCTTCCATAGGATATATGTATGTATGGGCCAAAAATAATGGCGATATGATCAATGCCGGTGGGTTCCGTCTTGCAATGGGACTGGGATTGAAATTTTAGCAAGGAGAAATGCAGATGAGAATAAGAAATATATTAACCATAATTTTAGTTGCGGCGCTTTTCACGGGGGCATTATTGCTTTCCGGCTGCAAAAAATCCAGTGAAGCCGATGCGTCCTATGTATTAACCGTCAGTATTGTCAATGGCGTCAACGGGACCCCTGCAACCGGGAGCTACACTTATAAGAAGGATGACCAGGTGCCTTACAATTACAGCCTGAAAGAAGCCTATAAAGATCTGAAGGTAACCCTGGACGCCGCAACGGTTGCAAACAGCGGCGTTATTACTATTTCCGGGAACCACACCCTGTTGGCCCTGGCGGACCCCGATGCCGCGGCGTTTTCATTAACCGTTTCCGTTTCCGCCGGTGTTGAGGGAACCCCGGCCGCCGGGATCACCTATTATCTCCCCAATACCCAGGTGGATTATAATTACAGTTTGAAGGAAGATTATATCGATTTGAAAGTAACCCTGGATGGGGCGGTGATTGCCAACAGCGGTGCGGCGACGATAACGAAAAATTCCCAACTGGCGGCCTCGGCCACGCTGCATTATGATATCAGGGATACCTGGGAATTGACGGAATCATATTCCGACGGCAGTTCTTTTAGCGGCGCCCTCACTTTTACCGGGACAAGCCAGGCCGGCGCCGTGTTCGACAGCGACGGCGGGATCGGGACTTTCACGGTCCAGGGGACTTACATTATCTTCACTTTGGGATTCCCCAGCGTTACTTATGAATACACCGGTCTCTTTGCCGCGAAAGATACGATAAGCGGCACCTCCAGGCGTATTATTGTCGCCTCCGGTAAAGTCAACGGCGGGACCTGGAGAGGCGTGCGGCATGTTACCGCGGCTTCTGCCGCCGCCGGTTCCCGTACCAATAAGGGAGAAATCGACATTCAATAAAGTAATGTAAGACCCCGGGTCAAGATCGGCGATTAGGGTACAGACAAATTTTTTCCAAATTTTGTTACCGGTTAGGGGAGCTGTCTTGAAAAAAATGGGCGTTATGGGCATGGCGCCGTTTTTTTATCCGTATTTATTTCCATTAAAGTTTTCCCGAAGAAGCGTCTCATCCAGAAATCCAGGTCTGCTTTGCGGGAGGCGATTCTTTTTTTACCCCGATAGCCATGTCTTTGTCCCGGGTACAGCATGAATTCAAAGGTTTTACCCGCGTCCTGCAATTTGTCCATCAATTGAAGGGTCGATTGCATATGGGCGTTATTATCCATGTCGCCGTGGGTAATACGCAGCATGCCCTTGTATTTGTCGATATATTTGAAAACACAGGCGTTATCATAACCTTCGGGATTATCCGCCGGCGTATCCATATATCTTTCGGTATAAACAGTATCGTAGAGTCGCCAATCATAGCCCCCATAATTGGCAATGCCGTATTGGAAATAATCGGCGCCGTAAGTCAAGGCCATGGCCGTGACATACCCGCCGTAACTGCCGCCGGTAATGCCGATTTTTTCACTGTCTACATAAGGAAGAGTGCGCAGGTATTTGACTGCCTGGATATAATCATGCATCTCCCATTTGCCGAAATTGCGGTACATCAAATCCATGCCTTTTTTCCCAAAATGGCCGGAGCCCCGGTGATCAACGTACATCACGATGATACCCTGTTGGGCCAGGAAATGGTCCCGGAACCCCATGAAGCTGTTGAAAACGACAGGCGCCCCGGGTCCGCCGTAAATATTTATTACCACCGGGTACTTTTTGGATTTATCAAAATCCGGCGGCAGGAGCCGGAGCGCAGGCAGCGCGTAACCGTCTTCAGTATCGATGCGAAACAGTTCCACCTTTGCCAGGGCATATTCCTGCAATTTCGCTGAAGCGCTGTCTCCCAGTAGACGGACCAGTTTGCCGGAGCTGTCCCGCAAGTCGAGCCTTTCAGGGGCATCCACGGATGAATAGCGGTCCGTGAAATAGCCGCCCCCCGGAGACACGAGCTCCATGTGCAGGCCCTTGAAAGAAGTTAATTTTGTTATTTTCCCCCCCTGGAAACCTGTTTTATAAACCCCCCGGGCCGTGGAATCCTCCATGGCGGCGCTGAAATAAATGATTCTCTTTTTCTCATCCACATGGCTGATGGAGGTAACCGGCCAGTCCCCGGAGGTCAGTTGCCTTTCTCTCCCGTCCCTGTGAATATAGTAGAGATGATGCCACCCGCTCCTGGAACTCCTGGTAATAAAATCCCCGTTGCTTAACAGGCAAAAATCGTTAATCTTTACACTACCGTAATCCTTGTTGTCGAAAAAATCGACCCAGGTATCCCGGGTTTCCCGGTAAGCCGTTTCAATGGCGTTGGAAAGCAGACTATAGCGCAAGATTTTCAAATGGTTTTGCTCCCGGTTCAACCATTGAAAATATATTTCAGTGCTGTCCGTGTTCCACTGGGGGAGGGCGAGGTAATGATCCGATTCATCGTTAAGGGGAATCCAGCGGACGGTATTATCTTCGATCCGGGCGATTCCCAGTTTCACTTTCGGGTTGGGATACCCGACTTTGGGAAAGTGGGTTTGTTCGAGGTTCCCGTAAATCCCCCGGGAGTCGACAATGGAAAAAATGGGCACTTCGGTCTGATCGAAACGCATAAAAACGATTTTGTCGCTGTCCGGGCTCCACCAGAAGGCTTTATAATTGTTCTCCCGTCCCAGGATTTCTTCGTAATACACCCAGGAGGCGTAACCGTTTAATATTTCTTTACTGCCATCCGCGGTCAAGCGGCTGCTTTTTCCAGTTTCCAGCCGGTAGACGTAAAGGTCCCCGTCCATCGTATAGGCGATCTTGTTCCCGTCTGGGGAAAAGGCGGGGGTTTTCTCCTCGCCTTTGGTTTCGGTAACCCGGATTAAGAGGTGCTTGTCTCTTTGAAAGAGAAAAATATCGCCTTCCTTCATCAATAAGAATTTATTTAAGTCGTTGGAGCGGTCAAGGGCGGCCAGGAGGTTGGCTTGTTCGCCCAGGGGTTTCAGCGTTTCCGCATATGAAGGGGCGTCCGGGTCCAGCGCCAATTTTTGTTTACCGGTCCGGGCGTCGACTTTGAAAAGTTTCCCTTCTTCCAGTTGGAAGTAATGGGTATCGTCCGCCCACCCGGTGATATTGGGCAATGGGTTAAGGATTTTTTCTCCTTCGCCCAAATAAGCCTGTTCGAAGGTTAATTTCTTCAGTTCCCCGGCATAGACAAAGGAAAAGGTAAATATGGAAAAGGTAAATATGGAAAAATAAATGATTAAAAAAGATCGTTTCATATGTCCTCCTGGTTATGTCAATTGTACTTCAGAAAACGTTTGCTTCATAATACTTTTTTTCGTGAAGAATTTCAAGTAGTTCTTGTATCTCCCCGTTTTTTTTGCTATACTAACGGATGCAACAGTCGAGACCATGAAAAAACTTTTTAAAAACACCGGCGATCACCGGCGTGTGTGTCCGGGAAAACATTCTAATGGAGGTATTGAGATGAATAAGCAGTCAAAACTAAATATCATCATCATTATACTGCTCTTATTATTCCAGGGCCTTTCAGCCCAGGAAGGGCGGGGAAACGGACGGGTCGGAGGTACAGTGAAAGACAAAATGGGGACCCCTATCCCGGGCGTAAAGATCGTTTTAAAAATATTAACCGGGGTTTCCGGGGGCGCGCGGAAAATGCTGGGTAATACGATGTCTACTGCTATTGAAGTCGATGGTAAAACCACGGAAAAAATAGCGGAAGGTTATCGAATGGAAATCATCTCGGATAAAAAGGGACAATGGAGCCTTATCGGTTTTGCCTCCGGACAATTCCTGCTTACCGCTGAAAAGGAAGGGTATGCACCGTTCGAGCATAACCTCGCCATGACCCAGATGAGACGAAACCCGCTGATTCACATCGTCCTGCAAAAGCCCGAACAAGAAGAAACGCCGGGAAAAATAGAACCCCCCGCCGAAACAGGGTTAAAAATAGGCAACATTCTTTACAACGAAGGGAAATATGAAGAAGCCCTCTCATATTTCCAGGAATGTATGTCAAAAAAACCGGGTGAATTCGAAATCGGGATCAACCTGGGTAATTGCTTCATGGCCCTCAAAAAATACGATGAGGCCATTAAGGCATTTCTTGACGTCATCGAAGGTTATAAAAAGGAAAAACCGGAGTTGAAAGGTTTTGAGAAGGCGGCGACTATTTATGCCAGTATTGGGGAGGCGTACAGTATCCTGGGAAATTTCCAACAAGCCACTGTATATTATAGGAAATCCATAGAGGTTATGCCCCCCACCGATGCCGCAGTGGCTTATAACACCGCCGAAATTTTATTTAACGGCGGTAAAACCGGCGAAGCCATCGCATACTATTCCCTGGCCTCGAAACTCAAACCTGAAATGGCCCTTTATTATTCCAAACTGGGGTATGCTTACCTGAACAAGGGTGATATTCCAGCGGCTCTTGCGAACTTTGAAACATTTGTAAAATTGGCCCCCAATGATCCGCAAACCCCGGTTATCAACGATTTGCTCAAACAATTAAAGGAAAGACCTTGAATATTTGTCCCATTTAGGCTTATTGCATCAAATGACATTTTGCTGTATACTTCTTTCATGCAGAAAGATAGAATTATTACCGGTAGTTTGATTTATCATCGGCGTAAGGCAGGATAATGATTTCTAAGATACATATTAAAAATTTTGTCCATTTCAAGGAATTCAAGTGGGAGAAGACCGGTAAACTCAACATTATTATCGGGGAAAACGATACCGGGAAAACTAACCTTCTAAAACTTTTATACAGCACTTCCAGGGCCTGGAGCAAGTTTACTACCGACAAAGAAAACAACCGGGATAAACCTTTCAATGAAACGCTGGCGGACAAAATCTTCGATACCTTTCAACCACGTTCCAACGGCATCGGCGATCTTGTTTCCAAAAAAAATAAGAGTAAACTGGAAGTGGAAATCGTGTATTTTTCAGACTCTGAAAATAAACAATCCATTCAATTTCAATTTTCCCGGGATGCCAAAAGAATTATTAAGGACACAAATACCTTTATCGAACCCTGCCGGGAAAAAAACTTTAATTCGATTTTTATCCCTCCCAAAGAAGTTTTAACCGCATTCGACGCGATCCAGTCCACCCGAACCGAAGAAAAATGGATGTACGGCTTCGACGATACATATATCGATCTGATAAAACTGCTCCAAAAACCCACGATCCAGGGAAGACAGGGAGCCAATATGCCGGAGGTTATCCGAAGCCTTGATAAATTGATGAATGGAAGGATTTATCAAACAAAGGGCGATGAAAAATTTATTTTTTCGCGAAAAGGAAATGAAAATTATTCCATGTCCATGACGGCAGAGGGCATTAAAAGGATCGGTATTTATATCACCTTGATAAATAACAGGGAATTGCATCAGGGTACTGTTTTGTTTTTAGATGAGCCGGAAGCCGAACTTCATCCCAAAGCAATCCAGGTTTTAGGAAATATGATTTACGACTTCGCAAGCAGTGGAATCCAGGTGTTTATCAGCACTCACAATTACTTTTTATTAAAGCAGTTGGAACTGAAAGCCAGGGAAAACAAAACTGAAGTCCAGTGTTGTTCGTTGAGAAATAGCGATGGGGTAATTACCGCCGAATTTTCGGATTTGCAAAAAGGAATGCCGGATAACCCGATCGTGGATGTTGCCCTTGAACTCTTCGATCAAGATATTGCCATCGATTAATAATGAACACGACTGGAAATATATATAAGGAAAGCGCGGTAAATGTCGATTTAAGCGCTTATTCCCATTTCCGTTTTGAAAATTGTGAGGGCTACCGAAACATATCCGGGTCAAATATAAAAGAGATCGATTTCGGATGGTGGAATGATGATGAAGAATGCTTATATTTACTGGAAATAAAAGACTATACATCGAATCCCGACCGGATAGTCAAAAAGGATGAATCTCATGTGCTTATTGAGAATCTGTGGAAAAAATCAATAGACGTCATCTTGATGTTAAGTGCAGTTTGGCTTGACAATATTGGCGGCCGGGAAATAAAATCGTGTCTCCCCATTCATGTACAGCGCAAATGTAAAATAAAAATATTTCATTTGCTCAAATGCGACAAATCCCTTGAACCGCATCTTAGCCCTATCAGCGACAAACTAAAAGATAGGTTTAGAGGCTATAAACAGTTATATGAGAATATCTTGACTTTTAAAATAATTTCAGCAAGGCAAGCAGAAAAAATGAAAATTTTTAAAGGCTTACTTTCCTTCGATTCGTAAAACAATCTTTGCTGCCTTTTTTTGAGCCGCTAAGAACGCGAAGGGACGCGAAGA
The DNA here is from genome assembly GCA_026393835.1 of Candidatus Aminicenantota bacterium. Lineage (GTDB taxonomy): Bacteria > Acidobacteriota > Aminicenantia > UBA2199 > UBA2199 > JAKAGC01. The sequence goes on along the minus strand of JAPKZK010000119.1, from coordinate 30,917 downwards.
AAATAATAGGAAGATGATAAACCATCGAAATAACACGAAAAGCCTGGTAATATTCCCTGCCTACGAGGTTGGGTACAGCGAACTCCTGCATTTTCTCAAAAGCATGGAAAAGAACAACCTCTTGAACAGACTCCTACTCATCTGCCCGGCGGATTTTTTTAACGTTCACCAGGTGCAGGTCCCATTCTATATTATTGATGATTTCAAAGCGCACCCCGCCCTGGTCCGGAAAATCGAGGCGTGGGCAAAGTCGAACCGCCGTACCTTCACAGGAATTATCGGCGTCGATGAAGAAGAACAATTTAAACTCTCCAAACGAATCGCCCGGCGTTTCAAACTCCCTTTTTACCATGACCGCACCTGTTCCACTGCCTCCAATAAATACTTACTAAAGACCGCTTTTAAAGAACACGGGGTGCTCACCGGGGACTTTGCCTTGTTCTCGGGGCTTGATGATCCCGGCATCGAACGGGTCGGATTCCCCAATGTATTGAAAGTTTTATCCGGCAACGGCAGCCAGTACCTATTCCGCAATGAAAACATGGAACAATTGACAGAAAATTTCCACATTCTCAAAGCAGCAGTCCGCAACATAAAAGGGGACCCGCGGTTCAGGAAACAGCATGTCTTTATCGATGGGCAAGCCGTCGTCTTGAATCCCAGGCGACAATTCCTGCTGGAAGCTTTTACCGACGGGGAAGAATTGAGCTGCGATTTTGTTACCTGCGATGGGGTTGTGCAGGTGGTCCGGGTTGTGAGAAAAATCAAAGGCCCTTATTTCGGATATTTCAAAGGGTATCACCTATTGAATGAAATGGAATTGGGGCAATATAATATTGACCTTCAGCAACTTAAGGAACTTTGTGAGCGTATTGCCCGGGCGCTTGCTATCGATACCGGCCAAACCGGCGTGTGCATGGTGGATTTAAAAGTACAGGGCCGGGAATGGAGCGTGCTTGAAGCATCGATCCGCCCCGGCCTGAGCGCATTCAACCACCTGATGTACGAAATATACGGGTACACGTCATTGTTTTTAATGGCCAAACAACGGTTGGGCATGCCCATCGATATACGTTTCCCCCAGGAAAACGGCGCCGTGGTTTACCTTTATGCCCGACCGGGAGAAAAAATTCAAACCATCGATTCTTCCTCGCTGGAAAGTCTAAAGCAAACGCTCCATATCGTGCATATTCACTTTTACGAAGACACGGGAAATGGGGCCGCCGATACGGTCACGGACCATTCCGCGCTGTTACGGGGTTATGCGATATTGAAGAACATCGATGGCGAAAAGTTGCCGGAACTGGCTGATTTTCTAAATGAGGCTCTTACAAAAATGCCTCCGGCGGCCAGAAACCTTTTCGAGAAAAGGTTTCTGGACTTCCCAAAGCTTTTGATTGGAGGAAATGACACAAATGAATAACTTACAACACATCCAACAAGAATTAACAGACATTTGCGGGGAAAAGATCCAAAATACCACCCCCGACTATTTCAAAGACGCCATCGACTCATTGAAACGGGAAGTGCTGCTGGAAAGCGCCCGCAAGTTCGGGACGCCCCAATATCTCCTGGACGTAGACCGGTTAAGGGAAAGGGCGATATTCTTCTCCCACACCATGCGGCATTATATACCCGGCAGCGAGTTCTTTTACGCTTTCAAATGCAACGACCTGCCGCTCCAGGTGAAAACCCTAAAAGAGGAAGGATACCATGCCGATGTGGCCGGGATTTTCGAGCTGCAATTGGCCCTTAAACTGGGATTTGAACGCATCCTCTTCAGCGGCCCGGGAAAAAGCGTCGAAGAATTGAAATGCGCCCTGAAAGAGCGAAAACGGGTCATCGTCAACATCGATAATTTCGATGAAATACACCGTTTAAAAACCCTTGCGGGTGACAAGAAATCAAGCCGTCCGCTGGCCGTGGGTTTCCGTTTGAACACCGAGACCTCAACCGATGGCGCCTGGTCGAAATTCGGTTTCGCATTGGAAGAGTTAAAAGAAGCCGTGCGCCTTGTGGGCCAATGCCCGAACCTCCTTTGGGCCGGCCTGCATTTCCACTGCAGTTGGAACAAGACCCCCAGGAAGTACCTGGAAAACATCAAAAAGATCGGCTCTTTCCTTAGAGAAAATTTCCCCCTGGAGGAACTGCGCAGCCTGCGATTTTTCGATATCGGCGGCGGGTTTTATCCCGAAGACCAGGGGATAATTAATAAAGGAGAGGACAAAGGAATGCTGCTGGATATCCTGGGAACCCGACGCGGTAGTAAGTTAAAAATATACGAAGACATGAATTTCGATCCTTATGCCTTCAGCGTCGCGCCCGTGGAGCCGTTGGAAACCTTTGGCCGGGCCATTGCTTCGGCATTGCAAGAATATATTTTCCCTTTCAATCCCGAAATCGCGGTTTACTTCGAGCCCGGCCGGTTTATTGCCACACATGCCACCACCATCTTATTAACAGTGACGGCCATAAAAAAAAATTGCGCTATCGTGGATGGCGGGATCAACATGCTGGGCGATTACAAATTTGCAGAGTATTCCTTTGCGCCCATGGTCAATATAACACACCCTTCCACGCAGATGCGCCGGCAAGTTATTTACGGGTCCCTCTGCGACCCGGCGGATTTATGGGGATATTCCTATTATGGAGAAGAACTGCAAAAAGGTGATACCCTGGCCGTACTGAACCAGGGGGCTTATACATTTTGCACCGCCTGGCGGTTTATCAAACCCATCCCCGCATATATCGCCGCATCCGGGAACCGGTTGACCATCGCCAGGAAAGCGGAAAAATTTCGCGATAGATACCCCATGCACCTTTAGTTGTACGTTCCAAAAAATAAAAAATACAACCCAAAATACAACTTTTGGTGTATTGACAGATTCATTTTTTAATATATACTAATCTTCCGTTTTGATAAATATTAAGCTGTAAAAACCACAGGAGGATTCATGAATCATTTAAACAAAAAAAATTTTCATGTACTCGCCATTTTACTTTTGATGGCCTGTACATTTGTTGTCTTCGGCGCAGAACCCAGCCCGGGAACTGTTCCGAAAGGAATGGTAGTTTATGTCACCGGCAATGCCGCCTGGGTGACCACCGCCCATCAACCCGCAACAGTACATATGGGCGGCGCATCCGAATGCGACGAAGCCATGGCATGGCTAACCGCCAAAACAGCCGGGGGAGATTTTGTTGTTGTCCGGGCCGATAAGTCCAGCGGTTACCAGGATTACATTTACAACACCATCGGCGGGGTTGATTCCGTTCATACACTGGTCATCAACAAGGCGTCTTTCGCCAATACCACCTATGTCGAGACCGTCATCAAAAACGCCGAAGCCCTCTGGATCGCCGGCGGCGACCAGACCTCCTATTACACCCTATGGAAAGGCACCAAAGTAGAAAGCGCCATCAATTACCTCATCACCACCAAACATGCGGCTGTAGGTGGTACATCCGCCGGCATGGCGGTTTTAGCCCAGATCGATTATATCCCCGCCGGCTCGGCGGTCATATCTTCCGAAGCCCTGGCGAACCCTTACCATTCATACATGGCCAACAGGCAAACCGATTTCCTCAATATCGTTCCTTTTACTACCGGGATCATTACCGATACCCATTGGTCTGAAAGAGACCGAATGGGCCGGACCATTACCTTTATGGCCAGGAACATCGTGGACGGGTTCACCACCGTGGCTAATACAAGGGCCATCGCCTGCGATGAAGGCGCCGCCGTATGCGTGGATGGAAACGGACAGGCCCAAATTTTCGGTTGGGCCGGTTACAATGACTATGCTTTTTTCATGCAGGCCGACACAACCCCGAATACCTGCCAGTCCGGTATTCCTTTGCACTGGACCGATGCCGTTACCGTCTATAAGGTACATGGATTGCCATCCGGCGCCAATACGTTTAATTTAAACACCTGGACCGGGACCGGCGGCTCCGTGGAAAGCGTTAACGTGAATAACGGCGTCATCGACAACGATATACAGGAACCGAATTGATTTAAACCTTCTCACCGATATATTGAGTACACCAATAGGGGACAGGCAATACCGGTTTCCCCAAACCGGGCGCCGTCCATCGCTGCCGACACATCCCTTTGAAAGGCAACGGTATTGGTTTGCGGAAAACGTATTGAAAAATGGCATAGGAAAGATGGGAGGAATCGTCCAGGGGGGTGAAACCGGCCTCGAAGATGTCGGAAACCCCCGTCCAACCGGTGGACGATTATCTTGAGCAAACCCTGGCTGTTCAAAAAGGTGGGAGCTATATCAGGAGAGAAATTGAGGAGTTGAGAAGTTAAGGTGAATCTTTTGAGAACGGAGCCATGAACTTGACTTTTTTACCTTTTGGAGGTATTATGTAAAACCTTAAAACTAATGCCATGGGCTGTTATTCTCTTCTTGAATCTTACTGCTGCCCAATTCCCGATGAACCACGAAAGCAGTAGATTAACCGATTTTATATTGATTTTCTTCATATTCGAGGTAAAATGTGAAAAGATTAGACCGCAATCGCATCGAAAATATCCTTGCATTAACCCCCCTCCAGGAGGGAATGCTTTTTCATTATTTACAGGACCCCCAGAGCGAACTATATATTGAACAATTAAGCCTCGCAATATCCGGGGAAATCGATGTTGGGCATTTTGAGAAAGCATGGAATACTGTTATCGAAGTCAATGAGATGCTGCGGTCCGTATTCCACTGGGAAAAATTAGAAAAGCCCTCACTGATCATTTTGAAAGAACACAAATGCAAAATGATTTTTTACGATTTTTCCGATAAAGACAGCAGCCGGAAGAAATCGGTTTTAGAAGAGATCAAAAATAAAGACCGGCGCGAAACCTTCGATTTACACCAGGTCCCCTTTCGGGTCACTTTATGCAGGCTGGGTGCAAAGGAATTCGAAATGGTCGTCAGTAATCATCATATATTATATGACGGGTGGAGTAATGGGGTCATTTTAAAAGAATTCTTTAATGCCTATCATGAGTTATGTAATGGCGGGCTGCCGCTGAATATTCCCGCTAAACCTCCTTTTAAAGAATTTATCAGGTGGATTCAAAGCCAAAATAAAAATAGACAAGAAAAATTTTGGAAAGAATATTTAGCCGGCGTTGAGACGCAAACGGAACTGCCCATAAAAAAAAGAACAGAAGAAACAGCGAGGACGGAAGATTATTCGATTATTTTGGAAGAGGATATAAAAGGTAAGTTAGATGTTTTTGTCAAAAATAACCGGGTCACATTGGCCCCTGTTTTCTACACTGCCTGGGGGATATTGCTGCAAAAATATTGCGACAGCGAGGATGTCATTTTCGGTACAACCGTGTCCGGTCGATCAGCCGGGATAAAAGGAATAGAGGATATGGTAGGCCTGTTTATCAACACCATTCCTTTGAGAACCCAAACAACCCCCCGTGAAAAAATAGGCGACGTGGTTTTTCGGACAGATAAAGTAATGCGGGAACGTGAAGCGTTTGAGCATACACCGCTGGTGGATATTGGGAGTTACAGCAGTGTGGGCGGCGGTGGATTGCTGTTCAATACCATTGTGGTTATTGAGAATTATCCGCTGGACGATGTTGTGCGTAGAGACGTTGCGCGCAACGTCTCTACGGTCTATTCATATTCCATGGTAGAAATGACCCATTATGATTTAACCGTGGGCATTATTTTATTTAATGAGATTGAAATAAAGTTTTCCTTCAACCGGGAATTATTTGAGAAAGACGCCGTTGAAAATTTGGCCGGGCATTTTAAAGGGATCATACGAAATATTATAGAGAACCCGGAATTGGAACTATCTCAATTAGAAATAATATCCTACGAAGAGAAGAAGCGGGTATTATTTGAGTTTAATAATACGGGGGTGGAATACCCCGTAGACAGAACCATCTACCAATTGTTCGAAGAGCAGGCGGCAAGGACGCCGGATTCTGTCGGACTTGTCGGACCTGTTGGACCTGTTGGACTTGTCGGTCTGACCTATCGAGAATTGAATGAGCAATCCGGTGGATTGGCCGGTTTGTTAATTGAGAAAGGCGTCCTGCCGGACAATATCGTGGGCATCATGATGGAACGGTCTGTTGAAACGGTCATTGGGATTTTTGGTATTTTGAAATCCGGCGGCGCCTATTTGCCCATCGATCCGGGCTACCCGCAAGAACGCATCGATTATATGTTGAAAGACAGCGCCGCTAAAATCCTATTAACCGCAGCGGATTACGTTTTTAATTTTCAGCATTCATCATTCATCATTCATCATTCAAGCCTTTCCAGCCATCTCGCCTACGTCATTTACACTTCCGGCTCTACCGGCAAACCCAAAGGCGTTCTAATCGAACATGCATCGGTAGTAAACAGGTTGTCCTGGGAAAAGGAAAAATATGGTTTAAATGAACGGGATGTGGTATTGCAATCGGCGCCATTTATTTTCGATGTTTCGGTTTGCGAGTTGTTCCGGTGGATACCGGCGGGTGCGCGATTGTGTCTTCTTCCTTCGGGCGCTCAAATGGACCCGGAACGTATCGTTAACACCATCGCACGATATGGCGCCACCACGGCGGATTTTGTTCCCTCGGTAATAAGCCTGATCCTCGACCAGGCGGATAAACATCGATCGTATCGCGGGCTATCAAGCCTGAGATGGATGTTTACCGGCGTGGAAACTGTTGGTCTGAACCTGGTGAAACGCTTCCGGGAAACGTTGGAGCGGTTTAATGATACGAAGTTAATCAACGCCTATGGCCCCACCGAAAGTACAGTGGATGTGACTCATTTCCAGTGTACGGGAGATTATGATACGGTTCCTATCGGTAAACCCATGGCCAATGTCCGGGTGTATATTGTTGATCGATGGGGGAACCTCCAGCCCATGGGGATCGGCGGCGAGTTGTGTATTGCCGGTAAGGGGCTGGCCCGTGGGTATTTGAACAACCCCGAATTAACGGCAGAAAAATTTATTTTGCCTTCGGCGACCAGGGGCGCTTTTGAAAAAGCTCCCGCCGGTACGGACCCCCAAAAACTTTTGATTAATGACCATTCACCACTCACCACTCACCACTCACCACTTTACAAAACCGGCGACCGGGCGCGCTGGTTAAATGACGGCAACATCGAGTTCCTGGGTAGGATGGATCACCAGGTTAAAATCCGGGGGTTCCGCGTTGAATTGGGGGAGATAGAGAGCCGGTTATTGAATCATCCGGGCGTAAAAGAGGTTGTGGTATTGGCGCGGGAAGAAGAGAGAGGAGATAAATATTTATGCGCTTATGTTGTTTCCAATGATGAAAATGTAGTATCGGAGCTGCGGGAATACCTGGCCGAGGAATTGCCGGAGTACATGATACCTGCTTATTTTATGCGACTTGAGAAGATTCCTTTAACGCCCAGTGGCAAAGTAGACAGGAAAACCTTACCGGAACCGGTGTTGCACAGCGGGACTTGTTACGTTGCACCCCGGGATGAGATTGAAGGGAAATTGGTAGGGATATGGTCTGAGGTTTTGCATATAACATCGATTGGAATCGATGATAATTTTTTCCGGTTGGGTGGTCATTCGTTGAAAGCAACGGCGCTTGTTTTGAAGATACATAAAGAATTTGATGTGAAAGTCCCGTTGACGGAAATATTCAAAAACCCGAGAATCAGGGAATTGGCGAAATATATTAAAGAAAAGAGTAAAGAGTTCCATATCGCCCTGGAACCGGCGGAAGAGAAAGGATATTATGAATTATCCCCGGCCCAAAAACGATTATATATTATGCACCAACTGGTGTCGAATGATACCGGTTACAATATGCCTATTGTTATTCCCCTTGTTGAAAATATTGAAAAAGAAAAAGTGGAAACGGTATTTAAAAAGCTGGTTGAAAGGCATGAGAGTTTAAGAACATCGTTTATAACAGTCAATGAAATGCCGGTTCAAAGAATACACCGGGGGGTAGATTTTTCCATCGGCTATTATGAAATAAAAGAGGAAGCAGAGGTCGCGCCCCTTATTGCCGGTTTTACAATGCCGTTTCAATTCGACACGCCACCCCTGCTGAGGGTGAACCTGGTGAAGGTGGACGCCGCGCGGCGATTTCTTTTTATCGACACCCATCACATTATCACGGACGGGACATCGTTGGATATTTTGGAAAGGGAATTCGCCGCGTTGTGTTCTGGCGAGGAACTGCCGGTGTTACGGTTCCGGTATAGGGATTATTCGGAATGGCATCATAAAACACTCCAACAGGAAGCGATAAAAAAACAGGAAGCGCATTGGTTGAAAGAATTTTCCGGTGAAATTCCCGTGCTGGATCTTCCCACCGATTATCCAAGGCTGGCTGAGCAGGGCATTGAGGGAAATACGGCGCTGTTTAGCCTCGATAGCCGGGAAACACGCATTTTGAAAGCAGTGGCCCAACAAAACGATGTCACCCTGTATATGGCTTTACTGGCGGTATTCAGTATATTATTTGCAAAATTGGGGGGGCAGGAAGATATTATCATCGGAACGCCCATCGCCGCCCGGCGTCATACCGACTTGCAACCGATCATCGGCATGTTTGTGAATAGCCTTGCCCTGAGGAACTACCCTTCGGGAGAGAAGCCTTTAAAACATTATTTAAATGAAGTTAAACAACAAACCCTGGCGGCCTACGAAAACCAGGAGTACCCGTTTGAAGAATTGGTGGAACATCTGGCGGTCAACCGGGACACCGGGCGAAACCCGGTTTTCGATGTGATGTTAAATTTGCTGAACCAGGGGACGGTTACTTCCGCCGGCGACAATCGAGAATTTAAAGACCAACCGCCTTATCCTCATCAAAAAGCAACATCCCGGTTCGATATGGCCTTTAGCGCCATGGAGCAAGGAGAACGGCTTGTCTTTGGGCTGGAATACAGCACCCGGTTGTTTACCCCGGCCACCATCGATCGATTTATTGGGTATCTTAAAACGATTGTGCTTTCATTAAATAAGGATCAGAAGTTGTCCGAGGTGGAATTTATCCCGGCAGAGGAAAAGCAAGCGATTCTCGAAATGTGCAATGGGGTCAAAGAACTGGACGCTCCCGGGGAAACCATTCACCGGTTATTCGAGGAACAGGCGGCGCGAACCCCGGATCGTATTGCCCTGGTAGGGGCGAACGCTGTAGAGACGTTGCGCGCAACGTCTCTACAAATCCAAATATCCTACCGCCAATTGAATGAGCAAGCCAACCGCCTGGCGCACCTTTTGCGCGAGAAAGGCATCGGGCCCGATAAAGTGGTGGGGTTGATGGTGGAGCGGTCCGTTGAAATGATTATTGCTCTACTGGCTGTACTCAAAGCCGGCGGGGCCTACCTGCCCATGGATACGGAATACCCGGCGGAACGGGTTTTATTAATGCTGGCCGACGCCGCCATCCCGGTTTTACTCACCCAGGAAAAATTACTGCGGCGTTTTGCCGTTACCTCATTGAAAGGGATGAAAACCGGCCCCAAGGATGGGGGCCTGGTGGTTACTCCGCCCCGGGGCCAGATAAAAGACCTTGATATGCTGCCCAAACCGGATCGCACGTTGGTAAACTATAAAAAATATCATCAGTCCATCGGCATCGCCATGGCCAAACATACGATTTCGATCCAGGCCACCCGCGGGTGCCCCTTTAACTGCGCCTTTTGTCATAAGATATGGCCCAAAACCCATGTTACCCGAAGCGCGCAAAGTATCCTGGAAGAAATCCGCTGTTGTTACGGCGCCGGGGTGAAACGATTTGTTTTTATCGACGATATTTTCAACCTGGATAAGCGGACCAGCGGCAAAGTATTGGAAACGATTATCAATCAAAACCTCGATATCCAATTGTTTTTCCCCAATGGCTTGCGTGGGGATATCCTGGATAAAGACTTTATCGATCTGATGGTGCAGGCAGGCACGGTGAATATCGACCTGGCGCTTGAAACCGCCAGTCCAAGAATACAAAAATTGATTCATAAAAATCTAAACCTGGAAAAATTCGCGGAAAACATCGGCTATATTATTGACAAATATCCCCGGGTATTACTGGAAATGGAATTGATGATCGGGTTCCCCACGGAAACGGAAAAGGAAGCGCTGCTGACTTTTGAATTTTTAAAGGATTTAAAGTGGGTTCATTTTCCCAACCTGAATATTCTTAAAATTTATCCCAATACGGAGATGTACCGCCTGGCCCGCGAAAACGGTATCGGGGATAATGTGATCCAACGGTCCGTCAACCTGGCTTACCATGAATTGCCCGACGCGTTACCTTTCTCAAAAACGTTTGTAAAAGAATACCAAACCCGGTTTATGAATGAATACCTTCTCTCCAAAGAACGTTTATTGCATGTCTTACCTTATCAGATGAAGACGTTGACGGGCGATGAGTTGGTACAGAAATATAATAGTTATCTACCGGTGGACATAAAAAGTTTCGCGGATATTATCGATTGCGCCGGTATTACCCGGGAAGAATTGGGAAATGTTACGCTTTTACCGGCAGACCATATGGCGGCCCCGGATTTTGGCGAGAAAGTCGGCGGTCATTTTCCTGCGAAAGAAAAGGCGGATAATCCGTTTAAGGTTTTGCTGCTGGACCTGTCGTTATTTTTTAGCGAGCAAGCGCAGGGCAGCCATATGCTTTATGATATGATTGAAGAACCGCTGGGGTTGATGTACCTTTTGTCGTATCTTAATGAGCAATTTAAAGGCGGCGTTTGGGGGAAAATTGCCAAATCGCGCATCGATTTTGACAGTTTTGATGAGCTGAAAAGTCTATTAAAGGAGTTTAAACCGCATTTAATCGGCATTCGCACGTTATCCTATTACAAGGAATTTTTCCATCGCACCGTGTTAATGATCAGGCATTGGGGCATCGATGCGCCCATTGCGGCGGGTGGTCCTTACGCCACCAGCGATTACCGGTCGATACTCCAGGATAATAATGTGGACCTGGTGGTACTGGGGGAAGGGGAATTAACGCTTGCCCAACTGGTTGGTAAAATGATAGAGAACAACTATCGACTTCCCGGGCAGGATGTATTAAAAGAAATTCCCGGTATGGCTTTCAGTACCGGGAGTTATACCGGCAGGGAGATTGTATTGCTGGATGACATCATGGGGCGTTTAAACCGATACCCCGCGGCGAATCCACCCTATATGAACCGGCCCGATGATTTGCTTTATTTGATTTACACCTCCGGTTCCACCGGGATGCCCAAGGGAGTGATGGTGGAGCACCGCAATTTAGTCAATCTATTCAAGTTTCAATTTAAATATACCGACATCGATTGCAGCCGGATTTTACAATTTTCGACAATCAGTTTCGACGCCTCGTTTCATGAGATATTTTCAGCGTTTTTATCCGGTGGGCGGCTTTTCCTGGTAGATAAAGATACCCGGACCGATGTGCCGGAGTTATTCCGGTTAATCGAAAGAAATGGGATAAAGACGGTATTTTTACCGATTTCCTTTTTGAAAGTAATTTTTAAGGAAGAGGAATATATCAAGCGGTTTCCCCGGAGTATCCGTCATATTCAGACAGCGGGAGAGCAGGTGGTAATCGGTACTCATTTTAAAAACTTTTTAAGAGAGGGGCAGGTTTACCTGCACAATCATTACGGGCCGTCGGAGACGCATGTGGTTACGACATTGACCATCGACCCGGGGGGAGATATCGCTGAATTTCCCACCATCGGTAAACCGCTGCAGAATACGAGTATATATATCGTGGATAAATGGGGGCATTTGTTGCCGCCCGGTGCGGCGGGAGAACTCTTGATAGGAGGAGTGCAGGTTGGCAGGGGTTATTTAAATCGCCCCGAATTAACCGCAAAAAGATTTGTTGCCCACGAATTACACGAATTAAAACAATTAAAACAAATTAATAAATTTTTTGGGACGTCCAGAACCCCTATATCAAAAGGTTTTTGGGCCGCCGGAGGCATTCTCTACCGTACCGGCGACCTGGCGCGATTTTTGCCGGATGGTAACATTGAATTTTTAGGAAGAATCGATCATCAAGTAAAAATCAGGGGGTTCCGGGTGGAGCCCGGGGAGATCGAGAGCCGGTTATTGAATGTTCCGGGGCTAAAGCAAGCGGTTGTGTTGGTGCGGGAAGAAGAGAGCCGGGATAAATATATATGTGCTTATATCGTATCCGATAGAGAGATTGGGGTATCGGAATTACGGGAGCACCTGGCGAAGGACTTGCCGGATTATATGATTCCGGCTTATTTTGTACAGTTGGAGAAGATGCCGTTAACGGTCAGTGGAAAGATAGACCGTGGAGCGTTACGCGGACCGGGATTAAAAGCCGGCGAAAGTTATACCGCGCCGGGGAATGAGCTTGAAACGAAATTAGTAGATATCTGGGCGGATATATTGGATATATCGGATTCGGCTATTGGGGTATCCGATAATTTTTTCCAATTGGGGGGGCATTCATTAAAAGCCATTATATTGGCAGCGAAGATACATAAAGTATTTGAAGTAAAAATCCCCCTGTCGGAAATATTTAAACATCCCAGGATCAGGGAATTGGCAGGATATTTAAAAGATGCGGCGCCGTGGAAATATGAGCAAGTAGAATTGGCGGAGAAGAAGGAATATTATGCGTTGTCGTCGGCGCAGAGGCGGTTGTATTTTTTGCAGCAGATGGATAAAGACGGTACTGCTTATAACCTCCCTTCAATCATGGTATTGGAAGGAATGGTAGATAAAGACAAATTGGAACACGCCACTCAAAAACTCATCCGGCGGCATGAGAGTTTAAGAACCTCCATTGAATTGGTCCGGGAAGAACCGATGCAGCGGATACATGAACATAAAGATTTAGCCACAGAGGTTAACAATCATCATTCATCATTCATCATTCATCATTTTATCCGCGCTTTCGACCTGTCGAAAGCGCCGTTACTGCGTGTGGGATTGGTAAAATTAGAAGAAGAGAAGCACCTATTGATGGTGGACATGCATCACATTATATCGGATGGGTTGTCTACCCAGGTTTTGCTGCGGGATTTTTCGGCCCTTTACACGGGGATGGAGTTGCCGGAAATAGGGGTACAGTATAAAGACTATGCCGAATGGCAAAACCGGGAGAGGGTTGGTAAAAAAATCCCGGAACAAGGTGAATACTGGCAAAAGGAGTTTGCAGGCGAAATCCCGGTATTGGAATTGCCGACGGATTATGTGAGGCCCGCGGCCCAGGGTTTTGAAGGAAACAGTATCGATTTCGAGATCGACAGTGAAACATGTGGGGCCTTAAATGCGTTGGCATTGGAGGCGGCGGCGACGTTGTATATGGCGCTGCTGACGGTATATACTATTTTTCTAGCCAGGTTGAGTAACCGGGAAGACCTTGTCGTCGGTTCTCCTGTGGCGGGGCGCAGGCATACAGACCTGGAAAAAATTATCGGGATGTTTGTCAACACCCTGGCATTGAGGAATTATCCCGAGGGTGAGAAAAAATATGTGGATTTCCTGCGGGAAGTTAAGGAGAGAACGTTAAAGGCTTTTGAGAACCAGGAGTACCAGTATGAAGACCTGGTGGAGAAAGTGGCGGTTAAACGGGACATAAGTCGTAACCCGTTGTTTGATACGGTATTTGCGCTGCAGAATACCGGTATTCAAAAAATTGAGATACCGGGTTTGAAATTGTCGCCCTATGAATACGAAAACAAGACCTCCAAATTTGATCTGACATTATTGGTTGTGGAAGAAGAAGGCAAATTATACTTAACATTTGAATACAGTACAAAATTATTTAAGCGAGAAACCGTCGAACGGTTTATCGTCTATTTTAAGAATATTGTAAGGAGCATTGTTGAGAACCGAAACCGGAAAATTTTCGAACTGGAGATATTAACCGCCGAAGAAAAGCATCGAATACTATTTGATTTTAATGATACTGAAAGAGAGTATGACCGGGATAAAACCATTCAACAATTATTTGAAGACCAGGTAACAAAGGCGCCCCATCGGATTGCCCTCGTAGGGGCAGGTGAAGGAGAAGAGAAGAAGCGAAGAAGAGAAGAAGAGAAGAACGGCGATGTAGAGACGTTGCGCGCAACGTCTCTACCAATAATTTCAACGCATTTACAAATAACCTACCGCCAATTAAATGAATTAAGCAACCGCCTGGCGCATGATCTGCGGAAAAAGGGGATCGGCGCCGGCGAATATGTGGGCGTCGTAATGGACCGGTCCATGGAAATGACGCCGGCGGTAATGGGTATTTTAAAAGCAGGGGGGGCCTATGCGCCGTTGGAATCGTATTTACCGGATTTGAGAATCGAGAAGATATTGGCATCGTTGAAAGCTAAATGTGTTATCACGGACAATTCCAACCGGTCAAGGTTAGAAGTGATGAGTGAGGCCCTGGAATGTTTAAATCACAACATTTGCCTGGAAGAATTAAAAGAGAACCCGGTGGATAATCCGGCGCCGGCGTCCGGTTCCAGGGATATTGCCTATGTGATTTATACGTCGGGGTCTACCGGGACGCCCAAGGGCGTCGTGGAAACGCACCGGCCGGTGGTAAATGTCATCCAGTGGGTCAACAGGACGTTTGATGTCGGCGTTAATGATAAATTGTTGTTTGTCGCTTCGTTGGGATTCGATTTGTCGGTGTATGACATTTTCGGCATATTGGCTTCCGGCGGATCGATTCGGACGGCAGTAACGGAAGACATGAAAGAGCCGACGCGGTTATTGGAGATTATGGTAAAAGAAGGGATCACCTTCTGGGATTCGGCGCCGGCGGCGCTGCAGCAGTTAGTGCCTTTCTTTAGCGAGGTAAGGGAAGCGGGGAAAATAACCGCTTTGAGGTTGGTTTTTTTAAGTGGGGATTGGATACCGGTGAGTATGCCGGACGCATTGCGGGATACGTTTAAGGGAGTAGGGGTGATAGCCCTGGGTGGGGCGACGGAAGCCACCATCTGGTCCAATTATTATCCCATTGGGGATGTGGACCCGTCGTGGCCCAGTATTCCCTATGGAAAACCCATACAGAATGCAAAGTATTATATACTGGACAAAAGTTTGCGGCCCTGTCCCATAAGGACGGGTGGCGACCTGTATATCGGGGGAGAGTGCCTGGCCACGGAATACAAGAATGACCCGGCATTAACGGCCGTGAAGTTCATTGCCGATCCTTTTTGTCCGGGTGAGAAAATATACAAAACCGGGGATATGGCGCGGTGGCTTGACGACGGCAATATACAATTTTTAGGACGGCAGGACCACCAGGTAAAGATCCGGGGGTTCCGTATCGAATTGGGGGAGATCGAGAGCCGGTTAGCCAATCATCCGTTGGTAAAAGAGGCTTTGGTATTGGCGCGTGAGGAAGAGAAAGACGATAAGTATTTATGCGCATATATTATTTCCGACAGTGAAGTGGTTATGTCTGAGTTACGGGAATACCTGGCGAAGGAGTTGCCGGATTACATGATCCCGCCCTATTTTGTGCAGATAGAGACGATCCCTTTGACTCCCAATGGGAAATTGGACCGGGGGGCGTTACCGAAACCGGGATTGAAAGTTGGGGAAATTTATACAGCGCCGCGGAATGAGATTGAAAAGAAATTGGTGGAGTTATGGGCGGAGGTTTTAGGCGGCGACATGTCGCAAACGGCTATAGGGATCGATGATAATTTTTTCCAGTTGGGGGGGCATTCATTAAAAGCGACGGTATTGGTATCGAAGATTCATAAAGTATTGAATGTAAAAGTACCGTTGTTGGAGATATTTATAAGTCCTACCGTCAGGGGTCTTGCCGGGTATATTCAAAATGCCGTTGGAGAGCAGTACGTTTGCATTGCCCCGGTAGAAAAGAAGGAATATTATGAATTATCTTCCGCGCAGAAGAGGTTGTATTTTTTACAGCAGATGGAGTTGGAGAGTACGGTTTATAATATAACGTCGGTAATGACATTGGCGGGCCGTTTGGATATGAAAGCATTTGAAGAAGTCTTCACTAAATTGATAGAGAGGCACGAGAGTTTACGGACCTCATTTATTATTATTAGTGAAGAACCGGTGCAAAGAATTCAAAACAAAAGTTTTTGCGGAGCTTTTTTCAAAAAGCGACCCCTCGGAGAGCCGCCAGAGGCATTTATAAAAAAGTTTGTCCGTCCTTTTGATTTATCGCAAGCGCCGTTACTGCGTGTGGAATTACAGGGAATTTCGGAAGAAGAGTCTCTCTTAATGGTTGACATGCATCACATCATTTCCGACGGTACGTCTATGGGGATATTGATTAAGGAGTTCATGGCCCTTTATGAAGGAAAAGAATTGGCCCCTTTAAAGGTTCACTATAAAGATTATGCCCGGAACAGGGAATCATTAATTACGCAGGAAAAATTCTGGCTTGGGCAGTTTGCGGAAGAGATACCGGTTTTGAATCTGCCCCTGGATTATGCCAGGCCCCTGGTGCAGGATTTTGAAGGAAACCATGTGTTTTTTGAGCTGACCGTAGCGGAGACGTCATCATTAAAAGCGCTGGCGCTGAAGCAAGGGGTAACCCTTTACATGCTGTTGCTGGCGGTTTGCAATACCTGGCTTTCAAAGCTGGGGGGCGAGGATGATATCATCATCGGAACGCCGGTGGCAGGTAGAAGGCATGTGGAGTACCAGGATATCGTGGGTATGTTTGTCAATACATTGGCTTTAAGAAATTTCCCTGCCCCTGGGAGAGCGTTCGCTGATTTTATAACGGAAATAAAAAAAAGAACGTTAGAGGCATTTCAGAACCAGGATTATCCCTTTGAGGAATTGGTGGACCGGGTGGTGAAAGACAGGGATACATCTCGTAACCCGTTATTCGACGTTATGTTTGTGTTTCAGAATACAGACACCCCCCAAATTGAAATCCCCGGCTTGATTTTGAAGCCTTATGAATTTGAAAATAAGGCGGCCAAATTCGATTTAACCCTGGACGGCATGGAAAAAGACGGCAAGTTATCCTTTAGCCTGGAGTACGCCGCCAGGTTGTTTAAAGAGGAAACAGCCCGGGGTTTCTGCGCTTATTTTAAAAATATAATCAATCCCATTATCGGGAACCCGGTTGTGAGAATAGCCGATATCGAGATACTGGGGCAAGAAGAGAAAGCGAAAATCCTGGAAATAGCCAACGGGGTGGAAGGATATGTGGATATCAGTGAGACGATACATGGAATGTTTGAAAAAGTGGCGCCGGTAAATAAAGATAAAGTGGCGTTGATTTTTAGGGATGGGCGGTTGACTTACGGGGAAGTAAATCGAAAAGCGGACGAATTGGCGCATTTATTGCGCAACAACGGCGTCGGCGGCGACAGCATCGTGGCTTTGATGGTAAAACGTTCTTTTGAATTGGTTATCGCCATGCTGGGCATCATGAAAGCCGGAGGGGCGTATTTGCCCATTGACCCGAACTTTCCCCAGGAACGGATCGATTATATGTTGAAAGATAGTGCGGCAAAATTGTCGATTACTACGAATGATAAAGATGATTTCATCATTCATCATGCCAATAATCTTTCTTTTCATCATTCATCATTCGATCTTCCACGCATTCATCATTCAAATCTCTGTTACTTAATCTACACCTCCGGGTCCACGGGAAAACCCAAAGGAGTTATGTTGGAACATACCAATCTTGTTAATCTAATGGAATTTCAATATAAATTTACCCGCATCGATTTCAGTAAGGTGTTGCAATTTACCACCATGAGTTTCGATGTCTCTTTTCAAGAAATATTTTCAACGTTATTGGCCGGTGGAGAGCTATATCTAATCGATGAAGATACGCGGAACAGTGTCCCGGAGTTATTCCGGTTGATCGTGAAAAATAAGATTAAGACTTTATTTTTCCCCATGTCATTCTTGAAAATGATTTTTAGCAGTACCGGCAATGACGATCTTCCCGCCGGTAATATTGAGCATATCGTGACCGCGGGGGAACAGTTGGTGGTGGATGACCGGTTCCGGGAATACCTGGAAAAGAATCGTATCTATTTACACAATCATTATGGGCCATCGGAAACCCACGTGATAACCGCCTTAACCATGAGTCCCGGCGAAGATATCCCCCAATTTCCCACAATCGGCAAACCGGTCATGAATACCGGTATCTATATATTGGATAAGGGCCAACGGTTACTGCCCGCCGGGGTGGCCGGGGAATTATATGCCGGGGGCTTACAGGTCGGCAGGGGCTACCTGAACAACCCGGAACTAACCCGTGAAAAATTCAAAATTATAAATGATAAATTAAAAATTAAAAATGGAAGCGACGCCCTTCGGGCGGATTTTCATCATTCATCATTCATCATTCATCATTCGATTCTCTATCGTACCGGCGACCTGGCCCGGCGGCCTGGCGATGGCAATATCGAATTTTTAGGCCGCATCGATCACCAGGTGAAAATACGGGGAATCCGCGTGGAACCCGGGGAAATCGAAAACCGACTGAAACAAATCGACTACATAAAAGATGCGGCCGTTGTCGTGAAACAAGATTCCAATGGTGATAAATATCTCTGCGCCTATGTGGTAGCAAACAAAGAAATGAACCTGGATATACCGGCTTTACGAAATACCCTGGCCGACGGTTTACCCCAATACATGATTCCTGCCTATTTCACGCCCATCGATAAAATCCCCCTAACCCCCAGTGGAAAATTAGACCGCCGCGGTTTGCCCGAACCGGATATGAAAAAAGAAGAAATATCATACACCGCCCCCCGGGATCACATCGAGAAGGAATTGCTGAACATATGGTCGGAGATATTAGGAAAAGAATCCTCCATAGGAATAACCGATAATTTCTTCCGGTTGGGGGGCCATTCGCTAAAAGCCATCGGCATGGTGAATCGAATTCAAAAAAAACTCGGCGTAAAAATCGCCATTCAAACGTTATTCCAGTTTCCCACCATCGCGGAAATAGCCGGTATAATTAAAAATAGTAAAAGCAGCGCCCCGGAAGAGATTGAGAAACTGCCGGAACAACCTTATTATGAAATGTCGTACGCCCAGAAACGGATGTGGTACATTATCCGCGGCAATCCCCGAAACACGGCTTACAATATGCCGGTCGTATCGACATTTTACGAAACCGTCGATGAAGGTGTAGTTAGGAGAGTGTTGGAATATTTGACCACCAGGCATGAAAGCCTGAGAACATATTTCAAATATCCGGATGAAGAGCCGGTGCAGGTTATTGAAGCACAAGATACCGCACTTTCGAAATTGGATTTCGCTGTGCTGGATGTCTCGTCATTCGCTCAAGGGGAAAAAGAAAACCAACGGCGCCGAATAATAAAGGACGAATCGACCCATATTTTTAACCTTGAGCAGGGCCCCCTTTTCCGGGCCAGGCTGGTAAAGTGCGCCGCCCATGAATTTGACTTCATATTCAATATCCATCATATTGTCTCCGACGGCGTATCGCTGGAAGTATTAAAAAAAGAATTTTTCCAGGTCTATAAAGCATATAAAAAAGGAATGACCCGTGATTTGGAACCGTTAAAAATCCGCTACCAGGATTATGCCGCCTGGCAAAACCGGCTTCTGGCAAATGAAGAAAAAATGGGCCGGGCCAAAGAATCCTGGAAAAACTTTTTAAATAATGCCGAGCTGCAGTTGGATTTACACTATGATTTCTCTTACGCTGCGTTAAACTCGATGAAAAGTTCAGCCTATTGTCTATTTATTAACGAAGAAATCAGCAAACCGTTACGCCTTCTTGCCGAAGAACGGAAAGGCACGCTATTTATCGTACTGCTGGCGGCCTTTAACATATTGTTATCCCATATTACCTACCGCGACCAGGTGATGGTGGGAATACCGGCGGCTGCAAGGCAGCATTGGGGCTTACAAAATATCATCGGTTTATTTGTCAATACCCTCATTTTACAGGGCCGGGTCGATACAAAAGAGACCTTTAACCAATTCCTGGCGCAGTACCAGGCCGACGCTTTGAATGTCCTTGAATACCAGGATTTTCCACTGGAAGTCATTTTCGCGGAATTAAAGATCAAATACCCGGAGATTTCAGCCTTTTTTAATATGCTGAATATAGGGACAAGTGCGGAAGAGCGGATCGAGCCTTTCGAAAATTATCACATCGAAGATATCCAGGAGACCAAATTCCCCATCCATTGTTATATCACCGAGTACAAAAACGGGATACAGGTCGAATGCCATTATTTCCGGGAATTATTCAGGCCCGGGACCATTGAAAAGATCATGGGGATTTATGAGCGAATCCTTGAAAACATCTCTGCATCCCCAATGAAAAAAATAAAGGACTTAGTGAAAAAAATGGAGTAAACATAAAAATGGAAATAACAAGAGAACTTAAAGCAACCCTGGAGAAATTAGCGAAAGTTAATATCGATTTTTTCGAATTTGTCGAAAAGAACCCGGAAAGCCTAAAAAGTGTTAGTTTCGAGGGCATGAAAGCCACCGGCGATTCGTATAAATTGCAAGCCTGGCCGACCTTTATAAACTCGAAAACCAAAGCGTTATTCCTGGAAGCCAGTGTAAAAGTAGCTAACCTGGTTAAAAGCATCCCGGCCCGTTTCTTTGCCAACGATCCGAACCGGGGCGCGGCCTTTTATGAACAACCCGCGGAGGTAGTAAATATCCAATTGGAAGGAATTAACGACCACCACCTGGCCAACGTAGTGGGGAGGTTGGATTTCATTTTGTCAACGACCGGGATAAAATGCCTGGAACTCAATGTTTCCGCTTCCACTATCGGTTGGCAATACTCCCAGTGGCTGTCGCTTTATTTAAATACACCGGTGATAGATAAATTTTTAAAGGAATACAAGGTCAAAATAAACAATGAAAATTACCCCGGGTTGTTCCTGGAGCATATGATCCGGTTTGCATCGCCCCTGGTGGAGCCGGATGGGATTGCCGCGGGCGCCCCCAGTCGCCAATTGAATGTGGCCATGGTAATGGAAGGCTATATTGAAAATCCTGGGGATAAAAATCCTTTCCTGGAAAATTTAAAACAATTATACCCTGGGAAATTGGCCGGATACGATTTGACAGGAAATCTATTCACATGTGATATGACACACCTCCGGTACAGCGATAATAAAGTCTACTTTAACGGCCACCGGGTTCATGGTCTGATCGAATTATGCCACGGCATTATGCCCCCGGGAGTAATGAGGGCCTTCACCCACGGGAACATCCGTTTACTGAACGGCCCCGTGACGGGTTTACTATCGAATAAATTAAACCTGGCGCTGCTGTCGGAACACCAGGACTCCGATATATTTACCGGTGAGGAAAAAGAGACCATCAAAAAATACATCCCCTGGACCCGCAAAATAATCCCCGGCGAAATCCTCTACAAAGGTGAAAAGATTAACATGGAGAGCTTTCTCATTGCCAATAAAGATAAGCTGGTTATAAAACCGTCCCTCGGGTTGGGCGGGCAGCAGGTCTGTATCGGACAGGCAACATTCCGCAAAGAATGGGAATACATCGTTAATAACACCCTTCGGAAAAGGACCTTCCTGGTGCAGCAGTTGGTGGAAACCCCACGGTTTTTGTACCTCTCAGGGGAAGAAGGCTGCGCATTCCATGATACAGTTTGGGGAGTCTGGTTGTTGGGTTCCCAATACGGGGCATCCATGGTGCGCGTCTTACCGGCGAAAAACGCCAGGAGGGTAGTAAACGCCGCCCAGGGGGCCGAAATAAGCGCCGTCTTTGAAGTCGATGAATAAATCCGGGAGAATTATATGATCATAGAAAAATTTACAGGAATAGTCGAGCGCTTTCCCACGAAAACCGCCATAAAAACGAACAATAAATCCCTTACCTATGCGGAACTAAATATCGATTCCGATAGGGTCGCCCATGCCATCGCCCAAATGGATAAAGAAAGAAAACAAGCCCGGCAAGTGGCGTTGCTCTTCGATTACGGCAGCGATATGATGGTGGGACTCCTGGGCGCTTTGAAAGCAGGGAAAGCCTATGTACCACTGGACCCCTCTTACCCGGGTAAACGCTTGCTTTATATCCTGGAAAATTCCCGGAGTAATTTTATCCTGACCGATAAGAAAAATTTTCCACTGGCCCAGGAGCTATCCGACCATGCTGAAACGCAAATCCAGGTCATAAACATCGAAACCATGGGCGCTGGAACTGAAGCTCCCGGCGCCGTCCCCTGTATCGACGGCGCTTGTGAAACCGCGGTGGATAAAACCGCTTACATTCTTTATACTTCCGGTTCCACCGGGAAACCCAAAGGAGTCTATCAAACCCACCGGAATGTACTGTACTACGCCCGCAATTGGATAGACCGCGTCCAGGTTACCGAAAAGGACCGCGTCAGTTTATTTACCGCTTTCACCCATGACGGCGCCATCCCGGACATTTATTCCGCCCTGTTAAGCGGGGCATGTCTATACCCTTATTCCATGAAGGAAAACGGCAGCATCGACGCCTTAGCCGGGCTCCTGGACAATGAAGAAATAACTATCTGGCACTCCACGCCCACATTATTCCGGTATTTTACCGGCAATCTAACAGACCACCGGCATTTTCCCCAGGTTCGCCGCGTCCTGTTGGGCGGAGAGCCGGTAAGGGCCCATGACCTTGAATTGTATAAAACATATTTTCCCGGCGCATCCTTTATCAATATCTATGGCCAAACCGAGTCCACCGTCTCCAGCTTATGCTTCGTCGGACCGCGGCGTACATTTGACGATATTTCCATTGGCGAACCGCTGGATGAAACGAAAATATATCTTATGGATGACGACGGCGACTTCGTCGAAGAACTGGGTGGAGGAGAAATCGTCGTGGTTTGCGATTATGTGGCGCCGGGATATTGGCAGGATAAAGAGAATACCGACCTGGTATTTCTCCATGATGAGCAAAAAGGACGACTCTACCGCACCGGCGATACAGGATACTATACACCGGAAGGAACCATAAAAATACTGGGACGGAAAGATTTTCAAGTTAAAATCAGGGGCTTCCGTATCGAACTGGGGGAAATCGAAACCGCCCTGCTTCAACATTACGCCGTTACCGGGGCCATTGTCTCGGCCAAAACCGATGAAAACAACGAGCCCTATTTATGCGCCTATATCGTTTGCAACCAGGCCGTTTCGTCGGAAGATATGCGAGAATATTTATTTGCGCAATTACCCGATTACATGGTCCCGCGGTACTTCATATTCCTGGAAAAGATGCCGCTCACTTCTTCGGGAAAAATCGACCGCCGGCAATTGCCGGAACCTGGGAAAGCGTTAAACCCCGGGTCCGCCTATGAAGCCCCGGCCAATGAAATCGAAGAAAAAATCGCGGCCATCTGGCAAGAAGTTTTAAAAATAGCCAAAATCGGCATAAACGATAACTTTATCGAACTGGGCGGCCATTCATTACTGATCATGTCCATTATCGCCAGGATACACCGGGGTTTGAATGTAGAATTGCAACTAACAGACCTATTCGACAACCCCACCATTCGAGAATTATCCCGCCTGGTGGCGGCAGCCGAACAAACCGCTTTCTCAGCCGTCGAACCCGTTGAAAAGAAAGAATATTACCCCTTATCCTCCGCCCAAAAGCGGCTATTCTTTTTAGAACAACTGGATAACATCGGTGGAACTTACAACATGCCTCTGGCGGTTATTCTCGATAAAGAGCCGGATAAAGCAAAGATCGCGGCCACAATGCAGGCCGTGATCGATCGCCATGAATCGCTGCGTACATCTTTCCGGTTCATCGACAATGAACCTGTTCAGCGGGTACACCCCCATGCCCAATTTGAAATCGAGGAGTACCGATACAAAAGCGGCGGAATAGAAGAAATAGTCAAAGCTTACAGCCGGCCCTTCGATTTGGCCCGGCCCCCGTTACTCCGGGTCGGAACCGCCCCGCTGCCGGACGGGAAGTTCTTGCTGATGCTGGAAATGCACCATATAATTGCCGACGGCGCGTCCATGAGCCTATTATTAAAGGATTTCGGGTTATTGTACCGCGATGCAAACTTTGCCGAACTCGCCAAACTCCCCCCCCTTGCCGTTCAATATAAAGATTTCACCAGTTGGCAAAACAATTTATTCAGTACCGGGGGCATTGAAAAACAAAAAAAGTATTGGTTGGATATCTATTCGGATGCCGCGCCCTCCGCTCTCCCCAAATTGGAACTCCCGGCCGATTATCCGCGGCCCGCTGTTTTTAGTTTCGAAGGCGATAATTACCATTTTGAACTCAGCGGCGAAACCTTTGCCGCCTTCAAACGGTTTTGCCTGGAAAACAACGTCTCCACCTTTATGTGCCTGTTGACCGTGTACAGCACCCTATTATTCAAATACACCGCGCAAGAGGATATCATTATCGGCAGCGATATTACCGACCGGCCCCATGTCGACCTGGAACCCATTATCGGCATGTTCGTCAATGAACTGGCCCTGCGCCTTTACCCCGGGGGAAATAAAAGCTTTAGCGCCTTCTTAAACGAAATAAAAGAAACCGGTATCACCGCATTTGAAAACCGGGACTATCAATTCGAAGAACTGGTCGATCGCTTGCAACCGGAACGGGACACCTCGCGAAACCCCCTCTTCGATACCCAATTTGCCTGCCAGGTGGTTGAAGACGCCCAGATAGATTTGGATGGAATTACCGGCGTCCCTTACCATTATAAAAATTATGTGGCAAAGTTTGACCTCTCCTTTGACGTTTTCGAGGAAAAGAACCGGCTCGGATTACGCTTTCAATATTATACAAAATTATTTAAGACAAGCACCATCGAAGCCATGACAAAACACCTCTTAAATATCCTTGGCGCGGTCATTGAAAAACCCGGGCTTCGGTTGTACGACATCCCCATGATGGAAGAAAGCGAAAAACAGCGCATCCTTTTCCAATTCAACAATACCAAAAAAGAATTCGCACGTGATAAGTCTTTTCCCGGGCTATTTGAAGAGCAGGTAGAAAAGACGCCCTCCGGGACCGCGGCCCAATATAAAAATCAGTTCATGTCTTATGAAGAATTGGATAAGAAAGCCGATCGATTAGCCCATTACCTCTACCACGAAAAACACATTCGCCCCAATGACCGGGTCGGAATCTACATGAACCGGTCGCTTCACTACCTCATCGCCATCCTGGGGATCATGAAAGCCGGGGCCGCCTATATTCCCATTGAACCTTTCTTACCCTTTGAGCGGGTAAAACAAATAATCCAGGACGCAGAGACCCCGGTTGTCATTTCCCAGGCCCGGTACCTGGGGGCTGTCAACCGGCTGCAGTGGGAATGCCCGGGGTTCCACAGTTTCCTTATCATGGACACCGGCAGCCCCTATAACATCGATACGGATACGGAACTCGATCTAAAAAGCGCGGCGGAACTCTGGAATTATGTCGGAGAGACCGCGACGGATGAAATCACCGAAGGCGGCTGGCTCACCGGTTATACCGGCGCTCCCTTTACCAGGGAAGAAATGGCCGAATACAGCGCCAATACCCTAAAAAAATTAACCCCTTTCCTGCATAAAAATATGCGCGTCCTGGAGATCGGCTGCGCCTCCGGTTTAACCATGTATCCCATTGCCCCACACGTTGGCTTCTATTACGGTACAGATATATCCCGCGCCACGATTGAAAAAAATAAACAACGGGTCCGGGAAGGCAATTACACCAATATCGCCCTTGAATGCATTCCCGCCCATGAAATCGATAAAATAAACGAAGGAAATTTCCACCTCATTATCATAAATAGTGTCATCCAATCCTTCCCCGGCCATAATTACCTGCGCCATGTCCTGGCCAAAGCAATCAACCTGGCGGCCGAAAAAGCCATCCTCTACATCGGCGATGTCATGGACCAGGACTTAAAACAAGACCTCACCCGCGAAATGATCGCTTTCAAACAGGCAAATAAAGAAAAAGATTACCAAACAAAAATCGATTGGTCCAATGAACTATTTGTTTCCCGTACCTTCTTTGAAGATTTAACCGTGGATTTCCCGGCCATCGAGAAGGTAGAATTCTCAAATAAAATATATACCATCGAAAATGAACTCACCAAATTCCGTTTTGACGCCATTCTAACCATTGACAAAAACCAGGGCAGGGAAAGGGAAACGCAAATAAAGAAGAAACGCAAATACCAGGATGGTTTTAATCATTTAAATAACAATGAATTAAAAAGCGTACCGACAGTGTCGGCGCCGTCAATTCCCGCTGATCTTGCCTATGTCATCTACACCTCCGGCAGCACCGGGCAGCCCAAGGGCGTATTAATCCACCAACAGGGCATGATTAACCATCTCTACGCCAAAATAAACGATTTGTCCATAACCGGGGAAGACATCATCGCCCAGACCGCGCCGGCCGGGTTCGATATCTCCGTATGGCAATTCCTGGCCGCGTTATTGGTCGGGGGCATGACCCATATAATCGATAAAGAAACCGTGCTGGAGCCCATGGAATTTTTAAAAGAATTACAGCAAGGGCGGGTGACTATCCTGGAAAGTGTACCGTCACTCATGACCGTGTTCCTCGATGTCGTCGGAACAGGTCGCAGTAACACCCTCAACCATTTAAGATGGATGCTTGCTACCGGGGAACCCCTGACGCCGCCGCTGGCCAGGAAATGGTACAGCCATTACCCCGCTGTCAAACTCCTCAATGCCTATGGCCCCACCGAAGCCTCCGACGATATTACCCATCACATCGTCGCTGTACTTCCTGCACTCCCTGCCGAAACGCAATTTAATATTCCCGTCGGCAAGCCCCTCCGGAATTTACAAATCTATATCCTGGATAAAAATCTATCCCTCTGCCCCGTGGGCGTAAGAGGGGAAATCTGCGTGGCCGGTATCGGTGTCGGCAAAGGATACTGGAAAGACCCCCAAAAAACCGCGACTTCCTTTATCTCCAACCCATTCCTCGATGACATCAACGATCCCAACTATGCCGTGCTTTATCGCACCGGCGATACCGGGTATTTTGCCGAAGACGGCACCATTTATTGCCTGGGCAGGATCGACAACCAGGTAAAAATCAGGGGAAACCGCATCGAATTGGAAGAGATCGAGAAACGTTTGCTGGAACATCCCCGGGTAAAGGAAACCGTTATTATTGTACGCGGGGGTAGCGAAAAAGAAGCAGGCGAGAAAGAACTCCATGCCTACATCACTAACAATGCCGCCGCCGGCACAGCGGACGATGCCGGGGCCGAAGCCCACCTGGTTGCCCTGGCCGAACAATTAAGAGATTACCTTTCCGGCAGTCTCCCCGATTATATGATCCCGGCCCGTTTCATCCCAATAGAACAAATCCCGTTAACTCCCAACGGTAAAATCGACCGGAAGGCCCTGGAAAAAATGGGCGAGGTACTCAATTCAAATATCCAGTATGCGCCCCCCGCCACTGAAATGGAAAAAACACTTGCAAAAATATGGCAAGAGTTACTAAAACTGGATAGAGTCGGTATTCACGACGATTTTTTCCAATTGGGGGGCAATTCATTAACCGCCATAACCGTGGCTTCCGCGCTGAAAAAAGCCCGTTTTAACGTCTCTTTGATCGATATCATTACCGCCCCCACCCTTGCCAAGCTTGCGCTGCTTCTTGAAGAAAAAAACAAAGAGGAAATTCCCTTAATCGGTAAATTAAAATGCATAGAAAAACTCAATAACGGGCATGGCAAAAAGAACCTATTCATCGTACATCCCCAGCACGGCATGGTATACCAGTATAAAGAATTCGCATTATTACTGGAGCGGGAGTACAACGTTTACGGGCTCCAGGCCCTGGGGGTCGGTCCCGGGACGCAAATGGCGGAAGGTCCCCGGCAAATGATCGATCGCTACCTCGAAGAAATCCTTGCAGTCCAGGACAGCGGCCCCTATATCATTGGCGGGTACTGCGTCGGCAGCCTTGTCGGCTATGAAATTGCCAGGCGGTTGGAACGAATGGGATACACCGTGGAAAAGCTCCTATTGTTCGATTCCCGCGCCTTTATAACCCCGGTTTCCGTCGGCATACTACGAACCATGGAGAAGCTGCCCCGTTTTCTAAAACAAATCGCCCTGGCATTAACATATAATCGCGGGTTCGCAAAGGCTGTAAAAACAGGCAAATACCAACGGACGCTTGAACAGGATGGCCGGGAGATCGCCGACCCAAAATTACGAAAAGAGACCATAGAAAAATACATGGACATATTGATTGCCCATGTCGTACCCCTGGGAATAATAAAAGCCCCACTTTTATCGGTTTTGGCGGAAGCCGCCAAACACGATCTCAAAATTGAAGAAGGATTTAATCGAATGACCAAAAGTAAAGCCACAGTGATAAGAATCCCGGGGGATCACGATTCCATTTTTGAAAGGCCCTATGTGGAGAGATTAGCGGAAGTGATTATTAAAGAAGGGGCATAAATTATAAATTTGCCTGTCCCCAAACCGTCTTATTCCCCATTACTCTAATTTTCTAATTTTTGACTAATTTTTGACTGTCCCGAATGTCGACTTGTCGATTGCCTTGTATTTTTACCATTTTTCCCTGTTGATCGCCTTGACTTTTTCCTATTTTTAGCCTATGATTGCCTTGTAAAAAGAAAGCTAAAAAAAATAAAATCACTGAAAATGAGGTTATAAAAGAATTATGGAACGAGCGGTCGATCAAGAATTAACCCGCTGGAAACAAGACGAACAGAGAAAAGTTCTCCTGGTTAGGGGCGCCCGGCAGGTTGGAAAAACATATTCCATAAGGAAATTAGGCCAGGGCTTTGAAAACTTTGTTGAAGTCAACTTCGAAGAAATTCCAGGGGTAAAAACCTTTTTTGAAAAATCCCTAAACCCCCATGAACTGTGCGAAAAATTGTCCATCTACTTTAAAACGCCGTTAAAACCAGGGCAAACACTTCTGTTCCTGGATGAAATACAGGCTTGCCCTAATGCGATTAGGTCGCTGCGCTTCTTCTATGAGAAGATGCCGGAACTCCATGTAGTGGCGGCGGGTTCTCTATTGGAATTCGCCCTGGAGGAAATCCCTTCTTTTGCCGTCGGTCGGATAAAATCCTTGTTTATGTATCCCATGACCTTCAACGAATTCTTAATCGCAGCCGGGGAAGAGCGCCTGGAAAAACTGATTTTAAAATCCTCCCCGGAGAATCCCATAGACCCGATACTCCACGAAATCACCCTGGATAAACTGAAAATTTTCCAATTGCTCGGCGGAATGCCCGCAGTCGTTAAAACCTATCTTGAAGAAAAAGACCTGGCTTTATGCCAGGAAGTGATCGATGATATCCTGACCACGATTAAAGACGATTTTGCGAAATATAAAAAAAAATTCCCGGTGGTCCGTTTACAGGAAGTTTTCGATTCCATCGTTTACCAGTCCGGGAATAAGTTCAAATATTCCAATATATCCGGCGAAAAGTGCCAGGTTTACAAAGATGCTTTAGAATTACTGGTAAAAGCGGGGCTAGCCCATAAAGTTTATCACACCGCCGCCAGGGGTGTACCTTTGGGCGCACAGTTAGATGACAAAAAATTTAAAGTCCTGCTTCTGGATACCGGTATATACCAGAGAGTCCTGGGGTTGGATATATCATCGTATATAGTTTCGGATTTCAGCAGCATAATAAACAAAGGAAATTTAGCGGAATTGTTTGTCGGGCTTGAGTTAATCGCCCATGGTTCACAGCGGCTGCACCCGGAGCTTTACTACTGGCATAGGGAAGCCAGGTCCAGTAATGCGGAAGTGGATTATGTTATCAGTAGGGGAGGAACCGTAATCCCGATAGAAGTAAAATCCGGCTCTCGGGGTCAAATGCAAAGCATGCATATTTTTTTAAGTGAAAGGAATTTAGCGCAGGGTATCCGGATTTCCGGTGAAAATTTTTCCGGTTATGATAAAATTAAAACGTTTCCGCTTTACGCGATAAAAAATATTTTGCATTCCTTTCGGTGATACTACTGAGAAAAAAACCGGTATCCCATTTTAAACAAAAGCTTTTGCAGTGTCTGCCCGTTTGTCGTTTTTTGCTCAGTATAAAAAAGGGACAGTCAAAATTTATGCCCCTACCTAGACCCTATCAGGATGCCCGGATAACAATGGCCAAAGGTAGGAAAATGGCGTTGATTTTGAAGGAAATAGCACCCAGAACAAAGAAAATAGGACAGGGAATGCTGCTTTTGATCATTTATCTTATGAAAATACTATTGAAACAATAGGAAATACAATTTTATAACATGGAAATACTGTTTCATCAATAGGAAATACGATTTTATCATATGGAAATGCCATTCAAGCGAATGTTAAAATCGTATTTCTATATGATGAAATGGCAATTCCAATATAAAAAGTTATATTTCCATTAGATAAAGTTGTGATTCCTATTGATTGAATCGTATTTCCATTAGAAAAAATTGCAATTCCAATTTATGAAGGAGTAATTCCTATTGATAAACTCACATTTCCAATTGATATTTCGATAAATCCTTGGTCGAATATGAAATCCTGGTGACTTGCAAGGAGGAAAGCATGAACTTTTATAAGTTGCCGTTGGACGGGATAGTGGGCGTCAGTGAAATCGCCCTGGCAGATACCCGGAAGAACCGGGTTATCATGGAACGGATAGCCCCATACAAGTATGATGAGAACCGGCTCAGCCAGGGAGACCGGATCATTGGCCGCATCAAAAGACTCACGCTTCGTTGGGACGCCGCCCAGTCGGAACGAATGCCGGCAACCAATGACTTATATGCCGCCCGCAAGGAGATTAAGGCCGTATACGGCAAAACCCGCCGTATTGCCCGGATACTTTTCCACCGCCAGGAATCCCAACTTCGGGTATTGGCCATGGATGGCCCACGCAAACAGTTATTACCCCAGCGCCCGGAACTATAAAATAGAAATTTTAATTTGGG
>JAPKZK010000136.1 GCA_026393835.1 Candidatus Aminicenantota bacterium | reverse complement strand
AGAAAGAGTCCGCGAATTCATTGGATACATAATGGGTGTTATCGATTTCGATTTTTGAAAGGTCGATGGCATTACCGATTGGTTCGGGCAAGGCGCTCTTTAAGAAGTCTTTTACATTCTCCGGGTCGCCGAAGGTTTTGCCAAAGAGCTTGTCATGTACATTGTTTATTTTATCCATGGCGATACAATTATATTTTAGAACCCATTTTTTTTCAAGTGTTTTTTTGCCTGAATAAATTTTTGCTTCTCGAGAGAGCTTTTCCCGGCTTCTGGACGAGACATTTTTCCCCCATCAGGTTTTATAATTTGAGTTCAAATATCCGCACTTAGAATTAAGGATTGGAACCTTTCACGCAAACGTTCGGAGTTTTCCTGTGAGCAGTTTGGTTTTAATGGCAGATGGTATTTTATCCCTGCTTTTCCCCTAATCCTTTTTTATTGAATTGATTTTTTATATCTATCCAATGTTTATTCCAGTCTTTCCTCGCCCTTTGATTCATATTGCTCCAATGAATTAACATAACTCCTTTTAATATACAAGAAATGCAGGCAACGCCTTGAAAAAATCCAAAAAAAATATAAGTCCAAAGTTCAGGAAGATTTAGAGGCTTTAATTTATTTTGAATAACCGAAAGAAATGTTATACCTACAAATATCACAATTGAAGACATAAAACAGAAGGAAAACCAGTAACCTTTGCTTTTTTTGCCTATATTATCTTTTTCAGCAGCATTTTTGTCTTCATTTTCTTTTTCAGCAACATCATTCCAAAATGTCTGCCAATGAAGAGTATCTTGATGATTAGATTCTATGAAATGCTTAATATATGTGCCAATCGAGATGATATGGCTGGAGTTTATTGCAGCACTGCGGCAGAAGTTAAAGATTAATAGATAGGGAATAAAGGAAATTAACATATAAGAAATTCCATCCTCTTTTATTGCAAATCCCAAAATAATACCAAGAGCCGCAATTGTGAAAAGAAAAAGTTGTTCCCTCCGCTTCTGGTGCTCTATTATCTCTTGTACTAAAAATTCGTATTCCTTCATCTGAATTTCGTCTTTTATCATTCTCGCATCCTCCTATATTTTAAATTTCGGATTATTGTTGACCTTCCGGCTAGAAATTCCCGTAACTCCTTCGCTAATAAATTTGTAAGCACCATTCCGCAACTCAAATATTGAAGTATTCCTGTACAAGCTACCACACTGGAGCCTGACCTTACTCCTTTTCGTTCAGCAAAGTAAGTTTTTCTCTGTCTGTTCATCACTGGATTCACCAGAAGAATATATTTTCCACACCTAAGAAAGGAAGTCAAGCCCTTTCGGAGAAAAAACAAAAAAAACACTCTCGGGAAGTTTAGTGAAATTAGGTGCATCCTTTTCTCCACGGTGATGAAAGCACGAAATTCGAAGCACGAAATTTGAAACAAATGCAAATGACCAAAGCCCAAAGGGCAAATTACAAATAACAAACCACAAATTACAAACAAATCCCAAATGTTCAAAATCCAATGACCAAACTGGGATTCAGGAATCAGGGGCAAGGAAAAAGGAAGTGAGGAAGAAAAGATAGAATGATGAATGATGAATGATGAAGAAAAAACAGGAAGAACGGAGAAAAGCAGAAGAGTCCGCGTCCCTCCGTGTTCGTCACGACGCCAGTGGCTTTATTTATAATAAACTCCTTGGTGAACTTTTGTGCCTTCGTGTCTTTGTGGCTATTTTCATTGCAGAAAAAGGTAACGTGACAGGCAAAAAATTCCCCCCTATACGGGTGGCTGAGTTAAATGATGAATCCAGGATTTCGTGTACTAGTTGAAAAAACCGGCAAACTGGAATATAATACACCCATGAATAATGGCGGACTATAAAATGCCGTATATAACAAGCTGGGAAAGAATTGCC
The DNA here is from genome assembly GCA_026393835.1 of Candidatus Aminicenantota bacterium. Taxonomy (GTDB): domain Bacteria; phylum Acidobacteriota; class Aminicenantia; order UBA2199; family UBA2199; genus JAKAGC01. Next base: position 116,310 of record JAPKZK010000136.1, on the reverse strand, counting down.
GAAAAGAAAGGCGTGAAAATTGGTGAACAAAGGGGGTGAAAATAGGAAAACAGGAGGGAGTAGAAAATGGAAAAATTGAAACTGCCAGGAAATTGATAAAAAGAGGTGTGGCTTTAGATATCATTGCGGAAGCTACCGGGTTTTCCAAAAAAAAGATTGAAAATTTGTCTGCGACTGCCCATTAAGATGCCCCCACCCCCTTTTCGGGAGCCTCTAATTAAAGTGGGGGAATCAGGGGCAGGAAAAAGGAAGTGAGGAAGAAAAGATAGAATGATGAATTATGAATGATGAATGATGAAGAAAAAACAGGAAGAGCAGAGAAAAACAGAAGAGTTTGTGTCCCTCCGTGTTCGTCGCAACGCGCGTGGCTTTATTTATAATAACCCCCTTGGTGAACCTTTGTGCCTTTGTGCCTTCGCGCCTTTGTGACTATTTTTATGGCAGGCCAAATGCGCGCTGACTAATTTATAGGTAAATAAGCCGCGGCTAAAAATACCGAAGTGTCGCTGGGTGGCTGCTTATCCAGGGTTATCCCCGTGCATCGAGTTACTTTTTTGCCCTTCTTTACAGGAACAAAAAAGAACCTATCCGCCCTGGCTTCCCTTTCCGAAAACCACAAATTAACTTTCGTTCTCTTTTTTAATTTACTCATTGTCATCTCTCCTTTCCATCAATATAGCACAAAAATTAAATTTTTAGTCAAAACCGATGATAGTTGACCTCTTTATTTTAAATGAAGAATTAGAGAAGGTTTGCGGGAGTAAAAAATTATAAATTTTTACCTTGCCGGGAACCGGCGGGAAGGAATCCGAGACATGTCAGGTTGAATTGGAAGAAGCACAAGGCCCGCGGCTATTTTCATGGAAGGTCTTGACAAATCCCCCGGGATTCATTAAAGTTAAACCTACTTAATTACGAGGTGAATACAATGAAAACCAAACACAATGTAATCTCAATCTTTATCATCCTGTGCCTGGCGGTCCTCCTGGCCGCTGCGCCCGCCCCCCTGGCCGCCAAACAAAAAACCGCGCGGGGCATGGTGTTCGACGACGCCAACCGCAACCGCATCTTCGATAAAGGCGAACAAGGCATCCCCGGCGTCGTGGTTTCCAACCAATACCAGGCGGTTCAAACCGATGAAAAAGGCTTTTTTCGCCTGCCCGTGGAAAACGAAACCATTATCTTTGTATCCAAACCCGCCGGGTACAACGTACCACTCAATGAAAACACCTTCCCGCAATTCTACTATATCCATCAACCCGCCGGTTCCCCCGCCGGTTTGCAATACCCGGGCATCGCCCCCACGGGCAAACTCCCGGCCATGATCTATTTCCCATTATATAAAGCAGCGGCCGAGGAGTCCTTTGACGTCATCGTAATGGGCGACCCCCAGACCGCCACCCCCGAAGAAATCGATTTCTTCAGGGACAGCATCGTGTCCGGGCTGGTGGGGACCGGCGCCCGTTTCTACCTCGCCCTGGGCGATATCATGTACAACGACCTCAGCTATTACGACCAAATGAACCGCGTCGTGGGACAAATCGGGATTCCTATTCATCACGTCATGGGAAACCACGATATGAATTTCCAGGTCCCGGATTACATCCACGAAGCCGAAACCTTTAAACGTATCCACGGTCCCGATTACTATTCCTTTAATTACGGCAAAGTCCATTTCATCGTATTGAATACCGTCAAATACTTTGGGTGGAATACAGCAAAAATGAAAGCGGGGAGTTACACCGGTTTTGTCCATGAACGGCAGTTAGCCTGGCTGAAAAACGATCTTTCCTTTGTTCCCCAGGACCACCTGGTGGTGCTGTCCATGCATATCCCCGTAATTACCGACCTGTATCCCAAAGATGAAACCTGCCAGATCATGAACCGCGCCGATTTCTTTAAGATATTGGAAAGCCGTGAACACCTACTGGCCCTGGCCGGGCATATGCATTATGTCGAATACATCGAATTCACCTCAACCCACGGCTGGAACGGGAAAATCATATTCCCCTCCCTCACTGCCGGGGCCGGGTGCGGAACCTGGTGGCGCGGTCCCCGGGACCCGTGGGGCATTCCCTTCGGCATGTGCACGGACGGCGCACCCAATGGCTATTTCCTTTTTAGTTTCAAAGGAAACCGATACCATTACCGGTTCCATGCCGCCGCGTCAACGCCCGACGCGCCCGGCAGTCAACTGCGCATTAACAGCCCCACGGGCACGCTGTCGTCGCAGGATTTAAAAGACGGGAAAATCACTATTAATGTTAATGTCTTTGCCGGCACCCCGCGGGCCACGGTGACTTTTACCCTGGACAACGGCCCGGAAATGCCCATGGAGCGAACCGTAATGAATGACCCCTTCTTTGCCCGGTTGATCGAAACCAACAAGGCCAGCTACCTCGATTGGATGGACCCGTGTTTTAGCGCCCATACCTGGACCGCGCCGCTTCCTCCCGGACTGGGAGCCGGTATTCACCGCTTAAAAGCGACCGTAACAGACCGGCAGGGGGACGTGTTTACCGCTTACCGTCTTTTCGAGGTTGCGAACCCGAAGCAGCAGTAGAAGTCTTGCCTCCGGCGGCCCTGCCGGGGGCCAAACTTTTGAAAAAGTTTGATCAAAACTTTTTCCCATCCTATGCGCCGATATAGACACCCCGGGCTAAATTTTTGATCTTGCCTTCCCTTTTTAATTTGGCAATAATTTTTTGGATTTCCTTCATATCCAAGCCCATCTTATATTTCAACTCAACGGCGTCGACGCCATCTTTACTTTGCCGGAAGATACCCGCCGCCAATTCGATCGCATCGGGGGATTTGATTTTAGAACTCGAATTCGAATCGGGTTTCCGTTTCCCCGTGACTTTTACCGGGGCCACTTTTTTCGGGACAGCGGATTTCTTCAGGGTTGGTAATTTTGGTGGCTTCTCATCCAGTTGGATGCCGAATATGGCCGATAAATCGGAATCCTCCAGCACCCGTGAACTTTTCTTTTTCGCCTTTTTCAACAATTCTTGACTCTTACGCTGCACTGTTTCCGATACCAGGTCTTTGATCTCTACTTTACGCAGCGTGAAAAACAACCCCGGTTCCCCATCCAGGCGCGCGCCGATGCCGTAAAGCGCCGCGGCCACATGCTTACACATGGCCGCATCGTCCGGGCATGAACAGGAGAAAGCAATCTCCCGGGGCGAAGGGAATAACCCTTTGCCCCGTTCCGTGAACAACTCTCCCAATGCTTTAGGGAATTTCCCCGCCAGCAATTCCGGCAGCGAATCCAATTTCCCGGCGCAAGCCATTTTCATGTTCTCCCAGGCGGGCGCCGTTATTTCTTTTATTTGAATAACGACCGAATAGGGCTTAGACCGTGACCCCTGCACCAGGGCAGTGATTTCACCCGGTTTGATTTGCAAGTCCAGCACCGCCCCATTGCGTACATAACTGCGACCGCGGCCGATACGGTTACTGTAATCCGCATACCCTTCCAGGTTCTTGTTCCACGATTTGCCCCACCAACTGGACGCAATGGCCGATCCCGCTATCACCACCGGGTTTACCGCGGGATTTGATTTTTTAAGTTTCGTTAAACTTTTTTCCGCTTTCGCCCTTTTTTCCCCGACACTAACATATACGGGAAATCCCGAATAACCATAATAACCGCGACGTCTCCAACGTGCCATGATAAGCCTCCTTTATGCCTCTGGCAGCCAGGGACCGTTTTGAAAAAAGGTCCCTGGACCCCCAAAAACTTCTAATAAGAGGGTCCCCGCGCCGCGGGGCCCTGGACCCCCTGAAAAAGTTTTAGTAAGTTAATTGGAAAAGCTCCACTAATTCTTCGTTTTTCATTTCCGTTATCCAGGCTTCACCGGCGCCGCCGATGATCTCTTCGGATACCCTGGATTTTTCTTCCAACATCCGGTCGATTTTCTCTTCCACCGTGCCCTGGGTTAAGAACTTATGCACCAGCACATTCTTTTCCTGGCCGATGCGGAAAGCGCGGTCCGTGGCCTGGTTCTCCACCGCCGGGTTCCACCAGCGATCGAAATGAATAACATGATTGGCCCGGGTCAAATTCAAACCCACGCCGCCTGCTTTTAAAGATAATACCATATAAGGCACATAATCGTCGCCTTGAAATTGCCGGACAATGTCTTTGCGCTTCGACACAGGCACACTGCCGTGTAATACAAGGCCCTCTTTATTAAACACCCCGGCTAAAAACCGGGACAGCGGCCCGGTAATCTCTTTAAATTGCGTGAACACCAGGACGCGCTCCCGTTTTTCATAAATCGTCTCACAGATTTCCCGCAGCCGCGTAAACTTACCGCTGTCGTTTTCATCATACCCACCGCCGCCCAGGTACTGATCCGAATGATTGCATATCTGTTTGAATTTCATCAAGGAAGCCAGGATCAACCCTTTGCGTTCAATGCCCTCAACCTTGAACAGTATTTGCTCAACTTCCCGCACGAGCTGGTGGTATAAAAGAATTTGCTTCTTACTCAAAACAGCATACGTTTTCATTTCCACCTTATCCGGTAAATCGGAAATAATTTTTTTATCCGTTTTCATGCGCCGTAAAATAAAAGGCATGACCAGTTTGCGCAGCCGGGCATACCCGTCCGGACTATCTTTAAGCCGTTTGGAAAACTCGCTGAATTCCTTCCTGCCGCCCAGCAGCCCGGGGTTTAAGAAATCGAATAAGGACCACAGATCGGAAAGCCGGTTCTCAATCGGTGTACCGGTGAGGATTATCCTGTTATGCGCTTTGAGTTTCTTAATATTTATCGTTTGAGCGGTCCCGGGATTTTTTATGGCCTGGGCTTCGTCCAGGACGATATAAGCCCAGGTGTACGCGCCGATCCATTCATATTTGGAACTCATGGCATAGGTAGTAATAACCAGGTCCAGGCGATCCAGATGTTCTTTATTTTTATTATCCTTATCCTTAACTTCAGGCTGGTTTTTATTGTCCCTCTGCATGCCGGGGTGGGCGACATAATAGTTCAGGGTAGGAAAGAAACGGTGTATTTCGTCCACCCAATTGGAAACCAGGGACGCCGGGACCACCAGCAGACTGGCGGGAAGCCCGGCCCGGGATTTGATGACGCTTAAAAAAGCGAGTAGTTGAATGGTCTTGCCCAGTCCCATATCATCGGCCAGGCACGCGCCGAAGCCATAGGAGTGTAAATGATAGAGCCAATTTAAACCTTTTTCCTGGTATTCCCGCAAATGGGCCGTAAAATCCCGGCTGGGCCGGACTGGGGGTATCGACGCCGGGTCAACCAGTTGCTGCATGACCGATTCCAGCCACTGGCCCCTGGAGAAACCGATATCGGCATTTTTTAATTTGCCGTCCAACAACCGGTCGGGGTTCAGTTGCATCCGCAGGGCTTCCCGCAGGGTCAAACCGAATTCTTCCATCAGTTGCCGGGCTTTTTCATATGCGGCGATGGTTTCCTTAAGTTTTTCCGGGTCCACGGCCACCCATTTGTTTTTGATATAAACCAGTCCTTCGGAGGCGTCCAGTAATTTCCCGGCTTCGGCTTCGGAAATCGGGGTGTCGCCGATAAGCAATTGGACATTAAAATCCAGGATGGCGTCCATCCCCAGGAAGGTGGGCTCGCCGGCGCCCGCGGCGATATTCAACCGGATTTGGGCAGTATTTCCTTTCCACCAGTTGGGGATGCGGCACAAAATACCGGAAACCTCATATATGGGAATTTCTTTTAAAAAAGAAAACGCTTCACCGGCGGTCCATGAAAGTGGGTAAAATATTTCGCCGCTGTCCAGGAGGTGGGTAATCAAGGCGCTTTGTTCGGCGGCCTTGTGAACCGTAGACAGGAGGTCCAGCAGTTTTTCGTTGTCCCCGGCATATTCGGTTAAGGCCCACTTCAACGGCCAGTGCCGGGACTGCCCTTGTTTATCGAGCCCGGTGGAAAAAGTGGCCAGGAAGGCAAACGGGTCGGCTTTGTGTTTTTGTTCCACCAGGTGGAAAAACACGCGGCCCACCAGGTGAACATCCGGACTATAGGTCTTAATAAAATCGGCGACGCTGCCTTCGTAGGTCTCAATGGCCCGGGCAAAGGCGCCGTTCAATTCATCCCAGGCATCCTGGAGCACCTGGATGGTCAAATATTCGCCGCCGGTCATCATGGGGGCGCTGTCCAGGGTATATTGGAGCTCTTCCGGGTCGCAGGGGATTTTAACAATGTGTCGCAGCAGTTCGAGGTCCGGGGTTAAGCTTAATTTACGGGCAAATAAAGCGGTAAAATTTCGCCAATAGTTAAGAGAAACCGAAAGTGACACTTTTTGATCGCAAAAACTTAAGAACAACAACCAGGAAGGCCCGGCATGGGACCTGTCGAATATTTCTTCTTGCAAGAGTGAGGTGCTTTTATCGACGTTCTCTTCAACAGCGCTCCATTCCAGTTGCAAGGGGCCTCCAGGCATGATTACGACGTGCAACTCTTTATTCATGGGAATAAAGCCACCCCGGTATGCAATAAAAACAACATGGTCTCTTTTTGATGCAACAAGTTTTTACAATCATCCGACAATTATATCATAAAATCGTGAATAGGTAAATACTTAATTTCCAGGGTTTTAAAAAATGAGCCTCCGGCGGCCCTGCCGGGGGCCAAACTTTTGAAAAAGTTTGATCAAAACTTTTTATTCTGTGTGTTTCGGTTATGCCGGATTAAAAAGATGGGGGCTAAACTATCTCTGATGCGAGATGGACTCTTTACTGTGCATGCCTTAGCGGGGGAAGACCGGCGGAGAGCCTTATACCGGGCCCCCCGCTGCTACTCTTCCGGGTTTGTATTTAAAACGAAATCCCGATGGCGCCCATGTAGGCGAAACCGCCGGTGTTGATATTTCTGCCCTGGTCGTTTTTTATTTTTAAGAAAACATCTTTGATTTTGGCGTCGATAAAAAAGGAGCCCGCCGGGTAATAGCGCAGCCCAACCTCCACGAAAAAGCCGAAACCTTTTTTATCGAAATTCCCGATGGGATTCTCTTCTTTGACCATATAATACCCGGCGCCGGCGCCGAGGTAAGGAAACAGTTTCAGTTCGCATTGTTTACTAATCCCGATGAGATACCGCGCCCCCAATTCGATGGGTATTATTGTCAGCGTGGATTTTTCTTTTGTATAGGTTAATTCGCCGTCTTTTTTAAAATAATCCGTGTGTAAAAAGGCTTCCAGGGATTTTGCTACTTTTACACCCAGGTCCAGGTTGTACGACATACCGGAGTTGTCGTAAACTGTTTTAAACAGGTTTTCGGAAAAATTCCGCATCCCCGCGCCCACGGAAAAAGAATATTTTCCCACCAGGCAGGGATCGTCCGATGCCGTTTGCGCCCACCCGAAAGTATTTGTAAAGATAAGTCCTACCGCTAATGTTGCCATCATAATAACCGACTTCTTCATATTTTCCTCCTTAATTTTTGCCACCAAGGCACAAAGGCGCCAAGAAACACCAAGGGGTTTACTATTAAAAAATCTTGACGTTTTCGTGTCCTGGTTGCTAATTTCATTTTTTACCTGCAATTTTTAACATATCTTGATTTTACTCATTAAAGAGAGATTATATCACACCGGGAAAAAATATCCAAAAAAAAACCTTCTTGGTGTTCCTTGGTGCCTTGGTGGCTTTTTTAATACCCGATGCCGTATGAAACAAAATTTACAGGTGTATACATATTACACGATCTCTTCAACGGAACCTGGGAGCGACGAAGGGCGAATAACTACTTGCGGCGGTCGCTGTACATTCAACCGGGCAGTCCGGGCGAGCGGCGGTTTTCTTTGGCATGAAAAATGCCATATAGTAAAAGGAGTCGTAAAATGAAAAAGAAAAAAAACAGAGGGTTTACCATCCTGGAATTAATGATAACCCTTGTCATCCTGGGGATATTCGCGGCGCTCAGTGTAAGCATCGCGCGAACCGCGGTAGAGCGGGCCAGTTTTACCACGGCCATTAACCAGTTTGTTTCGGATTTTTATTTTTCCAGGCAATTGGCAGCCAGGGAAAACAAGTATGTGGCCATTGTCTTTAATAATAACGGCAGGTCCTATACCATGCGCATCCTGAACAGCATGATTGCGAATCCCGAATTGGAAGCAAACTACATTGAGCTTAAGGAAGTGGAACCCATGCCCGAGAAGCAATTTTTCGCAGGGGTCACCAGTTTTGCTTTTAGTTCCACCGGGGTTATACGCGCTTACCCGGTGGACCTGGATGCGGCCCCTGCATCTTTTTCACTCACTTTTCTCAGGGAGACCAGTTTGCCCGGGGAAAAGGGTTTTGAAAAAACGATCCAGGTATATCCATCGGGAGGAATCAAAATTGACAGATCATCACGAGAATAAAAAAGGTTTTACCATCGTCGAAGCATTGGTGGCCATGGCCATCCTTGCGTTTGTAATCGTCACCATCCTGGGCGGTTTTTCGCAGCAGCAAGTGGCCACACGCAAAACAGCTTCCAAGAATACGGCGATTCTATTGGCCGAGATGAGATTGGAGGAACTGCTAAAGTTTCCTTCCTCCCAGTTGGCTCCCATAAACACTACCCAGGTTAATACCGATTTTATTATCAGTCGGGGCAATACTTTCGAGTATTCTAACGATGACATGAACGATGTAGACCAGTTTAGAAGAACGACCCGGATTCAAAACGATACATTGGAGTTAGCCACCATCCAGGTGATGGTGGAATACGGGCTAGACCGTCACGGAACCTATCCGTTTCGGGTCGTCCTGAGCACCAGGAGGGGATTAAAAAGATGAAAATGCACAGCGAAAAAGGTTTTTCTTTACTTGAGTTGATGATCACCACGAGTCTTTTCCTGGTGGTGCTGTTGGGCGTGTATACCATGGTCAGTCACTTTGCCGATTCGTCCCGCACTGAAAATTCCCGTCTGCGGATGCAGCAGGAAACCCGGTATTTGACGGCCAATTTTGCCGCGGAGTTAAAGTCAGCCGGTTCTGTGATGACGGTTGCCAATACCAGCAACTTTCTTAAAGACGTGCCTTATTTCAATGGTATATATCCCTTAAATAATGTCGGGTTCCCGGATGGAATTATTGTTGCCAGCGGCGATGCCGAAGCAGTAACGACTTTAACGGTCCCACACTCCTTCAGCAGCGACGGCGTTACCATACAGGTAGAAAAAACGACAGCATATGATTATTACGATGAGCCGCTCGATAACACAACTATTTCGATGAACCCGGAAGACTGGGGGCCCGGCGATATTGGGATTGTCATCGGAACCACCGGTTATTATGTGTTTTCCGTTGAGTCCGTGACTGCCACTTCTATTACGACCCGGGCTGAGCCTGTTTACTATTCCGGTTTGTTAAATACGTCTACCGGCACGGGCGGCGGCCAGCATTACTTCACCGATTCCGAGGCGTTGAAAGGAAACACCGTCCAGTTCCCCGGTTCGGAAATTATCGATGAACCCAAAGCGCCGGTTATTCGGCTTTCCAGCTTCAGTATCTATTTGTTTAAAGAAATCCCGCACCCCATATACTATTATATGGACCAGCGCATGCTCAGACAATTCCTCCGGGTTTCCGATACCATGGGCGTCGCGGATGTATTGCACAGCAACGCTGCGGTAGTGGATGTCATTTCGGAAAATATCTGGGATATGCAAATTACCTATAGGGCCTATACCGAAGCCGATTTTGCGGCGGCGGACCCGACGACCCCCATCGATCCCGATCATTTTTATTTTGGCCCGGCAGATTCCTCCAGTAATGTTCTTGAAAATTTGCTGGACGATATCCGTGGTAAATTCTTGAAACAATTCGATATCACTCTTGTCACTATTACCGATGAGTACGGGACCCAGGGTAAATATGACAATGGTACATTGAATCATAAAATCCCGCCCATCAGCGACTCGGCAGAGTATAATTTGGACCCGGGGAGATACGGTTATAAAATATTAGCGCTGCAAATCGAACCCCGGAATTATAATATTGAATTATAGGAGTATAACCATGGCAAATAAGAACGAAAAAGAAAACGGAAGTCTTCTTGTTTTAACGCTTATCGCGGTATTGATCCTATCCCTGCTGATGATAGGACTCCTGACCGTGGGAACAACGGAGCTGCAAAGCACCCAGAATTTCCAACTCAATAAGTCTGCTTATTACGCCGCGGTCCAGGGAGTTGAGGAAGTACGCAACGAAATATACAATGACCCCGCGGCTGCGGGCGGCATAATCAAATCCAAATCCGAAACCGGGGTGAGCGATACTTTCGGGGATATTAAAGTTGGCGTTTCGCGGGCTTATATAACCGGCACCCTTAAGGATTGGGAAGAGAATAGCCCACAGAATGTCAGGGAATTCGAAGGCTTTAAGCCCCCCGGGGCGCCGGGGATTTCGGTAGGTTTGGTGAAACTGAAAGTGTGGAAAGTAACCATCACGGCTGAAGCCAGGATGGGTAACCGAGCCAGTTATGCGGAAATCGAGGCCGGGATTTACTCCTTTATCACTGGATACAAATAATCCAGGTATAAGGTGTGATGTATGAGGTATGACACACAAAATATCGAAGAGGTGAATATGAAAATGAAACAAACTATCAAACTTGTAATAAGCGTTTTAATTCTATTGGTGGCCGGTCTTTACGTAGAGCCGGATGATAAAGAATTATTTATGGGAGTTAATATAGGGACCACTATAGTAAAGGCCAATGTGATGATCCTGATGGACAATTCGGGTTCCATGAATACCATTATTTTCTACCCCAAATTTGGGCCGGATGGGGTAGTAGGACCGAACCCCCCCCCCAGTGGCCCCAACGACGACGGGTATAACCCCAATACGACGTATTCCAGTTCCGCTTCCGTGGAAGGTTTCAGCAGCGATAGCAATAATCTATCTGAAACCGGTTGGCATGCCCGCTGGATAGTGAGCACCACCAGCGCCCAGGAATACACTACGACGGAACTGGAAAATTATGGCGGCACTGGCAAGAATTTTTGGACCGGTTGTTACGCCGGGGGCGGCAATGATTTTCAATGCGGCAGTAATTCGCAGTGGTTTTATGTCGGAGATACCGTCATATTTTGCGATACCGCATCTCCCACCAATGACGCCGTCGCCAAAATCACGGCAAAATACACCGACGGCAGCGGCAACCCATGGGTTACGCTTTCCAATATCAAAGGCGGCCCGATTACGGTAAATGGTGGCCATTTCCAGAAAGCCCCAACCGGGAAAACCTGGACGGCAAGGATCGTTCAGCTCTACGGCACTTCGGACAACGGCCAGCCGGTCCGCTACCCCAAAAATTATATCAATTGGTTGTATTTTAATGCCACGGATACCATGCGATCAGTGGTTTCCCATTTCTCTACTTATGGCACCTTCGACGTTTCCCAGACGCCGGGCCCGCAGTCTTCCTCTTGCACCACCACGGATAACCCCCGGGTCAGACGGGTTTTTACCCGTATCCAGACCGCCAGGGAAGTGGTTTGCCAGGTGAGCTCGAATTCCAATAACATTGTGAGACTGGGCTTATATAATTTTACCTACGATAATGGGGGTGTGCTGAATACAGAGTTAACAGATATGAGCGACACAGCCCTGGACGGACACGGACCGGATAGGTTGGAGGATTATAAAGACAATGCCTACAGCGCCTATGGGAGTACCTGGACCCCCCTGGCCGAAACCCTGGCCGATATCTGGAAGTATTACAAACCCGGGGGCGGCAGTAAAACGTACTGGCCCGTGGAGTATGAAATTACCAACCACAAGGTGACCCACAGCGTCAGCGACCCGGGGTCGCCCATAGAGTACTGGTGCCAGAACAACTACGTAGTGATTATGACCGACGGCGAATCCACCAAGGACGGTTTCGACAGCAGTACTACCTGGAGCGACAGTATTTTCAAGCAGAAACCGGTCAAACGCACCACACCCTGGACCACCTGGAATAATGGTTGGGGCGACTCCGATAACAATGATGCCTCTTCCGGCCGGCCCACCAATTACAAAACCACCAACACCTATTGCCCCAATTATTCCTGCTGGAGCGCCAGCGACGGCGGAACCGATTACCTGGACGACGTCGCCTATTTTCTCCGCCACCAGGACATGTTCCCGGACAGCTTTTTCGGAACCGATCCCTCGGACGGTTGGCCCGGGGAACAGAGTATAGCCACCTATGCCATCGGTTTTAACGTCGATAACCACATGCTGCAGCAGACCGCCATCAACGGCGACGGCGCCTATTATACCGCCAACAATTACGAGGAACTGGTCAATGCGTTCCAGACGGTTATCACCAGCATTAACCTGAGAAACTATGCCTTCGCCTCTATCACTGCCCCCAAAAAGAGCACCACTGCCACGGATGATGAACTGACTTATTCTTACGTCGGCTACTTCATGCCCTCCCAGACTTCTGCCCTCTGGGAAGGTCACTTACTGGCTTTTAAACTGTTGGACCTATGGGGTTTCGATACCGATGAAAGCGGCGATGTGAATTCGGAGGAATTTGTTTACGACACCGAAGCGCAGTGCGTTGCTGCCAGTGAGGGGAAAACCTGTGAACGGTGGGTGTATCTAAATATCGGTCATGAGTGGGACGCCGCCGAAAAAATCTCTACCACCAGGAGTATCTATACCCATTCTTCTACCGCTCTCACCACCAATATCGCTTTTAATACTTCCAATGTTAACACCCTCAAACCCCTTTTGGCTTTAACCGGGGACGCGGCCACCCAAACCACCAATGCAACATCTATCATAAGCTCCGTCACGCAGCCCCAACTGCGGGATATATTTCATTCGGACGTTTCCTTCGTGGGCCCACCGCCGGCCGGCAAAAAATACCTCCCCGATATCGATCCCCCAGGCAGCAGCGATGAAAAATATGCCACCTTTTATGAGGCACACAAGAACCGGTCTAAAGTCATCTATGTGGGCACCAATGACGGGATCATGCATATGTTCTATGCCGGCGGCGTCAATGCCGGGAAAGAAGCCTGGGGCTTTATCCCGGATGAGGTATTGCCCTCCTTGAAAAAAATCGTTCTCGATAGCAAACATACCTACACTGTAGACGGCCGTATCACCCCCGAAGATGTTTATTTTAAAAAGGAGGGACGGAACGTCTGGACCACTCTGCTTTGCTTCGGTCTTCGCCAGGGTGGGGAGGCGTATTACGGACTGGATGTTACCGATGTGGGCAGCCAACCCAAAGTGCTCTGGAAGTTTAAAGACGCCACCTGGAGCGGCAAGAGCTGGGGAGTTCCAACCACAGAACGAGTTTGGATAACGGACCCCGATAACCCCGATCAGGTGGTGCAAAAGTGGGTAGTTTTTTTGACCGGCGGTTTCGCTTTTAACAGCGAAAATGACGCCGATCAAAAAGGAAAAGCCATATTTATGGTGGATGCCGGCACCGGAGACCTTCTCTGGATGTTGGGCTATGATTCTTCTATCTCTTATTCCGGGGAAGTACCCCCGGAAGGCATATTAAGAACCGCTTCCAGCACTTCCGGCGGCGCCAAAAGACTTTTAACCAAAGAAGATGTATTCAATTTCCCCATTCCTTCCGCTCTAACTGTTTTGGACAAAGATAGTAACGGTTATGTCGATACCCTATATTTCGGCAATATCGGCGGCCATCTTTTTAAAATAGACACCTCGAATACCGACCCCCTGCAGTGGAAAACCTCCATCCTGTATGAAACAGAGATTGTCGACAAAGCCTCCGCTACCATAGCCAGCATCGACGAAGTCGATGTAAGCAAGCTTACCCTGAATATAAACGCTGACGACGCCGGTTTTTCCTTAGGCGACGACATCGTGGGTAAAACCTCCCATGCCACGGGGTATATCCAGAAAAGAGATGACAAACTCATTACCGTAACCATTTCCTCCGGGGCTTTTAGCGAGGGCGAACATGTGGTCTCCCGCACTTACGACCCCATTTACCTTTCACCTGCGGTCACTTACGATAAATGTTATAAATCGTGGGTGTGTTTTGGGACCGGCGACCGCGACCGGCCCAGGACAAATCCCCCCACCGGGCACTTTATGCTTTTCAAAGATAACGGGACCCTTTTACATAAAATCGATAACGAATACACCACCGGCGTGGATGAAACCGCCCACCTCCAGGACGTTAGTTCGCTCTGGACCGGTACGGAGAAAGACACCATGCCTAAAACAACGCTTGATACAGATGCCAATGGCTGGTATTTCACTTTCCCCGACGCCGCGGAAAAACTCTTCGATCCCGAACCCCTGGTGCTCCCGGACCAGTACTTTAACCCCCAGGTCTATTTCAATACCTATCAACCCCCTTCCATTTCATCCAGCACCCTGGATAATCCTTGCGCGGCGCCCAGCGAAGGGTCAATGACCCTTTATCAATTAACTATCGGTTGTGGACTTAATAGTGAGATCACCGGCACTAATCACATGGGACGTATCGCCGGCGGCGGTATATACGGAGGCAAAGAATATATCATCTATGAAGGCACAGACGGCCAGGTGGCTTCGGTTCCCGGCGGCGATTCCGGTGATGATAGTAACCTGAACACCCATTCCAAGAGCCTGAATTATGCCGGTAGTATTGTGTTCTGGAAGGAGAAAAAGAGATAATGACAGACTCTTCTTTAATAAAAAAAAAACAGCCGCTGCTGCTCATCTTCCTGGCGGCGGCGGTTGTACTGGTGGGGTTGGTTTCCGTTTCCTGCGGAGGCGGCGAAACCGACCCCACCGATACATCGGATATTAAAAAGTACGACAGGTCCAAAACTACAGCCAACACGGAAAATGAACCGGGCGATATCGATAATCAAAGCGAAGGGCAAGGGGAACCGCTGGACGTTGAAAAAGCCGCTGAAGCAGGGCGAATCCTGAAAAAAGTATCTCTCTGCCCGCAAAAAATCCGGGTGGATTCCACTATCACCATCGAGGTGGAAACTTCCGCACCGCTGGCGGAAAATCAATATCTCGCCTATGTCTTTTGGAAAAACGTCGAAGCGCTGGAAGAAACAAGAGAA
This sequence comes from Candidatus Aminicenantota bacterium, assembly GCA_026393835.1. Classification (GTDB taxonomy): domain Bacteria; phylum Acidobacteriota; class Aminicenantia; order UBA2199; family UBA2199; genus JAKAGC01. Next base: position 101,261 of record JAPKZK010000136.1, on the reverse strand, counting down.
ACAACATTGCCGCCCAATACCTTTAAAAAGCACGACATCTTGTTTGCCGATGTGATGCTCTATGAAAATGAACAACTGATTGCCAAAAAGCGAACCGTTATGTATATTGTTTTGAATTCTCCCCCGGAAATCGAAGAGGTCACCCTGCCGGATATTAAGGGACCCGGGACCTATAAATTTATCGTCAAAGCCAAAGATGCGGACAATGATCAATTAACTTTCTCCCTGGAAATGGACAACGAAAATACCGGCGACGAAGCGGCGCCGATGCCCCTGGTGGATGCGCAAATCGATGCTGCCGGCGGCGAAGTTACCTGTACCCTGGACGAGAATCTCCCCGACTCTTTTAAATTTACCATCACGGCGGATGACGGGGACGGCGGGATTGCCAAAAAAATCGTCTCCATGAGATTTTTTAAACGACCGGTTAAGTAAGCGTTAAACAAGGATAAATCATGCAGGAAAAAGCAAGAAATTTTAAATTTACGTTGAAGAAGACGTCGTCGAAAAGAAATACAATCATCGTTGTGACCGGGATTATCCTGGTAATGCTTATACTGGCGGCGATTTTTTTCTGGCCCAAAGATAGAGATAGGGTTATAAAAACAGCGGGGGGTGAGATCGTGATCAAAGAGAAGCCGCCGCTGCCGACAAACCCTGAAATGACCGGGGTTCGACTGACCCCCGGCGCCCCCAGTTCCCAGGATTTCCTCCATGCCCAACCGGTCTTAAAACATCCCGACATGCAGTTCGTAAAATATTCTTACCAATGGTATGTCAATGGCGACTCCGTCCCTGACGCTAAAGGAAATATCCTGGAGAATAAATACTTTAAAAAAGGCGACGCCGCCTATTGCCGGATAAAGGCGGTCAGGGGATCGATCGAAGCCGAACCTATTGACAGCGACGAAATAAACATCGGGAATTCACCCCCTTTTTTGAATCTTAAGCCTGTGCCGCCTTTCGACATCCCCGGGGAATTCAGCTATACCATTAACGCGGAAGACCCTGACGGCGACCCACTTTCTTACCGGTTGCTGGAGCCGCTGGACCGGGGCATTGTCCTCAATGGCAATACCGGGGTGATTAAATGGTATATCGATGAAGCGCCGGCTGACGCCCAGGGCCAGGACGAGCCCGCGCCCCGGCCGGAGGATGAAGGGGCTTCCTCATCGGCCAAAAGTAGGCCGGAACCTGAAACGGAGTCCGCTATCCCGGCTATTCCCAGTTCTATCACTATCATTTTTGAAGTATCGGACAGCGACGGCGCTTCCGTCACCGGCTCCATCGAACTTAACCTCTCCAGGGCAAGGGGAAGCGAAGTACCCAAATAACAGAAACCTTATTTTGCGGGGCCTCAGGCAGCAAGAGGGAATTTATACTAATACCTCAAGAAAGCGTTCAAAAAAAACAAGGATTTAGGATTGAAAATTGGCCTGTCCCGAATGTCACTAAGATAAGAAATCCGAAATTCGAAACAAATTCAAAATCCAAATATTTAAAATTCCAAACAAAAGCAATTCAAAACTCAGATTCTCAAACAAAAACAGCCTGCCGCCTGGAGTCGCTTGTTTTTGTTTTGGTCATTTGAATTTTTGTCATTTGGATTTGTTTCGAATTTCGTGCTTCATGAGGCGTGCTTCGAATTTAGCCTTATCTTAGCCCGGACGAGCCGGAACCAAAAAGAATTTTAGCCACAGAGCGCACGTCATGACGAGAACACAGAGAGAAATTTTTTTTTTAACTCTGTGTCCTCCGTGTCCTCTGTGGCTATTTTTTTATTTTTTGCCGGAAAATATCAGGATTTCACGTGTTATTAAATATTGAAATTGAGTTGAAGTCAATGGCCGGGTATACGAATTCTTGTTTTATTCGCCATGCTTCAGGTTTTTTCGAAACATCACCATAGATGTGCATGTTCACCTATCCCTGGAATATTCATTCCCGGCGCTAACACTGTCAAAAGCGAGTTTTGAGAGGTCAATCCCCGGAAAAAGCGGCGCAACCTCTGGGAAGAGTTCCGCAAGCCATGGCACAAATACCGCAAGGCATGGCGCAAGTTCAGCAAGCCATGGCACAATTACCGAAACCGCTGGCACAAATACCGCAAGGCTGCTCACAAGTTCCACAACCCTGCTTATAAGCTCCGCAACCTTGCTAACAAGTTCCGCAACCCTGTTTACAAGTTCCACAACCCTGCTTACAAGTTCCGCAACCATGTTTACAAGTTCCGCAACCATGTTTACAAGTTCCGCAACCTTGCTTACAAGTTCCGAAACCTTGCTTACAAGTTCCGAAACCTTGCTTACAAGTTCCGAAACGTTGCTAAGAAGTTCCGAAACGTTGCTAATAAGTTCCGCAACCTTGCTTACAAGTTCCGCAACCTTGCTTACAAGTTCCGCAACCTTGCTAACAAGTTCCGCAACCTTGCTAACAAGTTCCGCAAGCGTTTTCTACCTCTGCAACCCCAGCAGCGTGAATAATCAAGGCTTTTCAAAAATGCATAATATAAAAACAATATGAATATAAGGAGAACAAATATGAATGCAAATCCAAAAAGAATCAAGAGCACTTGAAGATGTTAAATATCAGGCCGCCGGCGGTAAGAACCACCAACGGAGCATCAAGTAAAAATTCCAGGACTACCACGGTAAAGGTTGAAATGCCGTCCGATATGGAGTAACCGCCGTACAGTTTAGAAGGTAATTTACTCTGTCAGGAGTGCGGCGATGGTCTGACGCAGTTCATTTCCTTTAAGATCGAAAGATCGTAAAAATCCTTTCTTATCGATCAACCAGAGGGAAGGAATGGAATTGACCCCATAGCGTACCACCGTGGGATCGTTCCAGGCCTGGCCGCTGCAAGACATCTTCCATCCCAGGTTGTTTTGCTTGATATACTCCTTTAATTTCTCTTCACTTGAATCGAGGCTAATGCCGATCATTTCCAGCCCTTTATCCTTGAATTCCCCATGGATTTTTAGCAAGCCCGGCATTTCCTCCCGGCAGGAATCGCACCAGGTGGCCCAGAAATCCAGCAGCACCACTTTTCCTTTTTGTTTGAACAGGGTAAAGTCGTCGCCGTTCAACAACTTCACGGAAAAACTCCTGGCCGGATGTCCCAGGCCGACAGCCACTTTGATGGTCTCGATGATTTCGTAAAAACGGTTTTCTTTCGCCAGTAATTCGTACTTTTTATCGGCCAGGATGCGGTAACTGATGAATCCCCGGGTTACTGCCTCTTGAAGCGCATCCAGGGCATCCTGTTTACTACCCATTCGCATGTACACATGCATAATATTGACGGCGTCCCAGGGGGATTTCGGTTTGGTAATACTATCCTTTTTCCGGGCCGTTTCCAGGGCATCTTTCAATTTGCCCCAGCGGAACAGGAGGTCGAACCTGGCGGCCAGCAGGGCCTCGGTTTCGCCGGACCGTTTTATTTCCTCATCGAGAAACGCCAATGCTTCTTCGTATTTTTTCTGCCCCACTAAGATTTTGTATTTTAATTTCATGAGTTCCTGGGTGATCCCGAAATCTGTCATTGCCTTTTCAATCATCGGCAGGACCTCATCGTATTTCTGCTGCCCGTAGAGCCGGTAAATCGCTTTAAGCGCGTCCTCTCCCTTTCGGTCCGCGGCCAGGAAAGGAACCGCCAATAAAACCAGCAGCGCTGCGATCATTATTTTTCTCATTTGTATCTCCTTATCGGCCCTATTATAATATTAAATCAATATTTTCACAAGCTCCAAACCTGCTAAGCCCACGAATTACACGAATTAACACAAAAAACAATGGTCCACAGATTACACGGATTCTCACTGACTTTTGTTTGTTTTTTGTAAGTTGTAATTTTATTTTTTGGTGTGGTATGATGTAACCTATGGATTCTAAATTAAACGAAAGAGGTTAAATCGAAAATGAATTATATGGATTTTCACTGCCACCTGGATATGAAAGCCTTTGACCTTAACCGGGAAGAGATTGCCGCGGAATTCTTTAATTCCGGTTTTTCCAGGTTGGTCACCGCGGCCGATCCCTATGAACCGGGCTCCTTTGAAACCACGCGGGAGATTCTTTCTTATCATAAAAATATCTATTGCACGGCCGGGGCCCATCCCCACGGCGCGGACCGCTATACCCCGGCCATCGAAAAAGCCATCCTCCGTTTCTTACCGGAAAGCGGGGCCGTCGCCGTTGGGGAAGCCGGACTTGATTTCCATTACAATCTCTCTACCCCGGAAAACCAATTACAGGTATTTAAGCGACAAATCGCCATTGCCCGGGAACTGCAATTGCCCCTGGTGATTCATTCGCGGGAAGCCGAAGCATTGGTGCTGCAAACCCTTGAAGGGGAGAAATTCCAATTCCCGGTGGTGTTTCACTGCTACACGGGCAATATGGCGGATGCAAAGGAAATAGTGAAACGGGGGTATTATCTCTCTTTTTCCGGTATTGTGACCTTCAGGCAGAAGAAAACGGATTACTTGCGGGACATTGTGCGGGAGGTCCCGTTGGACCGGTTGTTTACCGAAACCGATTCGCCTTATTTAGCGCCGGAGCCGTTCCGGGGGAAACCCAATACGCCGCTGTTAGTGCGTTATGTGGCGGAAAAGGTCGCGGAAATAAAAGGCATCCCGGTGGAAGAATTAAACCGCTGCATCGATGAGAATTTCGGGCGCTTATGCCCTAATTGTCCCCCGGGCTAAATTTTACTTAAAATAGGCCGGTTGCCATTGTGTTACGGTAAGTGGGGAATGTCCATTTTTACATCATTTTAGGCTATTGTCGGTAACATTGCACAAAAATGAGGAGGGCGACTTATCTTGACCCGAAGCATCGATAAATAATCGTCACTTTCCACAGCGGCGGTAAAAAGGGCCTCGATCTTTTCATACCCGGGCTTTTTTTTAATGACTTCCGGTGCGGGAAGGATTTGGCGTTAGTCGGTCATGAGGGAGGGCACACCCGTAGATCATAAAAATTTTACCGCTAAGGCGCCAAGGATTTTTTTATAATAAAACTCTTGGTGTACCTTTGTGCCTTGGTGCCTTGGTGGCTATTTTCTCATGGCTGCGAAGGTTGGGACGGGGCATGGGAGGACATGGCGGGCATGGCGGTTTCCACCAACTTTTTTTTCTTCACCTTGAAATTCTGGAAATGCACCAGTATCTCATGATACAACAACGGGATACGCTAGTGAATTAGGCGACCATTTTTCTAACGGATTATACCTCGCCGTTGTAAACCAAACGGTGACCGCAAAACACCAATACCAGTTTCATCAATGTGGTTTGACCGATGGTTTTTTGAAATTTCTCATCCAGGCTGTATCGTTTTAATTGGCTTTCCGCTTCTTCACGCAGTTTTTTTATCCTGTCATCCAGGCCCGGCGGCAGTGTTTTTTTGGTCTTGCCCGAAGCGGCGTTAAGGTATTTGATTTCAACCAGGTAGGCGTATTTAATGGCGGGGTACTGAAGCAAAAAAGGCTCCATCACAATATCGGCAAATCCTTTATTGATTTCCTTTTCCGAATGGATTAGGTATAAATTACTCAGCCCCAGGTAAACATTTAAAAACGCCTGGATCGATTTTTCTCCCGTGATTAAATCGCGCAATCCCATCGATGCCGCCATACGTTCGGAAAGATATTCCACTAACGGCTGCCATTTCCCGTCAAATGCCATTTCCTTCATCCTTTTTGAATATTTTACAATATCCAGGCTAAATATCCCGGTCTCTGCATAGGTTTCTTTGATATAATCAAAGTATAAACGGTTGACGGTTTCATTAGGAATGGAAAGGATGGCTTTATTTTCTTCATCGGATCCCACGATGGTTAACAACCCGAAGTAATATAAGAGAGAAACAAAGTTTTCAGGGTTGATGATTTCAGCGATGGGAAATCCGGCTTCAATGGTAGAGTGAACCGACTTATTTTCAATAATTTCCTTGAGCCTGGAGAAATTCCCATTGGTCTGGGGGGCGGCGGCGCCTTTTTGATCGATAATAATCAAGTAACGGAGTTTCTGGTAATCGATACGGACATTACGATCGATGAGCGTTTGAGGAACCCGGGAATTTTTTAAATACTCGTTCAAGAAGTATAACACCAGTACGGAATTAAATACCTCCTGCTGGGCATCCATGGAAAAGCGGTAATGGTTATACCAGTAACTCATCAGTTCAAGGAGTTCCGGGGTAGAGTGGCGGATTTTCCCGGTTTGCCTGTAGTATTCGATCATGGTTTCCACTTCGCCGCGATTAAATCCCAACATCTCGTTGATGTCGGAATCGAGTGAGATGTTTGTGGCAATGTTAAATCCCGACGTGACATCGTCCAGTGTGATGGGCGACACCCCGGTCATAAATAACCGGGAAATAGGGGCGCCGCTTCCAGTGGTCCCACCTTTAATGACATTAAAAAACGAACGGAGAAATCCGTCATCATGGGTTATTTTTCGATATTCCATTTCCCCCATGGTAGATAAAATCGTATTGGCGAAGTTATCGTATTCATCGATGATGACATATAATCGTTGTTCCTTTTCCTTGAAGTAATTTATAAATGTATCCATCAAGGTTGCCGCGCTATTTGCCGAAGCGAAATCTTTTTTGGCCGTTTCTATATCGACATCCAGTGATTTTCCGTATTTATTTACAAAAAAATTGGCTGCATTCCGGATATGACTGTGGAAAGATTCTTCTATCTTCGCGACGTTGGGTTCCACCATCGAGAAATTCAATTTTAAAACCAGGTATTTATTTTTTTCTTTCGTAGGGTTTTGTTGGATATAGGTACCGTTGAATATCTCATCGAAGCGGTCTTCCCGCGCAAGATCATAGTAGGATTCAAGGATAGAAAGGAAAAGAGATTTACCGAACCGCCGGGGGCGGATGAAAAATATATAAGATCCTTTTTCTTCAATATTCTCGATATACCTGGTTTTATCCACGTAATAGAGATTTTTTACCTGGAAATCTTCAAAATTGGAAATCCCATAAGGGATTTGTTTTAAGTGTTGCTGGTTTTTCATGGGTTAATGTTAAGCCAAAGTGGAAGGATTGTCAAGAAGGGGCCTCAAATCGATGCCGTTAATTGGGGAAAAAACACATAGCGCCTGCCCTCTACACAGCCGGTGGATCCAGGACGATTTTTAAACCATTGCATTTTCCCTGCCAATATGTTATTTATATCTCCTGTTAAAACGAAACCAAGAGGTAATGAAAATGAAAAATATCTTTATTATAATAGCGATAACCTTCATAGTAATACTGTTCGCCGCCCCAACCGGGACCGTCGAACCGACAAAAATGCAAGATGCGCCGACCGCGTCGACCACGTCGACCACGCCGGCCACGCCGGTCACGCCGGGCGCACCGCTTACCCCAGGCATGAAAACGGAAGGGGTGAAATTGAACTTTAGCCTGGGGGACTTGCCCCTGTATTTTATCCCCAATAAAGGCCAGGTAAATCAAGAGGCCATCTTTTATGCCAAAACGTCGAAATATGTCCTGTGGCTGACAAAAGAAGGTCTTGTTTTCGATGGGGCTAAGGAACGGGATGTCTCACGGCTCATTTTCGTCGACGCCGATAAAAACCCGGAAATCATCGCAGTAGGCGAAAATAAACACCGGGTAAACTATTTCATCGGCGGCGACCCATCCCGCTGGTACTGCGATATCCCCACCTGCCGGGCGGTTTTGTATAAAAACATTTATAAAAACATCGATCTAAAAGTTTATGGCCTGGAAAAACAGGTGGAATACGATTGGATTATCAAACCCGGCGGGAACCCGGCGGATATTCGTTTCGAATATCAAAACGTGGACGCCGTGCGGCTTGACAATGAAGGCAACCTGGTTCTCGAAACCGGTTTGAATAAATTGATCCACAAACGGCCCGTGAGTTTCCAGGAAAAAAGGCGTAAGGTGGAAGTTCAATTTAAAAAGATGGGCGAAAATGTCTATGGATTCGCCGTGGGAACATACGATCCGCGGCGTGAATTGATTATCGACCCGGTGGTATTAACTTACTCGACGTACCTGGGCGGAAAAATGTGGGATGGCGCCCAGGCCATAGCGGTCGACGACAGTGGGTATATTTATGTGACCGGCGGCACGTGGAGCACGAACTTCCCCCTCCAAAATGCATACCAAGCAACCCCGGGAACAGACAATTTCAATGCTTTTGTGACAAAAATAGACGCCTCTAAAAAAGGTACAGCCAGCCTTATCTATTCGACTTACCTGGGGGGGGCCAACCCGGACAACGGCATGGATATCGCCGTGGATAACAAAGGAAATGTGTATGTCGCCGGGGAAACCTGGAGCGAAGATTTCCCCACCAAAAACGCCTATCAAAATTATACGGGCGATTCGGACGCCTTTGTGGTTCAATTGGACACTACCCGGAGCGGCGCTTCAAGCCTTATTTATTCCACCTACCTGGGGGGAACCGACGCGGATTCCGCCCTGGGAATCGCAGTGGACGCCAAAGGAAATTCTTATGTCGCCGGTTGGACCTACAGCCTCGATTTTCCCACCCGGAATCCCTACCAGTCCGTCCTGGTGGAAGGCGCCACCGACGGCTTTGTAGTCAGGCTCGATACCAGTCGCAGCGGCGCAGCCGGTCTTATCTATTCCACACTGCTGGGGGGAACCGGCAGCGACTCATGCCTGGACATCGCCGTGGACAACAGCAACCGCGCATATGTAACCGGCTGGACCTACAGTAAGAATTTTCCCACCAAAAACCAGTATCAAACCTACCGGGGAATTTCAGATACTTTTGTCTCGAAAATAAATACCGCCGGGACCGGGGCTTCAAGCTTGCTCTATTCCACCTACGTGGGGGGCAAAGATTCGGATTACGGAGAGGGCGTCGCCTTAGACCCTGATAACGACGGTTATGTTTATGTGACCGGCATTACAAGGAGTTCGAATTTTCCCACCTTGAAATCTTATCAAAAATATCAGGGCGATACGGACGCCTTTGTTTTCGGGCTCGACACCACCCATACCGGCGCTTCAAGTTTCATCTATTCCACTTACCTGGGAGGGAATAAGCAGGACAAAGGCTATGGCATCGCCGTAGCCCCGGATAACAGCCGGTGCGTCTATGTCACCGGGGTAACGAAAAGTCCGGATTTTCCAACCTTGAACCCCTACCAGACCTCTCAAGGCGAAGGCAATGAAGATGCTTATATCTCTAAAATCGATACGGCCGGCAGCGGTTCTACGAGCCTTCTCTTTTCCACTTACCTGGGCGGGAATGGTTCGGACGGCGGCAATGATATCGCTGTCGACGCCGATGGGAATATCACGGTTACGGGGTGGACATTCAGCACAAATTTCCCCACCTTGAATCAATATAAGAAAGACCCGGGGGACTCCAACGCCGATGCTTTTATAACCCAACTGTTCCTGGAGCCGGATAAACCACCGGCTATCCAATTAAGTCGAACGAGTTTATACTTTAGTGCAGTAAGCGGGGAAACCTTTGTTCACACCGGTTCCCAGGAGCTTTACATCGGCAACGGCGGCGGCGGCAGTTTGAACTGGACGGCGTCCACTTCCGGCGCATGGTTGACGGTTGAGCCTTCCACCGGTACGGCGGGGGTCCCGGTTACCGTTTCCGTCGATCATACAGGTCTTGCCGCCGGCAGCACCACCGGGACTATTACCGTTTCCGACCCGGACGCCGAGAATTCTCCTCAGACTGTTGCCGTCACCCTTAATGTTAAGGAACCCGGTTCAACCAATCCCCCTTTCGGCGATTTTTCCACCCCGGTCGATGGTTCCACCGTCAGCAGCAGCATTGCGGTTACCGGTTGGGTATTGGATGATATCGGCGTCGAAAGTGTAAAGATATACCGGTTGGATGGGGAGACCCCTGTTTATATCGGTGAAGCGTTATTCGTGGAAGGGGCCAGGCCGGATATTGAAACGGCTTACCCGGGTTATCCCATGAATTACAAGGCGGGCTGGGGTTATATGCTGCTGACCCATTTCTTACCCGCCGGGGGCAACGGTACATTCACACTCCAGGCCGCGGCCCTGGATGCGGAAGGCCATCAGGTCACCCTGGGCTCCCACACCATTATCGCGGACAATGCCCATGCGGTAAAACCCTTTGGCGCCATTGATACACCGACCCAGGGCGGCGCTGCTTCGGGCACTAAATTCACCAACTGGGCATGGGTATTGACGCCCCAACCCAACCAAATTCCTACAGACGGTTCTACTCTTAATGTATGGATAGACGGCATGAATATCGGTCATCCTACTTATAATGTTGCCCGATCGGATATCGCCCGGTTTTTCCCGGGTTACGCCAACAGCAGCGGCGCCGGGGGGTATTTGAATTTAGATACCACGAAGTATGCCAACGGCATTCATATTATCTTCTGGACAGCCGCCGACGACGCGGGAAACGCCGACGGCATCGGCAGCCGGTATTTTACCATCCAAAATGCCGGGAACGATTTATCGCGTAGGGGCGCCCCCCCGTGGTCGCCCGTTTTTGATTCAATGGCGTCAATCGCCACCCCCCACAATCCGGTCCGGGTTAAAAAAGGATTTAACCGGGACAGCGAACCGGTATCGGTTTATCCCGACGATAAAGGTTTTACTTATATCAGGCTCAAGGAACTGGAGCGGGTGGAAATCCATTTCCCCGACGCCTCTGCCGTTAAGCCGCTGGGGGTGCAGGTAGTTCCCGGTCGATTTAGGCCGCTGCCCGTGGGTTCTTCCCTGGATAGCGGAAAAGGTATTTTCTATTGGCAGCCCGGTCCCGGGTTTGTGGGGCAATACCGCTTGGTATTTCTAACCGAAGACCAGGCGGGCAGATGGAGTAAGAGAAATATCCTGCTGGATATTGCGCCCGGTTCCCACAAGCGGGAATGATGTTTTTTTCAATTTTTTGTTGACAAATAAAAGTAAAGGGGTTATCATATAACCATCATGAGACAGAAAAAAATAATACTTACGGCAATGATGCTTTTACTCCTGGTCACTGGTCTTCGGTCGGGCAACGATAGCTTCACTCAAAAAGACAGGGAACTATTGATCGAACTGAGAGTCAGGATGATGGAAATCGACAAACGGTTTGAGCAGATCGACAAACGATTTGAGCAGGTTGACAAAAGGATTGAGCAAGTTGATAAGCGTATTGACGGGATGACGACGTTTATGTGGATATTGGCCGGTATTTTTACTACCTTCACAGTGAGCATCATGTCCCTCTTATTCTGGGACAGGCGAACCATGATTAAGCCCTTTGAAAAAAAGGTGACTGAGATAGAGAAAGAGATTGCCCAAAACAAGGAAGTTAACGGCAAGCTGCTGGATGTTATAAAGGAATACGCTAAAAATGACCGGAAGTTTGCGGAGGTCGTCAGCCAGTTCAATATTTTTTAATACAAAAGGAAATGGTTGATGGTTTCGATGTAGGCTTTAACGCCTTCGGCGATCTCGGGTTCGATATCCTTGAACGGACGGCCAGCTTCGATGGACTCCCGAATAAAAGCGGAACCGCAAATCATGTCGATGGGCGGACGACGATATTCAAATTCATAAGGCGGCTCTTTCCATTTAAATTGATCCGGGTAAGCGGCTTTCACAAGACGGATGATTTCATAATAGGCCGCAAAACTCTTGAATTCTTTTACGGCGGTGGGATACGGATTCACAAGTACTCCCCGGCATACTTCCCCGGCGTACTTTGAAAATTCGGGCTTGAAAAAAACCGGTATAAACGTGACGCCTTTTAATTTTAAGCCCTCCAACTCTTGAACCAGTTTGAAATGATCGATAAACGGCGCCCCCACCAATTCAAAGGGCCGGGTCGCGCCGCGACCCTCAGATAAATTAGTCCCCTCCAATAATACGGCGCCGGGATAAACCAGGGCCGTTCGGAACGCGGGCATGTTGGGCGACGGATAGGTCCATATGCCTTTAAAAAATTGCTCCCTTTTCCAGTCCTTACTCCGCACTACTTCCAATTGCAAGTCCAAATCGTAATAACTCAACCCGTAACCCAGGTATTCCCCGACGGTGAGGCCATGCCGCATCGGAACCGGCAACTGCCCCACGATACTAAAATACCCCGGGTCCATGACATTCCCCTCCAACCCCAAACCGTTTAACGGGTTGGGCCGGTCCAACACCACAATATCGATATTCTTCCCGGAAAGGAATTTCATCAACATGATTACATGATTCACAAAGGTATAAACCCGCGTCCCCACATCGAAAAGATCGATCACCAGCGCATCGATACCTTCCAACCACCCCGGCCGCGGCAGCAGGTTCTCGCCGTAAAGGCTTTTAACTTCTATATCCATTTCTTTCCAGTAAAAGGAATCGGAAAGAACCATATTGTCCTGCTTATCGATAAAAAACCCGTGCTGCAGCGACCATATGGCCTTCAATCGTTTCCCGGCGGCTTTCTTCACCACCCGGTAAACCGGTTCCCCTTCCGAATCCACGTTGGAACTGCCGGTTATTAAAACGATATTCCTCCCTTTAAGAATAGAATCCGCATCTTCCTTAAATACATCGATCCCTATTTTCATTCTTATCTCCTTTATTCTTGGTGCTCCTTGGTGCCTTGTACTGGCGTGCCTTGGTGGCTACTTTTTTATTTTTATGTTAACGATATAAATCGACAGGATCACAAAAAGTCCCCCGGACATTTCTATCAATGTCAACCGCTCCCCCAGGAAAATATACGAGATCAATGCCGCGGATAGTACTTCCACGGGCCCGATAATGGAGGAGGTAATCGCGTCCAACTCCTTTAACGCATAATTGTATAAAAGAGTGGGAATAATGGTAGAAAAAATAGCCAGGTACAACGAAATCAGTAAACCGGCAGCGTCGATCGGCAGTTTACCGGACAGGAGTACGGTGGGAATGGAAAGCAAAAATGTGGCGGTCACGCTGGGAAAAAGCACCATAAAGCCGCCAAAACGGAGGGTAAATTTCCGCGTGAATATAATAAATAAAGCCCAGAAAAAAACCGCCGCCAGCGTCAATAAGTCGCCCATCACGGTTCCTTTGCCCAGCAACCCTTCGAATTGCAAGTTGGTGGAGAGAATCACGGCGCCTACCACGGAAAAGATAATACCCAATATTTTCCCGGCGTCCAGTCTCTCTTTTAAAAAAAAATAGGCCAGCACACAAACCACCACGATCAACAACTGCGTAATGATGACACTCTTGGTGGAGGTGGTATACTTGATACCGGTAAGCTGCAGCACCATGCCCAGGAAATTAAAGATACCCAGGATAAACAGTTCTTTGTTTTCGGAGACAATCTTAAAATTCTTCTTAAAGTGAACCGCGAAAAAAGGAACCAAAATCACAAAGGCAAATAGAAACCGGTAAAAAATGATGGAGAAAGGATGGTTGGCGGCCACGGCAAACTTCATGGCCGGGAACGACGTGCCCCACATCAGCAGCGCCAGGATCAAGGCCAGGAGATGTTTATTCGCAGAATTACTCATTCTTGATGGCTTCCACTACGTTAACCGAAGCCGCTTTCTGCGAGGGAATCAACGTGGCCGTAAAAGTGATAAATAAAGTGACCAGGACCACGGCCACGAAATCGAATAAACCGATCTTGAAAGGTACATAACTCATCTGGTAAATCTCGGACGGCACTTTAATCAACTGGAACTTATTGGCAAAATAGCAAAAGGCGAGCCCGATAACCACCCCCACGACAACGCCGATAATACCGATAATACTGCCCTGGATAAAGAATATCCGCTTGATAATCCGCGGCGTGGCGCCGTAGGACAACAATATCCCGATATCTTTGATCTTCTGGATCACCAGCAAGATCAACCCGGCGATTATATTCAGGGAAGCCACCACGATAATCAAGGTCAAGGTGAAAAAGAGCACGGTTTTCTCCAACTCCAGCGCGGAATAAAGCGAGGCGTTCAGGTCTTTCCAGGTAATCACCGACAGGTACGGCGGCACAATCTTTTTCAAATCCGCAGCCACCTCTTCGGCGTCGAAGATATCCGCCAGGTAGATTTGGATATAACTGATTTTGTTCTTCATATCGAACAACTTTTGCGCCGTTTCCAGGTTGGTAATAATCGTGCCGTTATCCATTTCATACAGGCCTGTTTTAAATATCCCGGAAACATGCATTTTTTTAATCTTAGGCATTACCCCGGTGGGCGAAAGCACCGGCTGCGGGGTAATCAGGGTACAATTTTCATGTTCCAGTAAACCCACCCGGCTTGCGATTTCGATGCCGATAAGCAGTTGGTTGGATTTCAGCGGCAATTCCCCGCTGTAGAGTTTTTTCCCCCAGGTTTCCTCGCCCGGGGACTGTAGATCGACGCCCCTCAGCATCGCGCCGGCGGCATTCCGGCCCGTACCCTTGAGCAGGACTGTGCCAAACACCACCGGGTTTGCGCTGATGATTTTTTTGTTACGCTGTTTGATATCCTTGATAATACCTTCATATTCGTCGAATCCCTCGCCCAGGACATTACTGATCATGATATGGGCGGTGGAACTTAATATTTTATTGCGTATATCCCCCTGGAACCCGTTGAGCAGGGAGAGGGCAATGATCAAAGCGGCCACGCCGATGGCAATGCCGATAATGGAGACCAGGGATATAATGGAGATAAATGAATTTTTCCGGCCTTTGATCAGGTAGCGCCTGGCAATGAAAAATTCAAATTTCACGCTTTACTACCTCCAGCGCCCTGCCCTACTTCCTCAGCGCCGGGTTCGCCGGGTTCGCCCGGCTCGCCGGGAAAACCGGTTTTGGGTCGCAGCAGCGGGAACAGGATGACCTCTTTAATGGAATCGACGCCGGAGAAGAGCATGATCAAGCGGTCGATGCCGATGCCTTCGCCGGCCGCCGGGGCCATGCCGTATTCCAGGGCGGTTAAGAAATCATTGTCGATCAACTGGGCTTCATCGTCGCCTTTCTCGCGGTCTTTGACCTGCGCCTCGAACCGGCCCCGCTGGTCCAGGGGATCGTTTAATTCGGAAAATCCATTGGCGATTTCCATACCGGCGATATATAGCTCGAACCGTTCCGTCTCCCGGGGATCCTGCCGCGATTTCTTGGAAAGCGGGGAAATGGCTTTGGGGAAATAGGTGACAAAGGTCGGTTCCTGGAGCGAGGCTTCCACGTAATGGTCGAACGCCAGTTCCAGCATCTTGCCGTAGGTGGGGGGAATGTCCTCGGTGGGCAGGTTTTTCTCGATAAAGGCTTTCAATTTTCCTTCGTCCCACAGGTCTTCCAGGGAAATCCCGGCTTTCTGGCAAATAAGGTCCATGTATTTTTTGCGTGGGTATGGCGGTTTGAGGGAGACCGTTTGTCCCTGGAAAACGATTTGCCCGTCTTCCAGGAACTCTTTATTAAGTATAGACATAAGGTTTTCGGTCAATTGGATGTAATAATTGAAATCTTTATAGAGTTGGTAGAACTCCAGCATGGTGAATTCCGGGTTATGTTTCATGGAGATGCCTTCGTTCCTGAAATTGCGGTTGATTTCAAAGACTTTTTCCATGCCGCCCACCAGCAGGCGTTTAAGGTAAAGTTCCGGGGCGATGCGCAAATAGAGTTCGATGCCCAGGGCGTTGTGGCGGGTCACGAAGGGCCTGGCCGACGCGCCGCCGGGGATGGGCTGCATCATGGGGGTTTCTACTTCCAGGTAACCGTGTTGGTAAAAAAACAACCGTATCTGTTGTATGATCCGGGACCGTAAATTAAACACTTTACGGGTATCCGGGTTCACGATCAGGTCCAGGTATCTCTGGCGGTAACGGAGTTCTTTATCCTGGAGGCCGTGCCATTTCTCCGGCAGGGGGTGGATGGATTTGGCCAGGAAGGTCAACTCCGCTGTCAGCAGGGTAAGTTCGTTGCTGTGGGTGCGGAAGAGTTTGCCGCTGACGCCGATGATGTCGCCGATATCCAGTAGTTTATAAACGGCGTAATCTTTTTCCGGCATCATATCCTGGCGGACATAGATTTGCAGTTTTTCCTCGCCGTCGAATAGGTGGAGGAAGCTGCTTTTGCCCATTTTTCTCAGGGCGATAATGCGGCCGGCGATCTTGAATACCTGTTCTACTTTTTCCAGTGCTTCGTTGGGGTGTTGGCCGTATTGTTCTATGATTTCCTTGAAGTCATGGGTTTTGTTAAACTCATAGGGATAGGTCGTTACTCCCAGTTCTTCAAGTTTTTGTAATTTTTCTAATCTTATGTTTGAAAGGTCGTCCATGTTCTCCTCTTTTAATATTTAATTTACGATTTTTTTGGATTTTTTAACCAGGTTTACTTTGAACTTTTTAATCCCTTTAAAATCGACGTCGTCCTTGATGGCGATATATTCGGCTGAAAAACGTTGGCGTTGGGGATCGAAAAAGAATTTTGCCCCGTTGGGAAGAATGATTTCAATCCAGCGGTGGGGCACGGGAACCAGTAATTCGCCGGCGCCCGGTGAATCGGTTAAATAGAATCCTTTTACCAGCCGGTTTTTAATTCCCACTGCATCCAGGTAGACCTTTACCAGGTTGGCAAACCCCACGCAGTCGGCTTTTTTTGCGGTGATAACGGATGCGGCGTCTTGCTTTGCCGGGCGCCCGGTATAGCGAATATTCCCTTGCAAATAAAGTGAGATATTGGTGAAATAGTCTTTAAACGAACCGCAGTCATCCAGCAGGGTCAGGGTATTTTCCCGCAGCGCCGGGGGCAGGCCGGAGATAAAAGTTTCCTGGGGAGAGAGTTTGAAATCCAGGTCCAGGGTAAAGTAGTTGGCGTTTTTGATATGGGCGGTTATTTTTTGGGGGCCGTTTTGAGAAATTGCCTGTGAGAAGTTGTCGTTGGAATAATTTAAAAAGATGTCATGCTGTTGGGTGGGAATGTATAATTGGACGTCCACGACTTCTCTCAGTGGGAAAACCAGTACGGAAAAGAGCAGGACCAGGAGTTTCATTTGAGCACCTTATCCAGGACGGCGTTTATGATTTTATAAGATTCTTCGCCGCCGTATTTTTTGGCGATCCTTACGACATCGTCGATTATAATCGCTTTCTGGTCATTGATGTAAGACTCGGCAATGCCCATGCGCAGTAAGTTCCTGTCCACGGCCATCAGGCGTTCCAGTTTCCAGCCGATCAAGTTATCGGCAATCAGTCGATCGATGGACTTTTTATTTTCCCGGGTTTTTTGTATGATGGTAAGGATAAACTGTTTTTCCGTGTTATTAAGGCCCCTGAAGAAGTCCAGATGGTTTTGCAGTAGTTGGGCGGGGGGTTCCATCTCCGTTTCGCCCGGTAGGGGCAGAGGCAGCACATCGATTTCGTAGAGCAGTTTAAACGCGATTTCTCGGCAGTATTTTATCCGGAACATAGCCTGTTAAATTCCGCCGTCTTTGAAGAGGTTCAGCAATTCCACGGCCGCTTGTGCGGCCTGGAAACCTTTGTTGCCCATCTTATTCCCGGCCCGTTCAATGGCCTGTTCGGTGTTATCCGCGGTAATGATGCCGTAGGAAATAGGGATGGCGAATTCCAGGTTAAGAAAGGCGATGCCTTTGGTGACTTCGCCGGCCACGTAGTCGAAATGGGGGGTTTCGCCGCGGATGACAGCCCCCAGGCAGATGATGGCGTCATACTTTTTGGTTTTGGCCACCCGTTTGGCCACCAGGGGGATTTCAAAGGAGCCGGGTACGCGGAACACTGCGATGGCGTCTTTATCGCCGCCGTTCCTGGCAATGGCGTCCACGGCGCCGTCCAGCAGTCGTTCGGTTATAAAGTCATTAAACCGCGACACGATGATGGCGAATTTAAATCCTTTAGCAATTAATTCTCCGTTATATTCTTTCATTTTAAACTCCAGCCCCTAAAATACCCTAAAATGGTTGATATGTCAAGAGTTATAATTGGCCTGCCGTAAAAATAAAGTTGCCACGGACGAACACGGACAAACACGGATAATATTTTCATGGTCTTCAGGTGTGCGATTTTGGAGAATAAAAGCCGGAAATGGCTGGCAAAATTTTCCCGATTGGTATATAGTTCTTTTTAAGGAGGAAGCGATTATGTCTATTGTGGCCTTACCTGCTCATTATGATGGTGAACGGATTTGTTTAGACGAAGAATATGACTTAAAACCGTATTCCAAATTGATTGTGACCATTCTACCGGAAGAGGAACCTGACTCTATGCCCATTGAAACCTTTTATGCCCGGATAGAAGAGTCTGAAAAGGCCCTGGAGAGAGGGGAGATTATCACACAGGATGACCTGAGAAAAGAAATCGGCGCGTGGTAATTTTAAAATTATCTTTCGGGTCAAGGGCAATAGAGTCATCATAGATATGGTGTTTGATGTTTGTCAAAACCCGGATAAGATGGCTGAGAAAATAAAATAGCCTGTTCCAACGTGGCATTTGAGGAACAGGCAATGCCTGTTCCCTACCAATTTACGCCCCGTGCATGCCTTTTCGGATAGGGTCTAGCCGGCGGGTTGATTCCAGTGAGATCACCGACACATTACAGGCCACCGCCAACCGGGATGTCCTCGCCCTCGCAAGTTCATCCCAATACGCTGCCCTTCTCTTTTCCCTTTTCTCTTTTTTCTTCTCTCATCTTTTTTTGCAAATAAAGATAAGTTAAAAATACGGCTTTTACTTCCTCGCTCCTTGCATGTTTCAGGCTTAGACTGAATGCTGCGGATATTATCACCGATATTATGAACATAAACAAAATATAACCTCCCCAAACCGACCATGCCGCCTCATTAAAAATAAAACTTGACAATGTCACTATACTCCCTATACTCCCTAAAATACCAACAACTCCAGCCCAAAACATCCCTGCAAACATCCTGACCCTGCCTTCAAGATCTTGAATATGATGAAATGAACCAGGTGAATCCATACGGATCACTGTCTTCCAGTAAATAAATACGTCATGCAAGGTATCTCGATCTTCCGGCAATGGAATGTCCTCTATCAGTTTAACCTTCAGTAATCCCGTCTTTATTTCCTCCAACATTGCGCGATAAGGAAATGGATTTTCAAAGTGTGCCTTATCCCTGGGTTCTTTAATGAGTCCGTTGAAAAAAAAATTTGCTATTCTATCGACCTTATTCACCCGTATCGAATGGAGCAAATTACCAACCAGGAATATCATAATAAACACAATAAAGGATAAAACCCAATTGCCTTTCAAAGTCTCGAAAAATGAATTGAAACGTTCCATTATACAGAGCTCAGTATCATATTGAGTGAAAACCAGGACCACAGATACGATTACCCCCATTATAAAAGAACCGGGTATTAAAATTGCAAAAAAATCCGTTTTTACCCTTGACAACATTTCTTGAGCAACCATACTTACCTCCTTTAAGGGTAGATTTTATTCCCATTAATTAAATTATAAAGGAAGAAGATCAAGAATGCAAACCTGAAATTTTTATGAATGGGATTTCCAGGATTTCTTGTATGTCCGCTTTTTTACCAGTATGTTGACATACTCCCCTATTTCCTCTATAATTAAATTATGCAAAAAATAAATATGGATAATTGTATCCTGCGCGGCAGAAGGCAGCATTATGAAAAATAAAATAATACTTCTCTACAGCCAAACCGAAGTAAAATGGAAAGACCGGTTTGAAAAACAACTCCTGGTGCTGAAAAATTCCGGGTATGATATCGGAATCGATCCGTGGAACGAAAGCCGCATCAATCCCGCCAGGGATTGGTACAAAGAGTTTGAGTTTTCCATTGATCAATCCGAAGTCATTATTTTGTTTGCCTCGAAAAACTTTTTCGACTCCGGTTTCATGCAATCCCCAAAGGTTCGGCAGCGATTAAAAGCAAAACAAGAAGGGAATTTTCCTATCATTATCATACAAATCGATTACTTCAAATGGGGGCGTTTCTCCTGGCTGAAAACACTTCCCCGATTACCGATCGGCTGGAAATCACTTTCCGATTTAAACGCTTCCGATTCTGAAAGTGTTTTAAGCTCTTTAGTAGAACAAATCGCGGAGATATTGGACCTCGAGCCCCCTGTAAACGAAGGCATGCTGAGTTACTTACAACTAAGTGAAGTTGGTCCTTTCAATCAGCTCACTTTTGAACCTGTCCGGCGCTTAAACATAATCACCGGGGATAATGGCTTCGGGAAGACTTTTTTATTGGAATGCACCTGGTGGGCGCTGTCCGGTCTGTGGCCCAAAAACCCTATCTACCCGGGGAAAAATGCCGATAAAGGCAACGTAAAAATTAGCTTTCAATATATGGCAAAGTCGGGAAACAAGGGGAAAATCAAAACAATTCCTTACGATTGGGAGAACCCACGTTGGCCGAAAATCGATGATATAACGAGTTCCGCTGGTCTGGTTATTTATGCGCGGGTCGATGGGTCCTTTGCCGTGTGGGACCCCGTAAGAGGAAAGATTCCACCCCCGGCCCCTTTCAAAGAGCCGTTAAGCCCCCTTACCTTCGATTCAAAACAAATACTCGAAGGTATTAAAGAACTTTTCCCGGGTAAAGAAGACCGCCTCCTGTGCAGCGGCCTGCTCCTGGACTGGGTGAATTGGCAAAGAACCCCAAATTCTCCTTTCGCACTATTAAAAAAACTCCTGGAAAAATTATCCAGTAAGTCCCTGGAAACGCTAAAGCCGGGAGATGTGGAGCGGCTGCCGGGAAGTACAAGGGAACTTCCGTCGATTCGCTATCCTTTCGGTAATGTTCCTTTTACCCTTGCCGCGGCAAGTGTCCAGCGAATAATATCCCTGGCATATTTTATAACCTGGACCTGGGAAGAGCATAAAAGAGCATGCAGCGACAGCGGTAAAACGAGATATAAAAATATGATTATCCTGGTGGATGAAGTTGAGTGCCATTTGCATCCCCAATGGCAGCGTTCGATTATTCCATCGCTCCTGGAAGTTAGGAAATACCTGGATGACGAACTGGATATCCAATTATTTATTGCCACGCACTCCCCCATGGTATTATCTTCCATCGAACCCGTATTTGAGGAGGAGCATGATAAGCTGTTTCACCTGGGGGATTCCCTTGATAAAATCGAATTGAAAGAACAACCGTTTCTCCGTCACGGCAGCATGGATAACTGGTTTACTTCCGACACTTTTGGTTTACGCGAGCCGCGCTCTTTCGAAGGCGAAGAAGCCATCCTGGATGCTCAAAAACTCCAGCAAAAGAAAAATCCCTCCAAAGAGGATATAGCGGAAATGCATAAACGCCTTACCCGTTTTCTTGGAGAATATGATATTTTTTGGCCCAGGTGGTTATTTTTTGCGGAACAACATGGAGCTAAAATATGATCCGGGTAACACAACAACCTGAACCGGATAGTTTTTTTGACTTAGTTAAAAAAAAAGCAGATAAATTTTTGAAAGAAAATCCTTCTCCGACTATTCAAGAAATCCGCAAAAGAGATTTATGGACAGCAGCCCTGGATGATTTATATCAATCCTACGGTGAAGTATGTGCGTATTCCTCCCTCTGGTATTCCCGGGATGCGGCTACAGTCGATCATTTTATCCCCATCGCAGTCTTGAAAGGAGAAATGTTAACGTTGGCATATGATTGGAATAATTTCAGGTTGGCATCCAGGTCGATGAATACCGAAAAACTTGACTTCCAGGATGTTATAGACCCTTTCCTTGTAGAACAGGGATGGTTTGTCATGGATTTTCCATCATTGATGATTCGCTGCGGGGATAACTTACCTCCATCCATATCCGATAGAGTTAATGCAACAATTAATCGATTGAAATTAAACGAAAAAAACAGGTACATTAATTATCGCTCCAAATTTTTAGAGGAATACTGCAAGCAATGCAAGCAATATATAAAAATATACCCTGATTTTATTGTGACGCCTTTATTGGAAACGCTTGAGAAAAGAGCGCCATTTATAGCCTATGAGTTAAAACGCCAGGGGCTGGAAATAAAAATCATCGATATGATGCTTGAGAATTCCGCTATAAAAGGGTTATCATGATTAATATTTTTATAAGCTGCAGCCATCAAGACGAAGAGTGGAAGGATCGTTTGCTTTCCCAGGTAAAAAAGCTCGGCGCAGGAGCAGTGATTTCAGCCTGGGAAACTGGACAGGTTGAAATTGGGGATGACTGGTTAAAAAAATTCGATGCAGCTTTAAAAGAAGCCGACGCTGTTCTCCTTTTGATTTCAGCCGACTATCTTACATCCAATTTTATCCGAAATAAAGAAATTCCTTCACTCCTGGAATACAGCAAAAAGAAAGGATTAAAAATCTTGCCGGTCATTGTTAGACCCTGTCCATGGAAAATGGTTCCCTGGCTTAGCAAAATGGAAGTATTCCCGGCGGACGGCATACCACTGGCATCCGGAGATGCATATGAAATAGAAGATAAACTGGCAAAACTGGTCTCTATAATAACAAAATTTTCATCAAGGTACGAATCGGAAAGAGAAAACCTTGAACGGATAATGACGGCGCGCCCCGAGGACCAATTGCGAGCCCTGGCCGCTTATCTTGAAGCGGACCGCCTGGCGCCGGGGAATGCAGAGTATTTAAATATGGTAGGAGTGGTTTATAATGCATTGGGAGAATATAGGCGGGCATTGGATTATTTTGAGAAAGCGCGGGCCATCGATGAGAAGGCATATGGAAAAAAGCACCCGGATGTGGCTACTCGATTGAATAACCTGGGTTCGACTCATCAAGCCCTGGGCGACCATCGCAAGGCCATTTCTTATTATGAGCAGGCGCTGTCCATCGATGAGGCGGTGTTTGGCAAAGAGCATCCCAACGTGGCCAGTGAATTGAATAACCTGGGGGCGGCATACTTATCCCTGGGAGATAAAGCAAAGGCCAAACCCTATTTACAAACCGCCTATGACATATTCAAAAAATTATACGGCGACCTCCACCCCAATACAAAAGCCATAAAAAAATTACTGGACCGTTGCTAAACTCCCTAAATCTTTGGTCGAACTATCATCACCTTTCAATATGCAGTTGATTCAAGATCGTACAATGGCGGAACTTTGGGTAAATGGTACAAAAGCATAAAGAGTAGTGGCATGAAAAATAGATATATTGGCCCGTCCCGGAAATATTTCTTCCAGACCCACGGAGGGGTTTTTTTCCTTTAAAAAAACCTCAAAAAATCTTTTAGGCCATTTTTTCTTCGCGATCGATCATCTAAAAGTGTCTGCGCTAATTTTTCCACAAGAAAACATCGCGAAAAAATGTCTGGGATAACTTTTTGACCTCGTAGACTCATCAAATAGTCTCCGGAAAGGTTTTTTTTTACAAAAAAATCGCACCCAAGTCTTTTTTGCGATTTTTCATTTTTGAAAATCTATTCCAGAGTCTCTGGAACGATTTTTCGAAACAAAAAAATTGCGCCAGAGTCTTTTATGCGATTTTTTTGTCGAAAAACGTGATAACGAATTGTTTTTCACGATTGTTTTCTCATCTAAATCTTATTTTTACGGGACAGTCAAAAAAATGCCCATCCGCGACCATTACCGGAGGCTAATTGTCAATTGAGGCTCTTACAAAAATGCCTCCGGCAGCCAGGGGCTCTTATGAAAAACTGCCCCTGGACCTCACAAAACTTTTGCCTTATGCTTTTAAACGACTGACCCAGCGGGCGATTTTCTTCCTGATCTTTTCGAAAGAAGGCGGCGGCCCGGTTCGGATGGCTTTGTCATCGACGTAAAGGCCATCGCTGATTCCCCATTCCAGGAAAGTTTCCCTATCGAAAGTATCAATTTCCTTGAAAACCACCTTATCCCCAAATAGGGCGGCCGCCCGCTTCGCCCTTTCATAGGTAAGACTCTGTGCCGGGCACCAACCGTCCAGGAAAACGGTTACCGTAACCTGGTGGGGGATTTTGCCCGGTTTCTTTTTCGGTCTTATCCAGCAGGGGGGGACCGCATCATCGGTAAATGGTTTCCATAACAGCACCTGCAACCCTATCCTATCCACCGGTTTGTAACCGTGTTTCTTAAACCAGGAGGCCCGCATAAAAAAAGGCAATGAAAGACCCCAGGCGACTAAACCTTTGGCCCCCCTTTCCCTGGCGTCTGTTTCGGCGGCTTGCAGGAGGGCGGCGCCCATACCTTTGCCCTGGAAGTTTCCCCGGCCTTGCTTATGGCCATGAACCCAAATACAGAGAATATAATAAAGGTTCTCGCCTGCTGCGAATGAATATTCGATCGGTAGGTACTGGATCATACCGCCGGGATTATCCCGGTCGTCCAGGGCCAGTTTCACCCGCAGCCCTTTATCTTTCATCCTGGAATACCAGGTTTCTTTGTGCTTTCCGGCTTCTTTAATATCGTCCGACCAATCTTCCAGGCACATGCAATATAATTTTTCGTGATTTTCTGACAGGTCCATTACTTTCATGATCAATTCTCCGGTTTTTGCTTTCCCGTATTTTTCACGGGTTTTCATTTTTAATAATACTAAGGTCAAATAATAGCCAAAAGAGAAAGAAATTTCAAGAGACGATAAAGAGATAGGTCATGCTCGTCGCTGACAGCAGTCCCTGTGGGAAAAAAATATAAGCAATAATCTATAAATCTCAAACCACTTGAAAAAGTTGCTTAATTCGCACCCAAAGGTGCTTGGCTATCACCACATTACGCTCACTCAGTACCCGAATACGCTTACTCATTACCCAAAGACGCCCGGTCATCACCTTATTACGCTCACGCATCACCCGAATACGCTTACTCGTCACCCAAAGGCGCCAGGTCATCACCATATTACGCTCACCCAGCACCCGAATACGCTTACTCAGCACCCAAAGGCGCCCGGCTATCACCTCATTACGCTCATTTATCACCCGAATACGCTTACTCGTCACCCAAAGACGCCCGGTCATCACCACATTACGCTCACTCGGCGCCCAAAGGTGCTCAATCATCACCTCATTACGCTTACTCAGCACCCAAAGACGCTCACTCCGCTCCCATACCCTTGCCATTGGGTAATCTTTTCATTATCTTATAAACAATGAATATAAAAACAGATAGCTCGTTTGTCTTGAATATCCTAAGCCGGATTAGTTCTAATTTAGATTAGTAATCCGGGGAATCAGGTTATTTGCCGGTATAAAGGGCCAGGTCGCTCAGTGCGGTGGATTGCATCAGATAGGTAATCCGGTGGGTAAAAGACGCGCGGCGAATGGTTTCCATAAGCCAATGTAAATCTGCCCTGGTTTCGGACTGCGAAATAAAAGGAGAAATATACCCCCACATATGTTGGACGGCGTTTAATAATCTACCCTGGGGCGGCGGTTTAAGCAGGAGTTCGATGAATTCCACAGCTAACCGGGTAAAAAGTTCCTTATTATCATTGGCAGATACCAGTGGCCCCACAATCTTGTAATAACCCGGATCCCTGGCCATAACCGAATACTTATGCTGAGCCCATAATTGTTGGCAATTAACCGGCAGCGGAATACGTCCCTGTTCGCGGTCGGAATACTTTCCTCTTAAAATATCAAACTGCCGTGAATATCCTTTTTTGCCCTTTGTAATAATGGAAAAAATCGCGTGAATCTCACGGTGCTCGGCCAACAGGCTTTGTCGGTTCAGGTATCCTGGGTTTACATCCCATACACGCATGGCAATATCTCCATTATCTCAAAACATCATTATTACACATTAGATGGGATCCGGCATACAACTGAAAAAAACTAGTAACCCCCCATTTTTTTTCTCCCTTTTATTACAAAACCTTTCAGAAATAAACATTTCAAACGCTTCATCGAGAAGTAAATTTAGGGAATTTTCGCGATCGATCGTCATTTTTTGCTATTTTTCACACCGGGAACCACATTCTTACGCCTACAAAATATCTTCCCATTACAGGAAACTATCTTCCCATCACTAAAAAACATCTTCCCATAGGTATTCATATATCTTCCCATTAGCAAAAAATACCTTCCCATTACTGAAAAATACATTCCCATTACAGAAAAACATCTTCCCATTGGGTACGGATAGCTAAAATGATCGTATGAACGGCAAAAAATTGCCCTAACTCTGCATAGTTAAATATTTTTATTACCTCGCCCGTTGAAAAAATGGGGGGTTACCAGAAAAAAAAGATTTCGTGCTTTATTTTCGTATCTATAGCGTGTTCTGTGGGCCTACCTTATCTCCTCAATCCCAACAGATGCGGAAACCTAAATGAACATGGATCCTGGGAGCATTGGGGGTAGGGTAAAAAGTACGATGGCTGCAGCGTAATTTATCGGCATAACTAAGATATCCACCGCCCCTAATTACATGCTTTTCCCCAGTGGGAGGTCCGGTAGGATTGTCTTTCTGGGATACGACATAATACCCCGCATCGTACCAGTCGGAACACCATTCATATACATTTCCCGCCATATCATGCACGCCATAAGGCGATACACCGCCGGGATAGGAACCCACGGGCATGGTGTGCTTTAAGCAAGGATCATAATTTGTAAGATTACAAGTAGGGGTGGCATTTCCCCAGGGATATTTTCCCTGGTCGGTTCCCCTGGCCGCTTTTTCCCATTGCGCTTCAGTGGGTAAATGAATGTTTTTCCCCGTCTCCCCGGATAACCAGTCGCAAAATGCTTTGGCGTCATCCCAGGTAACATAGATTACCGGGTGATCCCCCCTACCAAAACGGTTATCATTCGGCTTATTTCGGTCAGTTGCTTCACAGAATGTATCGTACTGCTGAAATGTTACTTCATACCTGGAAATTTTATAAGCATCCAGGTAAACTGTATGTACCGGCAGTTCGTCTGAATCACCCTCACCATCATTAAAATTATCTCCCATCCGGAACTCTCCTTTGGGAATGTCTATCCACTTAATACCGAGAACATCCGTATCGTAATGAGATTTCTTTTTGGTTAATAGAAGGATTAACGTAACTCCCACTGCCACAACAGCGCCGCCGGCAACCAAAAGCCAGGGGAACTTCTTTTTTCGCTTGACCACCACTTGCTCGATTTTCCCGGCCGCGGCAGAAAGCGAAAGCCCTTCACCTTTTTTTATTTTCTGATATATGGGAAGGTCTTTCATCTCCACGTCCTCTAAAAAAATTGTCTCATAAATCTCCCTGGCCTTGCGATAATTCTCTTCCGCCAGTTGAGGGTTATTTTCTCTCTCATATATGGCCCCCAGGAGTAAATAGCATTTCCCTAAAACAGTTTTCATCTCTACCCGCTTTTCATCGATAATATCGATGATCACCTCGATTCGCTTCTTTGAATCGAGATACTCTCCGCTCAGGAACATGTTTTTCGCTTTTTGGAATTGTTTTACGATATCATCTTCCCGCTGGGGGCATGACATGAGGTTCATTTGCAAGCAAAACACCGCAATAACGAAGCTTGCAATCCATTTTTTTAAGTTTTTTGACTGATGTACCATTTTTCTCCTCCCTTTAACGCGCCCACGGGATACGCCGCGGATTCTGTGTTCCGTGTTCCGTGGGCTTACTTATTTATATTTTAATTTTTTAATTCGCGGCAGATGGGGAATTTCCCACAATTACAGTTATCTCTTTTTCCCCGGGCTGGTCGCACATATCATAGGCGATGATCTTTATTTTATGCTCTCCCAGGGCAACTCCCGCGGTATTCCATTCATATTTATAACTTGCGCCGGTACCGGTTTCTTTTGTTTCTTTTAATTCGCCGTCGATGTAAAATTCGACTCTATTGGGGGCGCCGTCATCATCATTGACCTCGGCCACGATAACCACTGCGCCATAAATCATCTGCCCATCGCTGACCCCGGATATCGATATCTCAGGACGTGGGTCCTGGGTGGTATCGTGTTCTTTAGCCACAATAGTCCACGAAGTTAAACCCGGCGCCTCGACAACGATGGCCGCTTGACCAACATCGGTGTCCGTATCTTCAGCGGCGTGCAGCGTCACATATTGGAAAACATCCCAGTCAGAGCGAGTAAAGGTTAAACTTGCCCCGGAATCCACACCGATATCGGTATCGCCGTGTATCCAACGAACCGACGCGGTCACCGGGTTCTCCGGCTGCGCCGACAGTTTAACTCCAAAGCGTTTGGTCTTGCCCTCGCAAATAACTACCTCGTCCGTATCTGTTTCAAAACCCACTTTTGCTTCCACTACCAGGGTGTGATTTCCATCCATCGTAACCGTACCTGGGTTTTCCACCTGGTTGCCATCCAGTTTAACCAGCAGATCGAAATATCCTTCCTGCAGCCTGTAAAAATAAGAAACCGATTTACCTTCGGTATATCTCCTGGTTCCATCCGGAAATCCCAAAACCCCGTCGCCCATTTCCACCGTCAGGGAATACAGGGCCGGATCGGCCAGGGCGCTCAATTCATGGTCCCTGTCCATGGTAATGCTTCCGGACGCTGCCGCCTCCGCGCCATCGACTAAAACCACCAAATTATTGTACCCGGTCAGCAGTATGTAATTATAAGTCACGGTTTCACCGTCCACATAAGAGGCGGAACCGGTATCCGGGGCGCCATCGACGCCATTCCCTTTGGTTACCGAAAGGGTGTACCGGTTTTTCACGTTTACGAGAATTTCATGATTCCCAGTGTAATTGCCCGAATCATAGGCGATAGCCTTTATTTTATGCTGACCGTCCGAGACGGCGGCGGTATCCCAGGTGTAACTATAAGGCGCGGCGATATCGATTGCTTCTTTTTTCCCATCGATATAAAATTCAACGCGGTTAATAATCTTTTCCGCCGTCGAAGCTTCGGCGGTAATCGTCACTTCTCCTTTTACCGTATCTCTATCGCCGGGCTCGACGATGGAAACCGTGGGGTGGTCGTTGTCCTTTTCCTGGGCCGTAATATAAACGTTGGGGGCGCCATCGGCGCTAAGCCGGATGGTGGCTTCTCCATCGACGACATCTTCATCTTCGCCGGCCTGTAAAATAACGGGCTGATAGGTAGCCCAATTGGAGGTATTAAAGAGCACCCCCCCGTTAACCACCTGGATGTCCTGGTCGCCACCGGCGCGGCTGACCGTTACATTTACATTTGACTGCGGCTGGGCGGAAAGCTTTACATTAAAGGCGATACTTTTCCCTTCGGGGATTTCCACTATTTTCCTGTCCGTGACCATAGTCACTACATTAAGACTGGACGAGGCTGCCAATATGTGATCTTTATCCATTTTGACAGCGCCGGAATCCAGTGCGGCATTCCCGTCCAATGTTACCGCCAGGCCGGAATATCCCGGCGCCGGAGTGTAATTGTACGCGACCATAGCCCCTTTCTTGTATCTGTAGGTATTACCCTGGGGATCGCCCAGGACGCCCTCCCCCCTGACTACTGTCAGGGTGAATTTCTTACGGGGTTTGAGCAGGAGAAAATAGACCAGCGCCCCCACCACCACGACGGCCCCCACTGCCAACAACCAGGGGAATTTCTTTTTTTTCTTTGCGCCTTCTTTCTCGATTTTCCCATCCCGGGAAGACGAAGATGGCGGCGGCTCGCCTTTTACCATTATCTTGTAAAGCGAAAGGCCTTCCAGGTCCACGCCGTCCACCAGGGTAATGCCGTATACTCCCCTGGCCTTGAGATAATTCTCCTGGGCCGGAAGCGGTTTATTTTGTTTTTCGGCGATGGCGCCCAACAGTAAGTAACACATCCCCAGGATATCTTTCCTATAGGTGTTTTTTTCATTGATAATATCGATAACCCGTTCGATGCGCATCCGGGCATCGTCATATTTTCCATTTAAATACCAGGTTTTGGCCCGTTGAAATTGTTTGACGATTTCGGCTTCCACCTGGGGGTGTAACGGGATATGCATTTGCAAGGCAAACGCCGCAATCACAACAAGAGCAATGGCCTTTTTAAATCCCCCGGTCGTTATTTTCATCTTTGACGCACCTGAAACCTTCGCGGTCATTTTCCCGTCCGCTGACGGTTTTATCGATGGCCAGGTCCTCTACTGAGGAGAAGAACCCGCCGCCTTTTAGAATTATGCCCTGGACCCATTCCCAGACATTCCCGGCCATATTCACGGCGTCGAAAGGGGAAGAGTATTGTGCAAATGATTTTACCGGGGCAGTGCCGCTAAAACCGTCTTTTTCCAACGCGCCCTCGAGGCTGTCGAAATTGGCCCGGCAAATATCGCCGCTGTCGGGTAATTCATTGCCCCAGGGGTAGGTATATGTTCCTTTGCCGGCGATATATTGCCATTCCTCCGCCGTGGGCAACCTGAAACCGTACCGCCGGCAATATTTTTCCGCTTCGTTATAGGATACCGCCGCCGGGTATTCGTCGCCCTCCAGGATGTATTTGCTGCCCGTTCCGACTGCGGCTTTTATATTCTCATCTTTTAAGTATCGCTTGAACTGCAGGTTGGAAACCTCGTATTTATCGATCCAGATTTTTTTGGCCGGGATATAGATCATGCGGCGACCGCTGCCTTCAGGGCCGAAAATCGCTTCATAATAACCTTTTGAATTGGACTGGAGCGGCCCCTGCCAGTACTTTTCCGGCGGTAAATTCCCGTCGGCTTTTTTTAACCTGTCTTTCAAATCATTGAGGAACCTGGATTGGGGGTATTGGGCGGCAAATTCCAGGTACTTTTTGAGATCGATATTTCCTTTGGTAGTATTACAAAGGTTTTCCCCGTTCTTTAATTCATATTCTTGCTTTTTTTCCGCGATTAAAAGGGAAAGTTGTTTAATTTCTTCGTTATCTTTTTTTATAAGCCGGGCTTTTCCCAGGGCGTCGCCGGCTGCGGCGAAGTCCTCTTTTTCAATATTTTTCTTTACGGCCTGGATAGTTTGTGCAAATTCCTCTTCCGGGGTAACCTGTTGGGGCTTTTGCCCGGGTTCCGCCGGCTTTGCCTTCTCCTCATCTTTTATTTTTGGAACCTGGACATTACTATCTTGCACCGGCGTTGTTTTTGTCTCAACTTTAGGTGCGCGCGCACCGAAGGGATTCAGGATAATCAAGGCTATGGCAACGACGGCGACAAACAAATAAAAGAGATAGGTATACCGGTTCTTTTGTCTCCGGGATAGTCTTCTTTTTTTCTTACCCACATCCTGGAGATCTTTTAAAAACTCCTGGGCGTTCCGGTAGCGGTAAGCGGGGTTTTTAGCCATGGCCTTGAATAAAATGTCTTCTATACCCACCGGCAATTCGGGGTTCACGTCCAGGATATTGGGTACGGGTTTCACCTGGTGGGCGTTCATGACCTCCATGAAATTGTTTCCTTTATAGGGGAGTTCGCCGGTCAACATTTCAAACAGGACCACGCCGAAGGCATAGGTATCGATCTCGGGGCCGACTTTACTGCTGTCGGTAAATTGTTCCGGCGCCATATACACGGGCGACCCCAGGAACGCCCCGGTAGTGGTCAAACGGGTCCCGCCCACGATGTCTTTGGCAATCCCGAAATCGATGATAATGGCTTCGCCGGTTTCTTCTTCGATCATGATATTGGCGGGTTTTATATCGCGGTGAATGATATTGTTTTGATGGATCACATCGATAACGCTCAACAGGCTTTTGGCGATGGCCAGGGCCCGGTTCACTTCGAAAGGCGCTTCTTTTTTCAAGACTTCCGCCAGGCTTGATCCTTTGATGTAATTCATGACGATAAAAGGGATCTCGATGTCATTGGTATCGTTGGTAATGAAACCGGTATCCAGGATTTTTACGATATGGCGGTGATCGATTTTCCCATATATTTTGGCTTCGATAACAAACCTTTTTTTTATTTCATTAAATTTGCTTTTACTATCGGCCAGGTCTTCTTTTTTAAGTCTCTGGATTAAATAGTGGTAATCCATAATTTTGAGGGCATAGTTTTCGCCGGAGGCCTTATGTTTAACGAGGTAGACATTGGAAAACTCGCCGCCCCCCAGGTGTTTTACATATTCGTACGTTCCCCCCAATTCTTCAAGCACGGCTTTCAACACGCTGTCTATTTTCATATTAACGGTTTTACTTTCCATCATAAGCACCAATTGTAATACAATGAAAAGGTTTTTTCAAGTTTCATCTAAAAATGATAGATCAGTAATTGTTTCCCCGGCGCTAACGGGGAATCGGTGACCATACCGTTAAGGGAGAGGACGTATTCGATCCTCTGGCCGTATTCCCTGGCGATCTTAGCGGCGGTATCGCCATTCTTTACTAGATGGGCCGCCACTTTCCGCGGCGGCCGCGGTAAATATATCTCTAATTCCTGCTTCAAATAGATGCGGGTCCGGTTTAACCGGTTCCAGTTCATGATATCCCGCGCGGATACTCCTTTGAAAAGAAGCGCGATGCGGGCCAATGAATCTCCATAATTCACGGTATAAATTAATTTATACCCTTTTTTATCAACCGGGGCCGGGGATACATAGGAGGGCGCGGGCGCGGGCCGGCTCGCCGCGGGGGCAGCCGTGTAAAATTTTAATTCTTGATCGGGATGGATCAGGTTGCTGTCCAGTTGATTCCATTCTTTCAGGGCGTCCACCTCTACGTTGTACTTTTTTGCGACGCCGAATAACGTATCCCCCTGTTTTACCGTATATATCCAGACAGGACCGGTTCCTGTTCCCGTTCCTGTTCCCGTTTCAACATTAACTCCAGTTCCCGGCTCGCTTTCCGGTCCCGGTTCGCTTTCCACCCCGTTCTCTTCGTCCGGGGTTGGCGGGGCGGTATGAATGGAATCGATAATTTCCTGGTCCACCCTATCGTCAGGTTCGACGGAAACTATTTTAGAAGCGGCGGCGTAGGTTTCCGGGTCCCGGCTCATCAGGATAACGGCCAGCAAGCGCGGGATATATTCATCGGTTTCGGTGTGTAAGAGATTTTTGTTCACCAGGGTCCAGAAGGAGCGTTCCTTATAGGAGATTTTTCGCAGTGCGTTCAAGATTTTGCCTTCGCCGGCGTTGTAGGCGCAAATGCCCAGGAAGGGGTCTTCCATGCCGAACATGGCCAGCAGGTCGTTGAGGTATTCGGCGGCGGCGGCGGTTGCTTTTTCCGGGTCCTTTCGTTCATCGACGCGGCGGGAAACGTGGAGTCCATAAATACGGGCCGTTCCCCGCATGAATTGCCACATGCCCACTGCGCCGGCGCGAGACCGGGCTTTGGGATTAAACCCGGATTCCACCAGGGGAAGGTACACGAGGGAAAGGGGCAGGTTTTTGTCCTGGAATACCTGCCGGATCATGGGCAGGTATTGGTCGGCGCGGCTTAGGCCCCGCTGGAAAAACCGGGAGCCTTTTTCATCGAAGGAAAAGTAACGGATATAATGGGCGACCCGGTTTTTAAAGCTTTCGGGGATGTTCATATCGCCGGAATAACCGAATTCCTTGAAAACGCCGTTTATTCCCTCGGCGATATGATCGGTAATTGTGTTCGCATCGGGAGAAGGGGCGGCAGGGGCAACGGGAGCGGCAGCGGCGATGGGCGCGGCTTCTTTTATCTCTTCAGCTTTTATAACGATAGCCGGTACCACTTCTTTACTTTCCTCGGGGGGTTCTTTTTCTTCCGCCGGTTGAGTGGGTTCCGCGGTTTCGGCTTCTTTGGCGGGGGTTACGGGTCCGGTATTGGGTTTATTTGTGTGATGTCCACTGCAATGGCTAAAAACAAAAGCGGCCAATATAATAGACAAAAAAAAGCACTTTATTCTCATTCATACACCATCCTTAAACTTTATACATTTAACATTATACATTAAACACGATGGAGATATTTTTTTATATTAATTATGACGGCATGCCGTAGAGATGACCGGTATGCAGGGGTTCTCCTGAAAGTTTTAGCCAGGTAAACAATTGCATGCGGTGGTTGGATAGATGTTCCATGGATTGCATCATGAATTCGACGTAGGTCATGGGTTGGGGCATCCAGGGGACATTGATTTTATTTTGATTAAATTCACCGTCGGTGATTTTTTCCAGTTCTTGTTTTACCAGTTCCCAATCGTGGTCGATTTCTTTCAAGGCTTCGGCGGCGGAAGTGGATTTGGGCATTTTGTCGGCGGAGGGGAGCATTTCTTCCGCGGGCATAACGGGCCATGAGTTGTTTAAGGCCATGGAAAGGCCCTCGCCGAGACTGCCGGTGAGGTGTTTCAATACCTGGGCGATGGTCATCAGGCCATCTTTCGGTTTGTAATCGAGTTTTTGATCCGGGGTTATTTTTATCAAGCCGCGGGTGGCCTGGTAAATGCCTTCTACAAATTTCAAATATTCATTCCTGGTCATTTTTACCTCCATTTTAGAAAAATTTCCAAGGCGGAATTCATTTTTACATATTTAGTTCGTTTTGTAAAGGTTTAAGAAAGTTAATTTTGTGGATTCGTGTAATTCGCGTGGGGTTCTTTTGGTTTATAAAATCCCTACCGGCAATACGGTTACTTTGACGCCGTTTTTTTCCACTTGCTTTTCCAGTTGTTTGGCTTCCGCCGGGCTTAATTCGACGAACACCAGGAAGGCGATCTCTTTTAAATTCAATTGCCGGCCATATTCCGCCGCCTGCTCAACGCCTTTTTCATGCGTATACATATCTTTAAAACTTTTTAATTCCAGCGCATGGATTTTTCCCCGGTATTTGAGTATCAGGTCGATCTTGCCGTTGCCGGTGGGGAATTGGGGAACTACTTCAACGCCCCTGGATTTCAGTAAATCGTACAGGTAGCGAAATATATTAAAATGAAAAACGGCTTCATAGATTTTCAGATCGGTTTTGCGACGGGGGGCATCCTTGAAAAAGACCCCCTGGTTTTTGGTTAAATAGGCCTGGTAGCGTTTAATGATATTGGGGAGATAAAGATTTTCTTCATCCACGGCATCTTCCATAGCGTCCAGTGGGTGGATCAACTGGCCCAGGTAACTGAAGATCTGCCTGGAAAAAAAGTTGAAGATTCGTTTTTGTACAAATGGGCAGGAAAACCTGACGTAGTATTCTTTGGGGCCGACTTTTTCTTCTGCGATGACCCCATTCATGTATAGATAATTGAGATTTTTGTCGTCGAAATTGAAAACGGTTTTTTCACCCGGTAGGGTTTTCCCCGATCAAGTTGATATATGTTTTCTCTATTAGTTCTTCCCTGGGTGCGTAATAATTTGAGGCGTTAATGATAGGCCCATAGGATGAAAACTTTCTCATGTTCGGCTCCTTATCGTTATATCCGTTGTATCCGTTGTATCCATGGCTACGATTGTATCATAAGCGAAATAGGAATGCAAACTATTGGAGGAAAAGATAGAATGATGAATTTGGTGGGCTTATGTTTTTTTTGCCCTAATACTGGAAAGTAAAACAATACACATACCCGGAAAAGACATCGAACCTCATGGGATACTCCATCCTGGCAAACATTAACTCGGCATCCCTCTCCCAACGTTCGGCGTCTTTTTCCATGCCCCGGATTTCGCCCATGGCGCTGCCCAGGTTCCGGATGACAACATAATGATCGATCAACGGCCGATCCACGGGGCGATCGAGCCACTCATATATTTTATCGATCTGCGTATATTCATACCGCGCCCATTCGACCTGGATATCCAGGCTATCACAGTTCAGCTTTTACGGGATCGACATGTCCGACAACTGAAACTGCAATCCCTGCTATTTAATTTTCCCCAGCAAGGCCCCCAGCAACCGCAAATCGATAGGCAGGTTCTCAAGCGTCCCGTATTCGAAACGGTCCCAAACCCTACCTGCGGCCTCGCGGTTCCCCAGGGCAATGTGGGCGGTTAACACCACTTTCAATAGGAAATTATTTCTTTCATCCGCAAGAATCGTACCCCCGGGCAAAAAGGGTTCCGCCATGCGCAGCACTTCCCGGAACTCCCGGTTACTCAGCGCTTTATACAGGCTTATCACCTTTTTTAACTCCCCCGGCTGGGCTTCATAAAGCCTGGAAGACTCCATCACACTCCATATTAACCCCATCTCCTCCCTGGACAAATATGTATACGTACTGTAAATGATTTGCTGGAGGACGTCGAAATTTCCATTGCCGGAGAACATGGCCTGGATGGCGTCGTAATTCTGCCGGTTCATGGCGATAGTGGGAACAAATTTCGGGTTTTTCAAAGCGATAAAATATTGATAAACGGCCCTGGCCTCCCTGGCCTCGAAGGCTTTCCAGAAACTGAAAGGCGTTTCGCTGTAAAACGACCGGACCGGGGCAATGTCTCCTTCCAACACGGCCAGAAACGGGTAATCGACGGAAAAGAGCCGGTTCAAATCTTTGGCCGAACTGGCCAGGTACCGCGCCCGCCCCGCGCCGGTATCCAGCACGGGGTAGTAATCGGAATTGGCCGGGATGCGATACGATTGAAACAGGAAATCCAGGGCGCCCCGCGCGCCGACTTTACGAACCCGGAGGTCCTGGCCATTGTAAATCCCTATGCGGGCCAATTCGTTCTTTACCGTAGGGATTGAAAAAATAGTTTCCCCGGGCTGCGCCGGGAGTTTTTGTTTGGACGCCAGGATAATAATATTGGTGTCGTTGGTAAAATAGACGATATAATCCTGGAAATTGGCGGAGACAGCTTTCATAATCGAAGCCACCAGGGGAATGTCCATATCGTACAGGTGAACCCACTGGCAGAAAATACCGTCATCCTTAATAAAACGACGGATCATGCGGTAAAATTCGTTGGAGAAAAGGCCGGAAACGCCGCTGACCCAGGGATTGGAAGGCTCGGAGACAATCAAATCATATTTCTCTTTGCGGTTATAAAAAAAGGTTTTGGCGTCTTCGATATGGATATGGCTGCGCGGGTCATTGTAGACCCTTTCCACCCGTTGTCCGAAGGCTTTAGCGCCTTCCACCACCGCCGGTTCGATCTCCACCGTATCCACCGCTTGTAGGTTGGGATTGGTCAGCAGCACATGGGTAGTCAAACCGGATCCCAGGCCGATATTGGCGGCGGTCCGGGCGCGCTCGTGGAAAGCCATGGGTATGGCGGCCGCCAGCGCCATGGTCAATTCATCCGGCCGCGGCTCGGCGGAATAACTGATGGCGGCATCGGATTTCCCATTGGTGGCAATGCTGAGGGTTTCGATGGAGGTATATTCGATTATATCGATCGATGCGGTTTTACCGTCCCGGTGAAACAAAATCTTCCCATCGATTTCCGCTTTGCCGTTACGGTATACGCCGGAGGCCATTTTTAAAGGGTCCAATCGGATTACGAAAATGCTGAACAGCACGACGCCGATAAACGCCGCCGAGGTGATTGCCCAACGCAGCCGCGTTTTCCGCGAAGCCTGGGGCGCCGTCTCCTGTACATACCACAGCAGCGCCGCGCCCACCAGGATATCGACGCCGGCACCGATGGCAACGACGTTTTTTACTCCCAACAGGGGCATGATAAAATGAACACCGATAATAACTCCCAGGATGGAACCAATGGTATTGGCGGCATATATTTTACCGATGGCGCCTTCGCCGTAACCCCTGGAAATCAGGTAATAAGTGATTAACGGTAGGGTCATCCCGGCGCAAATGGTGGCGGGAATCATAATCAGCATGGCTGTGCCGTGACTGATAAGGTTAAATAGAAAATACCCCTGGTCGGTTTTGGGAAAATTGTTAACGGCGTAAGCCATTAAATGAAAGGTTTGACCGTAGGAGAGCAGGGTCAAGCACGCCAGTGCACCCATGGTCAATTGGATATATCCCAGTCGGCGCATGGGGTTTTCCAGGCGGTCGATGTTCCGGCTGACCCAGTATCCGCCGATGGCAAGGCCCAGGATAAACGCGCTGAGCATCAATTCGAACGCATGGGTAGAGCTGCCCAGCACCAGGCTGAGCATTCGTATCCAACCGATTTCGTACATGAATGAGGCCGTCCCGGTGAAAGCGGCCGTCAGCATAAAACCGAGAACCAGCCGGCGAGATAATATTTCTTTCTCCCCTATTTTTGCTTCTTTTGCTGCTTTTACTTCTTTTGCTGCTTTTGCCTCTTTTACCTCTCTTGTTGGGAGTTGCTTTTCCCGGCTCAAAACAAAAACCACGGCGGCCAGGATGATATTAATGATCCCGGCGGTGAGGATCGTGCCGGGCAAGCCCACGGTTTCGATCAACAGGAACCCGCTCACCAGGACGCCGACGGCGGCGCCCAGGCTGTTGGTAAAATAGAGCATGGCCAGGGACTGGCCGGGTTTAGCCGGGAAACGACGAATGACGCCGCCGCTCATGAGGGGGAAAGTAGCGCCCAGCAGCACCGACTGGGGTAGGATCAGCAGCGCGGCAAATCCCCAACGGATGATGTTGGCCGTCAGCATGGAGCCGGCCTGTGGGATCAGGGAAAAGTAGGTCAGGTCCATGGTATTGACAAACAGGGGGTGGAACAGGACGGCCAGCAGGCCGATAGCACCCTCGATATAGGCATAGCCCCGCAGCAAATTGCGAATTTTGGGGGTATACTTTGCCACCAGCCACGCGCCCAACGCCATACCGCCCATATAAATAATCAACACCAGGGTCTGGGCGTAAGCGGCGTGCCCCAGGAACAGCTTCAAATAATGGGACCATATGGATTCATAGATAAGTCCCGAGAAGCCCGATACGGCAAATAAGAGAAAAAATATAAAGCGATTGGATACTTTTTTGTTTACCATATTTTAGTTTATCATATTTTCGTTTTTTATGCAAAATTTCTTTCATACCTCCATATCTTATTCCAACCGGAATTTAAGCCATTCCGCTTCCTGTCCTGAAAGTATTGCATAGATAAAATGGTTATCGGCCTCGGCATGAAGCGTCAACACCCGTTTATCACCGGGGCATATGGCCGTTTGGGTTGTTCCATCCGGTTGGGCCGCGACCATACGGGCGACATGACCGTGTCCGTGAACTTCAGCGGTAATCACCGAGACTTTACAGGGTAATTTATGGAACAATAACATGACTGCCGCATCTTTCCGGTTCCCGCTGCCCGGGGGAAGCTCTTCGCCGTCAATGCACCAGAGCGAAGCGCCTTCGCGTTTAACCAGGCGATAAAGGCGAATGCCGTCCACGTTGTCAACCGTGAACATGGCCAGCGGTCCGGGGGGTAAGCTTGAGAAGTCGGGAGTAATCCCGCCTGTGTCCAGGCAGCCAACTTTCTTTTCGCCGCCGCAACTA
Source organism: Candidatus Aminicenantota bacterium (assembly GCA_026393835.1). Lineage (GTDB taxonomy): Bacteria > Acidobacteriota > Aminicenantia > UBA2199 > UBA2199 > JAKAGC01. Next base: position 62,135 of record JAPKZK010000136.1, on the reverse strand, counting down.
CTCAGAACTAACGTTAATCCTCCAATCAAACAGATCTGCGCAACTCGAAAAAGCGTTAATTTCTTGGTTTTCATTTTCCTATTACCTCCCTGGAAATGGTTTTCATTTCTAAGATAGTATAATCCCCGGTTTTTTGTTCAATGTTTATAATAATTGACATCTTTTTTTTGAAACGCTTGATTAGAGAGGTTTTAAAAATGTCAATCTTTATAAAAATTGACATTTACTCCTTTTAATCCGGCTTCGTGTAATTCGTGGGCTTGTTTATCTTTTATAAATACCGCATCAGGTAGCTGACGACGATAACTCCACAGGTCATATAAATGAACAGTTTTAACCCGTATTTTAGAATATCCTTTTTTTCATCATAGCGGATAAACGCCAGCAGGGTGGACACGATAACCGCAAAAATTATCATTGAAATGAAGTGACTTTTAAAGATCATTTTCGCCTTCCTTTAGCTATATCGAAGGCATTCAATGCCACCAGGTAATTCATAAAACCTGCCACCACCAGGTAGGTGGTGCCGTATTGAAAAGTAACCGCTTCGATATTTCCTTTTCCCAGGCCCAGGAACTTGATGATAAAATAGAACACCCCACTGCCCAGGTCGCCCAGGAACCCGAGCAGCAGTAACGGGTGAAATTGACCGGTATCGTAAAATTTACCCTGCATGATAAGGCCAAAAAGCAAGAGCAACATTATCCCTACCAGGAAAACAACACCCTTCAGATACTTCTTCTGAACAATATGTCCCATACCGGGAAACAGCCACGACAAGAATAATATGTAATATGGTTTCATGAATTTATTATACTACAGTTCTCCCCAATAATCAATAGCGCCAATCTGAAAAGAAGAAACATTGCACATTGCACATTGCACATTGCGCCCTTGCTTCGGTTGTGTTACAATACACTCCTTATGACGATAAATAACGATGCTAAAACAAAACTTAAAGTCCTGGTCACCGGGACCGCCGGCTTTATCGGGTTCCATTTTACCCGGAAATTAATCTCCCTGGGCTACCACGTCATCGGCATCGATAACCTGAACCCCTATTACGACGTAAACCTGAAACTGTCCCGCATTAAGGAACTGGGTTTCTCCGATGCACAACTGGGACAGGTCGCACGCAAGGAACCGATATCCCTGGAGAGACCGGCAACCGGTCGGTTGGTCTTCTTCCCGCGGGATTTAACGGACAGGGAAGCCCTGGAAAAAATAGTCGCGACAGAGCAGCCGGATTACGTCGTACACCTGGCCGCCCAAACCGGCGTGCGCTATTCGGTGGAAAACCCCCACGCCTACATCGACAGCAATATCATCGCCTTCATCAACATCCTGGAAACCTGCCGCCATAACTGCCAATGTATCAAACACCTGGTCTACTCTTCCTCCTCATCCGTATACGGCTCCAATGAAACCATGCCCTTTTCCGTTCATCACAACGTAGACCACCCGGTATCCCTTTACGCGGCCACTAAAAAAGCAAACGAACTGATGGCCCATACGTATTCCCACCTCTACGGCGTGCCCACCACCGGGTTACGGTTCTTTACCGTTTACGGCCCCTGGGGACGCCCGGATATGTCCTATTTCCTGTTTACCCGCAAAATCCTCGCCGGCGACGCCGTCGAAGTGTTTAACTACGGCGATATGAAACGGGATTTCACCTTTATCGACGACATCGTGACCGGCGTTTACAACATCATGCTAAAAGTCCCCGAAGGCAACCCCATGTGGGACGGGCGAAACCCGGACCCGGGCACTTCGCGCGCCCCTTACCGTCTCTTTAACATCGGCAGCCGGCAGCCCGTAGATTTACTGTATTTTATCGAGTTAATCGAGAAAAACCTGGGGAAAAAGGTAGAGAAAAAATTACTGCCGCTGCAGCAAGGCGATATGAAAGAAACTTCCGCGGACACAACAGACCTGCTGGAATATACGGGGTTTCAGCCTACAACATCCATCGAAGCAGGGATCGCAAAATTCGTGGAATGGTATTTGAATTACTATGGAATTAAACGATAAAAATATCCTGGTTACCGGCGCCGACGGTTTTATCGGCTCCCACCTGGTAGAGGCCCTGGTAAAAAAAGGCGCCCATGTCAACGCATTATCTTATTACAACTCCTTTAATAATTGGGGCTGGCTGGAGAAATTGGAAAACATCGATTGCCTGGAAGATATCCGGGTCATTCCCGGCGATGTCCGGGACGGCCATTTTATAAATAAAATTACCCGCGGCATGGATGTTATTTTCAACCTTGCCGCCCTAATCGCCATCCCCTACTCTTACAGCGCGCCGGACAGTTACGTGGAAACCAATATCAAAGGCGCTTTAAATATCTGCCAGGCCGCGTTGGAAAGCGGCTGCCAACGGATCATTCAGACTTCCACCTCTGAAGTCTACGGCTCGGCCCGTTACATACCTATGGACGAGAACCATCCCCAGCGGCCGCAATCCCCTTACAGCGCCAGTAAAATCGGGGGGGATGCCATGGCGTTGAGTTTTTATTATTCTTATGAACTGCCTGTTATTATTGCCCGGCCCTTTAATACCTACGGACCCCGGCAATCTGCCAGGGCCGTTATCCCTGCCGTCATCTCCCAGATCGCCGGAGGTGGAAAAGAGATACGGTTAGGAAACCTTTCAACGACGCGGGATTTTAATTATGTCAAAGATATTGTTACCGGCATCCTGCAACTAGCGGAATGCGATAAGGCCGTGGGCGAAACGGTCAACATTGGGTCCGATACGGAAATTTCCATTGGGGAACTGGTGGAAACGATTAAAAAACTGATGCATTCGAATGCCATGGTTGTCCCGGAAGAAACGCGGTTTAGACCGGTCAATTCGGAAGTGGCACGGTTGAAATGCGACAACAGGAAAATCAAGGAACTGGTGGGTTATACGCCGCAATACACCCTGGAACAGGGATTGGCAGAGACCATTGAATGGATCGCCAAAAACCTTGAAAATTACAAAATAAAAATATATAATGTCTAATTATAAAAAACATTGCGCCATATTGTTTTAGCGGCAAATGGAAGAGGAAAACCGAATGGAATTTAAGAAGAACATATTGTGTATTGGGGCCGGTTATGTGGGTGGGCCCACCATGGCGGCCATCGCCCTGAAGTGCCCGGAATTACGGGTAGAAATTGTGGATATCAATGCGGAACGCATCCGGCAGTGGAATTCCGGCGACATTCCTATTTTCGAGCCCGGGCTGGCTGAAATCGTCAACCAGGTGCGGGGCAAGAACCTTTTTTTCTCAACAGAAATCGCGGAAGGGATCAAAAAGGCCGATATTATTTTTGTTTCCGTTAATACGCCCACCAAGACTTTTGGCGAGGGGGCGGGCATGGCTTCCGATTTACAGCATTGGGAGAATACGGCCCATGCCATTGTGGCCCATTCCCAGGGCGATAAAATAATCGTTGAGAAAAGCACGCTGCCGGTGCGCACCGCCGAAGCCATGGAACGTATTTTAAAAGCTAGGCGTGGGGGTATTCGGTTCGAAGTGCTTTCCAACCCGGAATTCTTAGCCGAAGGCAGCGCGGTCATGGACCTGCTGGAACCGGACCGGGTGTTGATCGGCGCCCACCGAACCCCGGAAGGCCTGGCCGCTGAAAAAGAACTGGTGGATATTTACGCCCATTGGATTCCCAGGGAAAAGATTATCACCACCAATCTCTGGTCCGCGGAACTTTCCAAGCTGGTGGCCAATGCGTTCCTTGCCCAGCGGATATCTTCCGTCAATGCGATTTCCGCTCTTTGTGAAAAAGCAGACGCGGATATTTCCGAAATCGCCTATGCTATCGGCAGCGATTCACGAATCGGGTCTAAGTTTCTCAATGCCAGTATTGGGTTTGGCGGTTCCTGTTTTCAAAAAGACATCTTGAACCTGGTTTACATTTGTAAGAGTTATGGGTTGACGGAAGTGGCCGATTACTGGGAATTGGTGGTCAAAATGAACGAGTACCAGAAGCGGCGTTTTGTGCAGGGGATTGTGCGGGCGATGTTTAATACTATTGCCGGGAAAAAGATTGCGTTGTTTGGGTTTGCTTTTAAAGCCAACACGGGCGACACGCGGGAGTCTCCTGCTTTCCAGGTGACGCGGGATTTATTGGAAGAGCATGCTTATGTGGCCATCACGGACCCGCAGGCGTTGGGAAACGCCAAACAGGATTTGCAGGGTACGAATGGTAGGGTGAGTTATGAGAGTGATCCTTATAAGGCAGCGGAAGATGCGTATGCGATAGCGGTTATTACCGAATGGGAGGAATATCGGCATCTTGATTTTGAGAGGATATATCGATCGATGAAGAAGCCGGCGTTTATTTTTGATGGCCGGAACATATTGGATCATGGGAAATTGTATGAGATCGGTTTCAATGTTTACCCTATTGGCAAGAAGGCGCTAACTCACTTCGAATGATGAATGATGAATGATGAAGAAGAATTTGAAAAGAAATAATTTTAATCCCATAAAAATATATTTTTCATCATTCATCATTCATAACTCATCATTCTAGTTACTTTATGCCCGGAGGCAATAAAAATATGAAAGCAATCATTTTAGCAGGAGGGAAGGGGACGCGGTTGAAGCCGTACACGTATGTGTTGCCCAAGCCGTTGGCGCCGGTAGGTGAAAGGCCTATTTTAGCCATTTTAATCGAGCAATTGAAACGGGTTGGAGTGACGGATTTTGTTTTCTGTGTAAATCACATGGCGGAATTGATTATGGCGTATTTCGGGCATGGGGAGAAGTTTGGGGTTCGCATCGAGTATTCGATGGAAGACCGGCCCATGGGAACCATTGCGCCGTTGAAATTGCTTAAAGATTTGCCGGATAATTTTTTGACCATGAATGGGGATATATTGACCGACATCGATTTCATGGATATATATAATTATCATCTGAAGTCCGGGGCATTGGCGACTGTGGGTACTTTCAAACGGACAGTGGACATCGATTTCGGGGTAATGGAGATCAAGGATAACATGGTTACGGGTTTCACGGAGAAACCGCGGCATGATTATTGTGTGAGTATGGGGGTGTATGTGTTTAATAAGAAGGTGCTGGATTATGTCCCGGGGGACCGGCCGTTTGGGTTTGATGATTTGATGTTGAAATTATTGCAAGAGAAGCAGCGGATCGATGTGTATCCTTTTAAGGGATATTGGTTGGATATCGGTCGTCCGGAAGATTTTGAGAAAGCCAACCAGGATATGGCAGAAGGGATTTTCCAGGTAGATTAAAAAAAACCAGCCCACGAATTACGCGAATTACCACGAAAGGTTTTTTATCCACGGAATAGCGATTACATGGGTTTTCATAGACAGGAAAAAAGAAAGTAAGTGGTGAGTGGAAAAAAAGAATCAGTGTCAATCAGTGTAATCTGTGGACAAGTGGCGAGTGGCTAGTAACGCGTGTTTTTTATTCGTGAAAATTCGTGTAATTCGTGGGCCGTTCTTTAATAGAATGATGAATAATGAAAAAAAATCTGTCTCACCCTCTTAACCTCTCAACTTCTTACCTTCTGTTTCTCTGTCCGTGAGTGTCCGTGTTCGTCCGTGGCTAACCTTTATATAGAATGATGAATGATGAATGATGAATGATGAAAAAAAAACAGGAAGAGCGGAAAAGATAGAAGGTGAGAAGTTAAGAGGGTGAGAAGGTGAGAAAAGGAAGAGAAGAAGAGAAGAAAAAACTCCCGGGGAATCTGTGCAATCGCCCATACGTGGACACATCTTTATCTACTCACCCTCTTAACCTCTCAACTTCTTAACTTCTGCTTTTCTGTCCGTGAGTGTCCGTGTTGCCCTATTGTCCGTGGCCTTCAAAATTCAAAGAGGAAAAGTGTTTTGGGAGATATTACCTAATTCATTACCTAATTCAATAGGTAATACCTAATTCCCTTTATTTGTTTTTTCCCAGCGGGCATTTTGGCCTCTTCCCAAAGAATTTATTTTCCCCTGTTTGCTTAGATCCTTTAGAATTTTCCTGATCATATCGACGCTGACACCCGGGCATTCCCTATTAAGTTCCGATATTGAGAAGGAGTCATAAAAAGAGTTTACCGCCTTTAAAATCATTTCTGTTTTGGCGCCCCTGGGAATTTTCTGTCCCTCAGCTCTTCTTTCAAATTCCCGGTAAGCAGTTTTTATGATGAAGAGTAAGTAGTTAATATAGGGCCATGGGTCATGTTTTCCTTCATGCCAATACTTTGAACTTTTCTCCAGGGTTTCGTAATAGCGTTCTTTATTGTCTTCGATAAGACGTTCCAGGCTGATATAACGTCCGACTTCATACCCCAGGTGGTAACATCCCAGGAGTAAAAGCAACTTCGCGGAGGGTTTTCAATATTTGGGGAGACTGTTTTTTAAAAAGTTCTTGTTTCCCTTTTGATTCCGCCAGGTCGGCAATCAACCAGGAGGTGCTCATGGGTACCGGGGGTATCCTATCTACCAGCATTTCCAATGTTTTCATGATTTTCCTATTATCTCCTATTGGATGTTTGATTTTAGAGTCTTATTTTAAAGGCTTCTTCAGTGTCTGTCAACAGCAGATAAAAATATATAGAATGATGAATGATGAATGATGAATGATGAAGAAAAAAAACAGGGGGCAGGGGTTAGGATTCAGGAGTCAGGGGAAAGCGGATGAGCAGGGAAAAATCCGTGTAAATCCGTGTAATCAGTGGACCATTGTTTTTCGTTTTTCGTGTTAATTCGTGGAATTCGTGGGCAGATTTTTCTTCGCGTGTCTTCGCGTTCTTCGCGGCTAAATCGAAATTGAGGCATAGCCACCAAGGCACGAAGGCACAAAGTGTCACCAACTCAACTTCTTATCTTCTGCTTTTCTGTCCGTGAGTGTCCGTGTTCGTCCGTGGCTTATGTTTTTCGCGTGTTTCGCGTGTTTCGCGGGCAATGTGGTTTTCCGCGGGTATTTTTTTATAGAGGTGAAGATGTGGGGCTTGAATTTTCATAAAAATAAATTATTCTGAATAATTAACGCCTGTCTATTTGCTATTTTGCGCAGTAAATGAGATAATACATTTCTGATAATCCAGAATCGGGTCAATTAAGTGGTGCGTCGTGAATAAATTGGAAAAAATGACAGAGGATTTTTTGTTTCACTGCCGGGTTGAAAAGAACCTCAGCCCCCATACGCTGAAAGCGTATGAACTTGATTTAAACCAATTCAAGCAATTTATTTCCAGCAACGGGAAAGCAATCGATATCCGGCAAGTAGACAAACAGAAACTGCGGGAATATTTGCAGCGGCTCCATGAGACAGGGAAAATAAAAACCGTGAAACGAAAAATCGCCACTTTGAAAGCGCTTTTCAATTACCTGGAGTTCGAGGACAAAATAGCCGTCAATCCTTTTCGTAAGATGCGAATTAAGATCAGGGAACCGTTGGTTTTGCCCGACGCATTGACGCTGGAAGAAGTAAAGACCTTATTCCAGGTTGTTTACAGGCAAAAGCAGCAGTTTGAGGATCGCAGTACCTACGCTTACAAGTCCATTGTGCGGGATATTTCTGTTTTGGAGTTATTGTTTGCCACTGGAATCCGGGTATCGGAGTTATGTCATTTAAAAAAGGAGCATGTGAACCTGGAGCGGAAATACATCCAGGTAAATGGGAAGGGAAGTCGGGAGCGGATTATCCAGGTATGCAGCGAGGAGATAGCGGCGATCCTGGAGGAGTACATCGAATTATTTCATACTGGGGGAGATGAAGGTCAGATCATATATTTTTTTAGTAACCGGTTAGGCCGGCGGTTATCCGAGCAGTCGGTGCGGTTCATGGTAAAGAAATATGCGGGATTAGCCGATATCAGGAGGTCCATAACGCCGCACACGTTTCGCCATACGTTTGCGACGTTATTATTGGAGGAGGGGGTGGACATACGGTACATTCAGCAGATACTGGGGCACAGTACCATTACCACGACCCAGATATACACACATATCAGTAATCCCAAGCAGCAGGAAATACTCGCCACCCGGCATCCGCGATCTAAAATAGCTGTTTGACAGGGGAATAGGGGTAGGAAAAGGAAGAACGGATGGAAAGATAGAATGATGAATGATGAAGATAAAACAGGAAGAGCGGAAGAAAAATAGAATGATTTGTCATTGGTCATTTAAAAGTGAGAAGATGAGAAGTTAAGAGGGTAAGAAAAAACAGGGAAGCGAGGAAGGTGTGAGTGAATGGAATGATGAATGATGAGTGATGAACGATGAAGATAAAACAGGAAGAGCGGAAGCGAGGAAAAGCGGAAGAGCGGAGAAAAGCAGAAGAGAAGAAGAGAAGAAAAAACTTTCGGGAATTCGTGTAAATCAGTGTAATCGCCCATATGTGGACACATTGATCAGCCACTATTTTACTATCTCAAATACAAATTGGTCAACGGCATGATCGAATGGGAGAATCAATACTGGCTGATACCGTGCTCGACCAATTGGTCCATAATTCATATCGAATCGAAATGAAAGGAGATTCAAAATTAAGCAAGTCGCAATAGAGAAAATGGTTCCTCATAAGAATCTGTGCAAGAAAAAAGTATACCGGGGGCATTACAATGATATTTCGGAACCCTTAACCTGTCAATAGAAGCGTTTGACAGGTTGAGGAACTCGAAATCGTTTCCAGTTAAGCCCCGGTATAAAGAGAATTGAATCGGCCATAGATTCATTCCCAGATTCAATACCCTCAATACATTTTGTCGACAACACTTTCTAAACATTTTTTATATTATCCTTTGCACAAATTCTTTCGAGCAGCCTCAATTTATTTCTTATTAAGGAATTTTGAGAAATAAATTGCAACCGCTACAAAGAGCATTAAAATAAAAAAAGCGGGCCGAATGGAGCCTGTAATTGCAGCGGCGATAGAAACCAAAGCTGGGGAAACTATTGAAGCCGACTTATTAGCTATACCAAAGAATCCAAAACCCTCCCCAGATATTTGAGAATCAATTTTTGTAGCAAAGTGTGCCCGAAGTAGAGATTGAGTCGTCCCAATCACAAGAGCCGTCAAAACCAATGCAAAAATCAAATGTATCAATCTAGTAGAACAATACAATATCATTAACACGCAACACCATATCACCAAAGATCCCCTAATGGTTTTCACGATGCCAATCTTGCTAGCTAATTTGCCAGCATACCATGTGGCTGGGAATGCAAGCAATTGAACACAAATCATCAATATTCCTATGGTTCTATCAGAAATATTCAACTCTGTTTTTGCAAAAATCGAAGAATGATACAAAATGGCTGCCACACAATCTGCAATTATCCAGTAAATTAAAAGGGGCTTTATGTCAAAAGGAATTTTGGATTTAAAAATATATCGTATGAGATTTACTTCTTTTTGTTTGGAAACTGTACTAATATATTTATTGTCCAATCGCCAGAAAATAACTATAGGAAATATAGAAAACGCAGTATACAAAATGGAGCTAAGGGCTAAAATATAGCGAATTTGAAAGCCAATTGAATTTAATATAAGATAAATTAAAGCAAATAGAATTCCTCCAAGGTAACCAAATCCCCAAGCAAATGTGGACAGTTTGGTTACTTCCTCATCGGTTTTTGCAATATCACGTAAAAAAGCATCATAGAGGGTTTGAGTTAATTCAAACATCGCATTGAACAAAATAAAAACTAACATTAGAGCAATCATGTGATCTGAAATGAAAACAGAAGTAACAAATGATATAATCCCAACTCCGGTCACAAGGATAGCAAAGGGGCGTGATTTGGATTTTACATCTGCAAACCTACCGATGAAAGGGGCGATAACAATTGCCAATAAAACGGAGAGGCTAATCGCCCAACCCCATATGGATGCAGGAGTTTTTACCTTGTCTTTTATTAAATTTGCAAACAATATAGGGAACAAAAACGATTGAAAAATTATTACATAACCTGAATTACTAAAATCATAAAAAGCGTATCCTAGTTTAGTTATCATTCCTTTTTTTAGTTTCATGTATATGTCTCCAAAAATTTGATTTTTTTAAAAGAATTAAAAAATCTTCTGCGTGATTCTTTATATTTATAGATAAATTTAATCCCTTCAGTTCTTGAAGAGCAGAATGAATGATGGGGGTAATTACCTCACTTCGACGTCCCAACTTATCCCGTGTTCTCATTGCTATACGATGTATTTCATCCTTATATATCGGTTTTAAAAGAACCTCCTCCTTAAGAATTTTTTCTTTAACTAAGCGTGTTACTAAATATGAATAGTTTAATCGATAAGGCTTTTCAATGCTGTGACGAGAATTCCCGTCGATATTGTATAAATCATATATGTCATTACTTATCTGAAAGCATCGTCCTATTATCCCAAATAGCTTCACTATATCATCGTGAACATCACTGAATACATGGAGGCAATTTCCGATGAAAAGGAAAAAATTTTCTGTTTTGAGCAAGCTGTTTTTTACCTGTTCCTCTATTGACATCTCTTCTATCTTATTGACGTCAATGAACTCTCCAACAGCAGCAGACTCATAGCTATAAGTCCAATATTTTGTTAAATCCCTGCTATTTGTTGATTGCAACAATTGCTTATACCCGGCCGATATTAAAAAATGAGAAACTATAACAGCATTTCCAATACCAAAAATTCTATACAATGCATGCTTATTTCTTCTAACTTCATCTTCGTCAACGATATCATCAATGATGATTGATGCGGAATGAAATAACTCCAATGCAATGGCCGGGAATAGTTTTTTATTCTCAGGGTACTTATGATGAATATCTTTCCAAAATGAGCAATATAAGATGGGGCGGATTCTCCTTCCGGGGAATAGTGCCTTTTGAACGATATTTAACATTTGCGAAGGCAAATCTAGCGAGTTGTTAACAGTAAAATTGAAATTCTTTTCAAAATACCGAAAGCTATCTTTCATCCAAGAAGGATAAAATTCTGGCAGAGAAGGTACACCGTTACATTGATAAGTATCTAACATTTCTTGGCCACAAAAAAAGGATAATCAAGCTTCCCTTTCTCCAGGTAGTTATACATTTTCATTTTTTCTTTTCTTATCTCTAATACCTTTTCTCCCCAACTCGCGATTAGATCTTTTTCATTTTTATCGAAATATTCTTGGTAAACTTGTGGTATTGCATCTCCCATTTCCATATCCCACTTAATATGCATTTCAACTAATTCCTTTCCCTGACCAAAGGCAACATCAGATATTTTAAAGCCGACCTCATCAAATAATCTCTGATAGCTTTGAATACTCTCTATCTCCCACAGGAACCACACTTTAGCGAAAGAATCGATCTCAGTACTGGCAATAGATGAGGTTTTAACCAGGTCTGAAAATACAAATAATCCATCATCCTTCAGTGAATCATATATAATTCTGAATAATTTTTCACGGTCGGGTACATGTGAAAAGGAATCCTCACTCCATATGATATCGAATTTTCCTACAGATTTTAAATCTAGAACATTGCTACAGAGGAGGGTAATATCATCTTCTAAATCCTCAGCAATTAATCTACGGTGGCATTCCTGAATTTCCTTCAGATTGAAATCAACTCCTGTTATTTTAAATTTAAATTGTTTATGGAGCCTTTTCATTGAGCCACCCAAACCACAGCATAAATCCAGCATATTTTTTTTCTCTGCAAATCCAAATTTCTTTGCCAAGTTTGCCATTTTATCGGTTGCATAAAAATATCCTACATGGAAACATGGCAAATTTGAAATATAATTAAATGCATTATCGTACATTTTCATCACATTTTGAAAATGTATCCTCCGAACATCTTTTGGGTCCTTAAAATCATAGGCATTATCAATTGGAATAAAGGGTAAAGGAGTATAATTATATTTCTTAAGAGCTCCATTAATTGAAGAGAAGACTTCATCATTATTTTTGTTCATCATTTCAAACCTCACTCTGCGCCACATAACAATCTAGTTTACCATTTCGATTCAGGCTGCAATTTCAAATATTTCCAAATAAGGATTATTCGGAAATATTTTAAAATTTTTATTTATTATTTGAAACAGATTTTTTGAATTGGATTCAACGATTTTTTCTATTTTTGAATCATCCCAATGTTTTAAAATTATTTTTGTTTTCTCATCAACTCGTTCAGCTACTCGCTCCCTTGTGTATTGAGTATATATTTCTATGGTAGGCCTTGGGCTAATCGTCTCTATATTTTTTTTTATCCTATTGTACAATTTTATCCCATCTTTATCTTTAGGAATCAACCAATCCAAAACAAACCACAGATAAAACTTTTTTTTCCTTTTTAAGCAATCGAAAAATATTGCTTTTTGTTTTATATCTTCGTAATCAATGATTTCCGAATTTACACCTCTCTCCTTATAAAATGAGACAATGTTATTCACTGCCGATACTTCATCTTCAACGAAAGCTATAATAGGTTTCAACCTGAAGGCAATATCAACCAATTTGGGAATATCTAGAAGTTTATCGTATTTAGGGTATTTTTCGCCTTTAGTTATCAGCAGCTCCTTTGCTTTTTCCATCGTTATCTTCTTTTTCTCCGCCAATATGTCTGCATTGTAAAGAAAATCGTAATATATTTTATACATGCAGTTTATACTTTTATCGATTAAATCATTGTTTAAATAAAATGGATACTCAGAAAGGCTTTTAATGCTTACATTAATATGATTAATTAATTGGAAATTTACTTTTCTCATTTTATCTCCTTTAAAAAATCTCGCTTATGTGCTCTTCAATAAATAATCTGTATATTACAAATCTTATTAGCGCTTCCTTGATTGTTTCAACTTCTGGAGGGACAATCTTTTTGCATCGAAAAATATTTTCTTCAATAAACTTGAATACATTACCATGCTTTTCTATGTTCATTTTTTGTTGTTCTCTATTATTAAAAACTTTCAAGGGAGAGAGTATACAAAAAACTTCATGGTGCCTTATGAGAGGGAAATGATGGGATCGGATAATCCATATCTCCTTTTTGTAAGGTAGATAACTGTCTCCATCTATAAAGCAAAATGGGATTTTAGAATGGAATTCTACTTCATCCTCATAAGATAATTTCCCAATATTTTTTAGATAATATTTTTCATCCACGATCGTAACTAATTTACATTTTCTTAAAACCCTGTTTTCTTTAATTTCTGAGTTTACCTCATTAACAATATCTTCAATTGTCTTTCTCTCAATATACAGCGAACTGGGGGGTTCATGACTCGTGGCAATAAAAATATCAATTAATTTTTCTTTGCTTTTTTGGTCACCAGACATAAATTTATTCTCCTCTTTTTAAATGTTTATTTTAGAAATGTTAATTAAATGCCAAAAAAAACTTTTTTGCTTCAAGAACATTTTTTGACACCAATCCTCCTGGTGAATCATGTTTAGAGAAGTAGATTAGATTTTCATATCTGCTGTGTATTTTTACATTATTTATGAATTGTTTGAGAGCAGATGATGATATTCTCATTTTTTCTATATTCTGAATTTCCGACTCGATATCTTCATATAATTCATTCCTATTTAATTCTATTTCTATATCCAATAATCTACTACAAATTCTATCAAAACTTTCTATTAATGAAGGTGATTCCATTTTTTCTACTTGCATTTTCCCGTTTAAATCAAGCAGATTTTTTACTGCTATAGCAGCCAGCCTTAAACGCGAATAGTCCAATTTGTCAATTTTTGGGAAAACCAAAGCTGTTATCTTAAATAGCGACTCGCCACCTGCTGTATATACAATCGATAACATAAGATTACTGAAAACTGGGCTCAGCGTTTCCTGATTTATCTTAAAGACTAACTGGAATTCCTGGGAAATCATAATATAAAGACACCTAGCCAAAAAGCATGCTGAAATTACAATGACACAGCAAATAATTGCATATAGATCTGATATTTTTCGTAAATGCTTTGCTTGTAATACATTTTTTGTAATAATGAAACTGAGATAAGAAAACAATGTTACGAACATAATAGTTATGATAATAGTCACAGAAAATTTATTTGAAAGAAGGAAATGATTTAGAATTAAAAAAAGTTTATTATTAATAATTTCAGACATAAAATTAGTTAATAGTGAAAAAAAAATTAATAAAGGTAATAGCATTAAAAATTTTTTGGGACCCAAAATCTGTTTCGGCATTTTTATTCAATCGGAAGTAAAATTTGTACTGTCGTACTCATTCCTTCATCAGCAACACCCATGATTTTTATTTCCCCTCCAAAAATAGTAAGCATGCACCGACTCAAATAGAGTCCCATCCCCAATCCTCTCGCGCCTTTTTCTCGCCAATAACTCGATCCATCTGTTTTAATAACCTTATCTTTATCCTTCTCAGACAAAAAACCACATCCGTTATCTGAAAAATTTATATACAAATACATCTGTTTTTTTATTTCTTCGATGCCTACATTTATAAGTATTTTTTTATAGGTGTTTTTCTCTTGGAGTGCTTTTTTTGCATTGTCTAATAACACATTAAATATTTCTGTCAATACGTTTTTATCAATTCTTATTGTTTTCTTTGCATCTATTTTAATATGGTGTGTAATCTCATGTTTTTTAAGAACCTTTTTGACTTCAGAAAAAGAAAAGAAATTGTCAATAAAATTTTTAATTCTAATTTTTTGGTTATATTGAATTTTTGAAAGATTTTTTAATACTTTTTCTTGTAAATTAACAATTTCATCTTTGACCTGCATAATATCCCTCAGTTTTTCTTCCAGATTAATATTTTTAAGACAAAGTTTTCCATCTTCATTCTTATTAATATTCTCCTTTATTCTTGTAGCATACTGAGTAAAACTGTGAATATAAAGTTCGCTTAAATTTTTCATACCATTCAGTATTTGGTTTCTCTCTTTTAAAAGTTCTTTTTCATATTCCGAGGACATTTCGGAGATGGTGGTTAAAGTGATTTCCATGTTGTCGAACTCGGCTATCGAAATATTAATTTGGTTATCTTTTTCAGAAAAATTCTTCTTAAAAAAGAATAAACCTAACCCTAAAATTTTAGAATCGATTGATGATAGCCTTTTTATGGGAATAATTGCAAAATAATTCCCTGGATATTCGAGATTATTTTTCTTTAGAAAATCCAAAAAGTGGAAATAGCTGGGTTCTAAAATACTTCCAAATTTGATCAATTGATCATCAATTCTAAGAAATCGTTTCCCTACCTTTCTAAAGAATATGCTATTTTTATGACCAGCTTCGCCTTTCTTTACATAAATAGCCACACTTTTTTTCTCTGTAAGTATCCACTGCAGCACGGACTTTCTCCTATCTTTATCTTGGAATTCATCATATCTATTTATATTCTCTCTCAAATTTTTTATGACATCCTTTTCGAATTGCGTTTTGACACCATATATCTCTGATGAGGCTGAATACAAATCCGTAAAACTGTAACTTTCATCTTCTTCATAGACATAGATGAATGCATGGACAATTTGGTTGCTCGATTCAGGAAATTCATTACTTATACTAATAATATTATTCAGTAGGAATCCGCCAGCCTCCTGGTTCGATTTGAAACCATCGGGGTAGTCCTTTTGTTTACGTTCGAAAAACGCATAAAGAGTATCTTTATATCTTTGCTGTAGATTCTTTGACATGGCGTTGAATTTTATTTATGTGCAAATAGGCTCCCGCCATTATAAATCGGCTCTACCAAAAACAAATCATTCCTACCTTGACTATCCATGCAACAACTGTTTATTAATCCAACCACTTTTTCCAGTTGAAATTTAAAGTCAGAAAACAATACATAACACATTGGTGGGGAAAAATCAAGAGATAAATAGATATTTTTTTTTTTAATTCAAGATTAATTGATTGAATCGCATTATATACCCAAAATTATCTTCCCGTCAAATAGGCTTCCGCCATTGGGTTGATGCGCTTTTTCTCAATAAAAACACACTCTTACTTTGTCTTACAGGGATTTCAGCATTCCTTTTCATCAGATCAGCAATGATATCCGCGTTTCGAAGATACTGTATACCACGGTGAAATCAGAAAATCAAGAGGAAAAATGAAAAAAAATTTTTTTGCCAAATACAAACTTTGAGCCGCGTGGGAAGGAAGAGAGGTAAAAAAAGAAGTTGAGAGGGTAAGAAGGTGAGAAGGTGAGAAAAAAGAAGAGAAGAAGAGAAGAGGATAAGAAGAGAAGAAAAAAACCGTCTCGGACCTTGATTTCCAAAAACTTTTCATTATCCTTCATCTTGATATTGTAAGCATTCCTTACAAGTTGCCTTTTTAATGAGCTCACCTACCACCCTCCGATCCTCTTTTACATGGCTACTTTATCCAACCGGGGAAATAAAATAATATTCCGGGGTTTATTTTTTAACGCTTGCCATAGGTTTAATTTGGTTTGCATATTCAGCCAGCTTTCCGGGCTTGTGCCGGTGGCGTGTGCAATTCTTATAGCCATTTCTGTGGTAAGTGAACACTTTCCCTTTACCATGGCTGAAAGAGTTTTTCGATTGACCCCTAAATCCTGGGCAGCTTCTGTTATCGTTAGTCCCAGGGGCTTTAATACATCTTCTAATAAAACCTCTCCGGGGTGCGTCGGAGCAAAGTTCTTAGCCACGGACGAACACGGACTTACTCTCTTCATATGCTGCCTCATCTTCTGCGACCACTTCTTCCTCAGACTGCGATTCATAATGAGCTAGCACCCTTTTCACACGTTCTTTCTGCGATTCTCATTTTTGCCTCGATCGTATCCGCCGATAAATCAGCCCCGCATTCCCATTCCACAAAATATCCGCCATTGATAATTTTCATGAATTCATCAGCGTTTTTTAGATCGGAGAAGGCTTCAAATTCCAGGTAAGGAGCGACATTAAATATCCCTTTACGACCGTCGTCAGAAACGATTGCCAATGTCCAATCAGGTTTTGGAGTTAATCCGATAATTCTCATCGATCCCCTTCTAAATCCTTTTTTCTTCTTTTCAAGATTACGCCGCCTTATCTCTCAGATTGAAAGATAAAAGTTGTCTGTCTTTCAATGCACTCACTTTTAAAATAGAAAACCCGATTATATTCCCTTCCTTGTCTACTTTTTCCATTACCGCATCATTTTCTGTTTCCTTGAAATACCCTGCTTTTTGTTCAAACATAACCTCAAAGTAATCGCCTTCTTTATCATACCAAACTTTTACTTCCTTTTCCATAGGACTTCACCTTTATTTTATCATGCTGACCACACATTTTTTTGAGGAGGCATTTTTTCTTTCTTCTACAGTCTCTTTAAACAGCTAATTTTGCATCGATACGCCTGCTTAGTATCAGTAATTCCTCACGATTGAGATTTTCGACCGCAGACATAAAAAGGGAAAGAGGTACTTGAAGTTTCACCACAGGTTCCGATTTCTGCAAGTTTTTTTTAATTAACGATGCAATTCCCTGGGCATCCTCCCATACATCATTGGCGCTCATAACCCTAGCTTTGGGTTCATGAGTTGATTTTGTTGCCATTTTTACCTCCATTTAAAGCCATAAAATCCTATTAATGCTAGCCTTTTGCCATTTCATATACCTGCTTAATAAAACCTGCGCCATAATGAGTTCCTTTTTCTTTACAAATTTCTAACCGCTTCTTCAAGTCTTCCGGTGAAATGAGTCCTACTTGAACTGCCATTAATAACACACCGGGAAAACCTGAAAGTTTTATACCCGCTTGTTTGGCAATAGCAAGTGGAGCTAACTCATCCAATAATAGCAGATCATCCCTATTTTCCGGCCGTAAAGACAATACTATAGCTTGTGATTCTCCTAAATGATTTACCGGGACCGGATCATTGCAATCCGGATGTCGAGCTATCTGTCTTGCAATAACTAACGCCCGCTTCTCTTCCCGGGTAGATAATTTTATTATAACCAATCGAGAGGCAACGGCTTTAATTTCCTTTTTCCACCCGTGTTTTTCCAATTCAGCCACACAAACGGTCGAAATAAATATTGTAGGAAAAATCCTGGGTAGCAATTGAAAGCTATCAGATTGAAATGCAGAAATTAATGGACCAGTATTACTTATTGCGTATGTTGCCCCTGGTATCCTGGTATGAATCACCTTTGACAACTCTTTGTTCTCTATCCGGTACATGATTAAATCCTTTTCATCGGATAAGCTTCCGCCCTTGGGGTGATACGCTCTTTGTTCTTAAAAACACCCTCTTCATTTGTCTCACATGGATGTCAGGGTTCCTCTTCATCCAGAAGTTCCACGCTTTAAGAGTAATGAATACCACATTGAAATCAAAAATGCAATAGGGGAAAATTTTTTTTGCCACGGACGAACACGGACACTCACGGACAGGAAAGCATAAGTTAAGAGGGTAAGAGGGTAAGAAGGTAAGAGGGTAAGAGGGTGAGAGGTTGAGAAAAAAGAAGAGAAGAAGAGAAGAAAAAACTCCCGGGAATCCGTGTCAATCAGTGTAATCAGTGGTCCCCCTACTTCGCGTGTTTTCGCGTTCTTCGCGGCTAAAAGCCCGTGTTTGTCGCCTCTCTGCGGTAAGAGTGGCTACGCGGCAACGGAAACGATTTAATCTGTCAACACAGGGCGGCGTTTTCGGGCACGCTTCGAAAGTTCTATCAATTCTCGAATCGTTGTGATAAGTTCCTCCACTGTCGATGGCGTGAAGGATGCCTCTCCATTTTCGGGGCAGACCCAGGCATAGATATTAGGAACGCGAACCGTGATGCCCTCGTCACTATACTCGAAGGTGGTTGACTGCCATTCTTTTTTTACGTGGTGTTCACCACAAATAGGAATATGTTCGTTTATCATAGAGGAGATTGCCTGCGGCCCCCCTATCTTTAGGCAATTCTCATTCTTGCCTCAATCGTATCCGCCGATAAATCAGCCCCACATTCCCATTCCACAAAATATCCGCCATTGATAATTTTCATGAATTCGTCAGCGTTTTTTAGATCGGAAAAGGCTTCATATTCCAGGTAAGGAGCGACATTAAATATCCCTGTACGGCCGTCGTCAGAAACGATTGCCAATGTCCAATCAGGTTTTGGAGTCAATGCTTTTATTCTCATTGATCAAGTCCTTTGATAGGAAACGGCTTACTGCCGTACACTGCCAACTCCCAGTCTGCAAGAAGATCCTCTCTATGAATTTCGATCCAGGCAACGATAAGTTTGTGTTTGTTTGGAGGCAACTCGCCCGCAAGAACTTTCCCATCAGGGATCGAGTACACAGCGATTTGCCCCTGGTAATCGGCATGAATATGAGGAAGATTATGTTTATCGGTATCCTTAAAGAACATCCGGATTAGAATTCCGTAAAACATAGATATTGTCGGCATATTGAGTCCCCTCGTTAAGATAAGTTCTTTAATCCGCTATTGAGGTAATACTTTTGCTTATGCTTCCGCCATTGGGGTGATACGCGCTTTCTTTCTAAAATCACCCTCTTCATTTGTCTCACATGGATGTCAGTGTGCCTCATCATCAAGAAGTTCCACGTTCAAAGAACAATGAATACCATATTCAAATCAAAAATGCAAGAGGGAAATTTTTTTTTGCCAAGGAAAAACTTTAGCCGCGAAGAACGCGAAGGACCGCTAAGGAAGGAAGAGAGGAAGGTGAGAGGGAATGGAATGATGAATGATGAATGATGAATGATGAAACAGGAAGAGCGGAAGCGGGGAAGAGCAGAAGAGCGGAGAAAAGCAGAAGATAAGAAACGAAGAAGAGAAGAAAAGAAGAAAAAACTTCCGGGGAATCTGTGTCAATCAGTGTAATCTGTGGACAAAAAAACTTGGTGACTTGGTGCGCCATCTTTTGGTGGCAAAAGTTTTCGAAACGAGGAAGGTGAGAGTGAATGGAATGATGAATGATGAATGATGAATGATGAAAAAAAATTTTGGTGTCATGGTACGCCGTCTCTTGGTGGTAATAATTTCATGTGCTCCAAGTTTCTGCGCGGGGATTATGATTAGAAGCTAGTTTGGTAGAGGCGCCCCTGCATGCTGCGAAATGTACTCCATTGCCGCCGACAAAAATAAACCGGAACGTGTCTCCCCTTTCTTTTTGGCATAATTGTCCACCTGCACCAATAATCGTTCAGGTATCGTAATATTAATACGCTTGGCTTTCCCGGAAATTTTTGAAAGATCGACCGTTACCACCGCCCATATCCCGTCTGCATACAACTCATTATTTCTATGATTTTCGATCGATGTTGGTTGAGGCACAGTCTCACCATCCATCATAAGACCTTCGGCATGACAGAGAATCGCTTCACAAACATTTTCCAATGCTTCTTCCATGGTTTCCCCGGCAGAAAAACACCCGGGGAGATCAGGAACCGTTACGCCATAATCACTACCTTTATCTTTATGTATTACTATCGGGTAATTCATGTCTACCTCCATCATTCCCAACCGGCTTGTTTACATATGTTTTTATAGGTGCCGATCGGGAGATCTTTTTTGGGATGTGGTACAGTTACTCGCCCTTTCTTCTGGGGATGCTTGTATTGATGATGGCTCCCACGAACATTATGGAGTATCCAGCCATCCTGTTTCAACCTTCTGATAATTTGAGTACTGTCCATATGTGTATTATACACATCTATGACTTGAACGTCAAGACAATTCCCTGGAAAACCAAACTCACCAACAGAATTTTTTCGTGGCAATCCTTTGAAAAGAGCGGAAAAAAAGAAAAAATCTTGGTGCCTTGTACTGGCGTGCCTTGGTGTGCCATCTTTTGGTGGCAAAGTTTTTGAAGAGAAGAAGGTGAGAGGGACTGGAATGATGAATGATGAATGATGAATGATGAATGATGAAGGATGAATGATGAATTGCTCCTACTTCGTGCGCCTTCGCTTTAAGGGTGCCCCGCCGGGGCCTTAGCGGCTATTTTTTTTGTTTTCAATTTTTTTCCGCTCTTCCGCTCTTCCGCTCTTCCCGTTTTTTCCCGGAGACCGCCGTGTATTCTGTGAGTTACGTCGGGCGAATGTAACTTTTTATTTTTTTGTTGACAAATCCAGGAATCTATATCACATTATATCCATGAAAATGGGCAATGATTTTTTGATGAGATTTGATACATTCAGGTCAGGAGAATTTCCCCAGGGAAAAATCAAAAAAGAATCAAGGGAAATCGGAAATAATCAGTGGCCAGTCAAAAAAATCGATGCTTTCCAAAAAAAGAAGCTCTTTTTCAAAAAAGGAAGCTGTTTTTCAAAAAAGGAAGCTGTTTTGCAAAAAAGGAAGCTGTTTTCCAAAAAAGGAAGCTGTTTTTCAAAAAAGGAAGCTGTTTTTCAAAAAAGGAAGCTGTTTTTCAAAAAAGGAAGCTGTTTTGCAAAAAAGGAAGCTGTTTTGCAAAAAAGGAAGCCGTTTTCCAAAAAAGGAAGCTGTTTTGCAAAAAAGGAAGCTGTTTTGCAAAAAAGGAAGCTGTTTTTCAAAAAAGGAAGCCGTTTTCCAAAAAAGGAAGGTGTTTTGCAAAAAAAATCGATGTACAACTTGCATTAGCCAATATGAAGCACGGAAAATGCATGGAACACAAATTTAAAGACAAGGAGGCCACAAATGGCACGAACAAACAAAACCATTGAAATTTACCTTTATAGGGAAGGCTTAACCCTACAAGATTCAAAGACCGATACCCTCATCAAGGATCAAATCGGTACTTATGGATACAACGATGTCCGGCTCGAGGAAGGAATCACGATGCATGGAATCGTTACTTCAATCAATCAAAATCTGATCGCCGGCCGCGGAGAACAATTAAAGTTAGCCGTCCTGGTAAAAGATCAATTTGGTGAAGTGCGGCGGAAATATTCACACCTTGTAGAGGTTTTAAAATCGCATTTCCACAACAGCAAGGATATAATCAAAGAACTGGCATTGGATGACCCGATTAGGCAAACGATACCTACTTTTGTTCCCCGGGCCATCAATTTCTATACCCTGATCATAAATAGACCCCATCTCCTTGCGGCAGCAGTCATATTCGGGCTCACCGCGGAGAAATTGCAAGAAGAAATCAACCAGGTAACGAAACTGCTGGGCCTGCACAAGCAACATCGGATCCTGATCGGCGAAAATCAGCGCTTAACAAAGGAACGCGATATAAAATTGGAAGAGTTCAGGCGGTATATGAACGAGTTCAAAAGCATCCTTTTCATGTTATTCGAAAAAGATAATCCACAGATACTTGAAAGGATTAATGTATTTGTCCGCAACAAACGAAAGCCCCGGACTACCCCAGTTGATCCCAATACCGTTCCCGCCCCCACCACTGCTGCGGCTAAACCGAATGCCCAGGAACCGGCAGAGACGGTAGAAACGGCGAAAACAACAGGAACAACAGTATCAACGGAAAAAGTGTGAATCAGGCATAAAGGAAAAAGGAAGCGAAGAAGGTGAGAGTGAATGGAGTGATGAATGATGAATGATGAATGATGATGAATCTGTCTTAACTTCTCAACTTCTTCGCTTCCTGTCTATGGAAATATTCCCGGGAATGTGATAAGATAAAGTTTAACTAAGAAAGGAGGAATACACATGATTTCACCGGTGGATTTTTCAAAAAAACTCCATGAACTGGGATTCGAAACCGCGGTGGGGGTGCCGGATTCTACCTTTAAAGGATTAATTTCTTATTTTAGCACCCAGGACCGGTTCAGACACGTGATCGCCGCCAACGAATGCGAAGCCATGGGCATCGCCGCCGGCTATTACCTGGCGCACCGGGAACCCGCCCTGGTTTATATGCAAAATTCCGGGTTCTGTAAAACCCTGAACCCTTATACCTCGATGTTATCCGAAGATGTATACGGGATCCCGGCGCTGCTGCTGGTGGGCTGGCGCGGGGAACCGGGCCAAAAAGACGAACCCCAACATAAAATGATGGGCCGCATCATGACGGATTTATTCAAGGTAATGGAAATCGAATATTCCGTCCTGGAAGAATCCCAATGGGAAAGTCAATTGACCTCGGCCCGCGATTACTTGAACCGCCGCCGCCGCCCCTATATCATCGCTGTAAAAAGTAAACTTTTCGCTGAGTTCAAAAGTCCCCAAAAAGAAGAAAGCCGCGCCGCCATGACCCGGGAAGAAGCGTTGAATATTATCGTCGAAAATACATCGCACCGGGCGGTATTTATCTCCACCACGGGCAAAACCTCCCGGGAATTGTTTGAAATCCGGCAGCAAAAGGGGCAAACCCACGGCTCGGATTTCTATACAGTGGGATCGATGGGGTGCGCCTCGGCAATCGCCTTTGGCGTGGGCCTGGCGGAATCCGACCGGGAAGTGTTTATCCTGGACGGCGATGGCGCCGCAATAATGCAATT
Organism: Candidatus Aminicenantota bacterium; assembly: GCA_026393835.1. Lineage (GTDB taxonomy): Bacteria > Acidobacteriota > Aminicenantia > UBA2199 > UBA2199 > JAKAGC01. The sequence goes on along the minus strand of JAPKZK010000136.1, from coordinate 38,764 downwards.
GGGAACCATGGCCACCATCGGTCATTATAAAAACCCCCGCTTGAAACATATCATCCTGGATAACCATGCCCACGAATCCACCGGCGGACAACCCACCGTGTCCGCCGGCATCGATTTTATCGCCATCGGACGGGCCTGCGGCTATGAAAATGTCGCCGCCGTCGATAATGCGGCTGATTTGAAAAAATCCCTGCAAGCCCTGGAAAACAACGGCCAATTATCACTGCTGGCAGTGCAAATTAAAAAGGGCTCCCGGTCCGACCTGGGCAGACCCACCACCACCCCCCAGGAGAATCGCGATGCATTTACCGGGTATTTCCGGCAATAAGGACGGGACCGGGGTATTTCGCGGCCAGGGCGCGCTGTCTCACCTGGAGGAAATCCTTCCCCGTTATAAAAACATCCTTATCTTTAACGACAGGGACGGTTTTCACCCCTGCGGCGCGGCCGCTTATTTCAAAGCGCTGGGAGAAAAACTCGCGGGCCGCTGCGCGCTTCAATACGTATCCTATTCCGGGAAAGCCCTGCCCATCGAAGACGTGGAAACAAAATACCTGGAAATAAAACATCGCGCCGGAATTGATTTGATAACCGCCGTAGGCGGCGGAACCGTCATCGACCTGGCCAAGATCATTGCCATCGCCTATTCCAATCGCTGCGAATCGGCGGCGGAAGTGTTATCCTCCCCAAACCTGGACAACCGCGTGGATTTGCTCTTTATCCCCACAACGGCGGGAACCGGCAGCGAGGCCACATCCTTTGCGGTGGTATACAAAGATAAAGTAAAATATTCTATCGACCGGCCCGGCCTGCTGCCGGCTTATACCATCCTGGACCCCATGCTGCTGCGGTCTTTGCCAACGCCGGTATTACATGCCACGGTATTGGATGCATTGGCGCAGGCCATCGAAGCGATATGGGCCAGGGGCAGCACCGCCGAAGCCAAAGAATACGCCCGACAGGCTGTCCGTTTGATATTGGCTAATATCGAACCGAAAAATACCATCGAGCGCTTAAGCCAACTCCAGGAAGCCAGCCATTTAGCCGGCAAAGCGATTAATATCTCCCGGACAACCCTCCCCCACTCCATCTCGTATCCGCTGACGTCTCATTTCGGTGCGCCCCATGGCATCGCCGTATTTTTAACCCTACCGGGCGCGGCGGAATTCAATTATCATACCACCGGTGAAACAGTGCAGCCGGGAGTTCGCCCGGCGGATGTGGAGAAAAGTTTCTCGCTGCTCTTTTCCCTTTTTGGGGTCGAGAATATAAAAGCGTTGCGGGAGAAGTTGAGTGCGATAATAATACGGTTGGGATTCGGCGCGAGGCTGCGGGATTATGGAATTAGAGAGGGGGATATTTCCTTTATAGCCGATTCTGCATCCACGAAGGGCCGCATCGATAATAACCCGCGCCGGGCGACCCGCGACGATGTATTGAAGATTTTAAAAGAAATTATTTAAAAGATGCCTCCGGCGGGTCAGGACCCTTTTGAAAAAGGGTCCCGACACCCCCTAAAACTTCTAATAATCAAAAGCTTTGGGAGGTCCAGGAACCTTTTCTCGAAAAGGTTCCTGGTCGCCGAAGGCAAAATAACTTGACAAATTGGGAACGATACAATAAGATAATAGACTTTAGGAGGTAAACATATGAAAAAAGTCTATGTGGCCATGAGCGCCGACCTGGTTCACCCGGGGCATCTGAATATCATCAATGAAGCCAGGAAGCTCGGAGAAGTCATCCTGGGATTATTAACCGATGAAGCGATTGCCAGTTACAAACGTCTTCCCGCTTTAACCTATGAGCAGCGAAAAGTGATTATGGAAAACATCAAAGGAGTATCCGAGGTGGTGCCGCAGACCACATTGGACTATGTACCTAATCTAAAAAAAATCAAGCCGGATTATGTGGTGCATGGCGACGATTGGCGAACCGGCGTGCAAAGAGAGACGCGACAACGGGTGATCGATACCCTCAAAGAATGGGGCGGCCAACTGGTGGAACCCCAATATACCCCCAACATCTCTTCTACCAAATTAAATAATGGATTAAAAGAAATCGGCACTACCCCGGGGGTCCGTTTAAAAAGACTGCGCCGGCTGCTGGCGGTTAAAGACCTGGTAACCATAATCGAGGCCCACAGCGGGCTCTCCGGCCTGATCGTAGAAAACACCGGCGTGATGGTGAACCAACAGTTAAGAGAATTTGACGGCATGTGGTTGAGCAGCCTCACCGATTCCACCAGTAAAGGGAAACCCGATATCGGCTGTGTAGACTTCACCTCGCGCCTGAATACCCTGAATGATATCCTGGAAGTCACTACCAAACCCATCATTTATGACGGAGATTCAGGCGGATTAGCGGAACATTTCGAGTATATGGTGCGCACCCTGGAAAGAGGCGGGATTTCCGCGGTGATTATCGAAGATAAAGTGGGATTGAAAAAGAATTCCCTGTTGGGGACCGAAGCCAAACAAACCCAGGACACCATAGAAAACTTTTCCAACAAGATATCCCGGGGCAAAAAAGCCCAGGTGACCGATGATTTTATGATTATTGCCAGGATTGAAAGTTTAATATTAAAAGCAGGAATGCCAGACGCCCTGGAACGGGCAAAGGCTTATATTGCCGCGGGGGCCGACGGCATTATGATCCATAGTAATCAGAAAACCCCCGCTGAAATCCTGGAATTCTGTGAAATGTATAACCGATTTGAACAAAAAGTACCCCTGGTGGTAGTCCCCAGTACCTACAGCAGTATCACGGAACCGGAATTGAAACAAGCCGGTATTCGTATCGTGATTTACGCCAACCAACTGTTACGGAGCGCGTACCCGGCAATGGTAAAAACAGCCGAAGCCATACTTACCCGGCAGCGATCGATGGAATGCGAATCCGAGGGACTGTGTATGCCCATTAAAGAAATTTTAAGATTAATACCCGGCGGGATTTAACTTTTCTTCCTGCCCAGGCTGATAAAATAAATCGTACGGACGATATTAACAATTACCGCCTCGGCCAGCAGCAGGTAAATGCCGATATCCAGGCGATTGGCGAGAGCGAGGATCATTACCGCCAGGAGCATCAGGGCCCGCGCTTCCCCGGTTTGCCCTTTTTCTTTACGCTGCAAATAGCTGTTGGTAAGATAGAAAAGATTAACCTGTAACAGGTAAAGACCGGCAGCCAGGAACCCCAGGACCAGGAGGTTTTCGTTGTCCAGGGCCCTGTAAACACCCACGGAAACCCCTATTATCATGGAAAAGTCCATGATACGGTCCAGGAAGATGTCCAGGTGTGAACCGAATTCGCTGCACATATTTTTAGAACGGGCCAGCATACCGTCGGCGCAATCCATTATAGATGAAAGTTGAATACCTATCCCCCCCAGGATGAAATAAATATACTTACCCTGGGAAAGGGAAAAAACAGCCAGCAGCCCCAGGAAAAACGAGAATAATGTAAGACCATTGGGGGTTATTGGCGTATTATATACCAGCCGGACAACAAGGGAGGCTAACGGCCGGTTCAAATACCGTTCAACCTTTATCACCTTGTTTAAAAAAGAATGGTCGGGTTTCTTCAATGATTCACTATAATTAAAGGTACTGCCGGCGGCGCTGCTTACATCCTTATTATCATTCGTTATTTGCATCTTACTATATAACAATAAAACGCCATAAAGTCAAATTTTTTTATTTTCAATTTTTTTCCGCTTTTACGCTCTTCCCGTTTTTTCCGTGTCTTCGCGTTCTTCGCGGCTAATTGTTTTTTCGTGTAAATTCGTGTAATTCGTGGGCCTTTTTCTGAGTATAGTTTTCTTTCCCAAATTATGCTAAAATACCTTTTCGTTATCTTCCTAAAGGAGGAAGCAATGAGAAAAGTGGCAATCCTTTTATTGCTGACGGCATTCTTTACCACCGCACTTCAAGCTGTAAATTTAACCGAATTGGAATCCCAATTGCCCAACGCCCAGGGCAGGGAGAAAATTAAAATACTGGCGCAAATCACGGAAATCCTCTTGAAAACCGATCCCCAGAAAGCCATCAGCTGCGGGAAAGAAACGCTGAAAATGCTGGAGCGCATCAAGGATAAGAAAACCGAACTGGCCGTCCTTGACCAAATAGCCCGGGCCAGCTTTTCCCTGGGAGATTACACCGGCGCCCTGGAATACGCAGAAAAAAGCCTGGAAATTGCTGAAAAAATGACTGACCGAACAAGACAGGCTAAAACGTTGAATATGCTCACCATGATTTCCATTCGCAAAGGAGATTTCGAAAAAGGCCGGGAATATTCCCTGCAAGCCTTTAAAATCTTCGAAGAAACCGCGGATAAACTCTGGATGGCCATTTCCCTCAATAATATGGGCATCAGCTACGATATGCAAGGAAACTACGGCAAAGCCCTGGAATATTATCTGAAATCATTAACCATCAAAGAAGAATTGGGCGACAAAGCCATGATCGGCAATTCCCTCAACAACATCGGCGTCGTTTATAAATCCCTGGGCAACAACCAACAGGCCCTGGAATACTATATGAAAGCCCTCAAAATCAAAGAAGAATTGGGCGACCGGCAAGGTATGTCCAACCTCTATAACAATATCGGCAACGTTTATTGGGATATGCAAGATAGGGAAAAAACCCGCGAATATTACCTGAAATCCCTGGAAATAGAAAGGGAATTCAATAACCAATCCGGCATCGCCAGTACCCTATTCAATATCGGGTGGTCACACTTCGAAGGGAAAGAATATCAAAAAGCCCTGGATTACTATCAACAGGCCCTGGCCATCCGCGAAAAAATAGGAGAAAAAACCAGCGTCGCCCAAACCTTGATCGAAATCAGCAAGGTGTATAAAGAATCGAAACGCTATACTGAAGCCATTCAAATGATAAACCGGGCCATGGCCACGGCCCGGGAAGCCGGGGACCTGGAAAATCAAAAAAACGGCAGCCTGGCACTGTCTTCTATTTTTGAAGAAATGACAGACTTTCGCCAGGCCCTTCAATATTTCAAAGATTTCCATACCACTTCGGAAAAAATTATCGGCAGCGAAACCAGCAAAAAAATCGCCGAAATTCAAGCCAAATACGAGGCCGATAAAAAAGAAAAAGAAATCGTCATCCTCAAAAAGAACAATGAAATTCAAAAATACATGATCAGCCGCCAGAAAATGATCCGCAATTTGATGATCGCAGGATTTATATTATTCTTAATCATCGCTGTACAACTCGTTAGAAAGTACCGCTATATTTTCGTTTTCTGGAAAAAGAAACACTACCTCGGGCACTATAAAATCCTTGAGCAAATGGGGGCCGGGGGAATGGGAACGGTTTACAAAGCCGCGGATATCACCGACTCCCAAAAACGCACCATTGCCATCAAAGTCTTGCGTGAAGAATTTTTTGCCGATGAAGTCCATAAGAAGCGTTTCAAACAGGAAGCTTCCATCATCGATCAATTGGTTCATCCCAATATCGTCAGGGTAATCGAACGGGGCGAAAGCGACGGCAACCTGTACATTGCCATGGAACTGCTGCAAGGTCCGACGCTGGCCCAGATCATCCAGGAAGAAGAAAAAATGTCCATCCCCATGGCCTTAAGCATCATGGCGCAGATTGCCGACGCCCTGAAAAGCATCCATGCCATGAATATCATCCACCGGGATTTGAAACCTGAAAACATCGTGTTGATCAACAATGAGGGCAATCCGTACTTTGTCAAGCTGTTGGATTTCGGCCTGGCCACCACCCAGCATATGAGCCGTCTCACTGAAACGGGCATGGTGGTGGGAACGATCTTTTATTTATCGCCGGAGCAGGTATCGGGCGGTCAAGTTACCCCGGCCAGCGATGTGCATGCCCTGGGGATCATATTCTATGAAATGCTGACCGGCGTCCGGCCTTTTATCGGCGAAACCACCATCGATGTGATGAAGCAAATATTGGACATTGAGCCCATTGCCCCGGACAAATTCCGGCCGGAAATAGATAGGACCTTATGCGACCTGGTTATGTTTATGATCAAGAAGGACCCAACGCACCGGCCCAACGTGGAGGCGATTCACGCAATCCTCAAAGAGTTGGTGGTCCACACTCACTAGACGAAGCTGACGGCGACCCTGGGATTAGCAAATCCCCCCCCGTGAGTAAGGCATCCTCGTAGGCTTTAATCGTGGGGAAGGCGTTGACCTTTACCAGCCGGGCCGATTCCGGGTCCGGGTGCGGCCGGGCGCTGCTGAGCTGGAACAATGTGGCAATAAATTTACGGTACGCTTCCACCGGGTTATAAATTCCAGGGAAAAACGTCCGGGCATTAAAATGAAGACTGAGGATGCGCACTGTACGAAGTGTGTTGCTGGGCGGGGGCGCAGCCGGGTCATCCAGGAAAAGATCGATCAATAGAAACTTACGCTCCCCCTGGGAAGTAATATGGGCCGAAGAAATAGCCTTTATTTTATTAAGGGGCAGCGCCCTGGCCCCCACTTTCTCCAATTTTACCGTCATGACCGCGCCCTTCATTTCCAGGGGCGCCGCCGGGGTTACAGTTATATTTATATTTGCATTTTCGGGCCGGGAAAAGGACGCGGGTTCAGGGGGGGCGACGGCAATCTTACGCGCTTTCGCGGCCGCTAATTTGTCCTTTAATTCCTTTTTCTTGCTTTCCGGGATATCCGGATGACCGTCGCAAAAAATGATCGCCCGCTCAACCAACGCCGGATCAAGCTTTAACGCCAGGTCGGAAAATTGCAGCAAAAGACCGGCCGGAGCATTAACATCAATGGCCCGGGAAATTTCAGCGGCCAACAACCCCGCCTCTTTTTTTTCATCCCGCTGCACTAGGTATTCCATCAATGCCAACAACGATTGATTGGAGATGGCGGCGCCCGGGAGCGCCTCTTTTAACTGCCGGTAATGAATGCATGCCGCATCCAATTGCCCGGTTATGGTTTCTTTGCGGATAAGCCGGATAAAGCGGGATGATGCTTCCTGCGCCTGGCCCTTTTCCAGGCTCATATTCCAATAGGCCCCCACCACTTCCGCATCCGCCCCATCCAGCCGGGCCGCTTCTTTCAACGCTTCATAAGCCTCGTCTATTTTCCCGGCGTTCCTGAGATCGGCGGCTTCCTCGTAACGCGCGTAACTGGGGTTGACATAACGCGTTTCCGCCTGGATGATGGGGTTGATGTATTTTTCTTCAATCTTTAAATATTTCATGCCGGCGGCGATGACGGCCCCAAAAACAAAGCCCCAGACATGCGCCCAATGCGCCACCCCGCCGCCGCCGCCGGTATTAATGGAATCCATAACACGGGCGTTGAAAAACTCCATTAACACCCATACAGGCAGCATCAACCAGGCAGGCGCGCTAAAGGTGCCGCGAATCAAAAAGGAAAACATATAAAAAAAATGGATTTTGGTTTTCCAGTTGGTAATGAGAAACGCCCCCATCACCGCTGAAACCGCCCCGGACGCCCCGATCAACGGCCCATCAAACGAAGGGTAGTGGGCGGAAAACATGAAGGCGGAGAAAATTCCGCCCAACAAATAGAATGGCGTATAAATGATTTTCCCCCACCGGTCTTCGATAAAGGGCCCGCACAGGTAAAGCAAAAAGAGGTTGCCGATCAAATGCAGCCAACCGCTGTGCAGGAACATGTAAGTGAAAAAACCGGGAAGGGTTTTCCGGGCGGGGGTCAGTCCCCATTTCCTGTAAGGGATGCCGTCCAGAAGTTCTTTAAACTCCCTGGCCATCCGGGTTAATTCTTCCTGTTGTTCCGCCCGCGTCTCCTCATCCACCGGTTCATTGCCCTCCCGCTTATACTTGTTAAATAATTCCTGGGAAAGGGCTTCTTCATTTGTTAAATTCGGCAAGATAATTTTTTTTACTTCAGGGTCCAATTGGAGGTAAGGGTGTTGGGCGTAATACTCGAACATTTCTTGTAAAATGGCGGTTCCCTTCTCTTCCAGCCGGTCCATGGAGCCGATGGTCATGATATGCACAATGAGACAAACGGCCATTATAAAAAAAGTAACCCAGGGTAATTTATATACTTCCTGGTCCTCGTGCCCAATCGGTATAATCATACGTTTGTTTTTTTTGCCATCGTGCATACATCAACGGTGGCGACATTCGCTATCTTTCTCCGCAGGAAAATTTCCCCGACTTTTTTAAACCGGTCCGGGAAATCCGTTACATAAAATTCATCCTCCCGGCCATTATCGATACGACTCAACCAACCCAACGTCTTTAAAATAGTATGAACCTTCCGGGCAGTGGTTTCAGCGGAATCGATCAAGCGAATACCCTCCCCCAGCACCCCGGCAATCACATCTTTTAAGACCGGGTAATGAGTACACCCCAACACCAGGCTGTCGATACCCGCTTGTTTTAACGGCAGTAAATACTCTTCCGCCACCAGTTTTGTCACGTGGTGGTTGGCCCACCCCTCTTCCACCAGCGGTACAAACAACGGGCAATCCTTAGCGATAATCCGGGCGTCGGGTTTTCTTTCCAGTATCGCCCGTTCATAGGCCCCGGACATGATGGTGGCGGTGGTGCCGATGACCCCGATCTTCCCGCTGCTGTTTTCCACGGCCGCTTCGGCCCCGGGCTCGATCACCCCCAGCACCGGGATTTTATCAAACTTATCCTGGAGGTGGGGTATGGCATGGGAAGAGGCGGAATTGCACGCCACGACGATTATTTTAATATCCCTGGTCAGCAAAAACCCGGCATTGTCCTGGGAAAAATGAATAATGGTTTCCGCCGATTTGGAACCATAAGGCAGCCGCGCCGTGTCGCCCAGGTAAACCACCTTCTCTGCCGGCAACCTTTCCTTGAGGGCTTTATAAACAGTCAACCCGCCGATGCCCGAATCGAAAACGCCGATTGCTTTGTTATTCATTTGACGCCGTTATTCCATTAAATTTTTTAAGAACATTTGATCCGGGTAAAAAGGCTTCTCCATGTCGATGTGACCGGTCAGTTCCCCGGATTCGTTGCCGGACACCAGGAATTTCACTGCCTTGATTTCTTTAAAATTATAACAGGTATTATTGACGATAAAGTAGATAAACTCCAATTCGGAAGTACTTCCGGCAGGAAAGCGATTGGTTAATTCTTCGCTGAAATCGATTATCAGCAATTGCTTTTGTTCGATATAATAGACGCTTCTCAGGGCCGTCCCTTCGGGAACCGGGACGACGGCATTTTCCGCGCCCTTCAGCAGCAGTTCGACGAATTTCCGGTAAATCTCTTGATAAATAGTGGGGCGTTCGAGTTCATATTCCACCGGTTTCATATAGGAAGGGTCTTCCGTTAAAAAAAAAATCTTTACTTTCAGGAGTTCCGGCGCTTTCAGTTCTTCCCGGACGTTATTGCCCGTTACGACGGCAAGGTCTTTTTTTTTTGCCCCGCTTTTGGAATTGAGAAAGATAATCAACGCGCCGAGGAAAAAAATCAGGGCCAATCCCACCAGGGAATAAATTATTTTCTTGTTCATCGTCGTACCGGCCCCTTGCTTTCCTATCCACCCGGTCCGGCAGGGTTGTTATAAAAATGAATATACCTGGAAATACCGGTATAAATGGCATCCGCCACATTATTTAAAAATACATCATCTTGTAATTTTTTTTCTTCATCGCTGTTTGAAAGAAAAGCGATTTCCACCAGCACAGCGGGCATGGCGGCCCTCATCAATACGCGGAAAGGCGCCTGCTTCACGCCCCTGTTCCTGGTAAGCAATAAAACATTTAACTCTTCCTGGATAAATTCCGCCAGTTTGCTGGATTCTTTGATATACTCCGTCTGCGCCATATCCCATAAGATCATTTTTAATTCGTCGTCCCGGATGACATCCCGGGGCTCCTCCTCGGACGTGGACGTCGACTGGTTCTCTTTCTGGGACAATAGGAACGCCTCCTGGTCGGTGGCTTTTAAACTGACATAAAAGGTTTCCGAACCCCTGGCCGCTTTCCTGAAAGATGAATTGACATGGATGGAAACAAACATATGGGCTTTTCGGTTATTGGCGATAGAGACGCGGTTATTCAAGGAGACTTCGTCGTCGTTTTCCCTGGTCATGACCACCTGGATTCCCAATTTGGACATGATGACTTGCTTTAACATCAAGCCCACTTTGAGGGTAATGTCTTTTTCCAGGCTGTCCCCTTTGCCTACCGCGCCCAGGTCGCTGCCGCCGTGACCGGGATCGATGCAGATGGTCTCGATGACCACCCGTTTCTTCGGGAGAAGCGGGCTTTCGTTTGCAGATGCCTGGGGAGATGCGATTTTTTCCTGCTCCGGCGTTTTTTCCGGCGTTTTATCTTCTTGTTTTTCCGGTTCCTTTTCTTTCGCGTCTGATATTGTCGTCCCCGGTTTTGTCGCATCGTTTTTTACTTCTTCTTTGGCAGCGGGTTCCCCGGAACTCGCCAGGTCGAACACCAGGCGGAACGGGTTTTCCAGCACAAAACTTCGCTGGACTTTAAAGGGGGATTTCAGGCGGACGTTGAAAACGCTTTTATTGTTTTGCAAGCGATGAACCACCCTGTCTATCAAAACCGATTGGGCGGAAATTTCTTCTCTGATATCCGCTTTTTCTTTTAGTTGGATTTCCAGGCCGGTTGTGGATTGGAAGACTTTATAGTGAAACCCCTGGATGCTTTCGAAAACGAGGCGCGTGAAACCCGGGTGGTCGTAAGTACGGACCACCAGGGAAAGGGGGAACATGGCGAGGGGGATGAGAAGGACGAACAGGGCAGCCAGGGCAAATTTATTTTTCATATTATTCTTAATTTCAGCTCACAACTTCATCTCACAACAAAGTGGAGGCGGCGGGAATTGAACCCGCGTCCAATAAAGTTTCCATTAAAGCATCTACAGATATATTTTGTTTTTAAATCCCCCGCGGCTCAAAAACAAACAAAAACAACCGCGGCCGTCCTTTCAGGATTTTTCGTCCCGGTGGAACAAAAGGCCGATTCAGCCGGGCTTATCCCGCATTGTGGCGTTCATCGTTCCCCCACGGGAGAGGGCAACGGGAACGGCAGCGTAATTTTACGCTGCGAGTGGTAACTCGTTTGCGTTTCTTTTTTTGAGCCGTTTATTGAGGTGCTCAACTCAACCTGCAGCTTTAACTTCCTCGATACTGTCGAACCCATTTCGCCCCCAAACCTGAGGTAGTAAATGGCGGGGTCGACGAGACTCGAACTCGCGGCCTCATGCGTGACAGGCATGCGTTCTAACCAACTGAACTACGACCCCATTCAAATTTACTTCAAATTTACTGCTCTTACTGCATCCGTTTTCCTGCATCCAGCAGGTACATGGGCGGTAGAGGAGTCGAACCTCTAACCCTCGGCGTGTAAAACCGACACTCTACCAGATGAGCTAACCGCCCAACAAGAACATAAGGATACTATATTTTATCGCCAATGTCAACAGGTAAGATGAAAATAATTTTACTCATCATTCACCACTCACCACTCACCACTCATCATTTAAAAATTTCCCTTACGGCGGTGAGAAGGTTTTCTGAAATGATATCCGGCCGGATATCCCGGCCCGGCAATTGTTCAAAGACCTGGCGGCCTTTGCCCGTTAAAACCAGGACGGTTTTACAGCCGGCGTTTTTGCCGGTCTCGATATCCACCAGGTCATCCCCCGCCATATAGGATTGCGACAGGTCGATGTGGAAATCGGCCGCCGCCTGGAAGATCATGCCCGGCAGCGGTTTCCGCCATTCCGATTTTTTCCTGTAGGCCGGGATCACTCCTTCCGTATGAAAGGGGCAGTAATAGAACCGGTCGATCACGGCGCCTTGTTTGGCCAGCATTTCCGAGATTTCCCGGTGAATCGTTTCCACCTGTTCCCGGGTGCAGATTCCGCGGGCAATGGCGGATTGATTGGTAATTACGATTGCTTTGAAGTGATTTTCATTCATCAGTCGTACGGCCTCAGCGGAAAAGGGGAAAATTTCCGATTGTTGGAGCCGGGAGATATAACCTCTTTCTTCGATAATGGTGCCGTCGCGGTCAAAGAAAATTGCTTTATTCATTTTTTTTCGCGTATTTCGTGTGTTTCGCGGGCATCTTTTTCAACTCATGCCCCCGAGCGCATGAATGGCCTCAAGCACTTCGTCCACGGCGACGGCGTTCATGCAGGCGTGGTGGACCGGGCAGTCCCTGTCATTGCAGGGGGCGCAGGGCGTCGGGTGGTGCAGGATTTTTACCCGCGGGTGATATTCCAACAAAGGCCCTGTCTTATGCGGCCGGGTAGGACCGAAAATCGCCGCCAGCGGCACATTTAAACTGTAAGCCACATGCATCAACCCGGAATCGTTGCTGACAAACACATGACACAAAGAGATTGCGGCAATGGCCTCCCCCAGTTTCAATACTCCCGCCAGGTTATGAAAGTTTGCCTTTTTATTTTCGCCGTGGGCATTGCCATATTGGATGATCCGGTCAATCCGTTCCCTTTCGCCGGCTGAGCCCAACAGCAGGATTTGGGCGCCGGGGGTTTCCGCTGCGATTCGGTTTATCAATTGGCCGAACCGTTCCGGCGGCCACTGCTTGGCGGATCCGTAGGCGGCGGAAGGGGAGATGCCGATAAGCCTGCTTGATGGATTTATCCCCAGTCCTATTAACAAAGACCGGGCGGTTTCCTTCTCTGCCGGCGGAACAGGCAATTCATCCGAATACTGTTTAGCTATTATTGTCGCCGCGCCTTTTTTTTCTTTGATAAAAAGGGCTGCCAGGTCCAGGTAAAAATAGATATGATGTTTCTCTTTGTCCCGGGCGCCGCGGGGGAATTGGATTTTATTATCCAGTAAGAATCCCCTCAAGTCTTTGCTGTACCCGGTTAAAAACTTAACGCCCGCCAGTTTGAACAGTAGGGCGGAGTGGAAAGAATTGGTAAATAGTATTCCTGAATCGAAACGGTATTTTTTTATTTGGGCGGTGATTTGAAAGATATTTTTGAGTCCCACATGATCCGGGATGGTAATGATGCCTTTGATCCCTTCCAGGTTCTTATAGACGTCAGATAGGTAGTGCTTTACCGCCAGGTAGATATCTTCGCCGGGGAAATGGTCCGTTAGCGCGCGCAGGGCGGGGAGGCCCATGATACAATCGCCAATCCAATTGGGAGACCGGACGATAATAGCCATGATGGGATGTCGGCATTAAGGCATTAATGAGTTAGCGCCTCAATACGGGTTACTCCTAATCATCCTCCTCATCCCCATCATATATTATCCCTTCTTCTTCATCGTCATCGTCATCATCGTAATCGTCGCCATAATCGTCGCCATCTTCATCGTCATCATCTTCTTCATCCCCATCTTCATCGGCGTCCTCATCTTCGTCTTCTTCCTCTTCTTCATCTTCTTCGAAGTTGCTGCTGACGTTTGGCCTAAAGAACAAGTCTCTATCTATTGCCTTATCTTCTTTATCTTCCTTATCTTCCTTATCTTCTTCCGTCACTTCCACCTCCTCCTTGGGAAACTCCCACGCCGCTTCTTCTTCCAGGATGTGAAAATTTATTTTCCCCTGCCTGATTTCTTCAAGGGCAATGGTTAACGGGTTTTCGGCGCTAATATCCACTTTTTTCCTGGCGCCGGCAACCAGTTGTTTCGCCCGCTTTGCCGCAAGTATCGCATGTCTGAACCTACTGTCAATTCCTTCGAGACTATCCACGAGTCCCTCCTTTATAGATATTTAAGTCAAGAGTATATAAAAAAATAGGGATTAAGTCAAGTGGTTAAAAAAACTTATACCCCCCATTTTTTCCCCCATGCTGCCCCACCCCACTGCGTGGGGTTTCGTTTGTAGGACTGTACCGGAAGCTTAACCCTCCTTACAGCATCAGGCTCAGTCCCACTGCGTGGGGTTACTATTTGTAGGACCGGATCGGAAGATTTACCTCCTAACAGCATCAGGCACAACACCCCAGGGAATTTGTTAAACAAAAGTTTTTTAGGGATTTGTACCGGCGGGGCGGTTTCAGACGGAAAAACCTATCGGAGACCACATTAGCAGCCGCATTAAGAAGTTTTTTTCCATTTTGGTGCGGTAGGGGACAGGCAGAAATGTCTCTATTCTACCAGATTCCGCTGTTCTGTCAAGGGGTCACTTTAATTTTTTTATAACCCACAACCTGTTTCCACGGGCATTTGAAGGAACAGGCAATGCCTGTTCCCTACCAATTTGCTCCCTGCGTAATACCTTTTCAGATAGACTCAAACCAGTGAAAAAAGGCGCAACCCTGTTTTTCTTCGGGATCATCCGGAAATCATTCAACGTTATCCGGAATTCTTTCACCGGCGCGTCAATTTTTGCCTCCGCGCCTAAAATATCGGACAAAAATCCCGATCCTTTGGCTGAAAATCTCAATCATCTGACAGAAACCCAATTTTTCCGGCAAAACACCGCTGATATCAGACAAAAATCCATTGAGGCGGATTCAACACTGCGGACATTTTTTGAAAACCGCGTTTTTTTCACTAAAACCTCGTGCTTTTGTCAAAAATCCCGTGCTTTTCGTTCCGTACCATGTTTTATTGATGTTTCCGGGCATAATCCTTTCCACGACGTCTCTATTTTCAATACAGACGCGCTTATAAATGGAAAAAACTTATGGGTTCCTGGGATTGCTGCAAACAAATGAGAGAATTATCGGCGTAGGAACGTTTGAAAATGACAGCGAACCGGTCTGTTTTATTGAGAAAGAAACGATCAAAGAGGTGCATGTTACGCCGTCAGAGCCGATTCCCACACCCACGCCTACGCCCACGCCGACTCCGGTTCCAACAGGGACATTGAACCGGCAGTTAGCTGGAGCCTATCCGAAAAGGTATGCACGGGGCGCAAATTGGTAGGGAACAGGCATTGCCTGTTCCTCAAATGCCCCGTAGGAACGGGCTTTTTATTTCGGGTTAAAAAACATCGCCGCCGCCGGAAGTGTTATCTTTGAACTGTTTTTTTAATTCCACCAGTAAACCATTGAATTTTTTCTTGCTTTCGTCGTAAGCGGTTTTGGGTCTGTAACTTAACACCCCGCCGGTCACGTTATTCAGCAACAAAACCACGGTATTGCCGAATTTCCAGACCATGCGCTTGGCCAGGCCGCCCTTGATTATTTTTCGATCATCCACGTCGGAATAGGATTCCTCGATTAAATCCAGCTCCGAATAATCGTTCTTTTCCAGGATATCTACCACTGCTTTGGGATGTCGCTTAAGGATATCTTTCGCTTCCATTAAAAAGGAGTAATCCAGGTCTGTAATGGGTTCGCCATATTTTTTGATTAATACCGGGGTAATTCGTTCCGCAAACTCTGCATTCATGGTGGAATAAATCACCGAATACAATCCCCCGGAGCCGCAGCCGAAAACTACTTCCATCTTCAATCCCAACAATTCTTCTTCTTTAAAAAAACTATCGCCTAATTTTTCGACTTCCTTTACTTTTCCGTAGGTCATACCCCATTTAAGTTTCCTGACATCGTAATCCTGGGAAAATACCAAAGTCCCCATAACGATCATTGTTAAAACCAGTAAAAAAACCTTTTTCATTTTTTCCTCCAAAGGTTGGGTATATTATATATATCACAAAACGTCAGTTGAAAGCAAGTTCTTTTTTATAATTTTGGCTTAAGTCATGATTATGATATAATAGTTGCCATGGAAGACGAAGCCCTTGAAACGCATTTTGAGCCTTTTAGAAAAAATACCATAGGCGTCGAAGCATCCTATGAGTCTCCTTACGGGGTGCAGCAGTTGGTGTACGCCGACTGGATCGGCAGTGGACGTTTATATGGCCCTATCGAAGAGAAAATGAGAACCCGGTTCGGCCCCTTTGTGGCCAACACTCATACGGAAACCAGCGAGGCCGGCGCCCGCATGACTTATGCTTACCACCACGCCCACCGGTTGATAAAAAAGTATGTCAATGCCGGCCCCAATGATGTTATCATCACTGCCGGCAGCGGAATGACCGGCGTTATCAATAAATTCCAACGCATTTTGGGATTGAAAACCTGCAGCTCGCTGGTGGATCGCCAATGTATCCTGGAAGAAAACCGGCCGGTGGTATTTATCAGTCATATGGAACATCATTCCAACCACACCTCCTGGTTCGAAACCAACGCCGAAGTGGTTCAATTGAAACCGGGTAAAGACCTGTTGATCGACCCGGGAGAATTAAGGGAGCAATTAATAAAATACAAAGACCGGCCGTTTAAAATCGGTTCTTTTACGGCCTGTTCCAATGTAACGGGGATCATCGCCCCCTATCGTGAAATGGCGCGGTTAATGCACGAATACGGCGGTCTCTGTCTCGTGGATTTTGCGGCTTCGGCCCCTTATGTTGACATGGACATGCACCCCGGGGACCCCATGGAGAAATTGGACGCCATCTTTTTCTCACCCCATAAGTTCCTGGGTGGGCCGGGTTCTTCGGGGGTAGTGATTTTCGATTCCGGCATGTACCACCGCAAAGCGCCGGACGCCCCGGGTGGGGGGACAGTGGATTGGACCACCCCCTGGGGGGAATATAAGTATATCGACGATATCGAAGTTCGCGAAGACGGCGGCACGCCGGGGTTTCTCCAGGCTATCCGCGCGGCGCTGGCCATGGAACTGAAAGAACAAATGGGCGTGGAAAATATTCGCAAACGGGAAGAACTATTGGTAAAAATGGCTTTTGAAAGGCTGGGGAAGATACCTCGCCTCAATATCCTGGCCGGGGATGTGCAACACCGCCTGGGCTGCATCTCTTTTTATGCGGATGATATTCATTATAACTTATTTGTCAAATTGTTAAGCGACCGGTTCGGCGTCCAGGTGCGGGGCGGCTGCGCCTGCGCCGGCACATACGGTCATTTCCTGTTGAATGTTACCCGGGAACAATCCAAAGCCATTACGGACCGGATCGATAAGGGCGATCTTTCCAGGAAACCGGGTTGGGTCCGCCTCTCGCTTCACCCGACGACGACGGATAGGGAACTTTCTTATATGATGGACGGCATCGAGCGGATTGTTGATAACGCGGCAGAGTGGGGTCAAGATTATACTTATTCGCCCACCACCAATGAGTTTTACCACAAGACATTTCCCAACAAACGGGAGCAAATTTTAAAGGAGTGGTTTAAATTATAAAATGAATAACAAAGAACGTTCAGTTGCGCTTTTTAAAGAAGGGTTTTGCTGCTCGCAGGCGGTTTTTGCGACGTATGCGGAGCAATGGGGTCTGGACCGCGAGCTTTTTTTAAAGATCACGGATGCGTTTGGCGGCGGCATCGGCGGCATGGCCAGTATCTGCGGCGCGGTGATTGCCGCCATTATGGCCATCGGCCTTAAATACGGCAGAACCCGGCCGGACGATGACGAAGCGAAACAAAAAACCCGCACCCTGGTTAAAGAATTTGTGAAACAATTCAAGGACCGTAACGGCTCTATCGAATGCAAACAGTTGCTGGGAGTGGATATCAGTATCCCCGAAGGTCTGGCCCTGGCAAATAAAAAGGGGGTCTTCGATTCTAAATGTCCGAAGCTGATCGAGGACGCGGTGGATATTCTTGATGGAATCCTTGCCGCTCGATAAGGGGACGGCGCCCCACCCTCTTTGCTTAACAAAAGTTTTTGGGGGTCCAGGGACCTTTTTTCAAAAAGGTCCCTGGTCGCCGAAGGCTATTTATGAAAAAATATATTGCTAAACGTATTCTTTTGCTGGTGTTTTTGTTGTTTGCCGTGTCTACCATGATATTTTTCTTTCTTCATTTTATCCCCGGGGACCCGGCGGCGGGAATCCTGGGAGATGGCGCCAGCGCCGAAGACATGGCGAGAATAAGAAGCGAATTGAACCTGGATAAACCCGTCGGCCAACAATACCTGGTTTATAATAAAAACCTGTTAAATCTCAGTTTCGGGAAATCCATTTTCAATAATAAACCCGTGTCCCGCAATATCTTAACCCACCTGCCCAACACTCTTTATTTAGCCGCCGCCGCCATGATACTGGCGCTGCTGATCTCCTTTCCTTTGGGCGCGGCTGCCGCTTTTAAAGAAAACACACCCGTGGATACCATCGTCACCTTTGTCACTTCCGCGGGATTGGCCATTCCCACTTTTTTCCTGGGTCCGCTGCTCATTATTCTTTTCTCCGTGAAATTGGGCTTGCTGCCGGTATCCGGTTCCGAAGGATTTAAGTACCTCATCCTGCCGGCCCTTACCCTGGGGACAGCCATGTGCGCTTTTCTTACCCGGATCATACGGGTCTCCATCGGCATGGAATTGAAAAAACCTTATGTGCTGCTGGCCAGGGCCAAAGGTTTAAGCGAAACGAGAATTTTTTTCAAACACCTGCTAAAAAACGCCATGATACCCATTGTTACTACGCTGGGCCTGCAAATGGGCGCGCTGCTTACCGGGGCAATCGTAACTGAAACTATTTTCTCATGGCAGGGCATCGGCGTCCTGTTGATCACCTCCATCAACCGCAGGGACTACCCCATGATCCAGGGATTGATCGTATTTATCACCTCCATTTATTTGATAATCAACCTGTTGGTTGATTTAACTTATTTTTTCCTTGACCCCAGGATCAGGCATGAAATCAAAGAAACATAAAAAGAGAAATACTCAACTGCGCATCGGGACGGTTCTATTGGGGTTAATTCTTTTGCTGATGCTATTTTTTGCCATTTTCCGGGGAGTATCCATCGGCATGAAAATCCAGGAAAGGTCGCAGCCGCCCGGCGCGGGGCGCTTGTTGGGTACGGATGACCTGGGCCGGGATTTGCTTTCCTGTATCCTGTACGGGGCGGGCATATCCTTACTCATCGGTTTTACCGTGGTTTTACTTTCCGCGTTTTCCGGGACTTTACTGGGAATGATCTCCGGGCTGGCCGGCGGTTTAATGGATACGATTATTATGCGCATCGTGGATATCGTCCTGGCCTTTCCCGGTATATTATTGGCCATTGCGCTGGTTTCTTTTTTCCGGCAGGGTATCGTTACTCTTATCCTGGTCTTGACCCTGTGCGGGTGGGTGAGTTATGCCAGGATAGTGCGGGGAGAAGTTTTAAAATACAAACAAAAAGAATTCATCCTGGCGGCCAGGAGTTACAATGCGTCTTTTGCCAGGATTATTTTCCATCACCTGCTGCCCATTACCTTGCCTTTGATCGTAGTGCAGGCGTCCCTGGGCATATCCGGCGTTATCCTGGCCGAATCCGGTTTAAATTTCCTGGGCATCGGTTTGAGCCCGCTGGTTCCTACATTGGGGCAATTGGTGGATGCGGGAAGGAATCATATCTTCGACAGGCCGGCTTTAATAATTATCCCCGGTTTAGTGCTTTTCTTCATTATTATTGCGTTCAATTTCATCGGTGAAGGGTTGAGGAAAAAGTTTACCAGGTGATAGGGAGAACCCGGGGACAGACAGGTTTCAAGGAAGATCGCTCGCAAATTTTAATTCCCGGTGGCAATAAATACCGGCTTCACCATTACCCCCATTTCTTCATCCAGGTAATCCACCTCATACTTCGCCCTGCTCTTTTCATCGATATATTGCACAAATACGGACAGGTAAACCTCGCCCAATTGCAATCGCTTCCCGTATAACGCGGCCTGCTTCAAGGCCATCTTGAAACCTGTTTGATCCTTATAGCTTTTTAATTCGATCCCGTATTGCTTTCCTTTGTATTTGATTAACAAATCAATTTTTCCATTCCCCGTGGGAAATTCCGGGACCACACGCCCCCCCTTTTCTCTTAAAAATTCATTCATGTATGAAAACATGTTAAAATGATAAACCGCTTCATATATCCTTAAATCGTTCCGTCGGGGCGCATCTTTAAATAACCAATCTTTGTTTTTTCCCAGGTATTCCTGGTAGAGTCCCAGCAGGTTTTTTATGTTCAAATCCGTATCGGTAATCACTTCGTCAAGACTTGCAAACGGTTCCACCAGTGTACCCATTTGTCTGAACATTTCATAGGAAAAATAATTAAACAAACGTTTCTGCACGAATGGGGACGAAAATTTAATATAGTACTGGGTTTGATCGACAACTTCTTTGTCGGCAATGCCATTCATATATAACGCATTTATGATTTTATTATCAAACTTGAATTCCAATTTCTCATTGGTCTGGAACATATCGAAAACAAATGTTTTATTGGGTTCCCGGTTGGCCTTGCTGATGATATTTAATATAGTGTTATTGGGCAGCGCATATGTGGCGGCGGCATAGATGATATCAAAATCTCTCACGGTAATGGGCCTGTTTTTATCGACCTGGTAATCTTCGAAGCCTTCCGTCAACAATTCGCCCAGCCAGCAGGTTAAACCCGGTTGTCCGGCGGTTTCCTTATAAAGTTTTTCAACCACCGCCGGTTCTATTTCCTGGCCGCTTTCCTTTTCATACCATTGGAACATCCCTTTGACTTCTTCAAAAGTGAGGTTGGAAATATGGATGCTGCGTTGTACATTAAATGGAGAGCCTTTCTCATTTTCGATGCCCAGGACGCTTCGAACCCCGATTAATGCCAGGGCATGAAGGAGGTAAGTTTTTTGTTCCGTGGATTTATCCCGTTCATCCAAACGGCTGATATAAATATTTCTAAAGGCGCTGACTATGGTATTTATACCTTTTTCCGAAAGGGCATCGAACTCGTCCAGTATAAGAATTAGGGGTTTATCCAGTACGTCTTTTTTAAATATTTCTTGAAATTGATCCTGGTTATCGATTCGTGGGATTTTTTTCCCCAGCCCTTCGCCTATTTTTCGCGCCATGACGTTAATAATTTCACCGGTATCATCTTTATCTTTAAGGCTTTCCAGGTTGATTTTAAGTACATGGAACCGGGGGTCTTTTTTAAGTTGAAAGAGGATTTCCTGCATGACCCATGTTTTGCCGGTCTGCCGGGGCGCCCATACGGTGATGTAATGGCCGTCTTCCGAAGGGTTCTCTCCCACCAATCGATTGAATGCCCTGGCAATCAATTCTTTCCTGGGCGAGTAATAGTGCACATTGGTATTAATTGGGCCATACGAATTAAATCGTCTCATATTCGACTCCTTGTCATATTTCACTTCCGCACCTATTGTATCAAAAGCCAACGGATAATGCAATGAAAAGCTTATTTTAAGAGAAATAGTCGCACATTTCACGGATGTGGTATAATATCGGGATTAAAATACGGAGGTTACCCATGAAACCGATATTGAAAAAGTTTTTCGTTATATTCGTTATAACCTGGCTCTCATTGGCCGCCATGCCCGGTCAAGAAAACGCCGACAGCGCCGGGAAATCATTTCTATGGCAGGTGGAAGGAACCGCTGGCAAAAGCTACCTTCTGGGCTCTATTCACCTCTTAAAAGAAGAACATTACCCGTTGAAAAAAGCCATCGAAGACGCCTTTGCCCAAACCGACGTGCTGGCGGTGGAAGCCGATGTCTCTGCCAAAAACCTGGCAAAACAAGGTATGATGCTCCTGCAAAAAGGCATGTACCAGGGCGAGGACTCATTAATAAAAAATCTTTCCGAAAAGACCTACCGGATGGCGGAGAAAAGACTCAAAGACCTGGGCATGGATGTCGTGGGCTTCCAAAAATTCAAACCCTGGATGGTGGCCATGACTATCTCCAGCCTGGAACTTATAAAACTGGGCTTCAACCCCAACCTGGGCGTCGATAAATATTTCCTGGAAAAAGCCTCGGACAAAAAAGAAATCGCGGAACTGGAGGGAATGGAATTCCAGATCAACCTGTTCGAAAGTTTCTCTAAAGAGGAAAACGATAAATTCCTGGCGTCCACTATTATAGAGGCCGATCAAACCGCGAAAGATATCGATACCCTGGTCAAGGCCTGGGCCTGCGGCGACATTGAACAAGCGGAAAAAAGTATAAACGAAAACATTCATAAATACCCCGAATTGGAAGCCATGTATAAGAAATTACTGGATGTCCGGAATGAGAATATGGTGGAAAAAATTATTTCCTATCTCAAATCCGCTAAAAAGTATTTTGTCATTGTCGGGGCCGGGCACATGGTTGGAAAAAGGGGTATTGTTCAACTATTGCAAGAAAAAGGATTTACCGTCACGCAGTTATAAAATTTTTACTATGAAAATAGCCGCGAAGAACGCGAAGGACCGCGAAGAAAAAAAACCTTATCCCGGTAGAGATGACCTGGGGACAGACAGATTTCGCCGCCGCTGGGTAGGTTTATCCACAGCGATGAATTGTCACAAGAAGAGATTACTCCTGGAGATGAGAAGTTGTTGAGAGATATGGTTAGGCAGAACATATTGTATTTCGATCCGACAGAGGCTAAGTATTATCCGCAAGGGAAGAGTTTTCATAACGGGATCAAAGCATATTTTGAAAGACGGACGGAACCCGTACCTCAAGATTGACAAATCTACCGGGGGAAATGACAATTCCCTTAAGGGGAATGACAAAACCCTTAAGGGGAATGACAAAACCCTCAAGGGAAATGACAATTCCCTTAAGGGGAATGACAAAACCACCGAGGGGAATCACAATTCCCTCGAGGGAAATGACCAAACCCTCAAGGGGAATCACAATTCCCTCGAGGGAAATGACCAACCCCTCGAGGGAAATGACAAATCCCCCGGTTGAAGGAAGGAATGAGTGATTTTATTACAGGCTCATCCTTCCCTTTACAGTTTGAAATTCGCCGGAGGCGGCGGTTTTTGTTTCGGTCATTTTAATTTTGGTCATTTGGATTTTTAAAGGCGTGTCCGCGCCGCGGACTTTCGAATTTAGAATTTCGGATTTCGAATTTTCCTTTCATTCTTCATCATTCATCATTCTATTCTCCCACACAGGAGTTATATTATCATCATAAGGCGAAAGCCACCAAGGCACAAAGAAACACCAAGAGGGTTATTATTAAGAAATCCTTTCCAATTCCTCCAGGGTTTTTAATATAATTCCCTTTTCCGATGCCAGCTTAACGGCGTTCTTTGTAAAACCTTTTTCCGCTATAATAATCGCATCGCACCCCTCGCGGCTCACCGCTTCCCGGACAGCCAAAAAAACATCGATTTCATTTTTATCCACTTTCCCTATCCCTATCGATTTTCAAGGATATCCTATACGGTTTGCTGTATTTCATTTCTGAAAAAGCATTATTCACGGCCTCTTTTTGGGCCGGATTTAACCTGTCATCGATCCCTTTAAACCGTTTAATAATCTCCCTGGGATCATAATCATTCATCAGTGCTTTAATACCAAGGACAAGATCGATTTCTCCCTGGAAACGGTCGATAAAAATATCCATATGATCAAAAAGAACATCCGGGTCATATTTTCCGTTCAATAAAGCATAAAACGCCGCATTGGCATAATACTTATTAGAATCATCCTTCATCCGGTCAATCCAAAATTCACAATCCCCGGCCACACTGTAAGAAGCAAGCGCCCTTAAAAGCATCAGGTGTAAATCCTTGTCAAATGCATAAAACCCTTTTAATTTACCGGAAAGGGCAATACGATACAGCATGCTTTTGCGTTTAAACTCCCCGATACGACCGCATAGAGAAAGCAATTCATAAATATACTCCTGGTTTTCCTTGATATAATCGTCGTTTTTTGTAAAACTCCATAGTTCGGTCGTAAGATCATCCATGATTTCAAGAAAGTTATTCCTGAATCTTTCCTCCTTTATATTGTAGAAAGCTTCGGCCAGGAACTTACTGAGATTGGATTCATACCCCTCGAAGACAGGAAAATATTTGTCGTCCCCATGAAGTCTCGATCGAATCCAGTCAGCCGACTCTTTATAATTAAAAGATAACATTTTGTCGATGGTTTCTTGCTTAGATAATGCCATCCTTTCCTCCCTATTCCTCTAAGAAGCGGATATCCAGGTGAGTTGTTTGGGGAATAATCGCTTTCAAATGCCGGGCTACATTCTGATCGGCCTCAGCGGCCCCAGCAGCGCTTTGAATATACTTATCTATGTATTCATTAAATTTAAAGTACATTTGACTAAAATATAATATAAAAGAGTCTTATTGTCAAGAAAAAAACAAATTTTTTACTTATTAATAGATCGAAAAGGTGAAACAGCAGTTAAATAAATGCAATAAAATGATTTTCACTAAGAAACTAGGTCTTATTTATTTCCCCGCACAAGGGTTATAATAACATCATAAGGCGAAAGCCAAAATTATCGTAGCAGTCGGCGGGGCTAGGGTGGAAGTGTGAGACTGCCCGGCAGTCATTTGCCTTGTTAATCCAACTGCCGCCACGTATCACCCTATAAAAGCCGTCTGTAGACCCGTGCGATTGATGTTCCTTATAATACATATCATAAAACCGATCGGAACACCACTCCCACACATTACCGGCCATATCCATAATTCCATACGGGCTCTTTCCCGAAAGATATTTGCCCACCGGTACGGTTTGATTCAACCCGCTTTCAAACGAATTACATTTATTTTTATCAAAATCATTGCCCCAGGGATAAATAAGGCCCCCGGTACCGCACGCTGCTTTTTCCCACTGTTCTTCCGTGGGCAATTGGAATGTTAGCTCGGTTTTTTGGGATACCCAATCGCAGTAGGCCACTGCGTCATCCCAGGAGACATTAATGACCGGCAGTTTTTCCCTGCCCCAGCCTTCATCATCCGGTTTCTTTTTTCTAGTCTCCCCGTAATATCGATCGTATTGGGCAAAGGTTACCTCATATTTGCCCATCCAGTAACCAGCCAGGTCCACTTCACGAAATAGTTTTTTATTATCATATTCACCATCTTCCTTTAAAAATTTTCCCAGTGGGATATAAACCATAATGATGTCTTCGTTTTTATAAACCGCTTCCCAGTAATTATTCTCATTCTTATTAACTTTCCAGCCTTTTGATTTCAAATTTTTGATAAAATCAGGGTCCGTGGGGGATTCCTGATTATGAGTCCATTGGCTTATATAAATAAATACCACGATGATTGCAATAATGATTGAAGCGGTCACTAAAATCCGTTTTAGCCGGTGAGATTTCTTTGTATTGCCTTCATTCCTATTCCCAGGTGATTCTTTTTTCACTTCAATCGGCTTTTCCTCTTTTTTAAAGGTTTCTCTCGGTTCTATTCCCAGGTAACTTTGTAAGGTCTCAACCAACCGATCCAGGTCCTTATCCTGGAGATTTGGATAGGCGTTTATCCATTGGCAGTTTCCTAACAGCAGCTTCAATCCACCGGCTGAGAGAGATACCTTTCCAATGCAAAAGGGAATAATGGTCAGTTTTTCCTCTGCCGCTTGAGTAACCTCCATTTCGACATAACTGGATTTTTGCGTATGTTCGGAAAGCACCACGATCATTATCCTTGAGTTAGAAATGGCTTTACTGATCTCAGTCGGCCATTTTTTACCCGCGGCAATATCCCGGTGAGCCACCCAACAAGGAATCCCCCTGGCTTTCAATGCATCATATATCTTATCGGCAACCTGGCGATCGTTTTCATTCTCGTTGGAATAAGAGATAAACACCTGTTGAGCCAATACTTCAGGGCCTTTCTCTTCTATAGCCATCGATCATATCCTCCTGTATTCGCCGCCGGATTTTTATTTTTTTGCGATTCCATATTTTAACTGAAACCATATTTGATTGCAATAGTAAAGCGGAATTGGCGGGCCTGAATAAAAATAGCCACCAGAGCGCCGGGAAAGCCCTCTGTTTTCATTGCAAACGAAAAGGAATAATGAACAATATACTCCCTCAAAAGGACCACACTTTTAAGTTCTCAATTCGCTCGAAATGACTCATATTTAATGTTATCACCGGCAGGTCATTGGCAATGGCTGTCGCGGCAATAAATATATCTCGAAATTCAATGATTTGATTTTTCGATTTTAGGCTTTTATAAATAAAACTTGCAATAAGCTTTTCCTTTTATCCTTTTTCCTGAAAAAGTCAATCAAGATAGAGGTGTCAACTAAAATTCGCCTATCTTCCAATTGTTGAACTCCTTGCCGATGTTTTCAATATTTCGAATCTCCTCTTCGCTTAGAACAGGAGCGCTTAGAAGAACTTCTTCCAGCGTCTCATTATCATCCCCCTCTTCCTTTTGAATGCCTGTTATTTCCGATCGTTCCTCTATTTCCAGGAAATCTATCTGCCTTAAAAAATCAAGGAGATATTTACCTTTTTGATCGTTTTTTATATTCAGCGTTATCACACTCATAAAAACCTCCTGGTATAATTGTATCATAAAACAAGATTTTTTGTCTATTTTCTTTTAAAATTCCCGATCTGCATCGGAAGGCATCGATTGAAAAGGGTAGCGGAAGGGGACAGGTCAATTTCCTTCCCTCAAGGTATAAAGAGAAAATTTTTGCCCCCAATCACCACTCACCACTCACCAACCAGTTTCGTTCATTTTAATTTTGGTCATTTGGATTTGATTTTATACACGCGATTTCGATATTCGGGTTTCATGTTTCGCGATTCCCCTTTCATCTTTCATCATTCATTATTCTATTTCCTTTCATGGAAAGAGATTATATTATCATCATAAGGCGAAAACCGACAAGGCCGGCGCGGGCGGTGGTGTATTCGGCGACACGGCTGGCGTGAGGATTGCAGCGGCGGCAGGCCGCCCGGCAGGAAAAAGCGTCGCTAACCCAACTGCCGCCGCGCAGCACTCGCTCCAAGATGTATGAAGATGTAGGCCCAAGCGGATTCATTTTAGGGCTATTTTTATAATAATCCTTATCATACCGATCGTAACTCCATTCCCACACGTTACCGCTCATATCCATACACCCATAGGGGCTCTTTCCTAAAGGAAATGTGTCCACCGGCACGGTTTTATTCAACCTACCTTCAGACGAATTACACTTATTTTGGTCGAAATCATTGCCCCAGGGATAAATAAGGCCCCCTGTGCCACGCGCGGCTTTCTCCCACTGGGCTTCTGTAGGTAAGTCGAATTTCAGCCCGGTTTTCTGGGATAACCATTGACAGTAAACCACTGCCTCATCCCAGGAGACATTAATGACCGGCTGGTTTTCTCTGCCCCAGCCTTTATCATACGGTTTTTTCCCCCAGTCGCTTCACAATATCGATCATATTGAGCAAAGGTTACCTCATATTTGCCTATCCAGTAACCATCCAGGCCCACTTCATGAGGTGGTTTTTCATGATCATGCCCATCATTCGAGCCCATCATAAATTTTCCCGGTGGGATATAGATCATGGTGAGGTCGTAAGTTTTATAAAACGCTTCCCAGGAATCATTATCATTCTTTTTAACATCCCAGCCTTTCGATTGAAAGTCCTTGATGAAATCAGGCAGTATATTCATCTCAAACGGCTTTTTTTCTTTTTTATAGGGTTTTCTCAATTCTATCCCCAGGGGCTTTTGTAAGCTTTCTATCAACTGTTCCAGGGCTTTATCCCAGGGATGACGATAGGCATCTATCCATTGGCAGTTGTTCAACAGCAAATTCAATTTACTGGTAGGAGATTCCTTTTCAATGCAAAAGGGAATAATGGTCAAATTCTGCTTCTGCGCTTCTATAATCTCATTCTCGACAAAATAGGATCTCTGGGTATGTTTGGAAAGCACCACGATCATTACCCGTGAATTGGAGATGGCTTTGATGATCTCCCCCAACCAATTTTGACCCGCGGCAATATCCCGGTGAGCAACCCAGCAAGGTATCTCTTTGGCTTTCAATGCAACATAAATCTTGTCGGCAATCGCTTCATCCTCTTTGGCATAGGAAATAAATACCTGTTGAGTCATGCGTTAAGACCTCTCACCGCGGTAGTCATCAATCATGTCCTCCTGTACCCGCTGCCGGGGTTGTAGTATTTTACGATTCTATATTTTAACCGAAACCATATTTGATTTCAATAGTAAAGCGGAACTGGCGGCCTGAATAAAAATAGCCACCAGGGCACTCCATATCAAGGCACAAAGAAACACCAGGGGACAAATATGTTTGAAGTAACCGACAATTTTATTCATACCTTGCCGGCATTTTGACAATAAATATATTGTCAAAAAAGTTGACAAGATATTTATTGTCAACTATAATTACTACCTGAAAATCTAGCCAAGGAGGAGCATAAATGTATCTAAACCTTTTTAAAAAACTGGCCGCACATGGGCTTGAGGAGAGATCACATGGCTGTTAAGTTAAAACAACGATCGGACAACCCGCCAGGGAAAATGTCGCTTTCTAAGCCCGTATTACCGGGAATTTATAATCCTGCCAACCAGGCAAGAGAAGAATTGATTGCTAATTTTGTTGTACGGGTGAAGGAATTTCAAATGATTTTCGCTGTCATAAAGGCGGATCAAATGCAAAAACCGCCCCAGCATTTTATTATCCAGGGACAGCGGGGAAGCGGGAAAACCACACTCCTTCTCCGGCTCTTCTATGCAATCAATGAAGACAACGAATTAACTCGATTCCTAATACCTGTTATTTTTGATGAAGAACAATACGGGATACGCACCCTTTACAAATTCTGGGAAGAGATTGCCCTTTACCTGGAAGAAAAATATGAAATGCTGTTTGTCGGTCTCTCCAAAGAAATGCAAGCACACCTGGAAGATGAGGATTATGAGGAGAAGTGTTATGAAGTTCTAAAAAAACGGTTGAGGGAAAAAGGAAAAAAACTGGTTCTTTTTATCGATAACTTTGGCGATATGTTGGGTAAATTCTGCAAAAAGGAACGGCAGCGGCTGCGGGAAGTATTGATCCAATGCAGCGATATCAGGATTATCGGCGCTTCGGCAGTAGAATTAGGATTTCAATACGATTATTCGGAACCTTTCTTCGAGTTCTTCAAAGTATTTCACCTGGAAGGCCTGGATGAAAAGGAAACAGCGGAATTGCTTTTCCAGTTAGGGAAAACCTATAAAGTCGATACGGTAAAACATATTATCCGGCATAATCCCGGCAGAGTAGAAGCGTTAAGGCGTTTAACCAACGGTATGCCACGCATCATTGTATTACTTTTTGAAATATTATTGAACTATGAAAATGAGAATGCTTTTCAAGACCTTGAAATTATCCTGGATAGGGTCACACCGTTTTTTAAAAACCGCATGGAGGGGTTACCGCCGCAAAAGCAGGAAATTGTGGATGTTATCGCTTTAAACTGGGACGCCATCGGCGTTAAAGAAATTTCAAAAAAAACCCGTATCCCCGGTAAATCGGTTTCCGCCCAGTTAAATGAACTGGAAAAAAATAGGATTATTACAAAAATTTCAACTTCAACCAAGAACAATCTTTACCAGATCAGTGAACGGTTTTTCAACACCTGGTACCTGATGCGAAACGGGAGAAACCGGGAGCGGCAAAAGGTTTTATGGCTGGCACGTTTCCTGGAAAGTTGGTGCAGTAAAAAGAACCTGGTCCAAGAAACAATGCTGCATATCGAAGCCCTAAAAGAAGGAAATAGCCGGGAAAAGAACAAGGTGGAAGCCCTGGAATTGGCTAAAAGAATATTCAATTCAGAGAAAGATGCTGATTCCGCCGGATTTTATATGCTGGTTCTCTTGTGGAATAATGAACTCGAAGAAGCCCTTCATGTATTCAACATATTTATAGAAAGAGACGGAATCCGAAACGATGATAAAACCCCGAAAATCCTGCTGCTGCTTCTGGCCAAAAAACAGTACCATTATGTCTTGAAGCTTTTCCAGGAAAATAAATTCTACATCCGGGATAGATACAAGCCTATCTATTATGCCTTAATGGTATTGATGAAAGATACCTACCCGGATGAGTACAAAAAAATGGGCAATGAATTAAAGCAAACGGTTGATGAAATCAGTGAAAACATAAATCAACTGGCAATAGATTATGCGTAGCCCGGCTCCTTGAAATTTTTTTATGACCCCGGTAATTTTCCCAACTACCGCTGAAGGTTCCTCAATGCCCCGAATAGTTCCCTCATAAATCCAGGAAATTCCCATTGGTAAGGAACAGGCTTTACTGCGATTCGAGAAAATTTTCCCTCTTACCAGGTCATCAATTCTTTCCATATGCCTTATCGTGCGGTCCCAAAGCGATAAACTTAATCGTCTCCTCTTCGCAATCACGGCAATCATCGCATAGTACAACCTGGCTATCACCCTTTTTGCGACATACTTTGCAGTACAAAAAAATGATAAGGAAATTCTTTCGAACCGGACAACTATAATACCCTCTTAGATTCCCTTTTAATGGTTCCCCCAATGTAACCGGGTGTTCAACGATCATATCGACTTTGCTTTTTATACTTTTCTTTAAAGAACCATATTTTCCCAGGGATTTCTGGAACTCATCACTGAATAGGATGTTCACCGAAAACCTCTTCATAAGTATGCCATTTAACAGCGCCCGATCTGACCTTTGAAATAGTATTTAAAAGGCTTTCATGAAAATCCGGGTCGGCTAGTATGATTTCTGTCGGTTCATTTTCTTTTACACGCTTCAGGTTTAAAATAAATTGGGAAAAAATCTCAGAGACAGTAATACGCTGATACTGGGCATAGCTCCTGGCAAATTCTATTAAATCTTGATCCAAACTTACATTCAAGTGACCCTTCTGCATAATGGTAACCTCCTATACGCAATCACGTACTCCATATAATATACGTCAAATACACATTTTCGTCAAGAGGAAAGAGCAGTAATTCAAACCTTCGAAATATTCTTTGACCATTATCGAGATATTTTCATCGAAAAGGTATTCAGGCTGTTTCATAGAATTCCCGTCTATCCAGGATGAGAGAAGCGAATTTTACCGAAGCATTTATATCTTCAGCCGTCAAATCCGGGTACATTTTTATTATTTCATTGTAGGAAATGCCGTCTCCGATCAAGTCAAGGACAATATAGACAGGAATCCGGGTGTCTTTAAACACAGGTTTACCAACCATAATCTCGGGATCTACTACAATCCTATCAAAATAAGTTCCCTTCATTGAATCCTCCGGCAGTAATAGTAACCACATTAAAGAACTTTGTCAACTTAAAAAAAGGGGACGGAAGGGGACAAGCGGAAAGCGCCTACTCTTTTCCCATATTGTCCGCCGCTGGCGGCGATTTTTGTTTTGGTCATTTTAATTTTGGTCATTTGAATTTGTTTGTACACACGATTTCGATATTTGGGTTTCATGTTTCGCGATTTTCCTTTCATTCCTCACCATTCATCATTCATCATTCATCACTCTTCATCCTACCCCCCTACCCCCGCAAAAACTTTTTTGTAGTGGAACCAAACTTTTTTGAAAACATTGGCTTACCATAAAATGAAAACTTGACTTTTGTAGGCAAAAAATATAGTATAGTATTGTAAATTATAAATTTGCAAAAGGAGTTAGGAACCGTGGACGCATTTCCTGGAATACCGGGTTATAGGATAGAAAA
Source organism: Candidatus Aminicenantota bacterium (assembly GCA_026393835.1). Taxonomy (GTDB): domain Bacteria; phylum Acidobacteriota; class Aminicenantia; order UBA2199; family UBA2199; genus JAKAGC01. The sequence goes on along the minus strand of JAPKZK010000136.1, from coordinate 7,350 downwards.
AAAACTCGGCCAGGGTCGGCTTGCCGACGCCTACCTGGCTATAAAAGAAGAGACGGAACAAAAAGTAGTTATAAAAGTATTACTCCCCCAACTGGCCAGGACGGAAGACGAAGAATTCGCCAAACTCTTTCTTTTCGAAGCCCGAAAGGCCGCTAAACTGGATCATCCTAATATCGCTAAAATACTCGATGTCGGAGAAACCACGAACTGTTATTACTTTGTAATGGAGTACTTCCAGGAGTGCCTCAGGGCTAGAATCTCCAACCGGGATTTCCCCTCCGGTTTCGAAACCGGGAGAGAAGGAGATGCACCCAGGGACGCCGAGATAACTGAAGGAGAAATAAGGCAAATAATGGATATCTTCAGGCAACTCTTCGATGCACTGGATTACGCCTACCAGGAAGAAATCATTCACAGGGATATCCGGCCGGAGAATATCTTCTTCAGGGATGAAGCCGGCTTCATCACACCGGTCATCACGGACTTCTGCATGCAGCAAGTGGCGGCCATTTCAAAAACCCTGGATGAAAAAGGCCTTACTTTAAAAGATATCCACTATACCAGCCCTGAAGCAATACTCAATGAAAGCCAGGGCAACAGCGGCGATTTTTACAGCCTGGGCGTCACACTGTTTGAAATGCTAACCGGCCATGTCCCTTACGACGCAGAGGACCCGGCTGCCATGGAAAACCTGCATAAAACTGCGCCCATTCCCCAACTGCCCGGGCATTTATCCATTTTACAGCCGCTGCTGGACAGGTTGCTGGCCAAAACAAAAGATGAGCGGGCCCAGGGCAGCGCCGAATTGATCCTGCTGATCGAGGAATTAAACGAAGACCTCATGCCGGAACTCATGATAGAAACGGCCGGCGATGAAATAGAAGATAAGATAGAAGATAAGATAGAAGATGAGAAAGAAGATGAGATAGAAACTGAGATAGAAAATAAGATAGAAGATGACATGCAAGACGAAATCCGCGTTAAAATGGGCCCGGGATTCGGACAAGAAATTGAAATGGCATCGGGAACCGCGGAAAAAAATCCCGAAACAAGAACGGAAAACCTTGAATTAGGGGAAGAAATCAGGAAAGAAATCGAAGAGCAAAAAAGCAAGGATCAGGATAGCGACTTATACCCTGCCCCGGGAGAAAGAGCGCCGCGCCATCCGTTTGAACCCATGCTTACAAAGGATACCGGGGGCATGGACTCCGCAAAGGAACTATTTTCAAAATTACAAAATCCCCGGGTCTTTATCCCGGCCGCCGCGGCAATCATTATTATTATCGTATTGGCGGTTGTTTTCCTCAAACCAAAAGCCCAACCCGGCGCCGGGAAACCCGAAGAAACAATCCCGGGACAAGAAATTGCCGGGGATTCGCAAGATATCCAATATACCCGTAAATTAAAACAAGCCCAACGGGTTTTTGAGATGGGGGACTATGAAAAAGCACTGCAGCACATAACCGAAGCGGAAAAAATCAAACCCACCCCGGAAGTGGAAACACTGAAACGCCAAATCCAGGAAAAAATTACGGAAAAACAAGATGATATCGTTTTTCAAAAGGCCCTAAAAACCGGCGGCGCCGCCGCCCTGGAAGACTATTTAAGCAAATACCCATCGGGCCTTCATGCCGCGCCGGCCCGCGAAAAAATGACAGAACTCAACGAACTGGAGAGAAAACACAGTGAAAAGATAAGAAAATGGGCGGCAGCCGGCGTGACGCTTCGTTCCACGCCGCAGACCCTGGATAAAGCCGCCGTGAGAGCCATGGTGAAAAAACGGGGGTTCTTTGAAAAATATTATAATAGTACCGGGGACTTTCTCAACCATTATGAATTGCAAACCATTAACAACCAAAAAGTCATAATGGATTACGCCGCCGGGTTGATGTGGCTCCAGGGCGGTTCAGAGCAATACATGAAGTATGAAAAAGTCCAGCCCTGGATCGAAGAATTAAACCGGCGGAAATATGCCGGTTTTTCCGATTGGCGCCTGCCCACCCTGGAAGAGGCGGCCTCTCTAATGGAAAGCCAGGAAAACCGGGATGCCCTGTATATCGATCCCCTCTTTTCCAAAGATCAAAATCACACCTGGACCGCCGATATGTACGATCAAAATCGGGCCTGGGCCGTGGATATTTTCGGCGGCGATTTTAATCCCGTGGATATCGATTACGACTCATTTGTTCGCCCTGTCCGTTCGGTGAAATGATTATCCAAAGAATGGTATACTATTTAAACTTTATTAAAAAATAATTTGCCAGGAAAATAATGAGAGAAATACCGCAAATTCCCGGTTACCGCATAGAAAGAATCCTTGGGCAAGGAGGCATGGCCACCGTGTACCTGGGCGTCCAGGAGAAACTGGAGCGGGAAGTCGCTATCAAGATACTGGAGCCGGAGATGTTCAAGGATATCCAGTACCTCCAGCGCTTTCTCAACGAAGCCCGCACCGCCTCCCAATTAAACCATCCCAATATCATTACTATCCACGATGTCGGCCAGGTGGACAACCATTGCTTTATCGTTATGGAACGACTGCATGAGAGCCTGGTAGAGCGTGTGAAATTCAAACCGGACAGCCGGCTTATTCCCCTGGAAGCCTTTAAAATCATACGACAGATCGCCGTCGCGCTGGATTTTGCCCACCGCGGAAGCGTGATCCACCGCGATATCAAACCCGACAATATCCTTTTTCGCAAAGACGGTACACCCGTTTTAGCCGATTTCGGCATCGCCAGGGCATTGGACTCCAGCGCCCGCTTGACCACCACCGGCATGATCATCGGGACCCCCCATTATATGAGCCCCGAACAATGCAAGGGCGAGCCCATCGACGGCTTGAGCGATATTTACAGCCTGGGAATCGTTTTATATGAAATACTCACCGGCGACGTGCCTTACCGGGCCGACAGCGCCGCCGGCGTATTGTTAAAGCATGTCCAGGCCCCCGTCCCAATGCTGCCGCTGGAGTTAAGCCGGCATCAAACCATTATTACGCGGGCAATGGCCAAAGACAAACGCGAAAGAGTTCAAAGCGCGGCGGAATTCATCCAACTGCTGGATACGTTTAGCCCGGACAGCCGCTTAGACACCATCAAAGGAACAAAAGGCGAGGCCTGGTTTTTCGATAAAACCTCCCCACCCGCTACTTTACTGGAAGATTCCCGCGTAATAACCGGCCCCACGCCTATCCCCGCCCCTGACGCCCGCGACGTCCCCTCCTACTCCGCCGCCTCCTCCTCTTCCCAGGCCCACGATACTTACGACCTTCAATCCCACCACCCCCTTAAACGAACCAAAGGACCATTGGTGGTCTCCTTGATCGCCATTCCTTTCATATTGATGGCCATCTATTTTCTTTTTTTCCAGGACCAAACCAAACATATTTCGCCGCCCCCTTCAACCGCCGCCGCGGCGCCAAAAGACCAACCCGCGGCAAAGCCAACCGGCGCAGCCGGTGTTGCCGGGAAATCGAAACCCGCTGAAATCGATGAAAATTACAAACGGTATTTTATCCTGGCCGAAGAATATCTAAAAAACAACGAATATGAAAAAGCCCTGGAGAACCTTTCCAAAGCCCGGGGCATCGAGGACACCCCGGAGGTAAAAACCCTGGAAGACCGGGTAAAACAACTGGCCGATATTTTAAAAGAGAAGGAGAAGAAAAAAGCCGAAGCCGCGGAAAAAAACCGGGAGGATGCCGAACAACAGAAAAAACTCCGGCAGCAGGACGACCAGGCGTTTCAGCGGGCAAAGGGCATGAATACCGTCTATTCCTATGAAAAATATCTCAAGGACTATCCCAAAGGGCTGCATGCCGAAGAAGCCGGGGAAAAGTACGAACGCTTGAAAGAAACCATCACATTGGAAGAACGGATCAAAGACGACACGGCTTTTGAATTGGCGACCAAAGCCGACACTTTTATCGCTTACGAAGATTATATCGCTAAGAATCCTACCGGCCGGCGCATCCGGGAGGCCAACACGCGGGTCCTGTTTTTAAAAGAAAAGATTTTAAAGGAAACCCGGATAAAGTTGAATGTCCGGGAGATTAAATTTTTCCAGTTCGGTCCCAAGGCGCCGCCGATGGAGCAGCGTGTGTATGGGACCCGGTTCTCGCGGCAGGAAGCCCGGTATATTTATACGGAGATCGGTTATGATAATAAATTATATGGCGTCGCCGAAAGTAAAAGCGAGATAACGATCCGTTACAGCGGCGCTGCGTTTACCCAGGAATTAAAAGGTTCCGTCACCCCGGAAAAAGGGTCCCGTACCGGTTTGTATTGGCAGGGCATGGGCTGGTCCGAACCGGCTAAATGGGCGCCCGGTACGTATACCATTACCATTTACCTGGAAGGACAAAAAGTCGGGCAATCCCGGTTCGAAGTGTATTAACCCGAATGAAAAGAAGAAGGCCCACGAATTACACGAATTTACACCAATTTACACCAATAGGAGTTATATGTGAAGTACAGGAATAAGATTATTTTATTTACCGTCGTCAGCTTCATTCTCCTCTTATATTGCAGCCAGGAGGCGAGTAAACCTTTAGCGGGGGCGCAAGAATCCCGGCCGGCCAATTGGGCTGTTCCCCTGGAACGGGAAGGACTTTCCAATTTATATAAAGTGTCGGACGATCTTTACCGCGGGGCGCAACCGAAACCCACCGGCGTCGAGGAATTAAAAAAATTGGGCGTCAAGACCATCGTGAACCTGAGGAATTCGAACCTCGATGAGAAAATGATGACAGGTTCCGGGATCAACTATTATCATATCCCCATTAGTTCCATTTTTCCCAGGAAAAAGAAATTTGCCCGTTTTCTTGAGATCGTTTCAGACCCGGCCAATTGCCCGGTTTTTGTTCATTGCCGGCGCGGCGCCGACCGAACGGGAACAGCCGTGGCGTTATACAGGATCAAAGTCCAGGAATGGAAAGTAGAGGACGCCATTAATGAGATGGTAAATGGCGGGTATCATTTTAATCCGCTATATTTTAATTTAAAGTCCCTGGTGCGGAATTTTTAATTTTTTTGACTTCTTTACCGGATGTGTGATATTATTATCTTTAAAAAAATCTAAAAGGGTTAAGATTAAGGAGTCTCATCATGTTTTTTAGCTCCCTGTTACCGAAAGACAATTATATATTCGATATGTTTGACAAGATGTGTATAAACCTGGTGGAAGGGGCGCAAATCCTGGTCCGGATGCTGGAGAAAGGATCGGATTTCGACGAACCTGCCGTTCAATTGAAAACCATTGAAAGTGAAACCGACAAGTACGTCCACCAGGTCATGTCATACCTTCATAAAACATTTGTGACGCCGATCGATCGTGAAGATATTTTTCACCTGGTCAACCGGCTTGACGATATTCTCGACCTCACCGAAGGGGCCGCTTCCAGGATCAGGTTGTATCAACCCAAAGAAGTGCCCGAGGGCGGGATGGACCTGGTCAGGGTACTCCTGGACAGCACAAAGTTGATTAAGGAGATGATCGGGCTCTTGCGCAATATGAAAAAATCCGACCGTATCATCCAGCTTACCGTTGATATCAAGCACCTGGAAAGTGAAGCGGATTTGATCCGGCGCAGTATACTGGCCCGCCTATTCGAGGACGAAAAGAATGTGTTTGAATTGATCAAGTGGAAAGATATCCTGGATTATATCGAAAAAGGCACTGACCGCTGCGATGATGTCGGCAATATCACCGAAGGCATCGTACTTGAAAACACGTGATTACAGGTTATTGAAAAGGAGTGATCGCTAATGGATGGAAGTTTTCTATTTATCATATTTATCATATTTGTTGCCCTGGTTTTCGATTATACCAACGGTATGCATGACGCCGCCAATTCCATCGCCACAATCGTCTCCACCAAGGTTTTAACTCCCAGGAAAGCTGTGGTCTGGGCCGCTTTTTTTAATTTCGCAGCCTTTCTTATATTCGGCACGGACGTCGCCAAAACCATCGGCCAGGGGTTAATCGATATTTCGATAGTCAATCCCATGGTTATTTTCACCGGCCTGCTGGGCGCCATAATATGGAACCTGGCGACCTGGTATTGGGGGTTGCCTTCCAGTTCTTCCCACGCTTTAATGGGGGGCTACCTGGGCGCCGCGGTGGCCAAGTCCGGTTTCGGTGTAGTAATAGTCAACGGCTGGATGAAGATCCTGCTCTTCATTGTCCTGGCGCCCCTATTAGGCATGGTTCTCGGTCTCCTGCTCATGACCTTTACCGTCTGGTTGGTGCACAAAAAACCGCTGCCGGTGATCAATGTTTGGTCCAGGAGGATGCAGTTAGTTTCCGCCGCTTTGTACAGCCTGGGGCACGGCGGCAACGACGCCCAGAAAACCATGGGCATCATTACCAGTCTATTGTTTTCCGCCGGTATGCTGAAGAGTTTCGAAATCCCCCTCTGGGTTGTCTTGAGCGCCCATACGGCAATTGCCATGGGGACCCTTTCAGGCGGTTGGCGCATCGTTAAAACCATGGGACAGAGAATTTGTAAGTTAAGGCCCATCGACGGCTTTTGCGCGGAAACCGCCAGCGCCGCCAGCATTTTCTTTTCGACCCATCTGGGCATCCCCGTGTCTACCACTCATGTTATCACCGGGGCCGTGACCGGGGTCGGGGCGGCATGGAATATTTCGGCCGTGAAATGGGAGGTTACCCTTAATATCATCTGGGGCTGGGCGTTGACCATTCCCATGGCGGCTTTATGTTCCGCTTTATTATATAAGGTCCTTACACTGATTTTCTAGCGGCCCCCAGACCTCCTGGAATGTGGTATTGCTAAAGAAAGCACGAAATGCGAAATCCGAAATTCGAAATCCGAAACAAATCCAAAATTCAAAAACTCAAAATTCAAAACAAAAAAAGGCCACGGACGGACTCGGAAAGAATGTTAATTTTGAGGGAAAAAATTGGCCTGTCCCGTAATTTTACTTGAAGAGCGGTCAAGACTCGCACCTTGCTCTGTAAAAATTATAAATTATAAACGATAAATAAATGATAAATGGAAGCGGAGTCCTTCGGACTTTATAGCTAACCTAGCCCTGCTTTACATGAACCTCTTTGCCATTGAAGACGATCGCCAGTTTTTTACGATTTTGGATCCCTCTTGCGATCAATTCGGTTTCGTATTTTTTTTCTTCGATCTGGTTGAGCGCTGCTGTAATGGCCATATCCTCTGTTTCTTTCTCATCTGTATCCACGGTTTTGAATTCGATGACGTAACCGGTTTTGGAGATGTCCCTGGGAATAATCATGATATCGTATCTTCCATACCCCGACTCACGGTTGGATTTGATTTCGTGGGTGCCGGATATCCAGACAAGAAGCCCCATG